>NZ_JBVJHT010000029.1:0-55067 GCF_055586685.1 Micromonospora sp. NPDC049529
CCAGCGTGCCGTAGTCGAACCTCGCCGACGAGTAGTCCGCGACCAGCACGTCGTCGGCGAGGTAGAGTCCCTCGACCCCCCACCCCCCCCCCCCCCCCCCGACCCCCCCCCCCCCCCCCCCCCCCCCCCCGGCCGGGGGTGAAGCTATGGGGAGGTGGTTACTTCGACGGCTGCGGTACCTCACAGTTGACCTTGGGGTTGAGTCCGACGTAGTTGAGCGGGCCGGCGATGATCGTCACGATCGTGGTGCCGGCCTCCGCGCAGTTGTCGTTGGAGCTGTCGAAGTAGCCGCGTTGACCGGCCGCAATCGCTCCGATGATCAACCAGATGACAAGGATGACCGCTCCTGCGGATGTTCCTCTACGACGCATTGCTTTCTCCTCGCCTGAGAGCCTGGGCGTGCGGCCCTGGTACCCATCCGGGCGTGTCGGCGAAACACGCCGAGGCGGAGAACGAGGTTGTCGTTCGCGTTCGGTCTTGCGTCGCAGGCGTGGTCGGTGCTGGTTCGCCCAGGCATCATGGTCACTGTGAACGATGATTGGGTGACCATCGCGGCCTACGAGAACACCCCCGGCTGTCCGCAGCCGTTGGCTGCCGCTCGCGGTTGACTGCGTGACCGGGGCATCGATTGGATGCCCTTCGAGTCGGACGAGATCTACTGGGGTCTGGTCTGTAGGGCTGGCCTTGACGGTCACTGGCAGGGCTGGTTCGATGTCCGCATCCGGGCTGCCGCTCTACGCCGGCTCGGGCTGCACCCCGACCAACCGAGCGCGACCGTCACCGGGCCGACCCCACCTGGCTGGTGGCATGCCGCCGCGGAACGTAACGCCGAGTAGACCGGCCTGCCGACCCCGAACTGTTGCGCGCGATGCTCGCGACGGCGCGCGGCGCGGAGACCGAAAGTGGCGTCGTCCCCTGCGTGTCGTTTGTGAGCTTGCCATGGCGAGGCGCCAGGGGATGACGTTTCTGTTGCCGCGCGCCAACCTGGCGCCTCCAGGGAAACTGACGCCTTCGATTCGTACATCTTCTTTGATGTACGTACATCAAAGAAGATGTATATAACTGACGCGTCGTACGTTCCGCTGTGCAATTGAGGACCCGCCCCAGGGCCGTCCTCGGGGAAGACGACGGGTTGCCCCGGGGCGGGCCGATCCGGGGTGGGCTCAGGTCAGTTGGATGATGCGGTGCCGGGTGCCGTCCGCCGGGGTGACCACGTACTCACCGCCCGGTGCGATTTCCTCCAGTCGGGCGAACAGCAGTAACGCCGCGTTCACGGCCTCGGTCTTCGTGCGCCGCGTCGACAGCGCTTCGAGGGCGTCGGCGGCACGAGGGGTCAGATTGACCGTGATCTTCAGAAGTCCGCCCATCACTGCCCTCGCACCGGCACCCAGCCCATGAACCGTTTGAAGATCGCGCGGGGGTCCGGTGGGCCGTCCGGGCTGGCGTCGATCGCGCAGAGGTCGGTGAGGGCTTCGACGAACATTGGGGCGAGGTACAGGTTCAGGGCGAGTGTCTGGCCGTGGAAGGCGGCGAGGAGGTTCAGGCGGGCGTCCGCGCACGGCCACGGGTACGCGTCGACCCGGCAGATCCAGAGTTGCGGTATCGGCATGTGCGGGGCAACCGTGTCCGCCATCGACCGACCGTCGGTCACCACTCTGGTCCCGTCAGCGCCGGTCGCTCGACATCCACCAGGGTGCTACGCCGGATCACGTACTCGGCCTCGGGTAGTTCGGGTTGCCCCATTGGCATCTCGATGCCGCGCACGGTGACCCACTCGGTGTCGTACGCCCCGCCGTCCATCCGTACGTGCGTCACGCGTAGGTGAAGATCACCCATGCTGTCCTCGTAGGCGGGCGCGACGGTTCGGCGGTAGTCACCCGCCTCGGCGTTGACGACATCGCCGACCTGAACGAACGCCCTACCTGGCATGCCGGCCGCCGTTACGGGGAACGCGATAACCCATCCGCTGCCCGAGCGTGAGCAACGGCCCGAGGTTCGCCGTCGGCTTCTCGGCCCAAGCCGGGCGCGCGTGTGCGGGCGGTGGTGGGGCGGGTGGCTGTGGCGCGACGGCCTCGCGTGACCACGGCCAGAATGACCCCCGCAATCGGAAAACGAACAATGCGACACCTCCTCGGCTTCGGGAAGGGGCGGCCCCACGTTGCTCTTCGAGTGGGGCCGCCCCCGTTCGACGTAGCCGCCGGGCTAGAACCCCCACCGGCCACGCCTCCTCTCGAATCACCCTGCCTTGCGTTGTGGAACCAACACACAGCGTTGCGGTAGGTTCTTGTGACGATCGGTTCGTCCAAAAGGGAGACGGAATGAACCACGCCCTTAAAGTCGCCATGATCGAAGCGGGCGCGACGGCGCAATCCCTTGCTGCTCAGATCGGGGTAGACCCCAAGACAGCGGCCAAGTGGGTAAGTCCTGGACGGATTCCACAGACGCGGCATCGTGCCCAGGTTGCGGCGCTCGTCAACCGGACCGTAGAGGACCTTTGGCCGGACGTTCTGAAACGTCGCGATCCGACCTGGTTACGTGAGTGGATCGAACATGAGCGGGACGCGCGACTACTCCGGTGGTTTGAACCGACGCTCGTGCCGGGCCTGTTGCAAACCGAGGCGTACGCGCGGGCGGTCGTCGGCTGGGGCGGGTTGTTCGCTGCCGACAGCGTCGATGAGCGGGTGACGTCGCGTATGGAGCGTCAGGCGATCCTTGCGGGACCGAGGCCTCCGCAGTTCTTCGCTCTGGTGGATGAGGCGACCCTACGGCGGTGCGTGGGCGACCCTGCGATCATGGCTGCGCAGTGCGGGCATCTCCTGGAGATGGCTGAACGTGTCCACGTGCATATTCAGGTGGTGCCGCTCACCGCCGGGGGCCATGCTGGACTTGCTGGGGGCTTCATTCTGGCAAAGGGCCCGGATGGAGAGGCGGCTCACCTGGATGACCCGCTGCAGGCGCGCGTAGTCAACCAGCCCAGCGACATTGATACCCTCGTAGCCAAGTGGGAAGCCCTCCGGGCCGTGGCCCTCCCTACCTCGCAGACCATCGACCTCATCAAGGAAGCAGCGGCGACATGGCAGACCTGACCGGCGCCATCTGGCGGAAGTCGACCCGTAGCGGCAACGGCGGGTCGACGTGCGTTGAGGTGGCGAAGAACCTCCCCGGCGTCGTGGGCGTACGGGACAGTAAGGACGTCACGGGGCCGGTGCTCGCCTTCGGGCCGGACGCGTGGCGCGCGTTCGTCGGCCTGGCGAAGCAGCACTGAACACGCCCCGACGACGCGAACCCGCCAGCCGGTACGAGGGCGTTGTTGACCCAACTGATGACGGCCGACTGGCGCGGCACGACGGACGGCTGCTTCCCAAGCAGGACGACCTGATTCGTCCCGAGTTGTCGTAGCCCTCCCCACCTCGCAAAGCATGGACCCCATCAGGAAAGTAGCGGCGACATGGCAGACCTGACCGGCGCCCGGTGGCGCAAGTCCAGCCGCAGCGGCGGTACGGGCGGCAACTGCGTGGAGGTCGCCGACAACCTCCCCGGTCGCGTGCTCGTCCGGGACAGCAAGGACCGTGACGGCGACACGCTGACCTTCGGGCCACAGGCGTGGCGCGCGTTCGTCGGACTCGCAAAGACCCGCTGAGCACCCGTCTCGGGCGTCCTTTGCGGACACCGCCAGTGATGCCGTCCCCTGCACGTCGCCCGGGAGCTTTCCTGGACGAGGTGCAGGGGTGACGTTTCTGTCGTCGGCGTCGGGGTCGTGCTCGCCTCGACCGGTGTTCGCATCGGAGGCTGACGGGATGACGGACGAGACGTGGTGGAGCCGGGAGGTCCGGCTGCGGTTGCCGTCGCCGGTGACCGAACTGGTTGACGATCGGCTGGCGCGCCATGACGTACGGCTGCTGCTCAAGCGGGACGACCTGATCCATCCCGAGTTGCCGGGCAACAAGTGGCGCAAACTGAAGCACAACCTGCTGGCGGCGCGGGAGCGGGACTTCTCCACGCTGGTGACCTTCGGCGGGGCGTACTCCAACCACATCCGGGCGGTCGCGGCGGCCGGCGCGTACTTCGGGTTCGCCACCGTCGGGGTGATCCGGGGCGAGCAGCACCTTCCGCTGAACCCGTCCCTGGCGTACGCGGTGAGCCGGGGCATGCGGCTGACGTACCTGGACCGGGCGAGTTACCGCGACAAGGAGGCGCCGGAGCTGCTGGCCCGGCTGCGGTCGGAGTTCGGCGAGCACTACCTGGTGCCGGAGGGCGGCAGCAACGCGCTCGCCGTACGCGGTTGCGCCGAGCTGCCGGCCGAGATCACCGAGCCGTTCGACGTCATCTGCGTACCGGTCGGCACCGGTGGCACGCTCGCCGGTGTCGCCGCGGGTCTGCCGCCGGGCCGGTCCGCCATCGGCTTCTCGGTGCTCCGGGGTGGGCAGTTCCTGGCCGCCGAGGTGGAGCGGTTACAGCGCGCGGCCTCGGGATCGGTCACCGCGAACTGGCGGATCGAGTACGACTTCCACTTCGGCGGGTACGCGAAGCGCCGCCCCGAGTTGGCGGCCTTCATCGCCGACTTCGCTGCCCGGCACGGCCCGATCCTCGACCCGATCTACCCGGCGAAGATGATGTACGGCATCTTCGCCCTGGTCGCTGCCGGCCGGTTCGCACCGGGTACCACCATCGTCGCCGTGCTGACCGGCTGAGCAACCGGCCGGCTGGGCGGCTCGCCGGTTGAGCGTTTGCTACCGGCGGCGCCCGGTCATCGGGGGTTGGTGCTGAGCACGTCCTCCGGATACGCGGCGACGTACTCGCCGACGGTGCCGGTCTTGAACGCCTGCCAGAGCCGGACGCTGCGCTCGGGTTCGAGGTCGAGGTACGCCGCCGGCACCGCTCCCTCCGCGACGCCGCCGGTGGTGTCGGTCGGTGCGGTGAGGAACCAGATGTTCTCCCGCCTCACCCCGGCCGCCGCCCGCGCGACATCGCGCAGCTCGTCCCGGCCGAAGCGGTCGTCGACCGAGACCGCGCGGGTCACCGCGTCGACCAGACGGTAACCCTCCAGCGGGTTGGCGTCCGGCGGAGTCGAGGCGATCCTGGTCAGCACCGCCCGGAACAGGTTCTGCTGGCGCTGGATCCGGTCGACCGTCCCGTGCGGCAGGTCGTCCGGCTGCCGCAGGTACGCCCGTGTCCGGGCGCCGTCCAGATGGTTCACACCGGCGCGGAACCCCACCCCGTTGCGGTCGACGATGGCGGCGGCGACGGTCACGTCCACCCCGCCGAGGACGTCCACCACGGGGGCGAGTTCGTCGAAGTCGACCACCATGAAGTGGTCGATGCGTACCGAGGTGAGCTGTTCGACCGTCCGTACCAGCAGGGTCGGACCGCCGAGCGCGTGTGCCGCCGCGACGGTCGTACGGCCGTGACCGGGCACGTCCACCCTGGTCGCGTGCGGAATCGAGATCACCGAGGCCGAGTCGTCCCGGGGGTCGAAGCGGATCAGCATGACCGCTCCGGCCGGTGCCGGCCCGACCGGACTCGGAGCGGGCACGTCGACGGGAGCGGCGATCGGCTCGGCGGCCCCCCGGGCGTTGTCAGCGTCACCGGTCGGGTCGTCGACACCGCCGCCGGAGCCGTCGGGCGCGGAGCCGGCCGGCCCGCTCGGCACACCGGCGGTCGTACCGATGTCCGGGTCGACGCCCGGACTGCCACCGCGGCCCTCGTCGGGGTCGGGTCCGCGCAGTTCGGCGCCGATGGCCAGGATGGTCCGGCCGCCGGTCACCGCCTCGGCGGTGACCGGCCGATGGGCGCTCTCGACGCCGCCGAACACCTCGCCGAGCCGGGAGACCCGGCCGGACAGATCGGAACTGGTGAGGTAGCCGGTGGCGAGCACGCCGACCGTGCCGGCCGCCACCAGGATGGTCGCGGTCAGCGCGAGCCGGCGCAGCCGCCGGGCCCAGCGGTGCCCGTCCGGATCGTCCGGTCCCTCCGGCGGCCGAGGGGTGATGTCGTCGAAGACGAATTCGAGGCCGTCCTTCACCCGACCTCACCGCCCTGTCGGCGGCGAGCCGAGATGGGCACCCCGTCCACCGTCGCTCAACCTCGCACCGTGTCGTGGGCCCGCTGGCCGGGCGTGCCGGTTGTCCGTTGGGCGTGCCGGGCGGGTTGTCCGTAGCCGGACGGCACCTGCAACAGCAGCACTATCAGCATGGCTGCCGCCCCGAGCGCCCCCAGCAGGGCGGTGCTGCCGGCCACCACCCCGGCCGAGACCAGCACCGCGATCAGCCCGGCGGTCGAGGTGGCCATGAAGAGCGTGCCGAGCAGCGCGTGCGGCCCGACGCCGGTGCGGGTCAGCCGGTGCGCGACGTGGTCGGTGCCGCCCTGGAGCCACGACCGGCCGGCCAGTTGCCGGGACACCAGCACGAGTCCGGTGTCGACGGCCGCGACGAAGACGATCAGCAGCAGGATCGAGGACCGGTCCACGGCCGCCCGTCCGGGCGTGACCAACGCCGCGCCGGTCGCGATGAGGAAGCCGATGAACAGGGACCCGCTGTCGCCCATGAAGATCCGTGCGGGTGCGGCGTTGTGCAGCAGGAACCCGGTGCAGGCGGCGGCCAGGCAGAGCAGCAGCAGGGCCAGGTCGGGCTGGCCGGCGACGACGGCGAAGACCGACAGCGGCACCGAGGTCGCGCAGGCCACCGTGGCCAACGCCCCGTCGGTGTTGTCCAGCAGGTTGAACGAGTTGGTCACCGTGATGATCCAACCGACGGTGAGCAGCAGGTCGAGCTGGTCCTGGCCGACCAGGTGCAGCCGTACGCCGCCCAGCGCCACGGCGGTGGCGACCAGCGCCTCGACCGCCATCCGGGTGCTCGGCCGCAGCGTACGGGCGTCGTCGACCAGGCCGAGCGCGGCGATGGCGAGGGCGGCACCGAGCACCAGCCAGATCCGGGACCGGTCGAGGTCCACGAGGACCACGGTCGGTGCGAGGGTGGCGACGACGATCGCGGCCCCGCCGAGGTACGGCGTCACGCGACGGTGTGCCTTGTGCGGCGCGGGTCGGTCGGTGAGGCCGCAGCGCAGCGCCACCCGCCGCGCCGGCTCCACGAGTACGGCGACCAGCAGCAGCGCGGCGAGTGCGCCGATGACGGTCTCGGTGGCCGGCAGTGGCATGGTCACGCCGGCAGCATCTGGGTACGGGCGGCCTCCTCGGCGCGCGCCTCGGCGACGGTCTCGCGCAGGATGTCGTCCAGGGTCCGGGTGGGCGTCCACCCGATCATGCGGTTGAGCTTGGTGATGTCGGGGACCCGGCGGACCATGTCCTCGAAGCCGGCGCCGTACGCCGTCTCGTAGGGGACCAGCCGCACGTCGGAGGTGCTTCGGGTGGCCTTCACGATCCGCCAGGCGAGATCGAGGATGCTGATCTCGGCGGGGGAGCCGACGTTGACCGTCTCGCCGATCGCCGCCTCGCAGTCGAGCAGGCCGATCAGCGCGCCGACCACGTCGGTCACGTGCGCGAAGCAGCGGGTCTGCGATCCGTCGCCGTAGACGGTCAGCGGCTGGGACCGGACCGCCTGGCGGACCAGACGCGGGATGACCATGCCGTACGCCGGGCTCTGTCGGGGACCGACCACATTGAACAGTCGGACCACCATGCTCGGCAGTGAGCGCTCCTTGTGGTAAGCGTTGGCGAGGATCTCGTCCACCGCCTTGGCGGTGCTGTACGCCCAGCGCACCACGGCGGGGCTGCCCAGGATCCGGTCGGCGTCCTCGGCCAGTGGGCCACGGGAGTTCTTGCCGTACACCTCGGAGGTGCTGGCGATGAGGATCTTCCGGCGGTAGCGGTGGGCCGCCTCGATCACGATTTCCGAACCGCGGATGTTCGTGGTGAGCGACTTGAGCGGCTGCTCCACGATCAGTTTGACGCCGACCGCGGCGGCCAGGTGGACCACGGTGTCGCACCGGTGCACCAGTTCGTCGACGACCAGTTCGTCGAGCACCGAACCTTGAACGAAGTGCAGGTCAGGGTGGGTCGATGCCTGGTCCAGGTTGGCGATCCGCCCGGTGGAGAGGTTGTCCAGGACGACCACCCGGTCGCCTCGGGCCAGTAGCGCGTCCACCAGGTGCGAGCCGATGAAACCGGCGCCGCCGGTGACCAGAATCGTGCCGCGTGGCATGGAACGTCCCTTCTGTAGCGCTCGCTGTGGTACTGCGAGTCTCGGTGGAATTCGGCCCCGTTGAGCACCATAGGCCATATACCATCGCTATGACGACAAACCCTGATTTCGTACGACATGATCGTTTATCAACAGGTCTGGGGCTGCATAAGCGGTTCAGTGATCCGGTATCGCCCGACGTCCAGGCTGTTTAACTCGTTCCATGCAGAGAGGGATATCGGGTGAGAGTCCTCGTTACCGGCGGAGCCGGCTTTATCGGTGCGAACACCTGTCGAGAGTTGGTAGATAGGCCGGAAATCGGACAAGTCGTGGCGGTGGACGACCTCAGTACCGGCTTCGAGGCCAATCTGGCCGACCTCCCGGTCCGGCTGGTGACCGGGTCGATCCTGGACCGCCCGCTGATCGACGAGCTGGTGGAGGGCGTGGACGCGGTCATCCACCTGGCCGCCCGCCCGTCGGTGCCCCGATCCCTGGCCGACCCGGTGGCCAGCCACGAGGCGAACGCGACCGGCACCCTCTACCTGCTGGAGGCATGCCGCCGAGCCGGGACGTACCTGGTCGCGGCCTCGTCGTCGTCGGTCTACGGCTCCGTGGCCGCACTGCCCAAGCACGAGGATCTCGCCACCCGGCCGATGAGCCCGTACGCGGCCAGCAAGCTCGCCGCCGAGGCGCAGGTGCTGGCGTACCACTCGGCCTTCGACGTGCCCACCCTCGCGCTGCGGTTCTTCAACGTCTACGGGCCGTTGCAGTCGGTCGGGCACGCGTACGCGGCGGTCATCCCGGCCTTCGTCGACTCCGCGCTGCGCAACGAGCCGCTGACCGTGCACGGTGACGGGGCGCAGAGCCGCGACTTCACCTACGTCGGCACCGTCGCCCAGGTGCTCACGGACGCGGTCGTGCGCCGGGTCACCTCGACGGTGCCGGTCAACCTCGCGTACGGCAACCGGGTCTCCCTGCTGGCCCTGATCGGCAAGCTCGCCTCGCTGGTCGGCCATCCGGTGGAGGTCGCGCACGGTCCCGCGCGGGTGGGCGACGTACGCGAGTCGCAGGCGGACTCGACCCGGCTCACCGCCCTGTTCCCGGCGATCCGTCCGGTGCCGCTCGACGACGGTCTGGCGCAGACCGTCCGCTGGTACCGCACCCGGTCCCGGTACGCCCCGGAGCCGGTGCCGGCCGTCTGAGTCGCCCGGTCCGTTCCCGGTCGGGCGGACGTGTCGTACCCCGACACTAGGCTGCCGTGGTGACGAAGACGATCGAGGGTGAAACCTTCCGCGACCAGGACTGGTACGGCGACGAGTTCACCGACACCACCTACGTCGGCTGCACCTTCCACCGCGTCGACCTGATGGAGTCCTCGACGCGGGGCACCGTGTTCCAGGGCTGCACCTTCGGCAACGTCACGTTCAACGCCTCCCGGCACATCGACTCGGCCTTCCTGCGCTGCACCTTCACCCGCTGCAACCTCTTCGAGGCCGAGTTCACCGGCTGCAAGCTCGTCGGCAGCACTTTCGTCGACTCGGCGCTGCGCCCGTTGCGGGTGTCCGGCGGCGACTGGTCGTTCGTCGGCCTCTCCGGCGCCGATCTGCGCGGCGTCACCTTCACCGGGGTACGGATGCGCGAGGTCGATCTGACCGCCGCCAACTGTGCCGAGGCGGCCCTGGTCGACGTCGACCTCTCCGGCGCCCAGTTGGGCGGCGTCAACCTCGTCCGGTGCGACCTGCGCGGCAGCGACCTGAGCGCGCTCGATCCGAGCACCGCCCAACTGAGCGACGCCATCATCGACGCCGCCCAGGCGGTGGTGGTCGCCCAGACCCTCGGTTTCCAGGTCCTCTGACCCCGTCCCGTCGACCGATTCCGGGTCGGAGGCGCGCGCCCGAGGGTGTGCAGGTCGTCAGAGCCGTTCGACCTCGCGCCCCCGGCACCGGTTGCGACTGTCGAAGACATAACTGGCGGTCCGGTCGATCATGTCGTAGTCGAGTCCGTCGTGATCGGTCACGATCAGCACCGCGTCGGCGGCGTCGACCTCGGCCTCGGTCAGGTCCACCACGGTCACCCCGGCCGGGATGTGGTGCGGTTCGGCGTACGGCTCGACCGCGCGGACCTCGGCGCCGAGCGATCGCAACCGGGCGGCCACCTCGACGGCGGGGGAGTCCCGCATGTCCCCGGTGTTCTTCTTGTACGCGAGGCCGATCAGCAGCAGTCGGGCACCGTTGATCGTCCGCTCCCGCTTGTTCAGGCCCACCATGAGCCGTCCGACCACGTGCTGCGGCATCTCGTGGTTGATGTCGTTGGCCAGCTCGACGAACCGGAACTGCCGCCCCAACGTCCGCTTGACCTGCCAGGACAGGTAGCAGGGGTCGATCGGCAGGCAGTGGCCGCCGACCCCGGGACCGGGCCGGAACGGCATGAAACCGAACGGTTTGGTGGAGGCGGCGTCGATCGCCTGCCACACGTCGACCCCCAGCTCGCTGGCGCACATCGTCAGCTCGTTGATCAGCGCGATGTTGACCTGCCGGAAGGTGTTCTCGATCAGCTTGGTCAGCTCGGCCACCCGGGTCGAGTCGACGGTGACGGTCTGCTCCACGATCCGCCGGTAGAAGCCGTCGACCCGGGCGAGGGCGTCGGCGTCCACCCCGGAGACGACCTTCGGGGTGTTCTCCAGCCGCCAGGTCGGGTTGCCGGGGTCGATCCGCTCCGGGCTGTAGCCGAGGTGGAAGTCGCCGGGGCTCTGTAGGCCGGTGGCATCCTCCAACAGGGGCCGGAGCAGTTCCTCGGTGGTGCCGGGGTAGGTGGTCGACTCCAGGATGACCGTGCAGCCCGGCCGGACGTACGGCGCGATGGCCGTACCGGCCTGCTCGACGTAGCTCAGGTCCGGGGCGCCGTCGCGCAGCGGGGTCGGCACGCTGATGACGCAGACGTCGAAGTCCTTCGCGTCGGCGTAGTCGCTGCTCGGCCGGTACCGCCCGGTGCCGAGCGCGGCACCGAGCCGGCTGGTGGAGATGTCCTCGATGAACGACTCCCCGGCGCTGAGCCGTTTCACCCGGCTGTCGTCCAGGTCGAGACCGACGACGTCGAGGCCGGCCTCCACCGCCCGGATCGCCAGGGGTAAGCCGACATATCCCTGTCCGATGACGACCAGCTTCTCAACGCTCATGCGGGGCTCCTAGGGCTGTAACCAGGTAACCCGCACTTTATGGCGACTTATGATGGCAGAAGTTTGAAACAGGATTATTAGCGTTTTCGGGTTTGATCGGCGGCCATCCGGCCGATCGCTGTTCGCCCTCGGGAAGGTCAGGGGACGCCCGGCGAGGCCACCGGGACCTGGGGCCCGGCCGGCGCGTCGGGCGTGGCGGGCGGGTCGGTCTCGGGTGCCGCCGGGGTCTGCTCCGCCTCGGTCGGGCTCGCCGTCGGCCGGGCGGTCGTCGGCTCCGGGCTCGGGGTGGCACTCGGCGCGGCACTGGCCGAAGCCGTGGGCCCGGCGGTCGGCGCCGGCCCCGAGGGCGCGTCGGGCGCCGGGGCGCCGGAGGTACGCCCGGTCGGCGCGGGAGCCTCCTCGCCGGCACCCGCGCTCGGGCCGGCCTCGGGTGCCGCCCCGGTGGCGCTCGGCGCGACCGGCGACTTCTGCCGCTCGGTGCCGTCGCCGAGCCCGAACCCGAGTACGCCCAACAGCGCACCGCCGGCGAGCAGTGCGGCGGCACCGGCCAGCAGCACACCCCGGCGACGCGACGGCCGACTCGGGCGCACACCGGCCGGGCCGCCGGCCACCCCGTCGACGGGAGCGACCACGACCGGCATCTCGGGCAACGTGCCCGTACCCGCACCACCGTCCGGACCGGCCGGTCCCGCACCCGCGATGCCACCGGCGGCCGCACCACCGACGGCGGCGATCCCGGCGACCGGTGCGGTGGCCGTTCCGGCCAGGGCGGCCTCGGCGGCCTCGGCCGCCTCGGCGAACGCCGCCGCGCTCGGATAACGGTCCTCGGGCTTCTTCGCCAACGCCCGGGTGATCAGTGCCGCGACCGGTGCGGGCAGGTCCGCCGGCGGGGTCGGCGGGTCGTCGTGCAGGTGTTGGATCGCGACGTCCAGCGCGGTCCGACCGGTGTACGGCGGCTGCCCGGTGAGGCAGTGGTAGGTCACCGCGCCGAGGGCGTAGATGTCGGTGGCGGGCGACACCGGGCGGCCCGCCGCCTGCTCCGGAGCCATGTAGAGCGCGGTGCCGGGGACGGCGTTGGTGCTGGTGATCCGGGTCATGGTGGCGGAGCGGGCCACCCCGAAGTCGACCAGGACCACCGTGCCGTCCGGCTGGATCAGCAGGTTGCCCGGTTTCACGTCCCGGTGCACGATGCCGCTGCGGTGGGCGGCGTCCAGGGCCCGTGCCGTCTGCGCCACCACCGACAGGGTCGGTACGACGCCGAGCCGGCCGGCCGACTCGATCTGCCGGGACAGCGGTTCGCCGTCGACGTACTCCATGACCAGGTAGTCGGCCTGACCACCGGTGTCGAACACCTGCTCACCGCAGTCGTACACCTGTACGATTCCGGGGTGGTGCAGGGCGGCCATCATCCGGGCCTCGGCCCGGAAGCGGGTGATGAAGTCCGGCTCGGCCACCAGGGCAGGCAGCAATATCTTGACCGCGACCTCTCGGTCGAGCAGCAGATCCGTCCCGCGCCAGACGTCACCCATCCCGCCGGTGGCGAGGCGCGTGTCGAGTCGGTAGCGGTCGTTGAGGAGGACTCCCGGGGCCAGCACGATCATCTCCTACCCAACTCGGGGTCCGGTCACTCCTCGATCCACGGTGGAGCACCGGAGCGGTTGGGTCCTGGATCGATCGATGGTAATTGTTGTCTGGGTCGACGGGCGTCACGAGCGTCCGCCCGACCGAGCGCGGAGACGTCCCACCGACGACCGAGAGGCGACCATGGCGCACATCGAACTGCCCGAAGGACTGCCCGGAATCAGCGGACCGCTGGCCCAGTACCCGGAGACCGCACAACCCCTGCTGGCCCTCGCGCAGGTGCTGCTGCGCGGGCCCTCGTCGCTGACGCCCGAGGAGCGCGAGCTGATCGCGGTCCACGTCTCGAACCTCAACGAGTGCGAGTTCTGCGTGGAGAGCCACAGCGCGGCGGCCCGGTTCATGCTCGGGCCCTCGGCCCGAACCGTCGACCTGGTCCGCGCCGAGGGGGACCGGGCACCGGTCAGCGCGAAGCTTCAGGCCCTGCTCACCATCGCCGGAAAGGTACAGGCCGGCGGCCGTTCCGTCACCGAGGCCGAGGTCGCCGCCGCCCGGGCCGAGGGCGCCGACGACCAGGCCATCCACCACACCGTGCTGATCGCCGCCGCTTTCTGCATGTTCAACCGGTACGTCGACGGCCTGGACACCTGGCTGCCGCCGGACGTGGACGCTTACCGCGGGATGGGGGAGGCGCTCGGCACCCACGGTTACACCCCGGCGATAGCGGCGCACTGATCGTGAGCCCGTTTCGCGCTGAGGGTCGGAGTTCGTCTGATAGACACGAGGAGGTGGCGCTCCCGACAGCCTGGCCGGTGAGGGTCGGATTGAAAACCGACGGCGAGGGTAGTTCCAGTCGATCGAGCGTAGGGAGATCGATGTCGTGATACCGGCCGAACTCGACACGCCGGCCGTCCTGCGCGAGTTGTCCGACGCGGAGGGCTACCTGGCGAAAATCTGCTTCAAGACCGGACCACCGATGCTCAGCGGCGTCGAACTGGAATGGACCGTTCACGACCGTACGGACCCGGCCCGACCGGTCGAACCGGACCGACTACGGGCCGCCCTCGGACCGCACGCACCACGCACCCTCGATCCGGCCGCCACCCCGTTGGCGCTGCCGGGACACGGCACCGTCAGCGTCGAGCCCGGCGGGCAGGTCGAGATCTCCTCCGCCCCCCACCGCTCACTACGCGCCCTGTACGCCGACACCGGCACCGACATCGATCGGCTCACCGAACTGCTGGCGACCGCCGGCCTGACTCTCGGCCACAGCGGCATCGACCCGTACCGCCCGCCCACCCCCGTGGTGGAGACTCCCCGCTACCGCGCGATGCGGACCGCCTTCGACCGGCGCGGCCCGGCCGGGCGGACCATGATGTACAGCACCGCCGGCCTCCAGGTCTGCCTCGACGCCGGCACCCAGGAGGGCTTCCGGACCCGGTGGGACGCGCTGCACTGGCTCGGACCACCGCTGCTCGCCGCGTTCGCGACCGCCCGGCACCACGCCGGCGGCGACAGCGGCTGGGCCTCGGCCCGGATGGCGGCCTGGTTCGCCATCGACCCGCCCCGGACCCGGCCCGCCTGGACCACCGCCCGCGCCGGGGCCGACCCGGTCACCGCCTGGTCGGCCTACGCGCTCGGTGCGCCACTGCTCTGCGTACGACAGCCCGGCCGGGACTGGCTGGTGCCGGTCGGGATCACCTTCCGCGACTGGATCGACGGCGCGTTGCCCCGGCCGCCGACCGAGGAGGATCTCGACTACCACATCAGCACCCTGTTTCCCCCGGTACGGGCCCGCGGCTACCTGGAGGTCCGCTACCTCGACGCGCAGCCACCCGGTGAGTGGATCGCCCCGGTCGGGGTGCTCGCCGCGCTGCTCGGCGACGACCACGCGCTCGGCCTCGCCCGGGAGGCGTGCGAGCCGGTACTCGACCGTTGGGACGCGGCGGCCCGGCGCGGCCTGGCCGACCCGGCGCTGGCGAGGGCCGCCGCCGCCGTACTGCGGGTGGCGCTGGCGGCGGTGGACCGCACCGACCTGGAGCCGGAGACCCGCGACCGGATCAGCGACATCGTGCAGCGGCGACTGGGCGCCGCGGACAGGAGACGACCATGATCTCTGCGGAATCGGACCAGGATCTCCGGGTGCGGATCGCGGGCGAGTTGGAACGGGCCCGTAGCCGCAGCGCGCTGCTCACCGAGGCGGTCGACGAGACCGAGCTGATGCGTCAGCACTCGCCGATCATGTCGCCGCTGGTCTGGGACCTGGCCCACATCGGCAACCAGGAGGAACTCTGGCTGGTCCGCGACGTCGGCGGCCGGGAGCCGGTCCGCCGGGACATCGACGACCTGTACGACGCGTTCAAACAACCCCGCCGGGACCGGCCGGCGCTGCCGCTGCTGCGACCGGACGAGGCCCGGTCCTACCTGGTCACGGTCCGGGACAAGGTGTTCGACCTGCTCGACGGGATCCGGTTCGACAGCCGCCGGCTGGTGACCGACGGCTTCGCGTTCGGGATGATCGTGCAGCACGAGCAGCAGCACGACGAGACGATGCTCGCCACCCACCAGTTGCGGATCGGTCCGCCGGCCCTCGCCGCGCCCCCGCCACCGGCGGCCGTGGTCCCGGTCTCCGGCGAGGTACGGGTGCCCGGCAGCCGGTTCACCATGGGCACCTCGACCGACCCCTGGGCGTTGGACAACGAACGTCCCGCGCACGTGGTCGACGTACCGGAGTTCTTCATCGACGCGGCTCCGGTGACCAACGGCGAGTACCTGGCGTTCGTGACCGGCGGCGGTTACGACAACGAGCGCTGGTGGAGCGGGCCGGGGTGGCAGCACCGGCAGGAGGCGGGACTGACCGCGCCGCTGCACTGGCGGCACGACGGGTCCGAGTGGGGTTACGTCCGCTTCGGCCGGTACTCCCCGCTGGTCCTGGACGAGCCGGTGGTGCACGTCTGCTTCTACGAGGCCGAGGCGTACGCGGCCTGGGCCGGCAAGCGGCTGCCGACCGAGGTCGAGTGGGAGAAGGCGGCCCGCTGGGACCCGGCCACCGGCCGGTCGCGGCGGTACCCGTGGGGCGACGCCGATCCCGGTCCGGAGCAGGCCAACCTCGGCCAGCGGCACCTGGCACCGGCACCGGTCGGCGCCTATCCGGCGGGGGCGTCGCCGCTCGGCGTACACCAGCTGATCGGGGACGTGTGGGAGTGGACGTCGAGCGGGTTCGAGGCGTACCCGGGCTTCGCCGCGTTCCCGTACCGGGAGTATTCGGAGGTCTTCTTCGGCAACTCGTACCGGATGTTGCGGGGTGGTTCGTTCGGCACCGACCGGTCGGCCTGCCGGGGCACCTTCCGTAACTGGGACCTGCCGATCCGGCGCCAGATCTTCAGCGGCTTCCGCTGCGCCCGTGACCCCCGACCGGAAGAGACCGCCGCGTGAGGCAACGGCACGCGTACGCTCACCGCCCGAGGCGTTCGGGTGCCGGCTGATGTGCCGGCACCTGGCCTACCTCGGTCCACCGGTGCCGTTGGCCGCCCTGCTGCTCGACCCGCCGCACGGGCTGGTCCGGCAGTCCTGGGCTCCCCGGGACATGCGCGGCGGCGGGACCGTCAACGCCGACGGCTTCGGCGTCGCCTGGTACGCCGAGGACCCGGAGCCGGTACGTTACCGCCGGGCGATCCCGATCTGGGCGGACGGGGCGCTGCCCGCGCTGGCCGCGTCGACCCGGTCCGGGGCGGTCCTGGCGGCGGTCCGCTCCGCCACCGTCGGGATGCCGGTGGTCGAGACGGCGGCGGCACCCTTCGCCGAGGGCAGGTGGCTGTTCAGCCACAACGGGGCGGTGCCCGGCTGGCCGGACGCCCTGGTGCCGCTGGCCGACGGGCTGCCGATCCGGGACCTGCTCACCCTCGACGCGCCGACCGACGCGGCGCTGCTCTGGGCGCTGGTCCGGCACCGGCTGCGCACCGGTGCGCCACCGGAGGTGGCGATCGCCGCGACCGTACGGACGGTCGCCGCCGCCGTACCGGGTGCGCGGCTGAACCTGCTGCTCACCGACGGTCGTACGGCGGTCGCCTCCACCGCCGGCCACGCCCTGTCGGTACGCACCGGCCCCGGTTCGGTGCTGATCAGCTCCGAGCCGCTCGACGACGACCCGGCGTGGACCGGGGTACCGGACGGCCAACTGGTCGTCGCCACCACCGACGACCTGCAACTGCGACCGATAGGAGAGTTGGTGTGACCGCGGATCCGCTGGAGATCTATCTGGAAGAGCAGGACCTGGCCCGGGCACTGCGCGAGGATGTCCGGTTCGGGCTGACCGCGCAGCCGAAGTGGCTGCCGCCGAAGTGGTTCTACGACGCGCGGGGCAGTGAACTGTTCGAGGAGATCACCCGGTTGCCGGAGTACTACCCGACCCGGACCGAGCGGGCGATCCTGGTCGACCACGCCGACGGGATCGCCCGGATCACCGGGGCGAAGACGCTGATCGAGCTGGGGTCGGGGTCGTCGGAGAAGACCCGGCTGTTGTTGGACGCGTTCACCCGGCACGGTGAGCTGGGCACCTTCGTACCGCTGGACGTCTCGATCAGCGCGTTGCGCCAGTCCACGGCCGAGATCGCGCGGGCGTACCCGGGCCTGCGGGTGCGGGGGCTGGTCGGTGACTTCACCCACCAGCTCGACCGGCTGCCGACCGGCGGTAGCCGGCTGGTGGCCTTCCTCGGCGGGACGATCGGCAACCTGCTGCCGGTCGAGCGGGCCGAGTTCCTGCGGTCGATGCGGTCGGCGCTGGAGACCGACGACTGGTTGCTGCTCGGGGTGGACCTGGTCAAGGACCCGGCGGTGCTGGTGCCCGCGTACGACGACGCGGCCGGGGTGACCGCCGAGTTCAACCGCAACGTCCTGGCGGTGATCAACCGGGAGCTGGGGGCGGACTTCGATCCGGCCGCGTTCGAGCACGTGGCGATCTGGGATCCGGAGCACGAGTGGATCGAGATGCGGTTGCGGGCCACCCGGCCGAGCCGGGTCCGGGTGCTCGACCTCGACGTGGACTTCGCGGAGGGGGAGGAGATGCGCACCGAGGTGTCGGCGAAGTTCCGGCCCGAGGGCATCACCGCGGAGCTGGCCTCGGCCGGTTTTGTCGTCCGGTCCTGCTGGACCGACGAGCGGGACCTCTTCGCGCTCGTCCTCGCCCGGGTGGCCTGACCGCGACCGTCACCGGGGACGCCGGCCGCGCGGGCGGGCCGGCGTCCCGACCGACGGGAGGTCGGTTAGGATCGGTTCCGCGAAGGGGAGTAGCTCCCAATGTCGTGGTCGACATACTGGTGCGCGAGCATCCGGCCACGCGGCCTCACCACGGTGAGGCGGGCGAGACCTTCGACCAGGCTGTTCAAGCCGGGTCGAGGTCGATCGCGCCCTGGACCCGGTCCCGACCGGGAAGGGTTTTCATGGAGGGCTTTTTCGTTGCCCTGGTGGTCAGCTTCGGCGTGATCTTCGTGGCCGAACTGGGCGACAAGTCGCAGCTCATAGCGCTGACCTTCGCCACCAGGTTCAAACCGATGCAGGTGCTGATCGGCATCACGATCGCCACCGCGCTGGTCCACCTCGCCTCGGTGGCGATCGGCTACGGGCTCGGTGCGACGTTGCCCACGGGCTGGATCGCGCTCGGTGCCGGGGTGGCGTTCCTCGGTTTCGGCGCGTGGACCCTGCGCGGCGACAAGCTGACCGAGGAGGAACGGGCCAAGGCCGAACGGACCAAGCGGTCGGCGATCATCGCCGTCTCGGTCGCGTTCTTCCTGGCCGAGCTGGGCGACAAGACGATGCTCGCCACGATCACGCTGGCCACCCAGTACGGCTGGTTCGGCACCTGGGTGGGCTCGACGGTGGGCATGGTCGCGGCGGACGCGCTGGCCATCGTGGTCGGCCGGATACTCGGCCGTCGACTCCCGGAGAAGGTCATCAAGTACGGCGCCGCCGCGCTGTTCGCGCTCTCCGGCCTCTGGCTGCTGCTCGACGGTCTGAAGCAACTGCTCTGAGCCGATCCGGCCTACTCGGCCCGACCCGGGGTATCCGCCGTCCGGCGTGACGTGCGCCGGTCGGGCCGAGGGAGCCGGATTGTTCGAGGATCTGCTGCGTGACGTCTCCGAGGAGCTGGTCACCGTCGTCGAGGCGGTGGGCGCGTGCGTGATCTTCGTCGGGGCGGTCTGGGCGGCTCTGCGGTTCCTGGTGCTGGGCGTACGGCACCGTAGCGCCGCGGTCTTCACCCCGATCCGGCTCGTGCTGGGTCGCTTCCTCACCCTCGGCCTCGAATTCCAGCTGGCCGCGGACGTACTGCGGACGGCGGTCGCCCCGAGCTTCAACCAGATCGGGCAGTTGGCGGCGATCGCCACCATCCGGACCGCGTTGAACTACTTCCTGCGCCGCGAGATCGAGCAGGAGCAGCGCCAGATCGCCGCGCGTGGTTCGACGCCCGCCGGTTCCGGGCCGGCGGCACAGCGGTGATCCGCTCGATGGCGATCGGAGTGATCACCGCCGCCGCGCTGGTGTCGGGGGTGGTCACACTGCTGACGGTCCGTTCCTGGCGCACCGCGCTGCGGCTGCTGCTGGACCTGCTGACCGCGGCCAGCCTGCTCCGCCTCGTGTCGGCGGAGCACTGGACCGACATCGCCACCGCCGGGACGATCGCGCTGTTGCGTACGGTGATCGGCTCGGTCCTGGGGAGCCCGGCCACCGGCATGGGCCCGACCGGCCCGCGACCCGACCCCGGCGCGGCTCCGAAGCCCTCCGGCTCGGCCTCGGCCCCGCCGCCACCGTCCGGCTGAGCCTGCGGCCCCGGCCGTCCTCGGCCCCGGCTCAGCGGTGCGTCGGGTGGCCGAGGGCGGTCGCGGTGTCCGGCGGCAAAGCCTGGGTTTCCCAACCCACCGTCTCCGCCGTGCCTACCGTGAGTGGTGCTCGGGCCGGTCCGGCCCGGCACGACGTGGCCCCGGCCGTACCCGGCGGGGGCCGAGGAGGAGGCGTGCGGCGATGACGAAACCGAAGCCCGGGGACGGGGCCCGCCACGACGAGCCGAACGAGTACGGCTTCGCCGGTGATCCGTCGCTGCCCGCGGTGGAAGAGCCGAACCGTCCGGACGAGCTCGACGAGGCGGAGGAGGTGGCGGTGCCCGGTGACGACTTCACCGAGGGCCTGACCGAGTCCCTGGAGGACACCGAGGATTCGCCCCGCCCACCGGGTGAGGCCCACCCGCCGTCGCGCTGACCGGGGCTGTACCGGGGGTTCGGTGATCGATGACCCCCGACGCGGGGGGCGGGCGAAGGTGGCTTCGGCAATATCGGCCGTGTTGCGGCGAATCCGGGTGCAAGGGCGGTTGCGTCCTTTACATTCGGTTCGGCACTGAATATGGATGGTATGGATCTTTTTCATACTGTCCGAGTTCGTGGGCGTGGTGAACGCCCTCATGCCGGATCAACCGTTAATGCCGCAGATAGGGAGGTCTGGCCTGATGGATCTGCGCACCCACCTCGCCGTTGTGCGTCAACGCTGGTGGCTCGTACTGGCGACGGTGATGGTCGGGCTCGGCGCCGCCGGCCTCGTCACCGTGCGTACCGAGCCGCTGTATACCTCGTCGGTGACGTTTTTCGTGACGACGCAGAGCCAGGGCGTGACCGACGCCTACCAGGGGGGCCTGTTCCTCCAGCAACGGGTCAAGTCCTACGCCGACCTGCTCACCAGCGACCGGCTCGCGCAGGCCATCGTGGCCGACGGACCGGTGGGACTGACCGCCGACGAGATCCAGGGGCGGATCAGTGCGCGGGTGGAGGCGAACACCGTACTGCTCCGGGCCACTGTCACCGACAGCGACCAGGCGCGGTCGCTGCGGCTCACCGAGGCGGTGGCGTCGCACTTCGTCGGACTGGTGCAGCGGCTGGAGACCCCACCAGGCGCACAGGAACCACCGGTGAAGATCGAGACGGTCAGCGGTCCCCGGGTCAGTGCCGATCCGGTCTCGCCCCGGCCGGCCCGCAACCTCGCCGTCGGCGGTGTGCTCGGTCTGCTGCTCGGGATCGCGCTCTGCGTGCTCCGGGGACTGATCGACACCACCGTCCGTGACGGTGCGACCCTCCAGCAGCTGACCGGCAGCCCGTTGCTGGGCCAGATTCCCTGGGACGTCGAGGCGCTCACCGCGCCACTGATCGTCGGTACCGCGTCCCAGTCCGCGCGGGCGGAGGCGATGCGCAAGCTGCGTACGAACCTGCGGTTCGTGGACGTGCACGAGTCGGCGCGGGTGATCGCGGTGACCAGTTCGGTCCAGGGCGAGGGCAAGTCGACCCTCTCCTGCAACCTGGCGATCTCGCTCGCCGAGGCCGGCTGGCAGGTCCTGCTGGTCGACGCCGACCTGCGTCGACCGAAGATCGCCCAGTACCTGGGGCTGGAGTCGGGCATCGGCCTGACCGACGTGCTGATCGGCGAGGTCGACGTCGCGGACGTGGTGCAGCCCTGGGGGGACAAGTCACTGCTGGTCCTGCCCGGTGGGTCGATGCCGCCGAACCCGAGCGAACTGCTCGGCTCGAAGGGGATGGCGGACCTGCTGCGGGCACTGCGCGAGTCGGCCGACATCGTCATCGTCGACACCGCCCCGCTGCTGGCGGTCACCGACGCCGCGGTGGTCGCGGTGCAGACCGACGGGGTGCTGCTCGCCACCAGGCACGGCAAGACGACCCGGGCGCAGGTGGCGACGGCCACCGAGGCGCTGGAGGCGGTCTCCGCGCGGGTGCTCGGCTGCGTGCTGAACATGGCCAAGGTGGCCAGGTCGGACAACCACCAGTACGAGATGTACCGGACCATGGTCGCGGAACCGCCGCCGGCCGCGCCGGTCTCGGCGGTGCCGGCGGCCCAGGAGATCGACTGGCCCGGTGCCGACCTGCCCCCGGAGGGTCCGCACCCGGACGAGCGGGGCCCGCTGCGGCAGGATCCGCGCGCGGTGGGCACGACACCGACCCAGGAACTCACCCGGATACCGCGATGAGCCCCACCGTCGGTCGCAGCGAGCGCTCGATTTCGCGTACGCAGTGACGGAACTCCGCGATCGGCAGTCCCACCGGGTCGGTCAGGTCGTCGTCGTCCGGCCGGGCGGGAGGTTGCAGACCGGCTCGGGCCCGGCTGGCCAGCGCCACGGCGGCGTCGAGTCGCCGCAGCGGGTCGCGGTGACCGTCCGGAGCCGCCCAGCCCTGCTCGACCGCCGCGGTGGCGAGCCGGGCGAACTGGCGCAGGGTGAACGTACGGCGCAGCGCGGACGGGGCCAGCGAGACGCAGGTGGTCCGCTGTGCCCTGGTCGCGGTGAGGATGAGCCCGGCGGTGCGCAGCTGCTCGGCGTGCAGTGGCCGGCTGCGGAACGCCTCCGGGTCGGTGCCGCGTTCGGCGGTGAGCCGGGCGGCGTGCGGGTGCATCGGATAGCCGGGCACCGCGTGGGTGCCGGCACTGGTGACCGGGACCGCCGACGCCTCGCCGCCGAGCTGTTGCGCCAGCAGGTCCCGGGCGACGTACTCCGCCATCGGGGACCGGCACAGGTTCGCGTGGCACACGATGAGCACCCCGCCGAGCATGTCTCCTCCTCGCTGCTCCGGCGCGCTGGATGGCCGGTAGCCCACCGGGTGCAACGAGCGGCCGGGCGCCGCGATCCGCACCGGTTGCCCCGGCTGCCGCATCCGTCGTGAGCTTTACTCACGACTAGACACATATAGGCAATAAAAAGCCGGTACGACAGTGAAGCAACAAATCAGCGTGCTATAGAGATCTGTAGCAATTACATCCTTATGGTCGTTTTGCCCAAGCTATGGAGTGTGTTGGTGTGACGCAGGGCGTTTCTGCCTCGATGCATCGCTCTCGACACCGGTCCCGCCGGTCCCGGTCGAGAGCGCGGCTACGACGTACCCTGATCAGCGTTCTGGTGGTCGCCTGCCTGCTGTTCCTCGGCGTCGGCTGGCTCGGGCTGCGCGGCTGGCAGGCGCGGGGCCACCTGCTCAGCGCCGCCGGCCTCGCCCGTGAACTGGGTCAGCAGGTGCTCGCCGGGGACTCCGAACAGGCCGCCCGTACCCTGTCCGCGCTCCAGAGCCAGGCCGGCGCGGCCCACTCCGCCACCGGCGACCCGGCCTGGCGGGCGGCCGGGCACACGCCGTACGCCGGTGACGACCTGACCGCCGTACGCGAGATCGCCGCCGCCGTCGACGACCTCGCCCGGCACGCCTTCCCGTCGCTGCTCCGGCTGGACCTGGCCAGCCTGGTGCCGAAGGCCGGTCGACTCGACCTGACCCGCTTGCAGGCCGCCGCACCCGAACTGAGCACCGCCGACACCGCCGTCCGGCAGGCCAGCGTCCGGGTCGCCGGGATCCGTCCCGACGGGCTCCAGGCACCGGTCCGCGATGCGGTCGAGCAGCTGCGCACCGAACTGGGCAAGCTGGCCAACCTCACCTCCACCGCCCGCCACGGTGCCGTGCTGCTCCCACCACTGCTGGGCACCGACGGCCCGCGCACCTACCTGCTCGCCTTCCAGAACCTGGCCGAACCGCGCTCGACCGGCGGCATCTTCGGCGCGTACGCGGTCCTGCGGGCCGACGGCGGCAAGGTGCAGATCCTCAAACAGGGCGCCGCCGCCGAACTGGGCGGCTTCGACACCCCGGTCAGCAAGCTCGACCCGGACATGCGGGGCCTCTACACCGACCTGCTCGGCATCTACCCGGCCGACGTGAACCTGACCCCGCACTTCCCGACCGCCGCCGCGCTGTTCCGGGAGATGTACCGGCTCCGGACCGGCACCGTCGTCGACGGAGTGCTCGCCACCGACCCGGTGACCCTGTCCTACCTGCTCGACGCGATCGGCCCGGTGTCGGTGCCGAAACACCCGACGCTCACCTCGGCCACCGCCGTGAAGACGTTGCTCTCCGACGCGTACGACCGGATCGATGCGCCCCGCGACCAGGACAAGTATTTCGCCAGCGCGGCGATGTCGGTGTTCGACGCCCTGCTCACCCGTTCGGTGGAACCTCGCAAGCTGCTTGAGTCACTCGACCGTGCGGTCGCCGAACGGCGGATATTGTTCTGGAGCGCCCATCCGGCCGAGCAGGACGACCTGGTCGACACCCGAGTGTCCGGAGTGCTCCCGGAGCGGGAGACGGTGCCGACGGTCGGTGCGTTCCTCAACGACGGCACGGGGTCGAAACTCGGCTACTACCTGACCCGCTCCGCCGAACTGACCGTGGGTGGTTGCCGCCCCGACGGCCGGCGCGAACTCAAACTGCGGCTCACGCTCGGCTCGACCGCGCCGAGCAAGGGCCTCAGCGACTCCGTACTCGGTCTGCAACTTCCCGGAGACCCGTACCGCAACCGGGTGGTGGCGTACGTCTTCAGCCCGGTCGGCGGTGCTCCGGTGCGCGCCCGGCTCGACGGCGCCGCCACTCCGATCGGTGCCGGTACGGAACGCGGTCGCCGGGTCGCCGTACTCAGCGTCGACATCCCGCCCGGCGAGAGCCGGGAGCTGGAGGTCGACCTGCTGACCCCGGTGACCCGCAGCGGCGCCGTCGACCTGTGGTTGACGCCCGGCGCCACGCCATGGACCACCCGTGTCAATCCTGCAACCACGTGTGAACAGTAGAGAGAGGATCCATCATGCGGCTCACCCGCATCGTCGCCTCGGCCATGGCGGCATTCGTCATGGCCGGCGCGCTTGCCACCATGACATCCAGCCCGGCGGCCGCCCAACCACAACCGCCCTATCCACCGCAGCCACCCGTGTTGACCCTGAGCGAGTCGACCGTGGTGGTGGGCGAGGAGGTCACCCTGTTCGGTCGGTTCTACGGCCCGACCGAGACCGTCGACATCGTCTTCACGCCGCAGACCACGGCGGCCGGCGCGCCCGAGCGGGCCGCTGTTCGCCACGACACCGGCGCGACCATCGCCATGGTGCCGGTCTCCTACCCGTCGGGCCCGCCGCCGGCCCTGGTCGCGGTGACCAACGCCGAGGGCGAGTTCCAGATCACGTTCGACGCGGACTGGAAGGGCACCTGGCTGATCACGGCGACCGGTCGTGAGTCGGGTCTCAGCGCGAGCGTCGTGTTGACCGTTGTTCACCGGCAGTTGCCGGTCACCGGTAGCTCGCTCGGGCGGCAGCTCGGCATCGGTGGCGGTCTCCTGCTCCTCGGTGTGGTCCTGGTCATGCTGACCGTGGTCCGCCGCCGTCGGGGCGGTGTCCGGGCCGGTACGGCCTGACCCACACCGCGGGGAAGATGGCCGATCTCCCGTGGGTGACATGTCGCGCCTGAGCGCCGGTCGGATGAGCGAGTGCTTGTCCGACCGGCGCTCGTCCCTGTCCGAATCTCGTGGATCTCTGGACCCCTTCTGTCACGAGTCCGGCCACAATCGACAGTGTGACCCGGCCACTGCTGTTCCTCGATGTCGACGGGGTGCTGAACCCGTTCGACGGCCCCTGCCCCGCCGGATTCGTCGAACACGACCTGTTTCCCGGTGAGGAGCCGATCCGGATCAACCCCGGTCACGGCTCCTGGATCACCGAACTGGCCGGAACCTTCGACGTGACCTGGGCGACCAGCTGGAACGACGACGCGAACCACATCCTCGTACCCCTGCTCGGCATCCCCGCGCTGCCGGTGCTCACGATGCCGCCGGTGCCGTTCCACCCGAACGCCAAGGTTCCGCTCGTCGCGGCCCTCGCCGGGCACCGGCCGACCGCCTGGATCGACGACGCCCACACCTACGAGGCCCGGACCTGGCGGGACAGCCGGACGGCACCGACGATCCTGGTCACCGCCGATCCCGCCGTCGGTCTCACCCGCGCGTACGTCGACCGGCTCCTGACCTGGGCCGCCGGCCTCGAAACCGGTAACTGACCCGAAGTCCCTCCCACCGCCGGGCCCGCACCTAGGCTGAAAGCGACTACCAAGCGTGACCGTCACGGGATGGGGACGGCGTCGTGACACTGGTTGCCGGGCTCGGCCGGTCGGGAAGGCACCTGGGTTACCTGCCCGCGCTCGACGGCGTACGGGCCGTGGCGGTGGCCGCGGTGCTCGCGTTCCACGGCGGGGTGGCACCGTGGCGCGGCGGGTTCCTCGGGGTGGACGCGTTCTTCGTGCTCTCCGGGTTCCTGATCACGTCGCTGCTGCTCGCGGAGCGGGCCCGGACCGGCCGGATCGCCCTGGTGGCGTTCTGGGGGCGCCGGGTCCGGCGGCTGCTTCCGGCCCTGCTGCTCCTGCTGAGCGTGGTGGTGGTCGTGGGGCGGTGGTTCACCCCCGCGACCGAGTTGGCGGCGCTGCGCATCGACACCCTCGCCGCGCTCGGTTACGTCGCGAACTGGCGGATGACGTGGCGGGGCGGTGACTACTTCGCCGACACGGCGGCGCCGTCACCGCTGCTGCACACCTGGTCGCTCGGTATCGAGGAGCAGTTCTACCTGCTCTGGCCGCTGGTGGTCGTCCTGGTCCTGACCCGTTTCCGACCCGTTGTCCTGCTCTGGACCGCGATCGTCGGGGCGGTCGGGTCCACCGCGACCGCCGCCGCTCTGTACGACCCGGCCGACCTCGACCGGGTCTACTACGGCACCGACAGCCGCGCCGCCGCGCTCCTGGTCGGCTGCGCCCTCGCCGCCCTGCTCACGCTGCGGGCCACCGATGGCCGGACCCGCCCGCCCGGCCACCATCGCCCGGTTGGCCGGCACGGACCGGTCTGGTTCCGGGTGTCCACCGTCGGCGCACTGCTCGCGGTCGCCGCCCTGTGGATCGGGGCGGACGGCAGCGACCCGTGGCTGTACCGGGGCGGGCTGCTGGCGGCGGCGGTCGCCGTCGCGGTCGTCATCGCGTACGCGGTCGAGCAGCCGGAATCCGTCCCCGCCCGGCTGCTGGCACTGCCGCCACTGGTCTGGCTGGGCCGGATCTCGTACGGCGTCTACCTGTGGCACTGGCCGCTGTTCGGCTGGCTCAACGGCGAGCGGACCGGCCTGTCCGGGCCGACCCTGTTCGCCCTCCGCTGTGCCGCGACACTCGGCGCCGCGATCCTGTCGTACCTCCTGGTCGAGCGCCCGATCCGCTACCGGACCCGGTCGGCGCCACGCCGCACGTCGTCGCCCCGCCGCCGGTTCGCCCCGGCCGCCCTGACCGGTGCCGCGCTCGCCACCGTGGCCGCCCTGACGATGACCGCGACCGCGCCCCAACCGCTACCGGAAACCCGGCAACCGGCCGCGGTCGCGGCCGCGCCGAACGCACCCCAGCCGGCCGGCCGCTCACCGCTGCGGCGAACCGGGCGCACCCCTGGCGCGCTGCCCAGGGTCGCCTTCTTCGGCGACTCGGTGGCCTGGTCACTCGGCACCTACCTGCCCCGGCAACCGAACCTCGCGGTGACCGTCCGCGCGGTCCAGGGCTGCGGGATCGCGCGCCTGCCGGACGTGCGCTACCTGGGCACCCCGCACACCAACTATCCGGGCTGCGACACCTGGGACGCCCGGTGGCGACGCGGCGTACAGGGCGACGACCCCGACCTCGCGGTCATCCTGCTCGACCGGTGGGAGCTGATGGACCGCCGACTCGGCAACGGTTACCAGCACGTGGGGCAGCCCGAGTTCGACACGTACCTGACCCGCGAGCTGGAGCTGGCGGTCGACACCGTTTCGGCCAGGGGCGCGCACGTGGTCCTGCTGACCGCCCCGTACACCCGGCGGGCGGAACGTCCGGACGGCGGCCTCTGGCCCGAGGACGAGCCGGAGCGGGTCGACGCCTGGAACCGGCTCCAGCGGGCGGTCGCGGCGGGCAGGTCCGGAAAGGTCAGCGTCGTCGACCTCAACCACCGGGTCTGCCCCGACGGCCGGTTCACCTGGAACGCGGGCAACATCCGGATCCGCAGCGACGGACTGCACTTCACCCCCGAGGGGGTGCAGGGCTGGATCGAGCCCTGGCTGATTCCGCAGCTCACCAAGCTCGCCACGGAGGGACCCGGCTGACCGTGTCAGCCGCTGATCGGCCGGAACCGCGCCCGCAGGCCGGTCGGTGCGAGCCGGCCGAGGAACTCCGGGTCGGCCGCCTCGGCGTTCGGCGACTCGACGGTGAAACGCTGGGCCAGACGCGAGGTGGCGAGCGTGAGCTGCCGCATGGTCAGTGCCGAGCCCAGGCAGACCCGTGGACCGGCCCCGAACGGCAGGTACGCCGAACCCGGTGCCGGCTGTCCGCCCAGCCACCGGCCGGGGTCGAACTCGTCCGGTCGCGGCCACCACCGTGGGTCCCGGTGGATCAGGTACGGATTCAGCAGCACGTCGTCGCCGGGGTGCAGCGACCACTTGCCCAGGCTGGTGGCCCTTCGGGCGGTGCGGGTCATCAGCCACACCGGCGGGTAGAGCCGGAGCACCTCCTTCACCACCGCCTCGGCCAGCGGAAGTCTCGCCGTCGGCAGGGCCTCGGCACCGGCCGGTCCGCCCGCCTCGGCGCGCAGGTCGGCGGCGAGCCGGGGCCGGCGGGCCAGCTCCCGGACGATGGAGCTGAGCGCGGCGGCGGGCACACCGTGGCCGCCCATCAGGATGCCGCGCAGGGTCGACATCACCGTGGAGTCGGGCATCTCCGGATGCACCCCGAGCAGCATGGAGAGCAGGTCACCCGGCGACGTCGCGTCCGCGCAGGCGCGTCGGCGCCGGACGATCCCGTACAGCGTGTCGATGGTGTGCCGGTGGGCCCGGAAGAAGCGGCGGTTGCGGCGCAGCGGCACCCAGGCGGGAAACTGGTACGACGTTCCCGAGAACGGCCGGGTGACGTCGAGGGCCTCGTCGAGCAGTTCGGGGATACCGCCGGAGTCGGACCCGAAGCAGTACTCGGAGATCGACCGGGCGGTGAACGTACGCGTCAGGGTGAGCACGTCACACTCGCGACCGGCTACCTCCCCGGTGACCGTGTCGAGGATCTCGACCGTCCGGCGGTCCGCCTCGGTCGCGCTGGAGTGGTTCAGCCCCGGCCACACGGTGCGGCGGGCGGACATCCAGGAGTCGCCCTGCTCGGCGGCCTGGTCGACGTCCCGTCGGGTGTCGAACGGAGCCAACTCGGTGAGGAAGTCGCGGTTGGTGCGGGCGAGCACGTCGTGGGTCAGCTCCGGGTCGATCACGAACACCGTGTGATCGTCGTACGAGAAGACGTCGCCGTACGCGTCGTGGTTGCGTCGGAGGAAACCGATCCGGTCGGCGTCGTACTCCGGGATGTTGCCCATCAGCCAGTGGCCGCGCGGACCTGGCGGCCGGTCGGCGTCCGCGGCGTTTGCCATCCGGACCTCCCCGAATAGAGAGAGTCACAGGATCCCGGGTGGGATCCTGTGACCGGTTCCTGTCTGCCGTTTCCTGCTGGAGTTCGCGCCCGTCGGTGGGCGCGGCGGCCTACTCGGGGTATCCGTAGAACCAGTACGGGTAGCGTCCGCTGACCTGCGGCTTGCCCATCAGGCGAGCCGTCACGTGTCGCAGCATCCGGGTCATGAGCACCTCCCACATCGATAGGGGACGATCATCTGCGCGGATGGTGTCATAGGCGGTTGCACCCATGCAACGGGCACCGGCGCGAGCCAGCATCGCGCGAACGCTCGGGAAATCGCCTCCCGAGACGCCCCCGGAAATGTGGCGGCGGTGTGCCCAGGGTTGCCTCGCGATCGGGTCGCAGCCGCCTGACCGGCGGGTACTCGGCGATGCGGCCCGCCCGACGGCCATGCGGCGACCGCCGTCGGTCGACCAGCGGGCCGGACCTCGACCGCACATGGCTCCCAAAAGGACTATCCCGCTGTCGCGGGCATGACCGTACGCATCAGTACAGGATCGCGTCGACCGTCACCGATGCCGCAGACGCCCCGGTCCCGTGGTCCCGTCGTCGGGCGGCCCGAGTCCGACGAGGCTGCCCGATAGGCTGCACAAATGATCGACTCGTACGCGGGAACCGATGATCTCGGGGTGGCGATAACTGCCGTACGTGCCGGCGCCGACGTGGTGCGCGCCATGTACGGTCAGCAACTCACGCGGGTGGACAAGGGTGGCGGAGACTTCGCCACGGCCGCTGACCTGGCAGCCGAGCAGGCGATCCTCGACGTGATCCGGGCGCAGCGGCCCGATGACGCGGTGCTCGGCGAGGAAGGCGGGCAGCAGGGCTCCGCCGACTCCGTACGCCAGTGGTTGGTGGATCCCCTGTGCGGCACACTGAACTACGCCGCCGGCACCATGCTGGTGGCCGTCAACGTGGCGCTGCGCGACGGGGCGGCGGCGGTGGCCGACCCGTTCAGCGGCGAGATCTTCTTCACCGACGGCAGGACCGCCGGGGTACGACACGACGGCGTCGACGCCCCGCTGACGCCCACGCCGGCCACCCAACTCGTGGACGTCGACCTGGACCCGCCGTTTCCGAACGCCCCCGGATTCCGGGCCGTGGACCTGCTGGCCCACCCCGGGTTCGTCCAGCGGTTCCGGCCCCGGGTGGTGTCCACGACGCTGGCGCTGACCTGGGTGGCGGCCGGCAGACGCGCCGCGTACGTGACCGACGGCGGTGACCTCTCCGGCAGTGTGCACTTCGCCGCGGGCATCGCCGTCTGTCGCGCCGCCGGCTGTGTGGTCACCGGCATCGACGGCGCCCCGATCGGACCGGCCGGACGCGGACTCGTGGTGGCCGCCGACGCCGAGACCCACAGCCAGCTGATGTCCCTGATCCGCGACTGATACGCGTTCCCGCTGGCGAAGGCCCACGGGGTGGCGCGTTCGACGAGGGTTCGATACGGTCCCGCCGTGAATCGTCGACCTGATCTGACCGCCCACAAGCGCGCCCTGGGAACCATGGCGATAGTCGCCGCTCTCCTCATCGCGGTGTTGTCGATGCCGGGCAACTCCGCTTCGATCGAGCCGTACATCCTCGCGTTTCTCCTGGTCCTGACGGGGATCGGGCTGCGTATCGAGGTGGCGATCAACGAGTCCCGGATCTAGCCGACCCGACCTCCGAGTTCAGCGGCTGGGTCTGGTAAGCGAAACCATCGCGCCAGCGTTGGCCGCCCATCTCTTTGCCGTGACCGTCGAGACCAGGTCCTAGTCCGAAGGCCGCCGGTCCGTCGATGATGCGGTGCCTGGGGCGAACGGCGGCTTCGTCCGCGCTCCGACACGCCGCTTAGCCGATCTGCGAACCGCCAGGATCACCACCGATATGACGATGACGATCAGCAGCTCGACGACCTGACCCAGGGGCCAGTAGAGGGCCAGCAACCAGCGCGCCGCCCCCTCCAGCGGCGTCGGCGAGGGTCCGCCGAACCGGTCCAGGAGATTCACGGGTACGTCGACGAACAGCGCGCTGTCGGGTAGGTCGACCAACCGGCGCTGACTGCCATCGGCCCGGAAGGTCCTGAGGTCGACGCCACCCACGGTCCACCAGTCGGTCTCCGACCAGTTCGGGTCGTTCGGATCCTTGACCGCGCCCTTCTCCGGGGCGTAGACAGCGACGACCGCGGCATCGTCGCGCTGCCAGCCGAGCATGCGGGCGGCCAGTCCCCGAGCCGGGGCCAGGCGCGGCCCGTCGGCGGGTTGGCCGGTGTCGGCGTCCACGTACTGGACCTGGAACAGCCGCTGGGCGAGGCTCCTCTCATCGCAGGTCTCGCCCTCCTCGCAGCCGCCCACCGTGTAGGTGGCGATCCGCTTGCCGTCGGGCAGCCAGGCGCCGGGCCCGGCGAGGCGGTCGCGTGCGGTGAGGTCGACCAACTTCCGGACGGAGTTGCCGGCTACGTCGATGACACTGAGGGCGTCTTCGGCGGCCACCGCAATCCGCGCACCGTCCGGGGAGAACGCCGCGAAGTTGCCGACCCGCATCCGGCCCTCGACCTCGGGCAGTGGGCGGGCCTGACCGGTTTCCAGGCTGAGCAGCCGCAGGTCACCGACCTGGTAGCTGTCCAGCGGGGGTGAGTGCAGCAGGATCGAGCGACTGTCCGGCGTCCACCCCATCGGGGAGCCTCCGTCGTACTGGACCACCTCGCCGGTTACCAGGTCGACCACGGCGGTCTGATCCTGGGCCCACTGGGATCCCTCGATCCACGGCTGACTGGCCAGGTACCGGCCGTCCGGCGAGAGCAGAAGGCCGCCCGCGCCAGCGGTGGTCTCACCCACCGTACGGGCAAGGCGGTAACTGCCGTTCTGCCCGACGAGCAGGCTGCGACCCTCCCAGCCCCAGATGTCGCTTCCTCGTAGTTCATGGTCTCCGGCGACGAGGATCGCGGCCGGTCCGGGTGGCGCCTCGACGACGGTGTCCTCGCCGGTCAGCGGAGAGTAGACAGCCGATGGCACCACCGGCCGGGGCGGGTCGGCGGGAGCGATGCCCTGTCCCCCTTGGTGGCCGAACAGCAGGAAACTCCCCGCGAGCGCCACGACCACCGTCAGTACGCCACCGGTGAGGCGGATCCGGCGGCGGCGGATGCCCTTGCGCCACGTGTCGGGGGGAATCCGTGCCGGCCGGGCCTGATCGGCGATGCGGGCCAGGACGTCGGTCAAGGGTGGTTCGGTCATGAGTCCGCCCCCATCAGATCGGCCAGTTCTGGCGCGAGGGTGCGCAGGCGGGCCAGCCCGTCTCGAACCTGGCTCTTGACGGTGCCCACCCGGCAGCCGAGGACCGCCGCGGTCTCGGCCTCGGTCAGGTCCTCGAAGTACCGCAGGATCAGGGCCGCGCGCTGGCGTGGGCCGAGTCTGGCCAGGGCCCGCTGTACGGCGACCGTCACGCTCACCTGGTCGGCGTAGTCCGGCACCGGCTTGTCTGCGCCGACCGACGTCACCGGACCCACCCGTCGCGCCTGCCGCCACCAGGAGACGTGCTGGTGGTAGAGCACCTTGCGGACGTACGGGTCGGGGCTGCCCTCCATCACCACCCGCTGCCAGCGACCGGCAACCCGCAGGAACGTCTGCTGGACCAGGTCCTCGGCCAGGTGATGGTCGCCGGTGAGCAGGAAGGCTATTCGTGACAAAGCCGCCGTACGGGCCTGCACGTACGCTTCGAACGACGGTCTGTCGGCATCCACACGCCACCTCCTGCTCACTTACACGCTGCCGCCGCCCACTTTGGAGGGACCAGTTTCCATCCTGTACGCGACCGGTACGGTGGCGTGCAAATCGACTCGCTCGCCCTGGCTAGGACGTCGCCAAGCGCCTGCCGGAGATCGCGTTCGGCCTCGCCCCACCGCGCACGTCGCCCGGCATCGACCTTCTCCTCAACACTCCGCTGCTTGAGTCGCTGGTACTCGTCGTACCCGACAAGCACGCGCGGGCAGGTGTTGCTCGGCGTGACTGCCCGCGAACTCGTCCGATGAATCGTGCGGGATGCGAGGGGTTTGGCTACTTCCTCCAGCTGACAACCGCCAACTCATTGACAGACGTCCGATGTTTCGGGAACATTATCGAGTCATTTCAATCTCTCGAACCTCCACCGCCTGTCGCCCGGGGGCCGTTGTGTGGGGTGCGCGCGCAGGAGAGGACGTCATGCGATCAACAATCCGGATAGGACTGTCGTTGCTCGTCGCGATGGCGGCGATGGTCGTCATCGCACCGGCACCGGTCGCCGCCGCACCGGGCGACAACTATGTCGTCGACGACGCGTTGAGCGGATCACGTACCCGATGGTTCGACGAGGCGCGGTTCGGCATGTTCATCCACTTCGGGCCGTACGCCGTCTACCAGGGCCAGTACGGGACGTGTCGCGAGGTCGAGTGGATCAAACGGCAGTGCAACATCCCGTGGAGCGACTACGAGGCCAAGGCCGCCACCTTCAACCCCGCGTCGTTCGACGCGAACGCGATCGTGCAGATGGCCAAACAGGCAGGCCAGAAGTACATCGTCGTCACCTCCAAGCACCACGACGGGTTCGCCATGTGGCCCACCCGCGTCAACCGGTGGAACCTGCGCGACCACTCCGGTTTCTCCCGCGACCTCCTGCGTGAACTCAAGGACGCCGCGACCGCCAACGGCATCAAACTCGGCTTCTACTACTCGATCTGGGACTGGCACGACCCGGACTTCGTCGCGAACTTCCCGGCGTACGTCACCAAGATGAAGGCGCAACTACAGGAACTCGTGACCAACTACGACCCCGCGCTGCTCTGGTTCGACGGCGAGTGGACCGAGACCAACCCCACCAACCCGTGGTCGGAACAGAACGGCGAGGATCTGGAGCGGTTTGTCCGCGGCATCTCACCCCAGGTCATCATCAACAACCGGGTCGGCAAGCGCCGCCCCGTCGACGGCGACTACGGCACACCCGAGCAGGCCCTCGCCGGCTCCCCGCCATCGGCACAGTTGCAGGAAACCTGCATGACCATCAACAACACCTGGGGGTACGCGGCCTGGGACACCAACTTCAAGTCACCGACCCAACTCGTACGCGACCTGGCCAGCGTGACGAGCAATGGCGCCAACATGCTGCTCAACATCGGCCCGACCCCCAGCGGTACGGTCACGGCGGGACAGTCCGGTGCCCTGAACGGCGTCGGCACCTGGATGGCCACCAACGGCGCGGCCATCACCGGCACGGGCTACACGGGTCTGGTCGGCACGCCCGCCTGGGGCAAGGTCACCCGCAAGGGCAACAAGCTCTATCTCATCGTCAACAACTGGGCCACGACCCTGCATCTCAGCCAGCGGTCGCCGTTCACGGTCACGGGCGCTCGGGTGCTCGGCAGCGCGTCACCGGTGACCGTGCGCGCCGCCGGTGACGGCTACGACTTCCTGCCGAGCGGCGGCGCCACCAACGCCATCGCCACCGTCATCGAAGCCGACATCACCACCCCCGCACCCACGGCGGTCGGCACCGGTTCCGGCCTCAAGGCGGAATTCTGGAACAACACCACCTTCACCGGTACGCCAGCGGTCACCCGCACGGATTCGACCGTCAACTACGCCTGGCGCTTCAGTGGCTCCCCAGCCCCCTCGATCGGCACCGACAACTTTTCCAGCCGCTGGACCGGCTCGATCGAGACGCGGTACTCCGAGCGGTACACCTTCACCGCCGTATCGGACGACACGGTCCGGCTGTGGATCGACGGGCAACTCGTCATCGACAACGCCACGCCCCACGCACCCGCCGTTGACCAGGGCAGCGTCACACTCGCCGCCGGCCGTCACGACATCCGCCTGGAGCAGACCGACCAGGGCGGCTCGGCGTACATGAAGCTCATCTGGAGCAGTCCCAACACACCCGCCCAGATCGTGCCACGGTCGCAGCTCTATCCCGCCACCAGCACGGTCCAGCGGTTCAACGACAGCGTGGCGACATACAGCACCGGCTGGGCCGTCAGCAGTGCGCGCGGCTTCGGCGACTACAACGACGACGTGCACTACACGACCACCAACGGCGGGTCGTTCACCTACACCTTCAACGGCACCGGCATCGACTACCTGTCGGAGCGCTACTCCGATCAGGGTCTGGTGGACATCTACCTTGACGGCGTCCTCCGAGCCACGGTCGACACCAGCAGCAGCACCCGCCTGACCCAGCAGGTCATCTACAGCGTCCGTGGACTACCACAGGGTTCGCACACTCTGCGCGGTGTCAAACGATCGGGCGCGTACATGCTCGTGGACCGCTTCGACGTAGTCGTGCAGTAGCGAAGGCGGCCGGCGGGGTCGCACGGCCCTGCCGGCTCCTCTCCCCGAGCGGCACGGACCGACCGATCCCGCCAACTGGGCCGGGCCTGACCGGTTCAACGCCTCGGCCGGGCCCCGATCCCGATGCTCGATCGAGTGCTGCGGCGTGAGCGAATCATCTCTGCCGACAAGATCGATTGCGACCGTGATCCGCAGGCGGCGCAGTGCTCGCACAATCGCTGCGCGGCCCGCTACTCGTACCGGTACTTCAGGGAGTCCGCCTCCGCCTGCTCGATATCAGCGATCGTCAGCTCTGGCATCCGCAGCTGGGCCAGCGTCACCTCGGCCGAGGTCGGCTGGGCGTCGACCGGCAACCACTGCTCCGGCTTCCAGGCCCCGCTGCGCAGCAGCGACTTGGGGCAGTGGGGGTAGACCTCCTCGATTCCCAGCACCAGTGCGCTGGCCGGCGGCTTGCCCACGGCGGTCAGCTGCGACAGCAGATCCGGGCGGGTGGAGACGCAGGCCCGGCCGTTCACCCTGAGTGTCGTGGGGCGTCCCGGGATGATGAAGAGCAGCCCGGCCCGCCCGGTGGCGATGACGTTCTCCAGGGTGTCCAGACGTTTGTTGCCGGTCGCGTCCGGTATCGCCACCGTCCGTGCGTCCAGGACGGCGACGAAACCGGGGGGACCGCCACGCGGGGAGACGTCACAGTTGCCCTCGGCGTCCACGCTGGCGACCAGGACCAGCGAGGAGCAACCGATCAACCGCCGGGTCTGCTCGGTGAGTTCGGTCATCTGCTTCCGCACGGCCGCGTCGCCGGGGAGTTCGTACGCTCGGCGCAGCGCCTCCTGGTCGGGCACGGCGTCGAGGCGCAGCGAGTCGAAGGCACTGTCGGCGTGGGCTGGTGTCATGCCACCCGACCCTAACGGACCGACCTGGCTCACGACCTGATCAGATCGCGCACCTGCCAGAGCCTTGGCGCAGGTTCAGAAGTGACGTTGAATGGTGTCCGGTCATTCGTCGCCCTACGACCGCCCGGACTGCTACTCCATTCCGTGGTGAGGATGGAGTAGAGCAGGGAGTCCCGCCATGCGCCACCGGTGTGGACATGGTCGCGGAGGTGGCCTTCGTACTGCATTCCGAGTCGTTTTGCCACGGCGACGGATGCCGCATTCTCAGGGCCGATGGCGGCGGTGATGCGGTGTAGGCCGAGCTGGTCGAAGCCGAAGGAGATGAGGGTGCGTGCGGCGTCCGTGGCGTAGCCGTGGCCCCGCCGTCGTGGCATCATGACCTCGGCTGTGGGAGTCTCCCGAGTGGCTCATCGCTCCACTCCGTCCCGCGCTGCACGGCCCCTCGCGTCCCGCCTGGAGGTGCGTCGCCTGCGGCACTGCTGGCCTTGTCTCACCCGGCGGCGCCAGTTGAAGGAGTTGTGCCAGTGCGATCCTGACGTCTTCCGCCGCTACATTGCCCCCTACCTCAACCATGCCCGGACCGAGCTGACCGGCTGACCGCCGAGCAGATCGATGAGCGCTTTCTGGACTGGTTCGGTCGGCCGCTCCCGCGCGGTCCGGGCGGGTCCGATCCGCGACGGTCAGATCGTGGGGATTCACCGGCAACAGACTGGTGTGGGGTGGGCGACGACGACGATGCTGGCGCCGACCGGCTCCGCGACCGGGTCGCCGCCTTCCTCGGGCGGCACGACCCGCACGGCGGCCGGCTCGAATTCCTGCGGGCCCGGTTCGACGCCGGCCTCGCCTGGGTGCACCACCCGGTCGGTCTCGGCGGTCTCGGCGCACCCCGGCACCTGCAACCGGTGGTCGACGACGCGTTCGCGCGGGCCGACGCACCGGACAACCAGCCCCGACGCAACGACACCGGCCTGGGCATGGCGGCACCGACCCTGCTCCGGCACGGCACCCCGGCCCAGCGTGACCGTTTCCTGCGCCCACTCTGGACCAGCGAGGAGATCTGGTGCCAACTGTTCAGCGAGCCGGGCGCCGGCTCCGACCTGGCCGGCGTCACCACCCGGGCGGTACGCGACGGCGACGACTGGCTGGTCACCGGGCAGAAGGTGTGGACCTCGACGGCGCACCGGGCCCGGTGGGGCATCCTGCTCGCCCGTACCAATCCCGAGCTGCCCGAACACCGGGGAGGCGGAGTTCAACGAGGTGTTCCTGACCGACGTACGGCTGCCCGACGCGCTGCGCATCGGCGCCGTGGGGGAGGGCTGGCGGGTGGCCCGGACGACGCTGATGAACGAGCGGGTCTCGATCGGCGGCGCCCCGATGCCCCGCGAGGGCGGCATGATCGGCGTGCTGGCCCGTACCGAGACCGAAGAGGCGCTCGGGAGAGCGTACGGGCGTTGCTCGCCGCGTACTGCCCGTGGTCGGCGGTACTGGCCCGGATCGACGACGGCTCCGAACCGTACGACCTCGGGCTGTGGCGGCGGCTCACCACGGCATCCCGACCGCCTCCTGACGTCTTCGTTCACGCCGAAGAGGTCACGGCTCGCTCACCTCCGCCGTACCGGACGTCAGCGGTGTTGGCGACGCCATTCGGTTTCCCGTGCGGCGTGGCTGCGGGCCTCCTCGCGGACCGCGGCGTGCAGGGCGCGTCGGGACTCGGCGAAGACGGCGAGTTCGGTGAGGACCAGGGCGAGGCTGATCGCGGTGAGCAGGGCCAGGGCGGCCAGCGCGGGCAGCCGGGCGGCGACGGGCAGCAGGCCCCCGAGCAGGAGGATCGTGGTCACCCGCGTCCAGGAGACCGTCCGCAGCGTACGCAGTTGGAAGCCGAGGTGTCCGAGGAGGAAGAGGATCGCCCCGCCGTAGAGCAGGTAGAGGGCGAGCCCGCGCAGCGGCTCGTGCATGGTGGCCGGGTTGCCGGTCGCCCGGAGCAGTTTCTCGCCCCCGAGGGAGAGCAGGATGATGCCGGCGATCATCGGCAGGTGCAGGGAGTTGTAGGCGTCCCGGGCGAGGGCGACCCGGGCGGCTCCCTGGAGTGTGTGCAGGACCTGTTCGGCGGCGAGGGCGACCAGGTCGAAGTAGTTCCACCAGAGGCAGACGGTGAGCACGATGCCGAGCAGCGCCGCGCCGATCAACGGCCAGGTGACCGTCGGGCCGACCTCCCGGGCGCCGGTTCCGACCGAGATGATCGCCTCGCCGAAGGCGATCGTCGTGATCAGCGCGTACCGCTCGGCGCAGTGTGCGGCGGAGGGGATGGTGAAGCCCCGGAAGCCGACGGCGAAACTCGACGCGTACTCGATGATCACGGCGAGCGACCAGAGTGCGACCCGGAAGTCGAACCGGGCCGACTCGTCGACGAGGTGCTCCGGGAGCAGCGCGGCGGCAACCAGCAGCAGGGTCGCGACCAGCGTGGGTACGGTGATCCGGACGAGCTGGTGGCGCAGCACCGGGTTCTTCTGGGCGGCGTACCAGAACACCGTCAGGTGCAGGGCGCGGACGAGGAAGTAGCAGACGGCGAAGACCAGTGGGGCGGAGAGCGTTCCGGGTTTCTCGGCGAACGCCCCGGGAATGGTCAGGCTGGCGACGAAGATGATCGCCATCGCGGCGAACAGGACGACGGGCATGATGCCCGCGTCCGTACGGACGCTGTTGCCGGTCATGACGTAGGAGCACCAGCACCACCAGAGCAGCGACAGGACCAGCAGTCCGCGCAGGAGTCCGGCGAGGGTGAAGTCCTCGGAGGTCGACCGGGCCATGTTGAAGAACGCGTAGACGAACACCAGGTCGAAGAAGAGTTCGATCCGGGTGACCTTGCTGCCCTCGGAGAGCGGGCTGAAGCGCCATCGCCGCCAGCGCTCGCCCACAGCCCTCACTCCGCCAGTCTGTCAACCGGAAGGAGCGCCCGATCGCACACTGAGTCTTGCGTCGGATGGCCGTTTAGGGCGTACGCGGGGCCGCAGAGGCTTTCGGGGCTGTTTACGACCGGCTGCTCGGTTCGGCCGTCGAGGGACGTTTTCGTGGTCGACCTGCCGGGACGGGACGGGTCGGGGGTGGGACGGTACGGGCCCGCCCCACCCCCGAAGCGGGTCAGCTCGCCTGCAACGTCACGTCGTCGACGACGAAGCTGGTCTGCAGGGAGGAGTCCTCGGTGCCGGTGAACCGCAGGGTGACGGTCTGTCCGGCGTACGCGCCGACGTTGAACGTCCGCAGCTGGTAGCCGGCGGCGGCGTTCAGGTTGGAGTACGTGACCAGGGTGGTGCTGTTCACCTGCACGGTGAGCCGGTCGTACACGGTGGACGAGGTGGTCTCGGCCGTGTCGATGTGCAGGTAGAAGCCGAGCGTGTACGTCGAACAGCCGGCCGGCACGGTCACCGACTGGGTCAGCGTCTCGGTACGGGTGGTGCCGTTGCCACCGAGCCACGCCTTGTACGAGCCGCCGTGCGCCGGCTGGCTGGCCGAGTTGGTGATCACCCCGGAGGTGGCGGTCCACGGGGTGGTGCCGCTCTCGAAGCCACCGTTGCCGACGACCTGTCCGCCGGTGCAGCTGCCGCCACCGGTGACGGTGACGGTGTACGTGGCGGTCCGGGTGACCGAACCCGTACCGGTGACGGTGATGCTGTAGGTGCCGGTCGCCGCGCTGGCCGAGGCGGCGACGGTCACGGTGGCCGAGGCGCCGGAGGTGACCGACGACGGGCTGAACGACACCGTCACGCCGGAGGGCGCGCCGGAGGCGGAGAGGCTGACCGTCTGGGCGCTACCGGAGGTGGTGGCCGTGGACACCGTGGCGCTGGTCGAACCGCCGAGGGCGACGGTGCCGCTGGTCGGGGCGACGGCGACCGAGAAGTCGTTGGTCGGGGTGCCGGTGCCGACGGCGAGCTGCCAGATCGCGTACGCGATGCCGTCCGCACTGCGGTTGAGGACGGTGGCGCTGATGTTGCTGGTGTTGTCGCAGGCGCGGTGGTAGCAGGGGTCGTACGCGGCTCCGGAGGTGCCGCCCCACTTGCTGGCCTGGGTGGCGGTCTTGCGGGCGCTGGCACCGGCGGCGTATCCCGACGTCTGGATGCCGCCCTGCTGGAACGAGTAGTCGTCGGAGCGGCCCTGGCCCTCGACGTTCTCCTCCGGCTGGAGCCCGAGCGAGTCCCAGTACGCCTTCAGCGGCGCGGCCGTGGCCGACGTGATCCGGTTGATGAAGTACCCGCCGTTGGTCGAGCCGACCATGTCGAAGTTGTAGTACCCCTTGATGTAGCCCCGCTGGGTCGTGGTCAGCGACCGGACGTAGAAGTCGGAGCCGTTGAGGCCCTGCTCCTCGTCGGTCCACCAGGCGAACCGGACCCGCTTGGTCATGGTCGGGTTCTGCTGGGCCAGGACCAGCGCGTTCTCCAGCAGCGCGGACGAGCCGGAGGCGTTGTCGTTGATCCCCGGCCCGGCCGAGACGCCGTCGAGGTGGGCGCCGAACATGACCACCTGGTCGGCCGGTCCACCGGGCCACTCGGCGATCAGGTTGTTCGACGGGTAGGTGCAGTCCGTACAGCGCTGTTCGGTGACGGTGTAGCCGGCACTTTGGAGCCTGCTCTTCACGTACGCGGCCGAGGCGGTGTAGCCCGCGGATCCGGCCCGGCGGTTGCCGCCGTTCGAGGTGGCGATCGTGTTGAACTGGGTCAGGTGCGCCTGGACGTTCGCGACCGCGATGTCCGGCGCCGCCAGCACCGACACGGGCGGTGCGACGAGCGGGACCGCGCCGGATGCGGTCGGCGGGGACGCGGACGCCGGCTGCGCGACCGGCGTCACCGTCAGCCCGGTGAAGACGGCGAGCGCCACTGCGGTGATCAGCGTTCTGCGTCTCATGGAGACTCCTTGGTGGAGATCGGCGGACGGTCCACCCGGTAGGGCCGGACCCCGTCGGATCGGCTGGGGGTACGGGGTCGGCGCGGCTCCGCTGGGGAGCGCGCCGTCCACCGGGTGAGACAATCGCACGCGTCAATGTAATAGGTCAACAACCGTCCGTGCGGGGTATCCGCCGATCCGGGCGGGTCAGCTCGGGAGGTCCCGTGACAGCTTCCGCCACCGACGACGCCACCCGAGGTGACGGCGCGGCCACCGCCTCCGCCCCGCCCGGCGGGACGCCGGAATCGGTGCTGCCGGAGTTGCGCGCCACCTGGTGGGAGAGCGGCATCCGGGCGCGGGTCGACGCCGGTCTGCTCGCCGTCTTCGCCGAGTTGCCCCGCCTGGTCGGCCGGGCGGTCCGGATCAGCTGGCGGGCCGACCGGATCCGTACCTCGGTTGTCGCCGTCACCACGATCGGCGCCGGGGCGATGGCGACGTTCGGGCTGCTGGCCACCCAGCGGGTGCTGGTGGAGCTGTTCGCGGGCGGTCCGACGCCGGACCGGGTGACCGCCGCACTGCCCGCGCTCGCCCTGCTCGCCGCGGCGACCGCGATTCGCGCCGGCCTGGGCATCGCCACCGGGTACGCCCAGAACGGCCTCACCCCTCGGGTCGGCCGTGCGGTGGAGCGCGGCCTGTTCGAGGTCACCACCCTGGTCCGGCTGGACGCCTTCGACGAGGACGCGTTCGCCGACGACATGGAACGCGCCTCCCGGGGCACGAATTCGGCGATCGCGCTGGTGCAGGGGGCGATGAACCTGCTGGCCGGGCTGGTGAGCCTGCTCGCCGTGACGGTCGCGGTGATCGTGATCCATCCGCTGCTGCTCATCGCGCTGCTGGTCGCGACCCTGCCGAACGCGTGGGGGTCGCTGCGCGCCGGGCAGCAGCGGTACCAGACCTACATCGCCGGCTCGGTCCGCCGCCGCCGGTTGTGGATCCTGCACCGGCTGATGGCCGAGCGCGCCTCCGCCCCGGAACTGCGCTCGTACGGGCTGCGCCGGTTCCTGCTCGACCAGTACGACCGGGTGATGGGGGTGGAGACCGACATCCAGATCGCGCTGGCCCGGAAGGTCACGACCACCACCAGCATCGGGTCGGTGAGCGGTGGGCTGGCCACCGCCGTGGTGTACGTCCTGCTCGGTCTCCTGCTCGTCGAGGGGCAGATCCCGCTGGCGGCGGCAGCGGCCTGCGTGATCGCGGTGCAGGCCGCCCAGCGGTCGTTGGGCACGGTCACCGTCCAGGTCGACCGGATCTACAGCGACGGCCGGCACTTCGGTGACTACACCGGCTTCATGACGCGGGCGCAGACCTATCTGCCCGCCGCAGGTGGCGGCACGCCCGTGACCCGGTTGGCGGAACTGGCCGTGCGCGGGGTGAGCCTGCGGTATCCGGAGCGGGTCGACCCGGCGGTGGACGACGTGACGCTGACGATCCGGGCCGGCGAGACGGTGGCGTTCGTCGGGGAGAACGGGTCGGGCAAGACCACCCTGGCCGCGATGATCGCGGGCCTGCGGGTACCGAGCGGGGGCCGCATCGAGTGGAACGGCCGGCCGCTGGGGGAGTGGGACCAGGACGGACTGCGGGCCCGGATCGCCGTGGTGACCCAGGAGTACTACAAGTGGCCGTTCACCGTGGCGACCAACATCGCCATCGGGGACACCGACACCGAACCCCGGCAGGACCGGATCGAGCGGGCCGCGCGACGCGCCGCCGCCGACGAGATGATCCGCGACCTGCCGCACGGGTACGAGACCCTGCTGGACCGTACGTTCGCCAACGGGCAGGACCTCTCTGGTGGACAGTGGCAGCGGGTCACGGCGGCGCGCGGGTTCCTCCGCGAGGCCGAGCTGCTGATTATGGACGAGCCCTCCTCGGCCCTGGACCCGCGCGCCGAGGAGGCGCTCTTCCAGGCGATCCGGGACCGGCGGGGCCGGGTGACCACGATCCTGATCACCCACCGGCTGGCCAACGTCCGGCACGCCGACCGGATCTTCGTCCTGGACCGGGGCGCCCTGGTCGAGTCCGGCAGCCACGACGAACTGGTCTCCGCCGGTGGCCGGTACGCCGATCTGTTCGCGTTGCAGGCCGCCGGCTACCGGGCGTCCGACCCGGCGCCCGGGAGTAGCGCCCGTGTCCGCCGTTGACGGGTAGCTCGCGGGACTCCTACTATTAGCACTGTGAATGCATATTCTGGCGGGGGGTCGAGGTGACGTCCGCCGGACTGGACCTGGCTGGCGCCGGGGTGGTGGTGACCGGAGCCGGCTCCGGCATCGGCGCCGCCCTCGCCACCCGGTTCGCCGCCGCCGGTGCCCGGGTGGTCGTCAACGACCTCGACGCCACCGCCGCCCGCACCGTCGCCGAGCGGATCGGCGGCCACGCCGTACCCTGCGACGTCGCCGATCGGGCCGAGGTGGGCCGGCTGGTCGACATCGCGTACGAGCGGCTCGGCCGGATCGACCTGTTCTGCGCCAACGCCGGGGTGGCACCCAGCGGCGGGGTGGATGCCGACCTCGACGGCTGGGACCGCGCCTGGCGGGTGAACGTACTCGCCCACGTGCACGCCGCTCGCGCGCTGCTGCCGTACTGGCTGCCGGCGGGGCGGGGACGGCTGCTGGTCACCGCCTCGGCGGCCGGGCTGCTCACCATGCTCGGCAACGCCCCGTACTCGGTCAGCAAACACGCGGCACTCGGCTTCGCCGAATGGCTGCGCGTCACGTACGCCCACCGGGGCATCACCGTCCAGGCGCTCTGCCCGCAGGGCGTGCGTACGCCCATGCTCGCCGCCGGCGGCGGCACCGGTGCGAGCCTGCTCGACGCCGACGCGCTCGACCCCGAGCAGGTGGCCGACTGCGTGGTGGAGGCACTGCGCGGCGACGGGTTCCTGATCCTGCCGCACCCCGAGGTCGCCACCTTCTACGCCCGACGGGCCGCCGACCCGGACCGTTGGCTGGGCGCGATGAACCGCGTACAGCAGGGCCTCGACGCGGCGACGGACGGCCGGTGACCCGACCGACGCGCCCGGACGGCCCACCGCCCGGCGCGGTGCTGCCCGGACTCGACCTGCGCCGGTTGCGCGACCACCTCGATCGGACCGCGCCCGACCTGGTCGGCGGCCCGCTGCGCGGCGAGGTGCTGGCCGGCGGCAAGTCCAACCTCACCTACCTGGTGACCGACGGCCGGACCCGGTTCGTGGTCCGCCGACCACCGCTGGGACACGTCCTCGCCACCGCCCACGACATGGGCCGTGAATACCGGGTGCAGCGGGCCCTGGCACCCACCCCGGTCCCGGTGCCGCAGGTGCTGCTGCACTGCGCCGACCCGGACGTCATCGGCGCCCCGTCCTACCTCGTGCGACACGTCCCGGGCCGGGTCTACCGGGTACCGACCGAACACTCTACGTGCATGATCTTGCCCCGGTCACCGGGGACGGAGGGGGAGTGGCGCGATGGGCCAGGCCGACGTACCGGCTCGGGTCGACGGCCGGACCGCACGCGCGGAACGGACCCGGGCGGCGATCGTCGAGGCGCATCTCGCGCTCATCACCGAGGGGGACCTCCGGCCGACCGGGGAGCGGATCGCCGACCGGGCCGGGGTGTCGCTGCGTACGCTCTGGACGAACTTCAAGGACATGGAGACGCTCTTCGAGGCCAGTGGCGAGCGCCTGCTCCGGGAGCAGGACGCGGCGTACCGGCCGATCGCGCCGGATCTGCCGCTGGCCAAGCGGGTCGACGCCTACTGTCGGCAGCGCGCCCGGCTGCTCCAGCTGATCGCCCCGTCGGCGCGGGCCGCGCAGATGCGTGAACCGGTCTCCGCCCAGCTGCACCGCAACCGGCTCAAACACATCGACCGGGTACGCGACGAGGTGCTCGACCTGTTCGCCACCGAGCTCGACCGGGCCGGGGCCGGTCGGGACGAGCTGGTCAACGCCCTGGTGGCGGCGAGCATGTGGCCGGCCTGGTCGATGCTGCGCGACGGGTTGGGGCTGGGGGTCGACCGGGCCCGGGCGGTGATGACCCGTACGGTGCTGGCCCTGTTGACCGACCCGAGGCTGTCCTGACGGCAGACCCGGCCCGACGCTCGCGTCGTCCCTCTTTCCAACTCGTTACCGATAGGTAACACTGGATCCATGGTTACTGCATCGAGAGTGCAAATAACCCCCCCCCACCGGACCGGTTCGCGCTGTCCGTGGCCGTACACGGCCTGCTCGACGACCCGACCAGCGAGCGGGAGCGGCTGCGCCGCGCGGTCCACCTCGCCGCAGCGGCGGGTTGTCCCGATCCGTTCCCCGCCGCCGACCCGCAGCGGGCCACCGCCGGTGGCGCGGGGGGCTACCGGACCGCGTCGGCGGCGCCGGAGCGGGCCGCGCACCTGACCACGGTGACCGAGGCGCTGACCGCGCAGCAGTTGCGGATCGCCCGGTTGGTGGCCGACGGCGCGACCAACCGCGAGGTCGCCGCCCGGCTGTTCCTGTCCACCCGTACGGTCGACCACCACATGCGCAACATCTTCGGCCGGCTCGGTATCCGGTCCCGAATCGACCTGGTACGCGCCCTGTCGTAGCGACAGCGGACGCCACGACGGCCCGTACCGGGCGACCGGACGGGCCATCGGGCCGGGCGGGGGATTTCGACGGTGCTTCGTGCCGGTCGGGGCGGTGCCCGGTCAGCGCACCGGGGGACGGTTGTACGACCTGAGCGCCCAGAGGTAGCCGAGCACCGCGATGGCGACACACCAGGCGCCGGCGACGGCCGCACTGTTGCCGATCGAGGATCCGGTCAGCAGTCCCCGCAGGGTCTCGATGATCGGCGTGAACGGCTGGTACTCGGCGAACCAGCGCAGTCCGACCGGCAGCGAGTCGGTGGGTACGAACCCACTGCCGAAGAACGGCAGGAGCAGCAGGAAGGACGGGGTGTTGCTCGCGCTCTCGACAGTCTTGGCCGCCATGCCCATGGCGACGGCCAGCCAGGTGATCGCCAGGGTGACCAGCGCGAGCAGCCCGATCGCGGCGACCCACTCGACCGGGTTGGCGGCGGGCCGGAACCCGATCAGCAGCGCGACGCCGACCACCACCGCGATCGCGATCACGGTCTGGATCATGGCGCCGACGACGTGTCCGGTCAGTACGGCCGCACGGGAGATCGCCATCGTACGGAAGCGGGCGACGATCCCCTCGGTCATGTCCATGGCGATCGAGATCGCCGTTCCCTGCGCCGTACCGGCGATGGTGATCAGCAGGATGCCGGGGACGAGGTACGTCAGGTACTCCGCCCGGCCGCCCGTGGGGCCGCCGAGTCCCGCGCCCATCGTGCCGCCGAACACGTAGACGAACAGGAAGAGGAAGACCAGCGGCCCCCCGACGACGAACATGGTCAGGCTGGGGTAGCGCACCATCCGCTTGAGGTTGCGCCGCAGCATGGTCGCCGAGTCGCGTGCGGCGTAGGAGAGGGCGGTCATCGTACGATCTCCGTTTTCTGGTCGGTCCGACCGGTGAGCGAGAGGAACACGTCGTCGAGATCGGGTGTGTGCAGCGAGAGTTCGTCGACCTCCACCGAGTCCCGGTCGAGCCGGTCGAGCACCGTCCGCAGTGACCGGAAGCTGCCGTCGGTCGGCACCCGCAGGCTGAGGTCGTCGTCGTCGCGGGTGGACCCGGCGAGGCTACGGGCGGCGGTGTCGAGCCCTGCGGCGTCGGCGAACCGCAGTTGCACGTGTCCGCCGGGAACCAGGGCCTTGAGCTCCTTCGGGCTGCCCTGGGCGACCAGCTTCCCGTGGTCGAGCACGGCGATCCGGTCGGCGAGCTGGTCCGCCTCCTCCAGGTACTGGGTGGTCAGGAAGATGGTCACCCCTTCGGCGACCAGCCCCCGGATGATCTGCCACATGGTGCGTCGGCTGCGCGGGTCGAGTCCCGTGGTCGGCTCGTCAAGGAAGATCACCCGAGGGTGGCCGACCAGGGTCATCGCGAGGTCGAGCCGGCGACGCATTCCGCCGGAGTAGGTCGAGACAGGCTTCCCGGCGGCCTCGACCAGGTCGAACCGGTCGAGCAGGTCGGTGACCAGGCGGCGTCCGGCCGGCCGGGCCAGATGACGCAGGTCGGTCATCAGCCGCAGGTTCTCCGCACCGCTGAGCAGGTTGTCGACCGCCGAGAACTGGCCGGTCAGCCCGATCACCGCGCGTACCGCGTCGGGGTCGCGGGCCAGGTCGTGACCCATGATCCGGGCCTCGCCGCCGTCGGCCCCGAGCAGTGTGGACAGGATCTGCACCATCGTGGTCTTGCCGGCACCGTTCGGACCGAGCAGCGAGAAGATCGTGCCCTCGGGTACGTCCAGGTCGATCCCGTCGAGTACGACGTGCTTGCCGAACGCCTTGCGCAGGCCGGCGATCGCGATCGCCGATCCGGGTGTGTTCATCGCGAATCCTCCGTGGGGGTCGTGTCGTCGGTTCGGGTCGTCCCTCCGGACCGACCGCCGCCCTGTTTCCGGGCAGGGGCCATCGCCCGCGGCCGGTGCCGGATCTGCGGCTCGGCGGCGGGAAGGAGCGGGGGACGGGTGGGGAAGTGCGGGGGAGTCAGAAGCGTGGGTGGGTCACTCGGTGGGCGCGTTGGTGGAGCGGCGGATCAGGATGTCGCCGGAGTAGGCGCGGGCGCGTACCTCGACGGTCTCGTCGGACGTGGCGGGGCCGTCGGAGGTGTCCAGGTCGTTGCGGACCCGGCCGGCCAGGGACTTCACGTCGAGCCAGGCGGCCGTACCCCGGCGGATGCCGACCTCCAACCCGCCGGAGGCGGATTCGATCACCACCGTGCCGCGGACGACCTCGCCGATGCGGATGTTGCCGTTCGCGGACTTGGCGGTCACCGCGCCGAGTGCCCGGCCCACGGTGATGTCCCCGTTGGCCGCGTTCGACCGCAGATCGCCGGTGACCTCGCCGATACTGATGTCACCGTTGGAGTTCTTCACCACCGCGTGACCGCCGACGCCCCGGATCTCCACATCGCCGGAGTGCGTGGTGATCTGGGTGTCGCCCGCCGCGTGCCCCACCGTGATCCGTCCGCTGCTGGTGTGCGCGTGCAGTGCGGCGGTACGGTCCAGCCCGATGTTGCCGAGACTGGTCTTGACCCGGCACTCGCCGAGTTGGCCGTCGGCGTGGAAGTCCGCCATCGACGCGGAGGCGCGTACGTCCGAGCCGGTCGGCAACTCGACGGTCAGATCCACCGACCCGAACTTCTTGCTCAGCAACGTACGCAGTTTCGGTGTCTTGACCAGCAGCTTGCCGTCGGTGAACTCGATCCGCGTCTGTTCGGCCGCCTTCACGTCCTGCTCGTTGGAGCGGTCGCTCGGCTGGACCTCGACCACGGTCTCGGCACGGTCGCTCGTGATGATCCGGGCGTCGCCGACGACGAGGTCGATCGTCGCGGAGATCGGGCCCGGGGTGTCGAAAGTAGGCATGGCGGTGCCCTCCTGGCGGGTCTGGTAGGTGCCCTCGGGTGGGGCGGGTGGTGGTGCGTGATGACGCGGGGTGGGCGACCGGGGTCAGCGGACCCAGCCGGTGTAGTGCTGGCCGGCCCAACCGCTTCGCCGCTCCGGCTGGCGGTCCCGCTCGTCCTGCTGCAACGCGGCGGCGGCGACCCGGACCAGCCAGGCGTTGACCGAGAGCCGTTCCCGGCCGGCGGCCTCCTCGATCCGGGCCTTGAGGTGTTCGGGCAGGCGGAAGTTGATCCGGGAGACGGCGCCGTCGTCGCCGTCGGGCGGCGGCGTCGGCGCGGCGGCCGCGCGGGGTTCGGCTGGCCCGTCGTACGCCGGGTCGAAGCTGTCCCGGGCCGGGTGGCCCGGCGCCGGTACGGCCGGCGGCGCCGCCACGACGAACTCGGGCTCGCCCGCCCGCAGGCGCAGGTCGACGGATCCCGGGGCGAGGTCGCGGGTGATTTCGTCCGCCGCCGCCGACAACGCGTCGAGCAGGGTGAGTCGGACGGCCGACTCCAGCGGCGCGGTCAGGCGTTCGGCCAGGGCGCGGGCGTCTTCGCCCCCGGCCTCGGCGGCGACCGCGAGCTGCCGCCGCAGGTTGTCGACGTACTGCGTGATGTCCATGGCACCATCATGGCATCACTTTGGCGCCACAGCAAGGCCGATCCGTTTTCTGTGGCGCCACGTGGCTCATGATTGGCGCCATTGCGTCGCCAGGATGTGCCACGTCCGGGCCGCGGTGGCGCCAGCCTCCCGTCCGTGTCGTTGGGTTAGACTGATCGGGCGTCCCACGGGACGCGGCCCGGATCGAGAGGCGCTGCGACGGATTCCATCCGCCACGCTCGATCTGCGGCCAGACGCAAGGGCGCCTCCGAGCAGGAGGTGCCCTTTTTGGGATCTCCTGCCGCGCCGTGGACCACGGTCACCGCGGCGCCGTACCGGTCGGACCTCGTCCGACCGACCTCCACGCGTTTCCGGAGTTACGGAAGAGGAATCCATGAACGTCAGACGGCAAGAGATCAACGGTGTCGAGTTCGCGGTGGCGGACCTGTCGCTGGCCGCGGCCGGACGGCACCAGATGCGCCTGGCCGAACACGAGATGCCCGGCCTGATGGCGATCCGGCGCGAGTTCGCCGACGCCCAGCCGCTGCGCGGGGCACGGGTCGCCGGCTCGCTGCACATGACCATCCAGACCGCGGTGCTGATCGAGACCCTCGTCGCGCTCGGCGCCCAGGTCCGCTGGGTCTCCTGCAACATCTTCTCCACCCAGGACGAGGCCGCCGCCGCGGTCGTCGTCGGCCCCGCCGGTACGGTCGAGGCGCCCAGCGGGACGCCGGTGTTCGCCTGGAAGGGCGAGACCCTGGCGGAGTACTGGTGGTGCACCATGCAGCTGTTCGACTTCGGTGACGGGCAGGGCCCGAACATGATCGTCGACGACGGCGGTGACGCGACGCTGCTCGTACACAAGGGGTTCGAGTACGAGAAGACCGGCGTCGTACCGCTGCCCGACGAGAACGACCACGACGAGTACAAGCTGATCCTGCAGACCCTGGCCGACAGCCTGGCCACCGACGGCCAGCGCTTCACCCGGGTCGTCGGTCAGATGCGCGGCGTCACCGAGGAGACCACCAATGGCGTCGGCCGGCTCTACCGGCTCGCTCGCGGCGGCCAACTGCTCTTCCCGGCCATCAACGTGAACGACTCGGTGACCAAGTCGAAGTTCGACAACAAGTACGGCATTCGGCACTCCCTCGCCGACGGCCTCAACCGGGCCACCGACGTCATGCTCGGCGGCAAGCTCGCCGTCGTCTGCGGCTACGGCGACGTGGGCAAGGGCGCTGCCGAGTCACTGCGTGGTCAGGGCGCCCGGGTCGTGGTGACCGAGATCGACCCGATCTGCGCCCTCCAGGCCGCGATGGAGGGCCTCCAGGTGGTCGAACTCGACGACGTGGTGTCGACCGGCGACATCTTCATCACCACCACCGGTGGCACCGACATCATCATGGCCGAGCACATGGCCAAGATGAAGCACAACGCGATCGTCGGCAACGTCGGCCACTTCGACCTTGAGGTCGACATGGCCGGACTGGCCCGGATTCCGGGCATCGAGCGGGTGGAGATCAAGCCCCAGGTGCACGAGTGGCGCTTCCCGGACGGGCACTCGATCATCGTGCTCTCCGAGGGGCGGCTGATGAACCTCGGCAACGCCACCGGACACCCGAGTTTCGTCATGTCGAACTCGTTCACGAACCAGGCGATGGCGCAGATCGAGCTGTTCACCAAGCCCGGCGAGTACGCCAACGACGTCTACGTGCTGCCCAAGCACCTGGACGAGAAGGTGGCCCGGCTGCACCTGGACGCGCTCGGCGTACGGCTGACCACACTGAGCAAGAAGCAGGCCGAGTACCTCGGCGTCGACGTCGAGGGCCCGTACAAGGCGGACCACTACCGGTACTGACACCGGCCGTAACCGTTCCGGGAGCCGTCAGCGGCGGCTCCCGGAACGGCGGTTGTCCCCGCCGAGCGCCGGGGCGGACAGACGCGGCGGGGCGCTGGCATCATCCGCTGGCGCGCATGCTCGCCATGGTGATCCGGAAGACGCGTTCACGCTGGTCCTCGTCGCGGTAGATGCCGGCCGTGATGGCGATGAGCAGCCGCATGACGTCGTCGATGTCGACGTCCCCCCGGACCGCTCCGGCCCGTTGGGCACGTTCGAGCAGTGGGCCGCCGGTCTCGTAGATGGCGTCCCGGCACACCGCGTACGCGTCCGAGTCACGGCTCAGTCCCTCCACGAGCGCCCGTTTCGTTCCCACCATGGAGACGAATCGGCGCAGCCAGGCATCCAGCGCCTCGTCCGGTTGCAGGCCGGTCAGTTCGTCGGCGTACCGGCACAGTCCGTCGACCTCCGCCACGTAGACAGACTCGACCAGCTCCTCCCGCGTGGGGAAGTTGCGGTAGAGCGTGGCTATCCCCACGCCCGCCCGTCGCGCGACCTCCTCCAGGGAGGTCTCCGCGCCGAGGTCCGCGAACGCCTCCCGGGCGGCCAGCAGCAGCGCGTCGAAGTTGCGCCGAGCATCGGCCCGGTGTGGACGTCTATTTGCGATAATGTCCGTTATAGCCAGAGTTCTCACCATCCTGGCAAGCGGAGGGATCCTCCGATAAAGTGGAGGCATCCTCCGCTACAGTCTATCTGACGAAAGGTCGTGGCTCATCATGCCCGACACTGGTACGGGAACCAGGAACACGATCACCATCGGTGGGGATCTCCTCGTCGGGCGCGTCGGTTACGGCGCGATGCAACTGACGGGCAAGCAGGTGTGGGGGGAGTACCCCGACCGGGACGGCGGCATCGCCCTGCTGCGGGCCGCGGTGGACGCCGGAGTCACCTTCGTCGACACCGCCGACGTCTACGGGCCGCACTCCAACGAGATCCTCATCCACGACGCCTTGCATCCGTACCCGGAGGGGCTGGTGATCGCCACCAAGGGCGGCTACGTCCGGGGCGGGTTCGACTACTCGACGCTGGACGCGGTCGGCAACCGCAACTATCTGCGGCAGTGCGCGCACATGAGCGCCCGCCGACTCGGTGTCGAGCGGATCGACCTCTATTACCTGCACAGTGGCCGAGCCACCGACGTGCCGTTCGAGGATCAGGTCGCCACTCTGGCCGAACTGCGCGAACAGGGGTTGATCCGGCACATCGGCCTGTCCAACGTCTCGGTCGAGCAGTTCCGTATCGCCCAGCGCATCGTCGACATCGCTGCGGTCACCGCGCTCTACAACGTCAGCAACCGGGCCGGTGTGGACCTGACACCGACCAGTCGGGCCGGGGCCGCGATGCTGGAAGCGGCCGAGGCGTCGGGAACGGTCTTCTCGCCCTGGCACCCGGTGAGCCTCGCGGACGGCGGTGACGCGGAGCGAATCACCGAGGCGATCGAGCCGATCGCGCAGCGGCACGACGCCACCGTACGGCAGATCGCCCTTGCCTGGCAGCTGCATCGCTCGCCGGTCACCATGCCGATCCCGGGGACGACGAGCCTCGTTCACCTGAAGGAGAACCTGGCGGCCGAGGCGATCCGGCTCGCGCCCGAGGAGGTGCGGGCGATCACTGCCCTCGTCCCGGAGGACTGACCGCCTTCCGGCCGGCCTCGGCGGTCGCTGTCCGGCGACGTACCCCGAGGTCGGCCGGCCGCGCGGCCCGGCGGGTCCGGGCGGACCGGCCGGTGGCGGTGCGACCGGGTCGTGACCGGGAGGTACGGCAGGACGACCGCAAGTTACCGGTAATGCTCTGAAAACCAGCGTCGATTTACCGGCCGTCTCACAAGGGTGTGGCCGCCGCGCTCTTTGGTGTCCAGGCTGGTCATACCATGCTCCATGGTGAACCTCGCGTCGAGTCCCGTGAACGCCGGTGGGACAGCCGGTGGTGCGCGGCCATTGATAGTTTCCGAAACTTTCCGCTAACATCGACCCACGCAACTGTTCCACAAGATCCAGAAATGACGTGTCAGGCATGTTGGCGCTGCCTGCGTGCGTCGACTACTGGGTGGTCAGAAGACGCCGGGTCAATGCTGTGGCGGTTTGCCCCTCCGGGCGTGGGCACCGTTACGAGCCGGGCGAGACAGGCGACTTCGCATCCGTTCGTTTCGACCTGCCGGCTGGCGTTCGCTGCCCGCCGGTCCGTCCCCCACCTGAACCGTCCGGAGGCAACAGATGAGCGACACCATGGATCGTCATGGCCGACAGGCCGCAGCGAGATCGGGACCGCGCCTGGCGCTGGTCCTCGTCGCGGCGGCAACACTCGTCGGCGGTGCGACGATCTTCGCCTTCACCCCCACCGCCAGCGCCGGTACGACCCTGGGTGCCTCGGCCGCCGAAAAGGGCCGCTACTTCGGCACCGCGGTCGCGGCCAACAAGCTCTCCGATTCCACCTACGTCGGAATCCTGAACCGCGAGTTCAACAGTGTGACCGCCGAGAACGAGATGAAGTGGGACGCGACCGAGCCGTCGCAGGGCAACTTCACCTACGCCAACGCCGACCGCATCGTGAACAGCGCCCGCGCCAACGGCCAGCAGGTACGCGGCCACGCGCTGGCCTGGCACTCGCAGCAGCCGGGCTGGGCGCAGAACATGAGCGGCACCGCCCTGCGCAACGCGATGCTCAACCACGTCACCCAGGTCGCCACCTACTACCGGGGCAAGATCTCCGCCTGGGACGTGGTGAACGAGGCGTTCGCCGACGGCAACACCGGTGCGCGGCGCGACTCCAACCTCCAGCGCACCGGCAACGACTGGATCGAGGCCGCGTTCCGGGCCGCCCGCGCCGCCGACCCCGGCGCGAAGCTCTGCTACAACGACTACAACACCGACGGGCAGAACGCGAAGTCCAACGCCGTGTACGCCATGGTGCAGGACTTCAAGGCGCGCGGTGTGCCGATCGACTGCGTCGGATTCCAGTCCCACTTCAACAGCCAGAGCCCGGTACCCAATGACTACCAGGCCAACCTCCAGCGGTTCGCGAACCTGGGTGTCGACGTACAGATCACCGAGCTGGACATCGAGGGCTCCGGCACCACCCAGGCGAACAACTTCGCCCGGGTGGTCACGGCGTGCCTGGCCATCACCCGGTGCACCGGCATCACGGTGTGGGGCATCCGCGACACCGACTCGTGGCGAGCCAGCGGCACCCCGCTGCTCTTCGACGGCAGCGGGAACAAGAAGGCCGCGTACACCTCCACGCTGAACGCGCTCAACGCCGGCGGCAACCCGATCACCACGCCCCCGACGCCGCCGACCACCGCCCCGCCGACCACTCCGCCGGTGACCCCGCCGCCGACCACCGCCCCGCCGACGACCCCGCCGCCCGGCGGCGCCGGCTGCTCCGCCACGTTGTCGAACAACTCCTGGAACGGCGGGTTCGTGACCACGATCCGGGTGACCGCCGGCTCGGCCGGGACGAGCGGCTGGACGGTCACCGTGACCCTGCCGGCCGGTTCCACCATCACCAACGCCTGGAACACGACCCGCAGCGGCAACACCGGCAGCGTCCAACTGAGCAACGTCGCCTACAACGGCCAGCTCACCGCCGGACAGGTGACCGAGTTCGGCTTCCAGGGCACCGGTACCGCCCCGAGCGGAACCCCCACCTGTAGCGCCAGCTGACCCCGACCGGTTCCGGGGGGGGGGGGGGGGGGGGGGCGGGGGAAGGGAACACCCCAAACAGAACCAAAAAGGAGGGAGAAACGGGGGGGGGGAGGTCCTGTGGGGGGGGGGGTTCGTGTGGGG
>NZ_JBVJHT010000029.1:55077-58592 GCF_055586685.1 Micromonospora sp. NPDC049529
AGCGGGTTTCGGCTTACGGGGCAGGGGTACCGCCCGGAGCGGACCCCCCCCCTGGAGACACGACGACCCCCGCCCGGTTCGGGGGCGGGGGGACCCCCCCCCCCCCCCCCCGGAACCACGCAAACCGGACCGACGAAGGAGGACCGCATGGTGCGGCGACCGTCCGGGCATGCGGATCGTCCGGGTACGGGCGGGCGCTGGGTGAACACCTGGGCGGCGATGCCGCAGTTGACGGAACCCGACAACCTGCCGCCGCCACCGTTCGTCCGGGACGACCGGGTGTTCGCCGACGCCACCCTGCGGCAGACCGTGCGCCTGTCGGTGGGCGCCCGAGCGCTGCGACTGCGGTTCTCCAACGCCTTCGGCGGCGCCCCACTGCCGATCACGGCCGTCACGCTCGCGCTGCCGGTCGACGGGCGGGCGGGCGTCAGCGGCATCCGGGCCGGTACCACCCGTACGGTGACCTTCTCCGGGCGGCCGTCCGTCCTCGTACCGGTCGGGGCGCAGGCCGTCTCCGACCCGCTGGACTTCGAGGTGGCGCCTCGGTCGAACCTCACCGTCACCGTCTACCTGGCCGAGGGCCAGGCGTCCGGGAACATCACCTCGCATCCCGGCTCCCGGACCACCTCGTACCTGCTCGCCGGCAACCACGTCGCGGCGGCCGACCTGCCGTCGGCGACACCCGTCGAGCACTGGTACCTGCTCAGCGGGGTCGAGACCTGGTCCGGCGGCGACACCGCCGCGGTGGTCGTCCTGGGCGACTCGCTGACCGACGGCCGGGGTTCCACCACGAACAGGAACGACCGCTGGCCGGACCGGTTGCTCGACCGGCTCCAGTCCGACCCGGCGACGTCGGAGGTCGCCGTCCTCAACCAGGCGGCCGGCGGGAACCGGGTGCTCGACGACGGGCTCGGCCCCGGCGCCCTGGCCCGACTCGACCGGGACGTGCTGGCCCAGAGCGGGGTCGAGTGGCTGGTCGTGTTCGAGGGCGTCAACGACATCGGCACCGCCGAGCCCACCGAGGCCGCGCAGAAACGGGTGGCCGAAGAGCTGATCTTCGCGTACGAGCAGATCGTCGCCCGGTCACAAACGCACGGCATCCGGGTGTACGGCGCGACGCTGTCACCGTTCGGCGGACACGACGGCTACGACGACCCGGCCGGGTACCGCCGGGCGGCCCGCCGACGGGTCAACTACTGGATCCGTACCGCCGAGCGGTTCGACGCGGTGCTCGACTTCGACCGGGCGACCCGTGATCCGGACCGCCCCGGGCACCTGCTGCCGGCCCTCGACACCGGGGACCACCTGCACCTGAACCCGGCCGGGTACCGGGCGTTGGCGGACGCCGTACCGGCCCGGTTGTTCCGGCGGGAGCCGCTCCCGCCCGGTTTCGGCTTCGCCTAGGGTCCTCGGCCGTCCGGGCAACCGGACAGTGGGCGGGCGCTCGGGTTCGGCGTACCCCGGGCGCCCGCCCACCCCGTACCGGTCGCTGTTACCAGGTGGACGGTGCCGGCGGCACGACGACCGGCGGGCGGTCGTCGCAGGTGATGGTGTTCGGCAGTTCCCAGGCGGCGAGCCAGGGTCCGGTGGTGCCGCCCCCGTCGTTGCCGCCGAGGTCGGTCAGGGAGAACTCCGAGCCGGTCGGCGGGAAGTTGAACGAGCCGCAGTTGTTGACGCCGACCGCACCGACGTTGCGGGCGTCGACGTTCTCGAACGAGGCGGACCCGGAGACGCGGGCGCTGACCACGGAGGTGCCCGTACCGTCGACCCTGATGTCCTTGAAGTGGATTTTGGTGACGGAGTAGAGGTCCTTCACCGACCACTCGCTGACCAGCATGATCGCGTTGTAGGTGCTGTCGAGGTAGTGGTCCCCGGTCACCCGGATGTCCGCGTCGATGTTCCTCTCCAACGCGTAGACCCAGATGGCACCCAGACCGATGTTCCAGTTCAGCTCGTACGTGCCGGCGCGGACCACGGTGTTGTTCGTGACCCACAGGTGCCCGGTGAACGGCTGGGCGCCGAAGCGGGAACCGATCTGGATGCCGCTGCCCTCCCGGATCGGGTCGGCGATCAGGTTGTTCGACACGGTGTTGTCCCGACCGCCGTAGATCGCGATGCCGTTGGCGAGCGTCGGGGTCTGCACGGTGTTGTGGTCGAACGTGTTGTTGGCGTTCGCGGTCGTCTCCGACCACATGGCCAGTCCGTCGTCACCGGTGTTGCGGACGAAGTTGTTCGACACGTGCGAGTTCGTGACGCCGATGTGGAAGTTGAGCGCGTCGGCGATCTGGTCGACGATGACGTTGTTGGTGACCCGTACGTTGGTCATCGGGCCGTCGAACCAGAGGCCGACCTTGGTGTGGCGGATGTGCAGGCCGTCGATGGTCGAGTTGCTCATCGCGCCGCCGATGGCGTTCACCTGGTCGGTGTCGATGCGCTCGCGTACGTCGCCCTCGATGGCGAAGTCGGACAGGTGGACGTTGTCGCTCCCGCCGTCGGCGGCGTCCCTGCCGTAGAAGCCGACCCCGGTGTGGACCGAGCCGTCGGGGGCCGGCGGGTCGAGGGCCACCTCCCGACCCTTGATGATCGTGTACCAGTTGCCGGCGCCCTCGATCGTCACGTCGTCGACGATGATGTGCCGGTTCACCTGGTACGTGCCCGGCGGAACGTACACCTTGAGGCGGGTGAGCTTCGCGAACGCGATCGCCCGGTCGAACGCGGCGGCGGAGTCGTGCCGGCCGCTCGGGTCCGCGCCGAAGGCCAGCACGTTCGCCGCGATCAGCCGCACCTGCGGCGGGGCGACGAGTTGCGAGTCGAGCAGGTCGATGACGGTCCAGGCGGCGTTGCTGCCGGCGGGGACGGTGAGTCGTACCCGGTCACCCGCACGGTACGTCTGCCCGAGCAGCAGGCGCTGCTCGTCGTAGAAGTGCATCGGGCGGAACGGCTTGGTGATCGTCGGGGTCGGGGTGGTGGCCGCCGGTACGCAGCCGCACTCGGTGATCCACCAGTCGGGGTGGAGCAGGTCGGCGTTGGGGTCGTTGGTGAACGGGTACTGGTTGTAGAGCCAGGCGAACTCCGAGCTGAGGGTCATGGTCTTCTTCGACCCGCCGTTCACCGTGACGTTGAGCGGTGCGGTGATCCCGCCACCGTTCGGCGCGTCCGGGATGCTGTAGCGGACCGTGATCGCGTTCGCCGCCCGGGGGAGGGTGAACTCGACGTACTGTCCGGGGGTCAGCTTGACCGCCTTGCGACCGGACGCCTCCGACGGCAGCGTGTACGCGGCCCGGTCCGGGCCGATGACCGCGCCGTTGGTCCGGGCGTTCTCCGCCTCCTGTTCAAGGAAGTCGACGTTCGCACCCCGCCCGGCGACGAGCGACGGGTCGAGACCCGCGCGCGTGACCACCGGTGCCGGGGATGTCTGTGTTCTCGTGTCGGGGGGGGGGGGGGGGGGGGGGGGGGGGGACACCCCCCCCAAGAGACAGAACAAAAAGCACCACCCCACCCCCCAACAACAACGG
>NZ_JBVJHT010000029.1:58602-103522 GCF_055586685.1 Micromonospora sp. NPDC049529
GCTGCCGCTTTTCTCCTTTCTCTCCCCCCCCCCCCCCGTCCCCCCCCTCCCCCCCCCCCCCCCCCCCCCCCCCCCCCCCCCCCCCCCCGACCAGGCTGAGGCCGACCACGGCCGCCGTGGCGACCCAGCGCGATGGCCGGGTGGACCACCTCGCCGTAACTCCGATGTTGCTCCGTGACATCGAATGACTCGTTTCTCTCGGGACGGTGAGGGTGAGCCGACGCTCAATGGCGCGGTGTCCTCCGTGGTGGCCGCAGGGTCGTCACGCTACGTTCACAGACATGAAACAGAGCTGAGTGCCGTCATGTTATTGCAGAAATCTGTCAATATTCAAGCGCAACTTTGTCGTGTAATTTGGGACCATTGTCGACATTCAAAACCGATGTGGACCGACCCGGAATGGTCGGCACCGCGCTACGGGTGCAGGACGATCTTCCCGGCGACGGTGCCGGACTCGGCCAGCCGGAGCGCCTCGGCGATCCGGGTCAGTGGCAGCTCGGCGGCGATCCGGGCGGTCACCTCGCCGCTTTGCAGGGCGGCGAACACCTGGGCGAGGTCCGCGCGCAACCGGGACCGGAACCGGTTCCTGGACAGAGACCGTCCGGCCCAGATGTTGAAGAAGTAGGCGTGGCGGCCGTTGGGCAGCGCGTTCCACAGCCACACCCGGCCGAGCAGTTTGAGCACGGGCCACTGCTTGGATCCCGTGTCGTCGCGGGTGGAGGCGCTGCCGTACGAGACGAGCGTGCCGCCGGGCGCGAGTAGGCGCCAGGAGTCGACGAGACCGGGCCCGCCGACGTGGTCGAAGACGGCGTCCATGCCACCGGGGGCGAGTTCGCGGACCCGCGCGGCAACGTCCCCGGTGCGGTAGTCGACGGGGATGACACCCTGCTCCCGCAGTGCGTCGTGATGGCGCGCGGACGCGGTGCCGATCACCGTGACGCCCGCCGCTCGGGCGAGTTGGACCAGGACCGAGCCGACGCCGCCGTTGGCGCCGTGCACCAGGATCGTCTGCCCGGCGCGGACCCGTGCCTTCCGGTGCAGCATCTGCCAGGCGGTGATGCCGTTGACCACCACGGTCTCCGCCTGCGCCGGGCTGACTCCGTCCGGCACCGGCACCACGTCGGCCGCGTCGACGAGCACGTGGCTGGCCCATCCGCCGACCTTGACCAGTGCGGCCACCCGGCTGCCGGTCAGGCCCGGCTCGACCCCCTCGCCGGTCGCGAGGACGGTGCCGACCAGGTCGTAGCCGGGCACGAACGGAAACGCCGGCTGGTCGTAGTAGCGGCCGCGACGCATCTGCTGTTCGGCGAAGGAGACGCCGGTGGCCTCCATCCGGATCACCACCTGACCGGGGCCTGCCGTGGGGACGGCTCCGCGCCGGATCCGCAGCCCTTCCGGCTCCACCCGGCCCGGCAGGACGACCTCGACGAGTCCTTCGTTGTCCATGACGACCTCCACTACTCGTTACCAGCTCTCGTGTTAGTTATAACCTCTAACGAAACACCGTAAGAGTCAAGAGGTTTCGTGATAGCTTCTAGCTGAGGTGTGGCGGTGTACTCGTGCGACGGGTGGGGGCGACGGATGACGGTGGAAACGGGCACGGGCACCCCGCGCGAGCGCTACCGCGCCCAGGTGCGTACGGAGATCAAGGAGCACGCCCGGGGGCAGATCGCCACCGCGGGGGCGTCGGCGCTCTCGCTCAACGCGATCGCCAAACAGATGGGCATGAGTGGGCCGGCGCTCTACCGGTACTTCGCCAACCGCGACGAGCTGATCACCGAACTCATCGCGGACGCGTACCGAAGTCTCGCCGAAACCTTCCGGGCGGCCTCGGCATCCGGCGCCGACCTGACCGGGCTGGCGCACGCCCTACGCGCCTGGGCGCTGGCCGATCCGCAGCGGTACCTGCTCATCTACGGCACGCCCGTCCCCGGCTACCACGCGCCGGAGAGCGTCACCGCCATCGCGTCCGAGATCATGACGACCCTGCTCGACGCCGTTGCCGCCCTGCCCACGGACCGTCCCGCGACACCGTTCGACACGCATCTCGACGGGCATCGGCAGTGGGCGGCCGACCATCCCGCCCCACCCGCTGCCCTCCGTCGCGCCCTGGCCTTCTGGACCCGGCTGCACGGGATCCTGTCCCTGGAACTCGCCGGGCACTTCACCGGGATGGGATTCGACCCCGCCCTGCTGTTCGCCGCCGAACTGGACGACCTGTCGAACCGCTGACCTCGTCGGCGGTGCTGGGCGGCGGTGCTGCGGGCACCCGTCGTGCTGCCACGGCGGGTGCCCGCGTACCTCAGTGTGCCGCGCCGCCCGGCTGGACGACGCCGTTCACCGTCAGGGTGTACGGCGCGTACTGCGCGATCTGCTCGGTCGGTTCGTCGTACGCCACCACGGCGACGACCTTCGGGAACGCGCTCAGGATCGCGGTCTCGATCAGGCCGACGTTGACGCTGGACCGGCCGTCGAACTCGAACTGCAGGGCGATCTGCTTCTGCTCGTCGATGCCGACCAGCCGCAGGTTCCAGTTGGCCACGTCGACCGGGTTGATCTCGCTGGGCGAGTCGAACGGGGCGAGGCTCGACCCGTCGCTGACCAGCGTGCCGCCGACGGTGATGTCGTCGACCAGCAGACCACCCTCGTTGACCCCACCGTCCGAGACGTACCGGACGCTGAGCAGCACGGTCTGTCCGGCGTACGCGGACAGGTCGAACGAGTGCGGCTCGAACCCGTCGGTGGTGCCGTTGAGCGCCGGCCCGAGCGGCCCGGCGGTCGTCCGGTCACCCGGGATGATCGTGTACGTGGCACCGCCGTCGGTCGACACGCTCACGTACCCGTAGTCGTAGCCGGCCTCGGCGCCGTACTTGGCGAGGAAGCGCAGCGTCGGGTCGCCGGCCGGTACGGCGACCGAGGTGACCGCCGAGTTGTCCAGGCTGTTACCGTCGCCACCCCAGAGCACGGAGTTGCCCGGCCGGTCCGGGTCGTTGGTCACCGTGGTCCAGGCCAGCGGTACCGCCGGCAGCTCCTCCGCGCCACGGAACTTGATCGACCGGAGGTCCCGCCCGCGCAGGAACTCGCCGTTCGCCTTCTGCAACGCCACGAAGTCGGCACCGTTCGGTGCCGCACCCGGAGTGACGTACGAGGCCGGGTTCGCGAGGTTGACGGTGGACCGGAGGCTGGGTGAGGTCACCCGGCTCTTCGGCACGCCGAGGATGACACCGCGCCGCGAGTCACCGACGATCTTGTCGACCAGGGTGGCGGTCTGGTAGTCGTGGATCACCTCGTAGAGGTCGCTGACCCCTTCGTCCTCCAACGCGGCATCCAGGCTGGCCAGCCCCTGCCGCTCACCGTCGCGGTGCAACCGGGAGACGAAGTCGGCACCGTAGCGGTCGTACAGGAACAGCACGAACGCGTACGCGTTGCCGTAGTCGGCGAGCACCGCGCTGGGGTTGCTGCCCTCGTCCCAGAGGTTGAGCGAGTTCTCCGGGCCGCCGCAGTCACGCGGGTTCGTGTTGTACGGCGTCTGCACCGTGCCGAAGCCCTGGTAGCAGTAGATGTGGCTGTCGGCGCCCCGCTCGTACACCGTCTTGGTGGCGTCGACGTACCCGGTCAGCGTCTGGGCGAAGTCGGACAGGCCCTCGTTGAGCAGGATGCTCTCGAACGGGTCGGTGTAGTAGTGCAGCAGGTGCTGGTACTCGTGGGCGAAGGTGCCCTCGTACGCGTTCGGTCGGGCCGGGCGGCTGGTGCACAGGTCGCCGGTCGGCTCGTCCGGCGGGTTGTCGCCGGTGCGGTGCAGCCAGTCGTACGCGTCGACGGTCATCACGTTGCGGTCGAACAGCTCGTTCAACTGTGACGAGAAGAAACCGGCGATGTAGGTCGGCGCGGCCGGGAAGTCGTAGAAGTTGTCGTCGCGCACGTTGTCGACCAGCGTGACGATCTTGTTCCCGGCGCCGGTGTAGTCACCGCCGTTGCCGTTCGCGTCCGGCGGCACCTGGGAGTTGCTCCCGTCGCGGTCCGGCGGCGTGCTGAACGCCTCGGACTCCTTCGGGTACATGTTGGTGTCGAACTCGCTGACCAGACGGTTCACCTGCGCGTCGGTGATCTGCGTGCTCGACGGGATCTGTGCCCGGCAGTCGCCGGCCGGGAACGCGATGTCGTTGGCGACCCACACCTCGATGTGCTCGCCGACGCCCCGCAGGGTGTAGTTCTTCCGGTAGAGAATGCCCTGGTAGTCGTCGCGGCCGAGCCACTGGCGGACGGTACCCACCGGCGGGGTGTCCGCCGCGACGCGGGCACCACGGCGGGCGTCGGCGGGAGCCTGGTAGCGCTCCGGCGTCTGGACCGCCTTGCCGTCCAGCGTGAAGTCCTTGCGGGTGGCCTCACGGAAGTCGCTCTGGCCGGTGGCGGCCGGCGCGCTGGGCGCGGCCGACGCCGGCGTGGCCTGGGCCACGACCACGAGCAGGGGTGGGACGAGGACGGCGGCGGCTACCCCAGCTAGGCGGCTGCGTGCCATGGAACCTCCTTCAGGTGTCGCGCGGACCCGGCTTGCCGGGCGTACCCGATGTGCGGGCACCGCATCGATCGATCACGTTACGTCATCCCGCGCGTACCCGTCCGGGATCGGGTGCGTGGACCTTCCGTTCGTCCTCTATGGACATCCGGCTGACCGGCATCGTGCCGGTGGTCGTACTCCGCTGCTGGTTCGGCCGAGTGCCGGCCGGTCACGGACGTGCCGGGCTCACCCACCACGGCTGGGTCGTACCAGCCACGGCACGTCGTGGCAGGCGGTCCGGGAGCGGTTCCCGCCGTGTGGGTCGCGGCGACCCAGAGCGCGAACGCGGCAGCGCGGTGGGCCGGTTGCCGACGGTGACCGGTGCTGACCGGCGCCCAGCCGCCGCCCCGGCAGGCGGTATCGTCACCGGCAGGTCGGCCGGGTCTGGTGCGTGCTGCCCGGCCGAACCGCCACGGTGGGCGGCCCGACGGAAGCGTGCCGGTGTGACCGCGCCGACGCGAGCAGGCGCCGCCCCAGCCGTCGGGTCGAAGGGGGGACGGATGATCATCCCTGGGCGTTTCAACGGGCCACCCGGCTCGGGAAACGGGGGCTACAGCGCCGGGATCTTTGCCGGCGGTGGTGCGTACGAGGTGACGCTGCGTATGCCGCCGCCGCTGGACACGCCACTGTCGTCGGAGCGGGGGCAGGTCAGGACGCCCGACGGCACCGTCGTGGCCGAGGTCGCGTCGACCGGTGGCATCGACACGGTGGTCCCGCCGATCGCGTACGCCGACGCGCTGCGCGCCCGCGACGCGTACGCCGGGTTCACCGACCACCCGTTTCCCACCTGCTACGTCTGCGGGCCGGAGCGCTCCGATGGCCTGCGGATCTTCCCCGGCCCGGTGGCCGACGGTCTGACCGCCGCAGCGTGGACGGTTCCCGACGACGTGACGACGGAGATGCTCTGGGCCGCGCTCGACTGCCCCGGTGGCTGGGCGATCATCGCCGCCGGGCGGCCGTACCTGCTCGGACGGATCGCCGTACAGGTCGGTCGGCTGCCCCTTCCCGGTGACCGGTGCGTGGTGGTCGGGGCGCTGGCCGAGACGCAGGGACGCAAGGCTCTCGTGCACACCACCCTGTACGACCCGGACGGTGCCGAACTGGCCCGTGCCCGCGCCACCTGGATCGCGGTCGCCGGCTGATGACATGGAATCCGAGCGGGGGAGTCGACCGGTGAGTGAGCGCCCCTACGTACTGCTCAGCTGCGCGACCTCGATCGACGGCTACCTCGACGACGCCACCGACCAGCGGCTGCTGCTCTCCAACGACGCGGACTTCGACCGGGTCGACGCGGTCCGCGCCGACTGCGACGCGATCCTGGTCGGCGCGAACACCATCCGGCTGGACGATCCACGGTTGCTGGTGCGCTCGCAGCGGCGCCGCGACGGGCGGGTGGCCCGGGGACTGCCCGCCTCGCCGACGAAGGTCACCATGGTCGGCCGGGGTGATCTCGACCCGACCGCCCGGTTCTTCACCACCGGCGACACCGACAAGATCGTGTACTGCGCGACGGCGGCGCTGGACAAGACCCGGGCCCGGCTCGGTGACGCGGCGACCGTGGTCGACGGGGGCGAACCGGTCACCCCGGAACGGACCCTGGCCGACCTCGCCGCCCGGGGCGTACGCCGGCTCGTGGTCGAGGGCGGCGGGACGATGCACACCCAGTTCCTCACCGCCGGGCTGGCCGACGAACTGCACCTGGTGATCGCCCCGTTCTTCGTCGGCGACTGCCGCGCCCCCCGATTCGTCGGCGACGGCCAGTTCCCGTGGCATCCGGGGCGCCGCGCCCGGCTGGCCGAGGTCCGCCAGATCGAGGACGTCGTGCTGCTGCGCTACGCCCTCTCCGACCGGTTCGGTGCGGCGTGACCGACCGCGACCGGCAGTGGTTGACCGAGGCGATCACGCTCTCGTACGACAGCCCGCCGGTCAGCTTCGCGTACGCCGTCGGTGCGATCGTGGTCGACCGCGCCGGGCTGCCGTTGGCCACCGGCTTCTCCCGGGAGACCGACACGCACGTGCACGCCGAGGAGTCGGCCCTGGCCAAACTCGCCGGGGTGGACCTCTCCGAGGCGACGATCTACAGCTCGCTGGAGCCGTGCAGTGTCCGCCGGTCCCGCCCGAGGACCTGCACCCAGCTCATCCTCGCCGCCGGCATCCGACGGGTCGTGTTCGCGCTGCGGGAACCGCCGCTGCTGGCCGACTGCCACGCCGTCGAGCTGCTGGAGGGCGCCGGGGTGGAGGTGGTCGAGCTGACCGACCTCGCCGACGAGGTCCGTACCGTCAACGCCCACCTCCTCCGACCGGACCGCCCACGCTGACCGGTGCGCCGCGTCCCGGTCAGCGGACGAACGGAAGCTCCGGCGTACGGGTCGCGCGGCTGGCCTTCGCGGCCAGGTAGGCGGCGTTGGCGGGGGAGCGGTACACCCCGGTCGGCACACACTCGGTGACCGTCAACCCCAACCGGTCGAGCTGTTCGGCCTTGTCCGGATTGTTGGTCAGCAGGGCGGCGCGCTGTACCCCCAGGGTGGTCAGCATCTGGGCGGCGGCGGTGTAGTCGCGCTCGTCCTCGCCGTGCCCGAGGGCCACGTTCGCCTCGAAGGTGTCCAGGCCCGCGTCCTGGAGCGCGTACGCGTCGAGTTTGGCGTACAGCCCGATGCCGCGCCCCTCCTGCCGCAGGTAGAGCAGGAAACCGCCGGACGAGGCGATGCGTTCGACCCCCTCGCGCAGCTGCGGGCCGCAGTCGCACCGCTCGCTGCCGAACACGTCACCGGTCAGGCACTCGCTGTGCGGTCGGACCAGCGGTACGGGCCCGCCGCTGTGCTGCCGTTCGACTGCTGCGGCCCAGTCACCCAAGCCGAACGCCAGATGTTCCCGGCCGTCCACCAACCCGTCGAACGAGAACACCCGCGTGGTCGTGGTGAATCCGTCGGGGAACCGGAGCGGTACCGTGACCTGCGTCCGAACCGTCGTGACGGGCAGTGCTTGGGGCATTGTTCTCCTTCGTCGAACCGGCGGCCGGCACCCGGATCCGCCGGACCAGCAGTACGGCGGCGCCGGGCAGGCTCGCGACCAGCACCAGCGCCCCGTACACCATCGCGGTGGCGATGCCCTGGGAGGCGGTGAGGCCGGCGGCGCCGAACGCCCACGCGGCCACCCCCTCCCGGGGCCCGAAGCCGGCGACGTTCGCCGGCACCCCCATCGCCAGCAGCGCCAGCAGCGTCAACGGCACCAGCTGCGACAGCGGTGCGGTGGCACCCGCCGTCCGGGCCGCGACCAGGAACGTGGCCAGGTGACCCGCGACGACGACGGTCGAGGCGACCAGGACACCCACCCACCTGCCGTGGGCGAGCAGCCCGTCGCGGACGTCGGCCTCGGTGGTGCGCAGCGCCCGCGCCAGCCGCGACGGGCCGCGTCGCGGCAGCGCCCGAGCGACCAGTACGGCACCGAGCCCGCCGACCACCAGCAGCGCGACCGCGACGGGCAGGTACGGCCGCACCGGCGACGGGAAGGCGAGCAGGACGGCCAGGGCGATGCCGGCCTGGACGACCTGTCCGGCGGTCCGTTCCCACACCACGGCGCGGATGCCCCGGCCGACGTCGCCACTGTCCCGCCCGTGGCGCACCGCCCGGTGCACGTCACCGAGCACCCCGCCGGGCAGGGTCGAGTTCAGGAACACCGCCCGGTAGCAGTGGGCCACGGCGGGACCCAGCGGCAGCCGGACCCCGAGACCGTCGGCGATCAGGCTCCACCGCCAGGCGCAGCAGACCGTGGTCAGCGCGCCGATGCCGAGCGCCGCCGCGAGTGCCCAGCCGTCGATCAGGCGGAGTCCGTCGAGGAACGGGCCGGTGCCCAGCCACCACAGCAGGATCGCCAGGATGCCGATCCCGCCCACCGTGCGTACCAGGGCCCAGTTCATCCGCGGCCTCCCTCGAAGAACATCTTCTCGGGTACACGTGCTGCGGCCGCCAAAGGTTCATTCACCGTTGGCGAGAAGGTCGTTGTGTTCGACGACTACCCCGAGTTCACCGGCTGCCGCGGCCGCGAGCCGGCGGCGCGCGTACGCCGTGGCGGGGTCGGCCAGCTCCGGCCGTTGCTCGCAGGCCGCGCCCAGCCAGCCGTCGAACCACTCGGCGGTCAGGTCGGCCCGGTCCGCGTCGAGTCGCCAGTGACTGGGCCGGACCAGGACGTCGACACCGTGCCGGCCGAACGCCTCGACGGTCGCGTCGACGGCGTCCGGTCCGAGCAGTTTCCGGCCGCCGACGCTGCGCCGCTGGTGGGCGTTGAACGCGTCGACGACCTCGGCGTCCAGCGGGTCGGGTGGGGTGAGCGTGACCCGGCCGATCACCGAGATCGTCAGCAGGGTCGGGCAACCGGCGCCGACGCAGGCCGCCACGATCCGGTCGATCTCCTCGGCGGTCAGCATGTCGAGCAGGGCGGAGGCGGTGACCAGGGAGGCACCGGCGAGGTCGGCCGAGGTCAACCGGGTGATGTCCCGCTGCCGGGTCTCGACTGTGACGGGTGCCCCGTCGGCGGCCGTGTCGGTCATCTCGGCCTTGGCGTGTTCCAGCAGGTCGGCGTCGCGGTCGTACATGATCCAGTGTTGTGGTCCGGGCAGCTGCGGGGCCAGCCAGCGGCCCATCGACCCGGTGCCGGTGCCGAGGTCGTGCACGACCGTGAGCGGGGTGCCCGCCAGCTTGCGGCGCAGCGGTTCGACGAGTTCCGGCGCGCGGGCGGCCGCGTCGGCGGGCTCCCGCAGGGCGAGCCAGGCCGGGGTGACCCGACCGATCTCCTCGGTCATGCCGGCCTCCCCACGGTCGTCGGTACGGCACCCAGGATCTCCGCCACGAGCGCGGAGGTGGCCGCCCAGCCGGTGAGGGTGTCGCGGCGGCCACGGGCCGAGCGCCTCAGCCGGTCACGCAGGTCGGCGTCGCGAAGCCAGCGCCGCAGCGCCTCGGCCAGGGCGGCCGGGTCGTCGGGCGGGACCAGCAGGCCGGGCAGGCTGCCGTCCGGTGCCCGCCCCAACGCCTCGGGCAGCCCGTTCGTCGCCGTCGCCAGGACCGGGATCCCGCGTGCCAGCGCCTCGGTGACCACCATGCCGTACGTCTCGCCGCGTGAGGCCAGCACGAGCAGGTCGGCGGCGGCGTACGCGGCGTCGAGCGCGTCGCCGGTACGCGGGCCGACGAGGTGTACCCGGTCGTCCAGCCCGTACCCGGTGGTCTGCTCTCGTACCCGGTCGACGAAGTCGGGGTCACGGGTCAGCGGGCCGACGCAGACGCAGTTCCACGGCAGGTCGGCCACTGCCGCGAGGGCGGACGTCAACACGTCGTGTCCCTTGTGTGCGGTGACGGCGGCGACGCAGAGCAGTTCCGAGCCGGTGGCCGATCCGGGTGCCACCGGTGCGTCGTCCACGCCGGGGGTGGCGACGTGGATCCGCTCGGCCGGCAGCCCGTACAGGTCGGTCAGCCGCTGCCGGGTCCAGGCGCTGGTGGTGATGATCGCGGTCGCGGCGCCCAGGGCCGCGCCCTCCCCGGCCCGCGCCCGCACCGTGTCCTCGCCCAGCGGTAGGTGGACCAGGACGACCAGACGCAGCCGTCCGGCCTGCGGCACCAGCAGCTCCGGTACGGCCGACGCGACCAGCCCGTCGAGCAGGACCACCGCGTCGTCGGGCAGCCCGGCGAGTACCCGGCCGAGGGCGGCCCGTGCCGTTGCGTCCGGTTCGGGCCAGTTGCCGGGTATGGCGTGTTCGCGCACCGACCACCCCGACGCGGCCAGCCCCCGGCAGATCCGCCGGTCGTAGGCGTTGCCGCCGCTGGGGTTGGCGGGGTCGTCGATGTCGTTGGGCAGCACCACGTGCACCGGCCGGAGGCCGTCACCTGCTGCGGTCACAGGGACCGCTCGTAGCTCGCCCAGGCGATGTGCGACTCGTGCAGGGTGACCGAGATGCCCTCCAGCCCGCGTGCGCCCTCGCCGAGGGCACCGGAGTGCACCCGTTCGGCGAGGCGGTCGGCGATCACCTGGGCGAGTGCCTCGGTCGAGGTGTTGATCCCGGCGAACGCGGTCTCGTCGTCCAGGTTGCGGTAGTTGAGCTGGGCGAGTACGGCGTTCAGTTCCTGGCTGGCGAGCCCGATGTCGACCACGATGTTGTCGGCGTCGAGGGCGGCCCGGCGGAACGTCGCGTCGACGACGAACGTCGCCCCGTGCAGCCGTTGGGCGGGTCCGAAGACCTCGCCCCGGAAACTGTGGGCGATCATGATGTGGTCGCGGACGGTCACGCTGAACAAGGGGGTCACTCTCCGTAGGTGATGAGGTGGCACAGCGCGGGCAGGGTGCCCGCGGTCAGTCGGGGGAGCACGTCGGGCAGTTCGTCGAACCGGGACGAACCGGTGATCAGTACGTCGAACGCGGGATCGCGGAGCAGGTCCAGGGCGAGCGCCAGCCGGTCGGCGTAGCTCCGGCTCGACCGGCGGGCCGGCGAGACCATGCCCACCTGGCTGCTGCGGATGCTGAGCCGACCGGAGTGGAACGCCCCGCCCAACGACAGGTTCACCGTCCGGTCGCCGTACCAGCTCAGGTCGACGACCGTACCCTCCGGGGCGAGCAGGTCCAGCGACCGCTGGAGCCCGGCCGACGACGCGCTCGCGTGCACCACCAGGTCGCGCCCGTCGGCGGCGTCCGCCGGTAGCGCGAACTCGACGCCCAGCGCGGCGGCGACGTCGGCCCGGCCCGGATCGGCGTCGACGAGTTGGACCCGTACGCCGGGGAACCGGGCGAGCAGGGCGGCGACGCTGCAACCGACCATGCCGGCACCGATCACCGTGATCCGGTCACCGACCAGTGGCGCGGCGTCCCAGAGCGCGTTCACGGCGGTTTCGACGGTTCCGGCCAGGACCGCCCGGGCGGGCGGCACGTCATCGGGTACGGCGACCACGGCGCTCGCCGGGACGACGTACGCGCTCTGGTGCGGGTAGAGGCAGAAGACGGTACGGCCGAGCAACCGCTCGGGGCCCTGCTGCACGACGCCCACGTTCAGGTAGCCGTACTTCAGTGGGCCGGGGAAGTCGCCCTCCTGGAACGGGGCGCGCATCGCCGCGTACTGGCTGGTCGGCACTCCACCGGCGAACACCAGGGTTTCGGTGCCCCGGCTGATGCCGGAGAACCGGGTGCGTACGAGGACCTCGTCGGCGCCGGGGTCGGGCAGGGTCACCGCGCGGATCTCGCCCTCGCCGGGTGAGCGCAGCCAGAAGGCGTGAGCGTTCCGGGTCACCGGCGCCTCCTTTCCGAAATTTCGGTCGAACCGAACGGCCGCATTTTACGTGTTTCCCTATCAACGGCTCACAGACGATAGACACGGAGGCAGGGTGCGCACGGTTCAAAGCGGTCCGATAATCGGGCTGATAGTCCAGGTTGTCCTGCTCGCCGGCCTTGCCGGAACTGTCGGCCTCGGCGTCACCGGCTGGCTGGCCGGCGGCGTCTACGGTGCCGTCATGTGCGTCCTGCTCAGCCGTGGTCTGCGTGACTCGGGTACGGGCAGGTTGAGCCCGGCGGACCGGGTCACCCTGAGCCGGGCCACGCTCGTCGGGGCCGTGACGGCGTTGACGGCGGACTCGTTCAGCCGCCCGACGCCGGTCGCGCTGCTGGTCACCCTCGCCACGGTGGCACTCGCGCTGGACGCGGTCGACGGACACGTCGCCCGGCGTACCGGCACCGCCACCGCGCTCGGCGCCCGGTTCGACATGGAGGTGGACGCGTACCTCCTGCTGGTACTCAGCGTCTACGTGATGGAGCCGGTCGGCCTCTGGACACTCGCCATCGGCGGGATGCGGTACGTCTTCGTCGTGGCGATCTGGGTGTTGCCCTGGATGCGGGGAACCCTGCCCCCGCGCTACTGGCGCAAGGTGGTCGCCGCCACCCAGGGCATCGTGCTCGTGCTCGCGGCTGCGGACGTGCTGCCCCGGCCGTTGACGGTGACCGCGGTGGCGGTGGCGCTGGCCCTGCTCGTCGAGTCGTTCGGCCGGGACGTGCTCTGGCTGTGGCGGCACCATTCCGCCACGCCCGCCCGGCCCGGACCGTCGGTACGACTCACCCCGGCGACCCGACCGGGCAGCGGACTGCTGGTCAACCTGCCGGCGCACGTCGTCGCCGTCCGGGGAACGGGTCCGCTCGGCATCGCCCGTACGTCGGTGGACCGACCGCACCGCTTCCACGACCCGGTGCCGTGAGCGGACCTTCGCCGGTGTCCGCGCACCACCGCGCGACGCCCGCGCGTCGACGCCGCCCGGTCGACCCCGTTCCGATTCGGGACGACACTGCCCCCATGCTGTGCACACAGTTGCGGGCCGGAGCACATGAGGAGAAGCGGACGTGAGTCAGTTCGAGGCTGTCCTGTTCGACGCCGGCGACACCCTGATCCGGCTGTCCGGCAGCGGCGAGACGTTGCTGCACCGGGCGGCGGTCGCCCTCGGCGTCGACCCGCTCGACCCCGACGAGGTCGGCCACGTGTGGCAGCGGGTGCTCGACCGCAGCAGTACGGCGGAGGAACTCGCCAAGGGCCGCGACCTGTCGAACGCCCGGCACCGTGAGGTGTGGACCGCGCTATACACCGCCGCCGGCTGCGAGCGGTTGGCCCCCGGCCTGAGCGAGGAGCTGTACGCCCTCACCGTCAGCGCCGAGTCCTGGGAGGCATTCCCGGACACCCTGCCCACCCTGCGGGCCCTGCGGGAGCGGGGACTGCCGGTCGGCATCGTCAGCGACACCGGCTTCGACCTGCGCCCCGCGATGGACCTGCTCGGCCTGTCGCCGTACCTGGACACCGTCGTGATGTCGTACGAGCAGGGGATCTGCAAGCCCGCCGTCGAGGTGTTCCGCACCGCCTGCGAGCAGTTGCGGGTCCGTCCGGAACGGACGCTGATGGTCGGCGACAACCCCCTCACCGACTCCGGTGCCGTGGCCGCCGGACTGCACGTGTTCCTGTTGCCGCCACCGGTGCAGACCGGTCCCCGGGGACTGGGCCACATCCTGTCCCTGATCTGAACGAAGGACGACCCGACCATGATGGACGACCGGACCACGACGCGGGATTCGACGCCGGACGGCAGCCCGGAGAACCCGCCGGCCGAACCCGCCGGCGGACCCACGACCGGCGCCGGTGTCGCGGCCGAGGAGCCGATTCCCGTACGCGGGAGGCGCCGCCTGCTGGCGTGGGTGACCACCGCCGCGGCCGTCCTGCTGGTGCTGTTCGCCCTCGTCGCCCCGGACCAGGTCGGAAGCCTCACACCGGCGGCCTTCATCCGCGTCCCGCTCGAAGGACTGCTCGGTGTCGCCCTCCTGCTCGTCCTGCCCGGCCGGGCACGCTCGGTGGTGGCCGCGCTGGTCGGGGTGGCCCTCGGGCTGCTGACCATCGTGAAGGTCCTCGACATGGGCTTCTACCAGACCCTCGACCGGCCGTTCGACCTGGTCCTGGACTGGGTCCTGCTCGACGACGCGCTGTCGTTCCTCACCGACTCGGTCGGCCGGGCCGGCGCGATCGGTGCCGCGACCGGGCTCGCCCTGCTCGCCGTCGCCGTACCGGTCCTGATGACGCTGGCGGTCCTGCGCCTGGCCCGCCCCCTGCTGCGGCACCGAACCGCCGCGACCCGGACCGTCGCGGCGCTCACGGCGGTCTGGGTGACCTGCGCCGTTCTCGGGGCGCAGATCGTTCCGGGCCTGCCGATCGCCGCCAGCGGCGCGGCCGATCTCGCCTACGACCGCACGGTGCAGGTGCGGGCGGGGCTGCGGGACCGGAGCACGTTCGCCGGGGAGGTCGGCGTCGACGCGTTCCGGGACACCCCCGGCGACCAGTTGCTGACCGGGTTGCGCGGCAAGGACGTGGTGCTCGCCTTCGTCGAGAGCTACGGGCGCGACGCGGTCGAGGACCCGGAGATGGCACCACAGGTCGGCGCGGTCCTCGACGCCGGCAACCAGCGGCTGAACGCGGCCGGGTTCGCCGCCCGCAGCGCCTTCCTCACCTCACCGACGGCGGGCGGCGGCAGTTGGCTGGCGCACGCCACCCTGCTGTCCGGCCTCTGGATCGACAACCAGCAGCGGCACGACAACCTGCTCGCCAGCGACCGGCTGACCCTGAACGGGGCTTTCCGGCGCGCGGACTGGCGTACGGTCGCCGTCATGCCGGCCCTGACCCAACCGTGGCCGGAGGGGTCGTTCTTCGACAACGAGCGGGTCTACGGCGTCGACGACCTCGGCTACCACGGCCCGAAGTTCAGCTACGCCCCGGTGCCCGACCAGTTCACCCTCTCGGCGTTCGAACGGTTCGAGCGGTCGAAGCCCGATCACCCGCCGCTCTTCGCGGAGATCCCGCTCGTGTCGAGCCACGGCCCGTGGGCCCCCATTCCCCGGATGGTCGGTTGGGACGAGCTCGGTGACGGCTCGATCTTCAACTCGATCGCCAAGGAGGGCCGGTCGCCGGACGACGTGTGGCCCGACCCGACCCGGGTCCGCACCGAGTACCGCCGCTCCATCGAATACTCGCTGAACAGCCTCATCTCCTACGTCCAGGAGTACGGCGACGACAACCTCGTGCTCGTCTTCCTCGGCGACCACCAGCCGGCACCGATCGTCACCGGCGAGAACGCCAGCCGGGACGTGCCGATCACGATCGTCGCCCACGATCCCGCCGTGCTCGACCGGATCTCCGGCTGGGGCTGGCAGGACGGTCTCCGGCCGGGCCCGCAGGCGCCGGTGTGGCGGATGGACGCCTTCCGTGACCGTTTCCTCAGCGCCTTCGCGCGGTAGCGGGCGGCTGCATGATCATGCAGCCGCTCACCCCGGTTCTTCTCCGGCCCCCGACAAGATGATCTGATGTCCCGAACCGAGCCGGAGAACCACACATGCCCGAGGTGACACTGCACGACGGAACCGCCATCGAGGTGACGGTCCACGGATCGGGCCCGACCGTGCTCCTGCCGACCAACCCGCGACCGCCGACGGGGGTGCCGGCCGGGTCGGAGCACATCGCCGCCGACAACCCGCTGGTCGACGGTCTCCGCGACGCCTTCCGGGTGGTGGCCTTCGACTACGAGGGTCACCTGCTGCGGCACCCGAGGCCGGACACGCTGACTCCCGGCAACATCACCGGTGACCTGCTGGCCATCGCCGACCTCGTGAGAGCCGACCGGTTCGCCTACCACGGGTACTCGTGGCTGGCGATGAGCGGGCTGCAACTGGCGATCCGTACGCGCCGCCTCTCGGCGCTCGCCCTGGGCGGCTTCTGCCCGATCGACGGTCCGTACGAGCGGGCACTGCGGGGCGCCGTGTCGGTCCACGAGACGGTGGTGTCGCGCCGGGGCGACGGGTCGCTGACCGAACCGCAGGCCCGGCAGTTCGTCACCCTGTACGAGTCGTTGCAGGGGTTCGCCGACCGGGCGATCCAGGCGCAGCTCACCTCTCCCCGGCTCTGTTTCGTCGGCGGCACCGACGAGACCCCGTCCGAGCGGCCGTACGACGGGATCTCCGTCGACGCCGGCGCCCTGGTACGCGAGCGGCAGCCGCAGCTGCGGGCGCTCGGCTGGGACGTACGGATCCTGGACGGGCTCGACCGGACCGGTGCCGGTGAACCCGAACAGGTCCTCGGCGTGCTGCGCCCCTGGCTCACCGCCGCCCTCGGCGGTCACTGACCCCGCCTCGGCTCAGCGGCGCGGCGGCGCGGTGCTGTCCCGGATGACCAGTTCGGTGGCGAGTTCCACCCGGGGACTCTCGATCTTCTCGCGCTGGGCCAGCCGGAGCACGGTACGGGCGGCGAGCAGCCCCATCTCGGCCAGCGGCTGCCGGACGGTGGTCAGCGGCGGCGAGCACCACCGCACCTCGGGCAGGTCGTCGAAGCCGACGACGCTGACGTCGTCGGCGACGCGCAACCCCCGGCGGCGGATCGCCTCGTACACACCGAGCGCCATCTGGTCGCTGGAGGCGAAGATCGCGGTCGGTGGGTCGGGCAGTTCGAGCAGCAGGCTGCCGCCGGTGAAACCGGCCTCGTGGTAGAAGTTGCCGGGGCGGATGAGCCGGCCGTCGACGGGCAGGCCGGCGGCCTCCATCGCGGTGCGGTAACCGTCGAGCCGGGTACGGCTGCACAGCAGTTGCGGTGGCCCGGCGATGAACCCGATCCGGCGGTGACCGAGACTGATCAGGTACTCGGTCGCGCGCAGACTGCCGGTCCAGTTCGCGGCGCCGATGGTCGGCGCACCCTGGGTCGGTACGCCCGCCGGGTCCACGATGACGACGGGGATGTTGAGGCGACGCAGTTCGGCCTGCAACGGCGGCTCCAACGCGGAGGTCACGAAGATGACGCCCTCGGTGGTGCGGGCGCGCATGTTGTCGAGCCACTGCTTGGCCGACGACGTCCTGCGATGGATCGCCGAGACGACCGTGCCGACGTCGGCGGCGTGCGCGACGTCCTCCACCCCCCGGATGATCTCGACGGCCCAGGGACTGTCGAGGTCGTTGAAGACCAGGTCGATCAGGCCGGCGGTGCTCCGTACGGCCGTCGGCCGGCGCTGGTAGCCGTGCCGGTTGAGCACCTGCTCGACCCGTTCGCGGGTCTCCGCCGAGACGTCGGAACGACCGTTGATGACCCGCGAGACCGTCGGTACGGACACGCCGACCTCGCGGGCGATGGCCGCGATGGTGACCTTGCGGTTGTCGCCCACGCGGAATGCTCCTTCTCTGGGACGTCATCGTTTCGATCTCGGGTGCGGGGCGGTCCGGAAGGGATCAGCCCTTCACGCTCCCGGCCAGACCGCCGATGAGCTGCCGCTCGGCGACGGCGTAGAAGGCCAGGGCCGGCACCATGGACAGCACGACGTAGGCCAGCACCCGGGCGGTGTCGTCGGCGTACTGACCCTGGAACGCCTGCACCCCGACCGGCAGGGTCCACCAGCTCTGGTCGGTGAAGACGACCAGCGGCAGCATGAAGTTGTTCCAGCTGGCGACGACGGCGAGCACCGACACGGTGGCCAGCGCGGGTCGGGCCATCGGCAGCAGGATGCGCCAGAAGAACGCGAACGGCCCGCACCCGTCGAGGGTGGCTGCCTCCTCCACCTCGCCGGGAATGGTACGGAAGAACGAGCGCAGGATGATGATCGTCACCGGCAGCCCGAACGCGGCCTGGGGCAGGATGACCCCCAGTGGATTGTCGAGCAGGCCCATGCTGCGCAGCAGGATGAACAGCGGCAGGATCGCTACCGTGAACGGGAACATCAGCCCCATGGCGAAGAGGGTGAACAGGGCCTCCCGCCCCCGGAAGGCGAACCGGGCGAAGACGAACGCGGCCATCGCCGAGGCACCGACCACGAGGAACACGGTCGCCACGGCGATCAGCGTGCTGTTGCCGAGCTGCCGCCAGAACACCTCGTTGCCGAGGATACCGGTGTAGTTCTCCGGCACCCACGGATCGGGCAGGCCGAGCGGATTGGTGGACAGCTGCCCGTTGTCCTTGAAGCCGCCGAGCACCCCGAACCCGATCGGCACGACGATGGTCACCCCGATGACGATCGACACGGCGTGCAGCGTCAACCGGCGCAGCCGGGCGGTGGTGCTGGCCTGCTGGCTCCTGGTCATCGTTGGACCCCCCGGGTGGTGAGCGCGCCCTCGATGTCCCGCCTGAGCACGAAGCGCTGGTAGAGCAGGGCGAAGACGAGGCTGAGCAGGAACATGACGATGCTGATGGCGCTGGCGTAACCGACCTCGAAGCGGCGGAAGCCGTACTGGAACATCGTCACGGCCAGGGTTTCGGAGGATCGGATCGGTCCACCGCCGGTGAGCACCCAGACCATGTCGAAGAGTTGGATGGTGCCGATCACGGACAGGAACACGCTGATCCGGATCGTCGGTCCGAGCAGCGGCAGGGTGACGTGGCGGAACACCTGCCAGGCGCTGGCGCCGTCGGTGGTGGCGGCCTCGGTCAGCTCCCGGGGAATGCCCTGCCGGCCGGCCAGATAGAGGATCATGTAGAAGCCGAAGTACTTCCAGGAGATCACGAAGAACAGGGCGTAGAGCACGGTGGAGGGGTCGGCGAAGAGCGAGCCGCCGAGTTCGGCGGAACCGAACCAGCCGAAGACGGTGGTGCTCAGGCCCCGGTTGGGCGAGAAGACGAGGGTGAACAGCACCGCCGTGGTCACCTCGGACAGCACGTACGGGGCGAAGAACACGAGCCGGTAGATCGCCCGGCCACGGATGGGCTGGTTGAGCAGCATGGCCAGGGCCAGCGACACGGGAAGCTGGATGAGCAGCGACAGTGCGATGAGGATCAGGCCGCGCCGCAGGTCACCCACGAACACCGGGTCGTCCAGGGCGCGGGTGAAGTTCTCCGCACCGACGAAGTTCTCCGGCAGGTTGAAGCCGTTCCACTTGAACAGGCTGGTGTAGGCGGCCACCAGGATCGGCACGATCACCAGCAGCACGAACAGCACCAGCGCGGGTGCGAGGAAGACGGCGATCGTGCCCAGTCGTCCGAGACCGGGCCGGGCCCGGCGGCCACGCTGTCGCGTGGCCGCCGGAGGTACGGGTGGGAGCGCGGTCGGCGCGTTGTCGGTGCGTACGCCGGTGCCGGCCGATCGGTTCATCCTGCCTGCTCCACTCGCTGGTCGTACCGGACTGCGGGGTTCCGGGGGCGGGACACGCTACTGGCTCTTCGCCACCGTCGTGATGTCCTTGACGATCTGCTCGGGCGTCTTGGACCCGGCGACCAGTTCCGCGATGCTGTCGTTGACCTGCTGGCCGACCGCGGGCGGGTAGGCCTGGTCCAGGTAGAGCTGGAAGCCGGTCGCCGCAGCCAGGGTCGACGCGACCACCTTGTTGTTGGGGTCGGCGATCGCGTCCGTGGCGTCCTTGACGGTCGGCAGCACGGCGCCGGTGGCCGCGGACTTGCGCTGGTTGGCCACCTCCAGCAGCACCTTGAGGAAGTCGAGGGTGGCGGGCGGGGCGTCCTTGCCGACGGCGAACCCGTTGCCGCCACCGAACACCTCGGTCGAGGTGCCCTTGCCGCCCTCGACCGACGGGAACGGGAAGAAGCCCAGCTTGTCGCCGAGGCCCTTCTTGCTGGTCGACGAGGAGGCCTGGACGGCGGGCGCCCACTGACCCATCAGTTCCATCGCCGCGCCACCGTTGCCCATCGTGGCGGCCTGACCGTCCGGCGAGCCGTATTCGGCGGCGAGGAAGTCCTTCTGGAACGGGTTGAGCGCGACCAGTTCCTTCAGGCGGGCTCCGGCGGCGATGAAGTCGGGGGTGTCGAAGTTGTCGTCGGTGCCGGCCTTCTTGAGCGCCTCCAGGCCGCCGATCCGCATCACCAGGTAGGACCAGTAGAAGTGGGCGGGCCACTTCTCCTTGCCGGCCAGGGCGATCGGCGTGATCCCGGCGGCCTTGATCTTGCCGACGGCGGCCAGCAGCTCGCTCCAGGTCGCCGGTGGCGTGGTGATGCCGGCCCGGCTGAAGAGGTCCTTGTTGTACCAGAATCCGACCATGCCGACGTCGAACGGAACCCCGTAGATCTTCCCGTCGACCGTGTACGGCTCCACCGACACCGGCAGCAGGTTGCCGATCCACGGCTTCACGTCGTCGGTGATGTCCTTGACCAGCCCGGCGTCGATCTGCTGCTTCAGTACGCCGCCACCCCACGACTGGAACAGGTCCGGCGGGGAGCCGGCCTGGGTGGCGGTGGTGAGCTTGGTCTTGAACGCCTCGTTCTCCAGCGGCTGGATCTCGATCTTCACGTTGGTGTGCGCGGTCTCGTACTCCTTGGCCATGGCGGCCCAGACGGGCAGCATCGGCTCGGTGTTCTGGATGTGCCACCAGTTGATGGTCTGCGGACCGGCGGGGTCGGCGGATTCGTCGTTGCCGCAACCGGCCAGCACGAACGCGCCGGCGCTGGCACCGGCGAGGCCCAGCAGTGATCTGCGGGAGAGGTGCGCCGTCATGAGCCATCCCTTCGAGGTACGTACGAGGTACTCGGATGCCGATCAGTCAGCGGGAGGTGGGTAAACGGCCCCGGAAGTTTCGGCAGGAGACCGGTATTTTCGATTGATGACGGGCACGTTACGACGCCGCGAAGGTGCCGGTCAAGGTCTGTCGTGTCTCGACTTTGACGGTTATCGTGGGCGAGAATTTCCACATCTTGACGCGAAACTTCCGGACAACCGCCGGAAGCACGATCGTCAGAGGGGACGAACAATGTCGACCGACATCGCGAGCGTCACGACCGCCGCCGCCTCGATCCGTAACCCGATCCTCAGCGGCTTCCACCCGGACCCGTCCATCCTGCGGGTGGGTGACGACTACTACCTGGCCACCTCGACGTTCGAGTGGTATCCGGGGGTCCGGGTGCACCACTCGCGTGACCTGGTGCACTGGCGGGCCATCGGTGGCGTGATCAACGAGCGGCGCCTGCTGGACCTGCGCGGTGCCGGCGACTCCAACGGTGTCTGGGCCCCCGACCTGTCCTACGCCGACGGCCTGTTCCACCTCGTCTACAGCGACGTGGCCAGCTTCGCCAGCGGCTACTGGGACCCGCAGAACTACCTCATCACCGCCCCCGCGATCGACGGGCCCTGGTCCGATCCGGTCCCGCTGCACGCGCACGGCTTCGACGCCTCGCTGTTCCACGACGACGACGGCAGCAGTTGGCTGCTGGCGATGAGCGCGGACTGGCGACCGGGCCGCGACCGCTTCGGCGGGATCGAGATCCAGCGCTACGACCGGGCCGAACGCAAGCTCGTCGGCACCGCCCGGCTCATCTTCGACGGCACCGAGGTCGGCCTCACCGAGGGGCCGCACATCTACCGGCACGACGGGTGGTACTACCTGCTCACCGCCGAGGGTGGGACCAGTTGGGAGCACCAGGTGAGCATCGCCCGGTCCCGGTCCCTGTTCGGGCCGTACCTGAGCGATCCGGCCGGGCCCCTGCTCACCTCCGTCGGACGCCCCGAACTGCGGTTGCAGAAGGCCGGTCACGGCAGTCTCGTCCGCACCCAGACCGGGCAGTGGTACCTGGCCCACCTGGTCGGGCGGCCCTACAGCCCGCTCGGCAACTGCGTCCTCGGTCGGGAGACCGCCCTCCAGCGGGTCGAGTGGCCGGCCGGCGGGTGGCCGAGCATCGCCGGAGGGGTCCCCGCCGACGAGATCGCCGCACCCGACCTGCCCGCCCACCCGTGGCCGGTGGAGCCGGCGACCGACCACTTCGACGATTCCGTACTGGGCCCGGCCTGGTCCACCCTGCGCCGACCGGCGACACCCGACTGGGTCGACCTGTCCAGCCGCCCCTCCCACCTGCGGATCTTCGGCGGACAGTCGCCGGTCGGCCGGCAGACGCCGAGCCTGGTCGCCCGGCGGGTCGGTGCGACGCGTTGCTCGCTGGAGACGGTGCTGGAGTTCGACCCGGCCGACCATCGCCAGCTCGCCGGGATCACCGGCTACTACAACACCGCGAACTGGTACCACGCCTACCTCACCCGCGCCGACGACGGCCGACGGGTGCTGGAGGTGCTGAGCTGCGACGCTGGCCGGCTCACCGCCCATCCGGAGCTGAGCGTCGACGTCGGTGCCGTCGGCCCGGTCGGACTGCGGGTGACGTTCGACGGGCCGGTGCTGCGCTTCGCCTACCGTCTCGGTGACGCCTGGCAGGACCTGCCGGCGGAGTTCGACGCCACCGTCCTCTCCGACGAGCACGCCGCCGTCGTCATCGACGGTGAACCCGCCGCCTGGGGTTTCACCGGCGCCTTCCTCGGCCTCTGGGTCCAGGACCTCGGTGCCGACGGTCTGTACGCCGACTACGACTACGCCACCTACCTCGAATACTGACCAGGAGTCTCGGCGAGGGCTCCGAAACTTCCGGGATCACCCAACACCTTTCAAGCTTCACCACGTGGGCAATCCTTATCGGGATCTGTTGACGGCTGTCGATCGCGGTCGTAAAGTTTCGGCCAAGTTACGGAAGACCTGTAACGTGCGCGGGCAAGCGTGGCGCTCGCCCGCACAGCGCACGCACCGCAGTGACGCCTCCCGACGGGAGCAGCCTCCGGCTGCCCGAAACCCCGTCCGCGCCATCGACACCGTCCGTTGCACCGTCCCAGTCCTGAGAGGACGCCCGATGAAGCTGAGACGATGGATCGTCGTCGGCGCCGTCGCCCTGGCGACCGCCGGCACGCTCAACAGCCTGCCCGCCACCGCCGGCAACACGGTCCGACCCGGAGACCAGAGCCTGCGTACGCTCGGCATGCGGCACGACCTCTACATCGGCACCGCGATCGGCCAGGCCGCCCTGAACGACCCGGCCGACCCGCAGTACAAGCAGCTCGCCGCCTCGCAGTTCTCCTCGGTGACCGCCGAGAACGCGATGAAGTGGGAGAGCCTGGAACCGACCCGTGGCACCTACAACTGGGCCCCCGCCGACGAGCTGATCGCCTTCGCCAAGCAGAACAACCAGAAGGTACGCGGGCACGTCCTGGTGTGGCACAACCAGCTGCCCGGCTGGCTCACCACCGGCGTCGCCGACGGTTCGATCACCAGGGACGAACTGCGCACCATCCTGCGCAACCACATCACCACCGTCGTGAAGCGCTACAAGGGCAAGATCTGGCAGTGGGACGTGGTCAACGAGGCGGTCAGCGACCCCTGGGACAACCCGCCGAGCCTGCACTACAAGGGTTTCTGGGCCCAGCACCTCGGTCCCGACTACGTCGCCGACGCGTTCCGCTGGGCCCGGGCCGCCGACCCCAACGCCCTGCTCTTCTACAACGACTACAACATCGAGGCCTTCGGCTCCGGTGACCCCGCCAACGACAAGACCCAGTTCGTGTACGACATGGTCAAGCGCCTGCGCGCCACCGGCGTACCGATCGACGGTGTGGGCAGCCAGGGGCACCTGGGCACCCAGTACGGCAACTTCGACACCCTCCAGGTCGCCGACGCCCTCAAGCGTTTCACCGACCTGGGTCTGGCCACCGCCTTCACCGAGGTGGACGTACGCAGCCAGATGACACCGGGGGTGCAGGCGGGTGACCCCAACGAGATCAACCCGCGCCTCCAGGCGTCGGCGGCCAACTACAGCGTCCTGCTCCAGGCCTGCCTGTCCAACCGGCGCTGCCTGTCGTTCACCGTCTGGGGCTTCACCGACCGGCACTCCTGGATCCCCGGCTGGTTCGAGAACCCGCCGGAGGGCCTGGCCACCCTGTACGACGAGAACTACCAGCCCAAGCGGGCGCTCAACATCGTCAAGGCGGATCTGATCTACGCCGGTGCCCCGTACGTGCTGCCGCGCATCCCGCAGAAGCCGCGCCGGTAACCGCATCCGCCTTCGTACGGACAGCACCGACCACCCACCACCCGTAGTACCCGTGAACCTCCTTCGTCCCGAGGAGCCGGCCCATGTCCCCGACCTCCCGCCTGTCCCGACCCGTCCTCGCACTCACCGCCCTGGTCACCGTCGTCGCCGCCACGGCCGTCGCGCTCACCGCGAGCCCGTCCAGCGCGGCGGCCGACTGCAGCAACGGCTACGTCGCCCTCACCTACGACGACGGCCCCAACCCCGGCACCACCACGGCACTGATCAACGCCCTCACCGCCAACGGCGTACGCGCCACCTTCTTCAACATGGGCCAGCGGGCCCAGCAGAACCAGGCACTCGTCCAGGCCCAGCAGCAGGCCGGCATGTGGATCGGCAACCACAGCTGGAGCCACCCGCACCTGACCCAGCTCAGCGCCGCGCAGATCACCTCGGAACTGACCCAGACCCAGCAGGCGATCCAGCAGGCCACCGGCACCGCACCACGGCTGTTCCGTCCCCCGTACGGCGAGACCAACAGCACCGTGCGGTCGGTCGAGGCCCAGCTCGGGCTGACCGAGGTGCTGTGGAGTGTGGACTCCCAGGACTGGAACGGCGCCAGCACCGCCCAGATCGTGCAGGCGGCGGGGAGCCTGAGCAACGGTGGCGTGATCCTGATGCACGACGGCTACCAGACCACGATCAACGCCATCCCGCAGATCGTCGCGAACCTGGCCAGCCGCAACCTCTGCGCGGGAATGATCTCGACCAGCACCGGTCGCGCGGTCGCTCCGGACGGGGGCAACCCCGGTCCGACGGCCACCCCGACCACACCGCCGGCCGGCGGCGGCAGTTGCACGGCCACGTACCGGGAGACGCAGCGCTGGGGTGACCGCTTCAACGGCGAGGTCACCATCCGCGCCGGCGGCTCCGCCCTGACCGGTTGGACCGGCACCGTCACCCTGCGCAGCCCGCAGCGGGTGTCCACGGTCTGGAACGGCAGCCCGAGCTGGGACGGCAGCGGACTCGTGATGACCGTCCGACCGAGCGGCAACGGCAACCTGCCGGCGGGCGGCAGCACCACCTTCGGCTTCACCGTCATGGCCAACGGCAACTGGACCGCCCCGACGGTCGCCTGCCGTACACCCTGAACCGACGGTCCGGCCCGGCCGGCGGCCCCGGCACCCAGCCAGCCGCCCGGCCGGGCCGGGCACCCACCCATCGGGTACGAACCCGCCGGTCCCCGGCGGAGGAGAGGCGGACGTGCCATGTCACTGCTGTCCACCCGCCCGCTCGTGCGCGCCGGCATCGCCCTCGGCGCCCTCGGCCTCGTCCTGGCGGCGTCCGGTCCCGCCCAGGCGCACCGCCCCCACCCGGACACCCGGATCATCGACACCGCACGGGGAGGCGGCTCGGTCGTCAGCTTCACCTTCGACGACGGCCCCGGTCCGGTCGACACCCCGCGTCTGCTCCAGGTCCTGCACCGCCAACGGGTCAAGGCCGTGTTCTGCCTCTGGGGCGATCACGTCAACGAACACCCCGATCTGGTACGCCGGATCGTCGCCGCCGGGCACACGCTGTGCAACCACGGCATGCGCCACGACGACATGGGCACCTGGACCCCGGAACAGATCAGGGCCGACCTGCGCGCGACCAACGCCGCGATCCGCCGTGCGGTCCCCGGCGCCCGGATACCGTACTTCCGCGCCCCGTACGGTAACTGGGGACAGAGCCCGGCCGTCGCCGCCGGACTGGGCATGCGGTCGCTGGGTTGGCGGCTGGCCATCGCCGACTGGGAGCCACCCGGCACCGACGTACTGCTGAGCCGCCTGCTGGAGGGGGTCACGCCCGGTGCGGTCGTCCTCATGCACGACGCCGGTGGTGACCGCAGCCAGACCGTCGACGCCGTCGACCGGGCCATCCCGATCCTGCGGTCGCAGGGGTGGCGGTTCACTCTGCCGTCCCGCGTCGGTTGAGACCGGTGGGTGCCGTGCCTTCCCGCGTCAGTTGCCGTCCACGACCCGGTTCTCCCAGGCCCAGGCCGCTATCTCGACCCGGTTGCGCAGGTCGAGCTTGGCCTGGATGGCGGAGACGTGGCTCTTCACCGTGCTGAGCGAGATGAAGAGTTCGGCGGCGATCTCCTGGTTGGTGCGGCCCCTGGCGATGGAGAGCACCACCTCGGTCTCCCGCTTGGACAGTGCCTGAGTCCGTCGGCCGCTCCGGGGTGCCCCGACCGCCGCCAGACGGCGCAGCAGTCGCAGGGTGATCGACGGTGAGATCAGTGCGTCCCCGGCGTTGGCGGCTCGGACGGCCTCGACGAGCAGTGCCGGGCCGGCGTCCTTCAGAATGAATCCGACGGCACCACCGCGCAGCGCTCCGTACACGTAGTCGTCGAGGTCGAAGGTGGTCACCACGATCACCCGCAGCGGATGCGGGACACCCGGACCGGCCAGGGCGCGGGTGACATCGAGGCCGTCGAGGCGGGGCATCCGGATGTCCACCAGGCACACGTCCGGACGCAGTCGTCGTGCCAGGGCGATCGCGTCCACCCCGTCGGCCGCTTCGGCGACCACGGAGATGTCCGGTTGGTCCTCGAGGATGAGCCGTAGGCCGCTGCGGACCATCGCCTGGTCGTCGGCGATCAGGACGTTGATGGTCATCGGGGCTCCGTCCCGGTGACGGGGAGGACGGCCAGTACCGACCAGCCCGCTCCGGGCCGCGGCCCGGCCCGTAACGAACCACCGAGTGCCTCGACCCGTTCCCGCATACCGACCAGGCCGTACCCACCGCGGTACGGCGATCCGGCGGGTACCGGTGGGGCGTCGTCGGTGACCTCCACGGTGATGGAATCCCGCTCCTGGGCGACGTTGACCTCGACCGATCGGGCCTGCGTGGCGTGCCGGGAGACGTTGGTCAGCGATTCCCGAACGATCCGGTAGACGGTGCTGGTCACCTCGGGTGGCCACGGCGACGGGCCGTCGGGCAGTCGTAGCCGTACCGGGGGGCCGTGGCCGCGGAACCGCTCGACCAGCGTGCCGAGGTGTTCCGGTCCGGGCGTGGCGGGTGCCCCGTCCTCGGTGTCGCGCAACAGCCCGACGACCCGGCGCATCGCCGCCAGCGCCTCGGAGCCGGCCGTCTCGATGTCGGTCAGTGACGTCTCGATGTCCGTCGGTGAGCCGCCGGAAGGTTCCGACCGCCGGCGGGCGAGAATCCGGGTGGCCTGAGCCTGGAGCACGATGCCGGTGATGTGGTGGGCGACGACGTCGTGCAACTCCCTGGCCAGCTCCAGCCGCTCGTCCTGACGTATCCGCTCGACCGTCGTGCGGCGGCGGGCGTCGAGCAGCCGGAGCACGAGTCCGACGGTGATCGCGGCGAGCCAACCCGTCCCGTTCAGCACCGCCACCGCTCCCGAGGAGGTGGTGGGTGTGGCGAGCAGACCGGCCGCGACCACCGCGACACCAGCGGCGGCGGCGGTGCCGGCCGACGCCCTCGGCAGTGCCCGCACCGCCGAGCCCAGCAGCACCGACAGACCCAGGGTCATGGCCGGACCGGGCTCGGCCGGCAGGTCGGCCACCCGGGCGACCAGGATGGCCCCCACCGCGACCGCCAGGCCGGCGGCCGTCGCCCGGACCCGGTCGCGCCGACGCACCAGGGCGATCACGCACACCGCAGCCCCGGCGCCGAGGTCGAACAACCAGTAGTGACCACCCCAGCTGACCGCGAGCGCGACCGCCTGCCCGATGAGCGCCAGGGCGAACGCGGCGCCGAGTCCGATGTCGGCCGCCGTGGTGGTTCGCCCGGAGCGCCGATCCCCGATATCCACGTCGCCCAGGTTACGGAAATCGCCATCGGCACCGGACCGGTCAAAAGTACGGCCGCGACCGGCGCGGACCGTTCCTTGTACCGATGTCGACACCGGGCCAGGTCCGCAGGATGAGCCCATGCCACGACAGAACCCCGACCCGGTGCTGATTGCCGAGGGTCTGAGCAAGCGTTACGGGCGCCGTTCGGCGCTGACCGATTGTGATCTGAGCGTTCCGCGAGGCCGGGTGATTGGGCTGGTCGGCCCGAACGGGGCGGGCAAGTCCACACTGCTGCAGTTGACCTGCGGGCTGATCTCGCCGACCTCCGGGACGATCCGGGTACTCGGTTCCCGTCCGGCGGCGAACGCGACCCACCTGGCGAGGGTCGGCTACGTGGCCCAGGACACGCCGGTGTACGCGGCGCTGACCGTAGCCGATCATCTGCGGATGGGCGCCCGGCTCAATCCGCGTTGGGATGGTGCGTTGGCGGACCGGCGGATCGCACAACTCGGGCTGAATCCCCGTCAGCGGGCGGGCCGGCTTTCCGGCGGTCAGCGCGCCCAACTCGCCCTCACCGTCGCCGCCGCCAAGCAACCGGACCTGCTGGTACTCGACGAACCGGCTGCGGCACTCGACCCGTTGGCACGCGTCGGGTTCCTGCGGAATCTGATGGAGTTCGTGACGGAACTCGGAGCCAGCGCGATTCTCTCGTCCCACCTTCTCTCCGACGTCGAACTGGTCTGCGACTACCTGATCGTGCTGGACGACTCCCGCGTCCAGCTCGCCGGCGACATCCGGGACCTGCTGTCGACCCACCACCGGCTGCTCGCGCCACGTGAGGTGGTCGACCGGCTGCCCGCCGGGGTCGAGGTCATCCGGGTCGAACACGGCGATCGGCAGAGCAGTGCGATCGTACGCACCGGCGGCCCGCTTCCCGGCTCCGCATGGGAGACGGCGGACCTGAGCCTTGAGGAACTGGTCCTCGGCTACCTGACCCGCGCCGACGACGTGTCCCGTGCTTCCGTCGTCGCAACGGCCGGGGAGGCCCGGCGATGACCTGGCTGAGCTGGCGGCAGTTCCGTGCCCAGGCGGCGGTGGGCGCCGCGACACTGGTGGGGCTCGCGGTCTACCTGGTGATCCTGGGCGCGCAGATCCGGCACGGCTACGACACCGATCTCCTACGGTGCCACGGAGCGGGCGGCGGCTGTGCTTCGGCGAGGGTCGAGTTCGTGGACGAGTACCGGGCACGCCTACAGATCCTCGGCGGCCTGCTCCTGGTCGTGCCCGGGTTGCTCGGCATGTTCTGGGGGGCGCCGCTCGTCGCCCGGGAACTCGAAAGCGGCACGCACCGGCTGGTGTGGAACCAGAGCGTGACCCGGCGCCGGTGGCTCGCCGTCAAGCTGCTGTTCGTGGGGTTGGCGAGCATGGCCGCGGCAGGGCTCGCGAGCCTGCTGTTGACCTGGGCGGCGAGTCCGTACGATCTGGTGGCCGGCGACCGGTTCACCGCGATGATGTTCGGCGCCCGCAACATCGCACCCGTGGCGTACGCCGCCTTCGCGTTCGTACTCGGCGCGACGATGGGGCTGACGCTTCGCCGTGTCGTGCCCGCGATGGCGCTCACGGTGCTGCTCGTCGCCGTCGTCCAGGTCGTGATGCCCACCCTGATCCGTCCGCACCTGATCGCACCGGTGACCGACACGCATCTGGTGAGCGCGGATACGGTCCGGAACCTGAGCTTCCTGGGCAGCGAGGCCGACATCGGGGGACTGCGGATTCCCGATGCCTGGGTGGTGTCGACGAGCAAGCTGCTGACCGCGAACGGGCAGCCGGTCGAAATGGACCGGTACCGTAGTTGCGTCACCGGCGTGGTCGACGCGGTCGCGGAGTGCCTGGGCAACCTCGACCTGCGGGTGCGGGTGGCCTACCAGCCGGGCGAGCGCTACTGGGACTTCCAGTGGCTCGAATCGGCGATCCTGCTCGCGGCGGCCCTCGTGCTGGCCGGGTTCAGCCTGTGGCGGATCCGAGGCCGCATCACCTAGCGCGGCGTTGACCGGGTCTCGGAGCTGCGGGGTGGGCCGTTGTCCGAGATCGTTCGATCACCTTCCGGCGGGTGTCCGGCTGCGGTGTCCGGGGCGACACCGCAGCCGGTCAACCGGCGAAGGTCACGCCGGTGAGGCGTTCGCTGGCGGCCCACAGCCGAGCGCCCTCGGCCGGGTCGTCGGCACCGCGCGGCAGGGCGACCGGTTTCGGGGTGCCGGTGGTCTGGTTGCGGGCGGCGGGACCGATGAACTCGCCGGCCCGGACGTCGGGGCTGGTCGCGGCGTAGAGGCTGGGCCAGGCCGCGCCCTGCGGCGAGCCCATCAGGAATCTCTCCATCACCCCGGTCAGCGCCCGGAGGACCCCTTGGCTGTGCTGCTGAAGGTTGGTCATGGCGGCGCCGGGGTGGATCACGACGGGGGTGATGGTCGTCCCGGCGAGGCGGCGGGCGAGTTCGCGGGTGAAGACGACGTTCGCGCGCTTGGACTTCGCGTACGCGCCCATCGGGCGGTAGCGGTCCTCGCTCATCAGGTCGGTCAGCGCCCCGCTGGGCCATTTCGCCGCGATCGCGCTCACCGTCACGATCCGGGCGGCGGGGGAGCGGCGCAGCGCCGGCATGACCTGTGCGGTGAGGGCGAAGTGGCCGAGGTGGTTGGTGCCGAAGGTCAGCTCGAATCCGTCGCGGGTGGTCCGTCGCTCGGGGATGTTCATCACCCCGGCATTGTTGATCAGCAGGTCGACCGTCTCGGTGGCGGCGATCCGGGCGGCCGCCTCCCGGATCGAGGACAGGTCGCCGAGGTCGAGGACCAGGGTCTCCAGCTCCGCCGACGGCGTTTCGGTACGCAGGGTGCGTACCGCCTCGTCGAGTCTGGCCTTGCTGCGGCCGGCGAGGATCACCCGTGCTCCGTGCCGGGCGAGCACCCGTCCCGTTTCCAGCCCGATTCCGCTGTTCGCGCCGGTGATGAGGGCGGTACGGCCGGTCTGGTCGCCGATCGCCTCGGGGGTCCAGTGGTCGTGGCGGGTCATCGTGGCCTCCTTGGTATTGAACATTCATTCAATAAGCCGACGCTATCCGGCTCCGGTCGGCCTTGTCAAATGAATGTTCAGTAGGCAAGCTTGCGACATGAGTACCCGTGACCCGGACACCAAACGCCGACGACTGCTGGCGGCGGCGCTGGCCGAATTCGCCGCGTACGGCCTGGCCGGGGCGCGGGTCGACCGCCTCGCCAAGCGGGCGGGGATCAGCGCCGGCCTGGTCTACTCGTTCTACGAGAACAAGGAGGGGCTGTTCGAGGCGGTCTTCGACCTGATCGTCGAGCAGGTCGTCGCGGGGGTCCCGATGGACGCCGACGACCTGGGCGAGTACGCCGGGCGCCTCCACGACGGCGGGCTGCTCCACCCCGAGGTGATCCGGTTCGTGGGCTGGTACGAACTGGAGCGCGGCGACTCGGCCGGCCGCCGGGCCTCCACCTCCGCCGCGATGGAGCAGAAGCGGAACGCCGTGGCGGAGGCCCAGCGCCGGGGCGCGGTCACCGACCGGTTCACCGCCGGGCAGCTCCTCGCCCTGGTGCTCAACCTCGCGAACATGTGGCAGTTGCAGGGCGCCGACTTCCTCGACCTCGTACCCGAATCCGACCGGCGCGCGACGATCGTGGACGCCGTCCGGCGGCTGGTCGCTCCCGCCGGCTGACCGGCCGTCCGCGTCCGACCGGCCCCACGGGGAGGGCGGTCAGCGCCCCTGGAGGGACTTGACGTTGTCGCCGAACGTCCAGTTCCGCGAACCGTCCCAGTTGAGCGACCAGGTCATCAGCCCCTTGAGACCGCCCTGGTACGTGTTCCACGCCTGGGCGACCAGCGCGGGGGACATGTGGCCGCCGCCGGCACCCGGTTGCGCGGGCAGGCCGGGGACCTGCTTGTCGTAGGGGACCCTGATCGTGGTGCCCTGGATGACGAGCCCGGCGTTGAGGCAGTTGGTCTGCGCGGTGAAGCCCGCGACGGTGCCGGCGGCGTAGGAGTCGCCGGAGCAGCCGTACATGCTGCCGTTGTAGTACTGCATGTTCAGCCACCAGAGCCGGCCGTTGTCGGCGTACTTCTTGACGATCGGCAGGTACGAGCCCCAGATCGACCCGTACGTGACACTGCCGCCGGTGACGTACGCCGTCTCGGGCGCCATCGTGAGGCCGAAGTTCGCCGGCATCTGGGCGAGCACCCCGTCGATGATCCGGATCAGGTTCGCCTGCGACGTGGAGAGCTGGTTGATGTTGCCGCTGCCGGTGAGTCCGGTCTCGATGTCGATGTCGATGCCGTCGAAGTTGTACCGCTTCAGGATCGGCACCACGGTGGCGACGAACCGGTCGGCGACGGCTGCCGAACTGAGGTCGATGCCGGCGGTGGCGCCGCCGATCGACATCAGGATCGTCAGCCCGGCCGCCTTGGCCTGGCACATCTCGGCCGGGGTCGCGACCCGTACGGTGGCGTCCATGCCGTCTTCCCAGAGCACCGTGCCGTCGGAGCGGATCACCGGGAACGCCGCGTTGATCACGTTGTAGCCGTGGGTCCGGATCCGGGAGTCGGTGATCGGGATCCAGCCGAGCGGCGGATGCACCCCGTTCGCCGCGCCGTCCCAGTTCTCCCAGTAGCCCTGGAGCACCTTGCCAGCCGGCTTCGACTTGACCGCGCAGGTCCCCGGTCCCGACGTGCCGGTGGGGGTGACCGTCGGCGTGGGCGTCGGCGTGCGGGTCGGGGTGGGTGTCGGCGTCGCGGTCCGGGTCGGCGTCGGTGAGGGCGTCGCCGTACGGGTGGGGGTCGGGGACGGTGTGCCACCGTCACAGCCGCCGAGGTCGCGCCAGAGCGAGGCCGCCGCGACCGGGTTCCAGCCTGCTCCGGCCGGTGGCGTGTGCGTCACCAGGGCCTCGTACAGCCGCCCGTTGTAGGTCACCCGGCTGCCGGCCGGGTAGGTAACGCCCTCGGCCCAGGCCGGGGCGGAGCAGACCACGAGCACCACGTTCGCGGGCCTGTCGACCGTGCCGGCGAACCCGGCCGAGGCCGGGGCGAACCCGGTCGTGACGGCTACCGCCGCGCCCGCTACCAGGGCGATTACCTCACGTCGCAGTCTCATGGCACCCCACCTCGTCGATGGGCAGGAAGCCTATCAGTTAACCTTCCTAAATGTAACTGTCTCGATGTGTCGACGGATGCGGCCGGGTCCCGCTGCCCGTGGGAGGGAGGGGCCCGGCCGCCGCCGATCGGTCCGGCCCGCGCCGGCTGGCGTGCGACGGGCCGGACCGATCTCCGAGATCAGTCGACGACGGCCGGCGCCGTCTTCGCCGCGGCGGCCAGGGCCGCCGCCTCGCTCGCGTACGGGTTGTAGGTGTACGCCCGCGACAGCGTGCCCGGCACCGTGAAGTACTCGACGGAGAGCTTCGCCGGATCGGTGGCGATCTGGCCCCGGCCGGGCAGGTCGTCGCCGTCGTCCCAGCCCCACGGTGCGTTGGCCGAGTTGGTCGAGCAGCTGAAGGTGCCCGTGCCGCAGGTGTCGGAGGTGTCACCGGCGAAGGTGCCGAGGTTGGCGAAGAGGCTGGCGTTCGCCCGCTGCGCCCACAGGCCACCGGCGGCGAACATGTCGACGAGCTGGTAGCGCACGTCCCGGTCGTTGCCGTCGCTCGGCGTCTCCGCGACGGTCGACGGGTAGTAGACGATCCCGTCGCCGTTGATGTTGTACTGCGGGTACGCCTTCAGGCCGTGGCCCTGGGCCTCCTGCGCGGTCACCGGGTGCTGGAACGAGTCGTGCGGCGACGACTGGAGCTGGAGTGTGCCGTCGACGTTCTCCCGCCCACCGGTCCAGCTGCTACCGCTCGGCGTGTACGAGTAGAAGCTGCTGTGTGCCACGGTGACCGCCGAGCGCAGCACCCCGTACGTCGACCCGTCCCGCTCGATCGCGAACAGCACGCCCTCGCCGTCGTTCTCGTGCTCGGTCTCGAAGAAGGGGTGGTCCGTCCAGTCCCGAGGGTGGAAGAACAGGTACGTGATGTACCAGTGGGTGCTGGTCTCGACCACCGAGTAGTAGCCGTGCGCGGCGAACGAGGCGCCGGCCTGGGCCGCCCGGTCCCAGTTGTTGCGTCCGTTCAGGTCGCCGTCGAAGTCGACCTTCGTGATGTAGTCGGACTTGCCGCCGAGGGCGTGACTTCCGGTGGCGTCGACGTCCTGGTAGTGGATCGGCGCCCAGCGCAGTGCCAGCTCCGCTCGGCTCACCGCCGCGCTCGCCGGAGCGGGCGTGACCAGCCCGACGGTCACGAGCGCGGCGGCGAGGGTGGCCGCCACCAGGGATCTCCCGGCGATCCTGCTTCTGTTGAGCATGTGTGCTCCCGCATCGGTATGGATAGACCGACGGGAATCTATGTCGTCCGTGGTGCCCGGCACGTGTCCGGTGGGCAAATGGTTCATTGAGGGCGGTCGACGGTTCGCAACCGCCCCCGACGCGGCGTCGACGATCGCCGGGGCGGGCGACGATCGGTCAGAGCAGATGTACCCGCTCGGCGCTGCCGTCCGCGTTCACGACGGTGAGGCTCCCGCCGCCGCGTTCCATCAGGTCGAGCACCAGGTTGTGGACGACGAGCGCCCGGTTGATCGTGTCCGTCTTCGTGTCCCTGGTCCGCGCGCACGCCGCGTCCAAGGCGTCAACGGCGCGCGGGTTCAGGTTGACCGTCACCTTCGTCAGCGCGGACCGGTCCGGCTGCGGCTCGGTCACGGTCTGACGCCGGCCAGCAGCACCGGCACCACTGACGCCGCCACGCCACCAGGCCGCTGCCGGTACGCCCACGCCAGTTGCTCGCACCCGTCCGGTCGGCACTGCGGGCACCGGCGGTCGCTCGTACCACTCGCCCGGCTCCAGGGTCACGACCAGGCCGTCCAGCAGCGACGCTCGCAGCACCTCGCCGCCGGGCCCGGTGGTCACCACTCGCCCGGGGCGAGTAGCCCCTTGACCGGGTCGAGATCGGGGCAGGTTCCGTCGTCCAGGCATCGGCCGCACGGGCGGTCGCGGTGCTCTGCCGCGATCCGCAGCGCCCGACGTACGGTGCCCTCCGGGGTTTCTTCCGCCTCGTTGCTCACAGCCACCGCCCGCGGTTCCCATGCGTCGGCCGGATGCGGCTGCTGTTCCGGCGTGGCCCGCCGATCGTGGCCGCTCCCACGCTCAAGGTCATCTGGTCGCGGTCGGACTGGTCCGGCTCCGGGGCCGGGTCGGGCTCCGGCGGCGGAGCCGGCTGTCCGACCGGGTCGGGGTCGGGTGCGTCGAAAAAGTACTTCCATCGGGTGCTGTTGGTCGCCACTGCTCACCTCCGGGTCAGGTGGAGCACGGGACGTGGCCCATGCGGGCCAGCTCAGCCACGCCCCGCGCTCCGACGCCCGGCCGGCACGGTGGTACCGATCGGGCGTGAACGGGGTGCGGCGGCTTTCCAACGAACCCTTGAGAAGGTCGTGCCGCCGCGCCTGGGAACAGCGTCATCGGCTTGGTGATGCCGCGCTAGATCGCTGGCGTCTACACCTCGTCTATGGACAGTTGAAGGCGGTGGGCAGCGGCGTCAACCAGGCCGAGTAGCCGACGTGACCGCATGCTTCTGCCGATGAGCCGCGCTTCCGTCAGTGCGTCCTGCGCCCCCACGAGGTCCCCGGCTTGACCTTGAGCGATGGCCAGGTCACACAGGTACTTGCCACCCCAGTCAGTGCTCCGGGACTCAGCGGGCAGCCCGGCGATGCCTTCCGTCAGCAAAGCGATGGCTGACTGGTTGTACTGCGAATCGGTTGCTCCCAGACGCTGGTAGACGATCCCGCGTTGGAGCCGGAAGAAGTCGTCCGTATAGAAGTAGATCCAGGGCGGGGCCTCCCGCTCGCCTTGCTTATGCGCTAGATCCTCAGCCTCGCTGACTTTGTCGAGTGCGGCCCCCGGGTCGTTGCCTGCGAGAGCGAGCGCCCGTGCTTCCTGGCCAGCGGAGTAGGCGCGCTGGCCGGCGTATACGCCCTGGTCGCGTTGAGCCGCCCGGGACAGGCCGATCATCGTCCCCAACTCCCCGGCTTGCTCGGCGAGGTAGCCCTTGAAACTGAGGATCGTTGCGATCATGTCGTGGTTGTCAACCTCGGTGGCCCACTCCAGGGCACGGTCGAACCACACCTGTGCTCCAGCGCGATCATCGACTGCGGCGTGTAGCCACCCGGCGAACTGCGCCCACTGGCTCGCGGCGTCGACCAGGCGTGGACGTAGGGCGTCCTGTGAGTCACCGACGAGCCTCAACACCAGACCGAGTTGCGCGCGGACAGGATCGATCACGGCCGCCGCCCCGAGTGCGTCCTCAAGGCGACGTTCGCCAGCGAGCAGGAGATCCAGACCATCGATTGCGCGGGAGTCCGCCCGGACCGGATGGGCGGCGGCGTACCGGAGCCGGTCTTCGGTATCGGCCGGGAGCACGGCTGTCGTGTCGGCGACCATAGCGGCCAACCGCCCGGCCGCACCGAGTTCTGCGTCGAGGAGCTTCGCCAACGCGACGGTCGGCCGAGCGGTACCCAGTTCGATCCTGCTGAGCTGAGCCTTGCTGACGAAGACACTCGCGGCGAGAGGGCGAAGGGACAGCCCAGCGGCCTCACGAAGTCGCCGAACCTCGGCGCCGAAACGAGGGTCTACGGCAAGAGCGGATCGTCGTGGCATGGCAGGCTCCCAGGTAGGGCTGGGGCGGCGGCACGCCGGGCCCTACCCCGGCGGGCCGCCACTTCGGACGGTACACCGCGCAAACGATCGAGGGGACCCGGTCGAGACGCGGCAGTGCTATTACGAGCCACCCGACGCCGAGGAACAGGAGTTCTACCGCTCGCTGGAGGTTCCTGGCCCTGGCACGGGCGCGGTGGACCCGAGGCTCTGCGACGCCACCTTCGTCTACCGCGACGGCGGCATTCAGCTCGCACCTGACGTCGTCGGCACCGCCGGCGGTCCGCCGATCCGGGCTCTACGCCGATCCACCGCCCCGAAATCCCCTGTCCGGGTGCCCGGCCCGCCACCGGACCGGCCGAACGGCCCGATCGCGGGCGGCGGCCTGGTTAGGCTGGCCGGAGTGAGCGTCGAGGCGGCAGGCACGGATGACGGCGAGGTCCCCACCCTGGGGCTCGTCGTCCATCCCAGCCGGGCGGTGGACGAGTCGGTGGCCACGATCCTGCACTGGGCCCGGACCCACAACGTCCGGGTGATCGCCCGCGACCGGGACCGGGACCGGATCACCGGACAGATCGACACCCTGCCCGACCCCGAGTTCGTCGCCCGGATCAAGGGCCTGGTCGCCCTCGGCGGTGACGGCACCATGCTCGGGGCGATGCGGCTGGTCGCGCAGCGGCCGGTGCCGGTGCTCGGCGTCAACCACGGCAACCTGGGCTTTCTCGTCGAGGTCACCCCCGACACCCTGGAGACGGCGCTGGCGCGGCTGGTCGACGGCGACTTCACCATCGAGTCCCACGGCTGTCTCGTCGCCGCGTGCCGCAGCGGCCGGCCGTTGCGGACCGACACCGGCTTCAACGACGTCGTGCTGGCCCGGCGCAGTCGGTCGGGCGCCGTCTCGGTCGACCTCACCGTCAATGACCAGCAGTACGGCTACTACCGCTGCGACGCGCTCGTCATCGCCACGCCCAGCGGCTCCACCGCGTACAACTATGCCGCCGGTGGACCCATCGTGTCGCCCTCGGCCTCGGCGATCGTGATCACGCCGGTGGCGGCGATGGCGGGGATCGGCCGGGCCATCGTGCTGGGCGCCGGTGACCGGGTGTCGCTGCACATCGACCCCGCCAGCTCCCCGGCCGACGTCGACGTCGACGGCACCCCGTCGGCCGAACTCGTGCCCGGTGCCGTGCTCACCGTCCGCCTGCGCGAGGACGCCGGCCAGGTCGTACGCCTGTCCGCCGGCACGCACGCCCGCCGCAGCCGGCTCAAACTCAGCCTGCTCGACCTGCCGTTGCGCCGCGACCAGCTGCTCGAACTGATCCCCGAGAGCCTCCGGCCGCACGGCGCGGCCGCGCAGGATCCGGAACTGGAGGACGGCTGAGCGGCGGTCACAGTCGACCCGTCCTGCCGGACAGCGGCCACTTCCCGCACCTGGCGCACCCGGCCCGACTGGCCCGGATCATGGCAGGGTAAGGCCGGCCTGGACGGCGAAGACGACCAACTGGGCGCGGTCACGGGCGTGCAGCTTCACCATCGCCCGGCCCACGTGGGTGCGGACCGTCGCCGGGCTGAGCACCAACTCGGCGGCGATCTCGTCGTTCGAGCGGCCGGTCGCAACCCAGGCCACGATCTCCCGTTCCCGTTCGGTGAGCCGGTCCAGCTCCGGCCGGACGGTGCCGGACGGCGGGCCACCGGCACTGAACCGCTGGATGACCCGCCGGGTGACCGACGGGGACAGCAGGGACGCGCCCTCGGCCACCACCCGTACCGCGCGGAGCAACTCGTCGGGCGGGGCGTCCTTGAGGACGAAACCACTGGCACCGTCGCGCAACGCCCCGAAGACGTACTCGTCCAGCTCGAACGTCGTGAGCATCACGACCCGGACCCTGGCCAGCGCCGGATCCGAGGTGATCTCGCGCAGCGCCGCCAGCCCGTCCATCACCGGCATCCGGATGTCCATCAACACCACATCGGGTCCGGTCCGCCGGACCAGGTCCACCCCGGACCGTCCGTCGGCGGCCTCGCCGACCAGCTCGGTGTCGTCCTCGTCCTCCAGCAGCGTACGCAGTCCCATCCGGACCAGGGCCTGGTCGTCGACGACCGCGACGCGGATCACGAGCCCGACCCCGACACGTCGTCCCGACCTTGCGTGGCCGAGGGTCCGTCTCCTGCGGCGGACGCCCGGACGGCCAGCGGCAGCCGCGCGCGAACCACGAATCCCCGCTCGGGCCCCGGCCCGGCGTCGAGGTGCCCGCCGAGCGCCTCGGCCCGCGCCCGCATCCCGGCGATGCCGCTGCCGGTACGTCCACCCGTGCCCCGCCCCGCGTCGGCGCCGGCCGCCGAACCGTCGTCGGCCACCTCCAGGACGAGGTCGGCACCCACCCGCCGCACCAGCACCCGCGCGGTCGTGGCGTCGGCGTGCCGCAGGACATTGGTCAGCGACTCCCGCAGGATGCGGTACGCGGCGATGTCGACCTCCGGTGGCAGGTCCGGCGCGGCCAGCTCGGCCGATATCTCCAGTCCACCGGCCCGGATCCGGCTGATCAGCAGGTCGGCCTCGGCCAGGCCGGGCGCGGGCCGTCGGGGAGCGTCGTCGCCCTCGGGATCACGCCAGACGTCGAGCTGGACGCGCATTTCCCGCAACGACTCCCGGCTCGCGGCCTGGATCGCCTCCAACGACGCCCGGACCCTGGTCGGGTTCCGGTCCAGCACGTGCAGCGCGACCCCGGCCTGCATCGCGATCACCGCCAGGCCGTGCCCCACGGAGTCGTGCAGCTCCCGGGCCATCCGCAGCCGTTCCTCCGAGACCGCGTGCCGCGCCTGCGCGGCGCGTACCCTCGCCTCGGACTCCCGGCGGACCCGGACCGCCAGGCCGATCGCCGTCGGTACGGCGATCGCCGCGAAGGAGAGCGCCAACCATTCCAGCAACGGGCTGCCCCGACCCGCCACCGGGTCGTCGGTGACGTACCGGATGGCGCCGGCCACCTGCACCGCCACCACCAGCGCGCCGTTGCCGACCAGGGTCCGGCGCAGCGGCCAGGCGAGCGCGGCACCGCTGGCGGCGACGCTGACGGCGATCAGGATCGGCCCGACCGGGTACCCGGCGGCCAGGTAGGTCACCACCGCCGCCCCGCAGCCGGCGAACGTCACGGCCGGGTGCCGACGCAGTACGCCCGCAGCGAGCGCCGCGACCACGACCAGCGCGTACGCGAACAGGTCCGGTTCCCGGTTCCAGCCGAGTTCACCCTCGCCGGCCCCGTGCGTGCCGAGCAGACCGGGGACCAGGATCAGCAGTACCGGCCAGACGCCGTCCCAGTGGTGCCTGAGACCGCTGTCCCAGCGATGTGCCAGGTATCGGGAAGACATCCGGCCACCCCCTGTCCCGTGTGTCGTCCGAGGATAGGCGGTCGGCCCGGCACCCCGCGTCACCTCGTCGGGGTACGTCGGCTACGTCAATTCGCGTACGCGCAAGCCGTCCGCACGCCGACGCGCGGCGCCGTCACCGGCTGCGACGCTGCCGATGTGAACGAGACAGTGGTGACCACCGAGGGACTGACCAAACGGTACGGCGAACACACCGCCGTGGACGGGGTGAACCTCACCGTCCGAAGGGGAGAGGTGTACGGCTTCCTCGGCGCCAACGGCGCGGGCAAGACGACCACCCTGCGGATGCTGCTCGGCCTCGTCCGGCCGACCAGTGGCGGTGCGCGCGTGCTGGGCCACCGACCCGGTGACCCGGCGGCGCTGGCGCGTACCGGCGCGCTCATCGAGGCGCCCGGCTTCTACCCGTACCTCTCCGGGCGGGACAACCTGCGGGTGATGGCCCGGTATCGGGGAGTTCGCGACACCGGGGTCGACGCCGTACTCGACCGGATCGGGCTGACCGGCTCCGCCGGGGCGCCGTTCCGCTCCTACTCGCTGGGGATGAAGCAGCGGCTCGGGGTGGCGGCCGCCCTGCTGGGCGATCCGGATCTGCTCGTGCTCGACGAGCCGACCAACGGGCTGGACCCCTCGGGCATGGCCGACATGCGGCAGCTGCTGGGCGACCTCGCCCGGCAGGGCAGCACGGTGCTGCTCTCCAGCCACCTGCTCGGCGAGGTGCAGGAGCTCTGCGACCGGGTCGGGGTGATCTCGAACGGCCGGCTGGTCACCGAGAGTACGGTCGCCGACCTGCGGGGCGTCAGCTCGCTCTACGTCCGGGCCGAGCCGATCGGCCTCGCCTTGGCGGTCGCGCGACGGATCGTCGGCGACGACGGGGTCGAACCGACCGGCGAGGGGCTGCGGCTCGACGTGGCTGCCACCGCCGCTCCCGACATCGCCTCGGCGCTGGTCGGGGCCGGGGTGCTCCTGCACGAACTGCGTGTGCGCGAACGCTCGCTGGAAGAGGTCTTCTTCCGGCTCACCGCACTGACCGACGAGCCCGTACGCGACCGGGCCGAGCAGAGGACGGCGACATCGTGACCACATTCCACGGACCCACCTCGGTACTGTCCAGCACCCGTGCGGAACTGCTCCGGCTCGGCCGGTGGCCGGTGCTCTGGGTGATGCTGGGGGTGGGGCTGCTCGTCAACGTCGTCTTCGGGTACGTCTTCGACTACGTCGGCTACCGCAGCGGTACCGGCTCGCAGGTCAGCGACGGACTGCCGCCGGAGCTGCTGCTGGAGCGTCTGCTGCCGGCCGGCGTACCGGAGGTCACGATGGCCGGTGCGCCCATGTTCGGTGGCGCGATCATGCTGATCCTGGGTGCGCTCGCGATCGGTGGCGGCTTCGGCTGGGGTACGTGGAAGACCGTCCTGACCCAGGGCCCCGGCCGGGCGGCGGCCTACGGCGGTACGTTGACCGCCCTGGCCCTCACCGTCCTCGGTTTCGTCACGGTGACGATGGTGGTCGACTTCGGCATCGCCGCGCTCGTCGGCGGGGTCGAGTCCCGGCCGTTGGACTGGCCGCCGGTCGCCGAGGTGGGACGGGCGTACGGCGCCGCCCTGCTGATCCACAGCATGTGGACCACCGGTGGGGTGCTGGTCGGGACGCTGGCCCGCAGCCCGGCCCTTGCCGTCGGCCTCGGCCTGCTCTGGACCCTCCTGCTGGAGAACATGCTGCGCGGGGTCGCGAACGTGCTCGCCGGGGTGTCGACGGTCACCGACCTGCTGCCGGGTACGGCGGCCGGCTCCCTCGCCGGTGCGCTCGGCGCGACCCCGTTCAGCGACGAGGGCACACCGGGTGTGCTGGCGGTCCTCGACGGCGGGCCGGCCACGTTCCTGCTGCTCGCCTATACCGCCGCCTTCGCCGTCGCCGCCGGCCTGCTGATCACCCGCCGCGACGTCGGCTGACCGTGCCGGCTACCGGAGTCGTCGTTCGAGCCATCGGGAGAGCATGGTGAGCGGCAGGCAGACGACAAAGAAGACGACGAGGACGGCCCCGAGGATGGGCACCGCGTGGGTGTCACCGCCGGTGAGGGTGAGCCGCTCGATCGAGCGTTGGGCGGCTTCGAGAATGTCCAGCAGTCCGATCACGGCGGCCAGTGAGGTCTGCTGGGTGAGGTTGACGACCAGTCCGACCAGCGGCGGCAGGGCCCGCCGGGTCGCCTGCGGCAGGATGACGTGACGCATCCGGCCCGGCCAGGGAAAACCGAGCGCGGCGGCGGCCTCGGCCTGCCCACGCGGCACCGACTGCACCGCCCCGCGCACCACCTCGGCGACGTTGGCGCTGCCCCAGAGGCTGAGCCCGATCGCCGACGCGGCGAAGGTGTCGACGGTCAGACCGACGATCGGCAGCACGAAGAAGATGAAGAACAGGATGATGATGATCGGCAGCCCGCGCCAGACCTCGACGTAGGCCCGGACGACGGCCCGTACGACCCGGCTCGGCAACGTCAGCAGGGTGCCGAGCAGCACCCCCACCGCGATGCTCGCCAGCACGCTGGTCACGGCGAGCATCGCGGTGGTCTGGAGCCCGGTGGCCAGGTAACTCGCGACCGGGCCGACCCAAGCGGGCATCAGTTTCCTCCTGGAATCGCGAAGCGGCGTTCGACCGCCCGGGTACCCAGCGACATGAGCCACACCAGTCCCAGGTAGATGACGCCGATCGCGAGGAACATCTCGAACACCCGGAAGGAGACGGCGACGACGTTCACCGCCGTCTCGGTCAGCTCCGGATAGCTGATCGCGATCATGAACGACGAGTTCTTGAACACCGATATCTGCGTGTTGGTGACCGACGGCAGCGCGATCCGCCAGCCGAGCGGGAACGAGACCCGGGCGAAGGCGGCGAGCCGGGAGAAGCCGAGGGCCCGGCAGGCCTCGACGTACCCGCTCTCGACCGCCTCGAACCCGGCCCGGAAGTTCTCCACGTTGTACGCCGCGCCCCACAGCAGCAGCGACAACCAGCCGACGGTGAACGCGTCCAGCCGCAGTCCGATCTCGGGCAGGGCGAAGTAGAGGAAGAAGATCTGCACCAGCAGCGGCGTGTTGCGGAACACCTCCACGTACACCCGGACGAGCTGGCGTACGACCGGGACCCGGACGGCCGAGACGGCGCCGAGCAGGGCGCCGACGACCAGCGCCCCGGCCATGCCGATGGCGCTGATCTCGACCGTACGGACCAGACCGCCGGCCAGTTCGTCGAGGTGGTCGACGAGGAAGCCGGGGTCGAAGCGGTAGCCGTCGGCGGTTGTCATGGGCTCAGCAGACCAGGGTGGATCCGGTCGGGTAGCTCAGGTCGTTGCCCGGCCGGGGCACGAACTTCGCGAACTGCTGCTGGAGGTTGGTGTCGGTCACCGTCTGCTGGAACTCGGTCCAGAAGAACTCCTCGGCCTGGAGCTTCTTGAGCGCGGCGTTGACCCAGGCCAGCATCTCGGCGTCGCCCTTGCGGACGCCCATGCCCCACGGGCTGCCCGCCTTGCTGTCGCCGACCACCTTGAGGTCGGGGTTCTTCGACGCCAGGTCGAGCAGCAGGGTGTCGTCCTGGGCCAGGGCGTCCGCCCGGTTCTGCTTGAGCGCGGTGAGCGCCTCGCTGGTCTGGCCGAAGAGCACCTGCTTGACGTCCTTCATGCACTGGGTCAGCCAGAGGCTCGCGGTGGCGCCGTTGGTGCTGATCACCGACTTGCCGGCCAGATCGGCGAACGAACCGATCGCGGAGTCCTTCGGCACCAGCAGTTTCACCCCGCTGGAGAAGTACGGCGTGGTGAAGTCGATCGTCTTGGCGCGTTCCTCGGTGTAGTTCATCGTCGCGATGATCAGGTCGATCCGGTTGGTGGTGAGGAACGAGACCCGGTTGGCCCCGGTGACGCAGGTCAGCTCGACGTCGTCGGCGTCGCCGAAGGCGTACGCGGCCAGCTGGCGGGCGATGTCGATCTCGAAGCCGGCGTTCTTCGCCGCCTCGTCGATGTAACCGAACGGTGGGTAGTCGCACTTGACGCCGACGGCGAGTTTGCCCCGGTCCTTGACGTTGCCGGGCAGCGGTGCGCCCACGTCCACCGGCGCCGCGGCCGGTCCGCCGTCGGTTGCACCGTCACCACCGCTGTCGGAGCAACCGGTGGTCAGGGCCAGGGCCACGGCGAGTACGACCACGCCGATCCGCGATCTCATGGGAACTCCTTCTGTCCACGTACGGGGGGTCATCTCAGGACCTTGCGGAAGAACTGCCGGGTACGGTCGTTGCGCGGGTGGTCCAGCACGTCGGCCGGACGGCCCTGCTCGGCGATCACCCCGCCGTCCACGAACACCAGCCGGTCGCCGAGTTCGCGGGCGAAGCCCATCTCGTGGGTGACGCAGAGCATGGTCATGCCGGACCGGGCGAGGTCGCGCATCACGTCGAGGACCTCGCTGACCAGTTCCGGGTCCAGCGCGGAGGTCACCTCGTCGAAGAGCATGACGTGCGGGTCCATCATCAGGGCGCGGGCGATGGCGACCCGCTGCTGCTGGCCGCCGGAGAGCTGTCGCGGGTACGACGCCGCCTTGTCGGCCAGCCCCACCCGGTCCAGCAGGGTACGGGCGCGTTCCTCGGCCTGCGCCCGTGGTGTGCGCAGCAGTTTCCGGGGCGCCAGGGTGAGGTTGTCCAGTGCGGTCAGGTGCGGGAACAGGTTGAACTGTTGGAAGACCATGCCGATGCGGCGACGTACCCGGTCGAGGTCGACGCCGGGCGCGGTCAGGTCCTCGGATTCCAGGAAGACCTGGCCGGCGGTGACCGGTTCGAGCAGGTTGACGCAGCGCAGCAGGGTGCTCTTGCCGCCGCCGGAGGGGCCGACGATGGCCACCACCTCACCACGGTTCACGGTGAGGTCGATTCCCCGCAGGACCTCCAGGTCGCCGAACGACTTGCGTACCGCGCGCAGTTCGACCATGACGGCGGTCACCAAAGCCTCCTCTACAGAGTGGTCTAGCAGGTTTTTGCCGGGCAGGGGGGGGGGGGGGGGGGGGGCCCCCCCCCCCCCCCCGGAGGGTTTTCGTGGTGAAAGAGGTTTAAATTGTTCTGGGTGGGATTTTTTTCCAGGCCCTGGTGAGCGGCGTTGGAGAGCCCCCTTTCTTTTG
>NZ_JBVJHT010000030.1:0-31173 GCF_055586685.1 Micromonospora sp. NPDC049529
GGGTTGTGTGGTGTTTTCTGAAGAGGGAGAGAAGAAAACCCCCCCCCCCCCAAAACCCCCCCCCCCCCGCACTGGCCGGCGCGAAGCGGAGCGAGCCGCGCCAGCGGAGCTGGCGCCAGTTAGACCGGCGCGACGGGGTTGGGGAGCGCCCCGCCGAAGCGGCGGTCGCGCTGGGCGTACAGCTCGCAGGCGTACCAGAGGTGGCGGCGGTCGAAGTCGGGCCAGAGCACGTCGAGGTAGACGAGTTCGGCGTACGCGCTCTGCCAGAGCAGGAAGTTGGAGGTCCGCTGCTCACCGGAGGGGCGCAGGAAGAGGTCGACCTCGGGCACCTCGGGGTGGTAGAGGTACCGGGCGACCATCTTCTCGTTGACCTTCGCCGGGTCGATCCTGCCGGCGGCGACGTCGCGGGCGATGGCCGCCGCCGCGTCGGCGATCTCCGCCTGGCCGCCGTAGTTGACGCAGAACTGGAGCGTCAGTTTGGTGTTGTCGCGGGACATCTCCTCGGCGGTCTGGAGTTCGGAGATGACGCTCTTCCAGAGCCGACCGGCCCGCCCGGACCAGACCACCCGTACGCCGAGGTCGACGAGCTGGTCGCGGCGGCGCCGGATCACGTCCCGGTTGAAGCCCATCAGGAAGCGGACCTCGTCCGGTGAGCGCCGCCAGTTCTCGGTGGAGAAGGCGTACGCGGACAGGTACGGGATGCCGAGCTCGATCGCGCCCTCGATCGTGTCGAACAGGGAGAACTCGCCGGCCTCGTGTCCCTTGGTCCGGGGCAGGCCCCGGTCCTTGGCCCATCGTCCGTTGCCGTCCATCACCACGGCGACGTGCTTGGGCAGGACGTCCGCGGGCAGGGCCGGCGGACGGGCGCCGGACGGGTGCGGGGTGGGCGCGGTCGGTTGCCGACGTGCTCCGCGGGTCATGGATCGGATCACTGCGTTGTCTCCCCTTGCTCCGACCCGTACTCCGATGTCCCGGCCGGGTCGTTCCGATCGGTCCGGACGGGCCGGTCGTCTCGATCAACCAACGGCAGCGAGCGTAGCGCGCGTTCGAGATGCCATTGCAGGTGAGCGGCGACCAGGCCGCTGCATTCGCGCCGGTGGCTGACCTCGGTCGCGTCCGCCACCCGCCAGTCGCCGCTGGTGAGCGCGGACATCAGGTCGAGGGTGGCCGGGGCCGGGTGGGCGGCGCCGGGTGGCCGGCAGTCGGGGCAGACACAACCCCCGGCCGGTACGGAGAACGCCCGGTGCTGTCCGGGGGTGCCGCAGACGGCGCAGGCGACCAGGGCCGGTGCCCAGCCGGCGAGTGCCATCCCGCGCAGCAGGTACGCGTCGAGCACCAGACTGCTGGCGTGGGTCCCCTCGGCCAGCGCGCGCAGCGCGCCGAGGGTGAGTTGGAACAGCCGCAGCGAGGGTTCGCGTTCCACCGGGGTGAGTCGTTCGGCGGTTTCGGCGATGGCGCTGGCGGTGGTGTAGCGGGGATAGTCCTCAAGGAACCGGCGACCGTACAGGTCGATGCCCTCGACCTGGCTGACGGTGTGCAGCGGGCTGCCGATGTTGCCCTGCGGGTCACCGGCGAGTTGCAGGTCGACGTGGCCGAAGGGTTCGAGCCGGGCGCCGAAGCGGGAGCTGGTCCGGCGGACCCCTCGGGCGACCGCCCGCAGCCGGCCGTGCTTGCGGGTCAGCAGGGTGATGATCCGGTCGGATTCGCCGAGCTTCTGTACGCGCAGCACCACGGCGTCGTCGCGGTAGAGCTGTCTGCGGTACCCGGCCATCCGGCCATTCTCCCCTGCCCGGGGTCGGCCCCCGTGCACCCGGGTCGGGGCGGTGTGACCCTGAGTGGGTTCTCAGGGTCTTCTCCGGGGCGGATGCGTGGCTCCTCCCTGATGTCCGGGTGCCCCGTCCGCTCATAGCCTGATCCCTATGACCATGTTCCGGATCGGCACCGCCGTGGTGGCGGGCACGCTCACCCTGGGCATCCTGGCCGGTTGCGACGACCTGACGGTCGGGCAGCGGCGGCTCGACTTCGACCGCACCGAAAACGTCAAGATCACCAAGATCGTGGTGGCTCCGGGCTCCGGTGACGTGGTGGTGTCGACGGCGACGGTGGCCGACGTACGGATCAAGCGGGTGGTCCGTTACCGGGGCTCGGAGCCCGGCTCGACGTACGTGATCGAGGGCAGCGAGCTGCGGATCGACACCGACTGCGGCTCGCGCTGCGGTGTGTCGTACGAGATCGTCGCCCCGACCGGGGTGGCGGTCGGCGGTGAGAACGGTTCCGGCGATGTCGAGTTGACCGATGTCGGTGACGTCGACGTGAGGGTCGGCTCCGGTGACATCACCCTGACCGGTGCGACCGGCACGGTCCGGGCGCAGACCGGCTCGGGTGACATCGACCTCAGCCGGATCGGCACCGCAGCGACCGTACGCACCGGTTCGGGCTCGGTGAACGGCCACGGACTCGGCGGTACGGTCGACGCCACCACCGGTTCCGGTGACATCATCCTGGCGCTGGAGACGGCGGGGTCGGTGAACGCCCGCGCGTCCAGCGGCTCGATCGAGCTGACGGTGCCCGACGGGGCGTACCGGATCCGGTCGGCGACCTCGTCCGGCACCGCCCGGTCCCGGTTGACCGACGATCCCTCGGCCGTGAACCGACTGGACCTGGAGACCGGCAGCGGCGACATCACGATCACTTCCCGCTGATTCCGGGTCACCGGGTCACCGGGTCACCGGGTCACCGGGTCACCGGGTCACCGGGTCACCGCCGGGGGCGCCGCCCGAGGATCACACTGGCTGAGGATCACCGCCTGATTCGGTCGCGGTCCGCGGTCTCGGGTGGGCGGGCCGGGCCGCCCCGGTCGCCGGACCCCCGGCCGCTCGCAGGCCCGGTCCGCTGGGTGGGGATCGCCGGACGGGTGGGGCGAGCCGACCGGGGCGAGCCGACTGGGGCCGCCGGTGGAGCCGCAGCGGCCGCCGCATCCGAGGCCGCCGGGGTGGGCGGGATAGCCGGCTCGGCGGCCGGGGTGGGCGACGGTTCGGCGCCGGACGTGGTGCTACCGGCACCACGGGCCCGGTCCGGTTGTGGTCGGCCGGTCTTGCCGCCGGGCAGCAGGACGGTACGGCGACGCGCGGCCAGGTCCTCCATCCAGCCGAAGAGTCCGGTGGCCAACACGACCAGGGTGGTGACCACGACGAGCCGGACGGTGACACCGGTGAGGTCGGTCTGCTTCCACCCGGCGCGCGCCATCAGCGCGGTCAGGCCGATCACGATCGGCATGTGCCAGAGGTAGATGGTCAGTGCCCGCCGGTTGAGCACGGTCACCACCCGGCCGAAGATCTCGTTGCGGTCCACCCAGGCGGCGCCGGCCGGGGCGAGACCGAGCAGGAGCAGGGTGAAGCCGGCGGACCAGAGGCCGTTGCCGAGCCGGATGTCGTTCAGGTCGAAGCCGCGCGGCCCCGGATGGGTGAATATCCACGAGGCGCCGAGCGCGGCGAGCGTACCGGCGACCGGGATCAGCACCCGCCGGGAGATCCGCCGCAGCAGTCCGTCGTGGTGCGCGAAGCCGATCAGCCACGCTCCGAAGTAGAGCCCGAAGTCGCGGACCACGTTCGGCGCGGTCGGGAAGCCGAACTCGACCACCCCCAGCAACACGTACGGCGCCGCCAGGGTGGGCAGCGGGAAGCGCCGGAACAGCCAGAGGGCCAGCGGTGAGGCGAGCACGAACCAGAGATAGTCGCGCAGGTACCAGATGGCGCTGAGAGCGAGCGCGCCCCAGCCGTTGCTGGGCGGGTCGGCGAGCGGCGCGGCCCAGAACAGCAGTCGCCAGCTGACCGGCAGCCCGGTGAGCAGCATCGCCGGTACGAAGAACGCGGCGAGCAGCCAGAGCGACGGGAGCAGGCGGCGCAGCCGTCGGCCGACCGCCCCGACACCGCCGGTACGGTCGAGGGAGGCCGCCATCAGCGATCCGGCGAGTGCGAACATGACCGACATCGCGGGGAAGGCGATGGTCAGGAACGCCCAGCCGGTGGTGTGATAGACGACAACTCGGATGATTGCCAGAAAACGGAGGAGATCCACGTATCTGTTTCGCATCAGCCTGCATCTAAACCGGGGCGACAGGGGGTCGTACGTTTTCCTACCCTGCCGTTCCACCGTTCGAACGATGCACTGGGTGTCCCACAGGTGAACAATCCCATAGGATTCGGCTATATACCCCAGAAGTAATCAGGTGTATGTGGGTCACCATCGCCTGCTGCTCAACCGCGCAGTTCCATGTTGAGCCGTGCGGCCTGTCGCATGAGGTGGTCGCGTTCGGGGAGGTTCGGCGCCGATCGGGCGGCTTCGGCGTAGAGCCGGGCCGCGGTGAGCGGATCACCGTCGCGCTCGTGCAGGTACGCCGCGACGGCGGTGTAACGGGGCAGGTCGGGGGCGAGCCCCGCCAGCGCGGCCAGACCGGCTCGCGGACCGTCGGCCTCGCCGACCGCGACGGCCCGGTTGAGGCGGGCCACCGGACTGTCGGTGAGGCGCACCAGTTCGTCGTACCACTCGACGATCTGCACCCAGTCGGTCTCCTCGGCCGCCGGGGCGTCGGCGTGCAGCGCGGCGACGGCGGCCTGGGCCTGGAACTCGCCCAGGCGGTCGCGGGCGAGAGCGGTCTGGAGCACGTCGACGCCCTCGGCGATCAGGCCGGTGTCCCAACGGCTGCGGTCCTGCTCGGCCAGTGGCACGAGCCGGCCGTCGGGTCCGGTCCGGGCCGGGCGCCGGGCGTGGTGCAGCAGCATGAGCGCGAGCAGCCCCGCGACCTCCTCGTGGTTGGTCCGGACCGCCAGTTGGCGAGTGAGCCGGATCGCCTCGGCGGCGAGGTCGACGTCGCCGGAGTAGCCCTCGTTGAAAACCAGGTAGAGCACACGCAGCACCGTGGCGACATCGCCGGGCTGGTTGAACCGGACACCCGAGACGGTCCGCTTGGCCCGGCTGATCCGTTGGGCCATGGTCGCCTCCGGCACCAGGTACGCCCGGGCGATCTGCCGCGTGGTCAGGCCGCCGACCGCCCGGAGCGTGAGCGCGACGGCCGAAGCCGGTGTCAGGGACGGGTGCGCGCACAGGAAGTACAGCTGGAGCGTGTCGTCCGCCGGCTCGCCCTGGTCGGGCACGGGCACGGGCTCGCGCTCGACGACCGCCTCGCGCTGCCGTCGGGACGCGTCGGCGCGGGCGGCGTCGACGAACTTCCGCCACGCCACGGTGACCAGCCAGCCCTTGGGATCTCGCGGCGGGTCGTCCGGCCAGCCGCGTACGGCCTCGACCAGGGCGTCCTGCACCGCGTCCTCGGCCGCCGCGAAGTCGGCTCCGCGACGGACGAGGACGCCGATCACGGCGGGGGTGAGGCTCCGCAGCAGCGCCTCGTCCACCACCCGTCACTCCGTGACGGTCGGCAGCTCGGTCAGGAACGGGCGCAGTTCGAGCCACTCGTGGATCGGCTCACCACCGGCGCCCGGAGCCGCGGACAACTCGCCGGCCAGTTCGAGCGCCCGCTCGTAGGTCTCGACGTCGATCACCATCCAGCCGGCGATCAGGTCCTTGGTCTCCGCGAACGGCCCGTCTGTGACCGGCGGGCGCCCCTCGCCGCCTGAGCGGACGAACACACCCTCCGGGGACAGCGCCTGACCCTCGACGTACTCGCCCGTGCCCTCAAGCCGGGAGGCGAAATCCCGCATGTACTGCACGTGGGCCGAGACCTCCTCCGGCGTCCACTGGTCCATCGGTACGTCGTTGATCGGTGCCGGCGCACCCCGGTAGTGCTTGAGCAGCAGGTACCTGGCCATCATGTTCTCCTTCGTGCGGTGCGGTACGGCCGATCGCGGCCGCGTTTCACTCCGGGGGACCTACATCGACTGGTAGGGCGTGAAGAGACGGACCACGCCGCCGCCCAGATTCGCCCTGAGCTGCGCGCTCGGCTCACCGAGGAGTTCGCCGGAGACGGAGCCCGTCGCGAGGACTGCCTCCATCAGGTCGCCGATGTTCGCCGCGTGCTCGATCAGCGCTTCGGAGTCCCGGTACCGTTCGAGAACGATGCACTCGGACTGGTCGTCGTTGAAGTAGATCGCGTACTGCAGCGTTCCGGTGTCCCTGGTCCGTACGATCTCCATGCACTCGGCGGACAAGCGCTTGAAATCGTCGAGCCTGCCCTCGTGGAATCTGAACCGAGCGATGCCCTGAAGCTCACTCACCCTCGGCCCCCATCCTCCGGCGGTCCGTCACGGTGGTCCTCCCCCTTCGTCGCACGGCCCGTCATGGCCGTTCGGGTCCTGGGACGGAACCAGCGCCCGGTTCTCGACATCCGGAGGGTGCCGAATGTCGAGAACCTGCGTCGGGACGTCACCGCCACGCGGAGCCCAGACCGCCGAACGAGGATCCGCCGGATCCGGTTCGGCCCGACCCGGGGATGTCAGTCGTCGTAGTTCGGGACGGTGCCGAGCGGGTACGCGCAGAACGCCGCCCCCATCAGACCAGCGGTTTCCCGCTCGCCGGCCCGCTCCCGTACGGTCGCGGCGTAGCGTTCCGCGTCGTCGACGGGTTCGTACCCGATCTCCCGGCCCTCGGCCAGCGACCACCAGCGGCGGGTGTTGCGGCTGACTCCCCAGAGCACCCGGAAGCCGGTCGCCCCGGTCTCCAGGCAGGCCGAGACCAGTCGACCGCAGTCGTCCGGCGACAGCCACATGTCCAGGCCCCGCACCCCCGGCGGCTCCGGGAAACAGGCGCCGATCCGCAGCGCGAAGACGGTCATCCCGTACCGGTCGGCGTAGAGGCTGCCGAGCCCCTCGACTGCCGCCTTGGTCCAGCCGTAGTAGGTGTCCGGCCGGGGCGGGACGTCGGCCGGCACCCCGTCCGGGCCGGTCGGGGCGGGCACGCCCGGCGGCTCGGGGGTGCTGCCGGCCTGGCGGTAGAAACCCACGGCGTGCACCGACGAGGCCAGCACCACGCGGGCGACACCCGCCGCCCGCGCCGCCTCCAGCACCGTACGGGTGCCGTCCACGTTGGTCCGGAGCAGGTTCTCCCAGCTGTCCTCACCGGCCAGGGCGGCCAGGTGCACGATCGCGTCGACCCCGGCGCAGGCGGCGGCGAGTGCTGCCGGGTCGGTCAGGTCGGCACGGATCAGGCGGACCGCCTCGTCGGGCGCGGGCGGGGCCTGCTCGGCCAGGTCCAGCAGGCGCAGCGTCCGTCCCGGTACGGCCAGCCGGGGCCGGAGCAGCCGACCGATCCGGCCGGCCGACCCGGTGACGAGCACCTCCCGCGCCATGCCGGCCCTCCCGCCCGCCGCCGGTGTCAGAAGCCGAGTGTGCTCAGAAGCCGAGTTTGCGCAGCTGCCTCGGGTCCCGCTGCCAGTCCTTCGCGACCCGTACGTGCAGGTCGAGGTAGACCCGGCTGCCGAGCAGTTCCTCGATCTGCTGCCGGGCGCGGGTGCCGACGTCCTTGAGCCGGCTGGCCTGGTGACCGATCACGATCGCCTTCTGGCTGGGCCGTTCGACGTACACGTCGGCGTAGATCCGGATGAGTTTGTCCTCGGGGACCATCTCCTCGACCACCACGGCGATCGAGTGCGGCAGTTCGTCGCGGACGCCCTCCAGCGCCGCCTCCCGGATGAGCTCGGCGACCAGCACGTGTTCGGGCTCGTCGGTGAGCATGTCGTCGGGGTAGAGCTGCGGCGACGGCGGCAGGTAGCCGGTCATGACGTCGACCAGGACGTCGACCTGGTGGCCGGAGACCGCGCTGACCGGCACGACGGCGGCGAACTCGCCCATCTCGTTGACCGCGAGCAACTGCTCGGCCAGCCGCTTCTTGTCGACCAGGTCGGTCTTGGTGACCACGGCGACGACGCTGGCCTTCAGCTCGGCCAGCTCACCGGTGATGAACCGGTCGCCGCGCCCGACCGGCTCGTTCGCCGGCACGCAGAGGCCGATCACGTCGACCTCGCTCCAGGTCGAGCGGACCAGGTCGTTGAGGCGTTCGCCGAGCAGCGTCCGGGGCCGGTGCAGGCCGGGGGTGTCGACCAGGACGAGTTGTGCCTCCGGCCGGTGCAGGACGGCCCGGATCACATGCCGGGTGGTCTGCGGCTTGCTGGAGGTGATGGCGATCTTCTGGCCGACGATCGCGTTGGTCAGGGTGGACTTGCCGGCGTTCGGCCGTCCGACGAAACAGGCGAAACCAGCCCGGTACGGGGCTGCCCCGGTCCCGTCCGTCCGGGCCCCGCGCGGGGCCGCCGTCCGGCCGCTCACGCGAGCACCGTGCCGAGCAGGGTGCCGTTCGGGGCGGCCACGTGGATCGGCGCGTCGGCGGCGAGGTCGCGTACGGCGGCGTGTCCGGCACCGTCGAGCGTCGACGCCTCGGTGACGACGGCGGCGGCTTCCAGCCGGCTGGCTCCGGCGGCGGCTGCCGAGGCGACCGCCAACTGGAGGGCGGTGATGGTCAGCGAGGGCAGGGCGACACTGGCCGCGGCGTACGTCCTGCCGTCCTGGTCGCGTACGGCCGCTCCTTCCACCGCGCCGATCCGGGCGCGGGCGCCCCGGGCCAGGACGACCAGTTTGGCGTCCTCGGCGCTCAGCTCGGCGGGCTCGGCGGCGCCGATCAGCCCGGCCGGTGCGGCGGCGGATACGGCGGACGACTCAGGCATCAGCGGGTTGCCTCTCCTCGGTGCGGTCTTGGTTGTGCTTCTGGGTCTTGCCCTGTTCGGGGTTCTTGCGGGGTGCGGTGGTCCGGTGCTGCTCGCCACCGTCGGCCGGTTTCGCCGTTTCGTCATTGTCACCGACCCGGCTGACCAGGACCGAGTCGATCCGGTTGCGGCGGCCGGTGGTGCCCTCGGCGATCAGTCGCAGACCGCCGAGTTCGGCGGCGGCGCCGGGGATGGGCACCCGGCCGAGGGCCTGGGCGAGCAGGCCACCGACGGTTTCCACCTCGTCGGCGGGGAGTTCGACGTCGAAGAGTTCACCGAGGTCCTCGACCGGCAGCCGGGCGGTGACCCGTACGTCGCCGTCGTCGAGGCGTTGCACGGGCGGGCGTTCGACGTCGTACTCGTCGGTTATCTCGCCGACGATCTCCTCCAGGATGTCCTCGATGGTGACCAGGCCACCGGTGCCGCCGTACTCGTCGACGACGATCACCAGGTGGGTACGGGCGGCCTGCATCTCGGAGAGCAGGTCGTCGACCGGCTTGGACTCCGGTACGAAGGTCGCCTCGCGCATCAGCTCGGAGACCGGCAGCTCCTCGGCGGCCGGGTCGCCGCCCTGGGTGCGCCGGATCAGGTCCTTGAGGTAGAGCACACCGAGCACGTCGTCGACGCTCTCGCCGATCACCGGGATCCGGGAGAACCCGGAGCGGAGGAAGAGCAGCATCGCCTGCGGCGGCTTCTTGTGCGCCTCGATCCACACCATCTCGGTACGCGGCACCATCACCTCGCGGGCGATCGTGTCACCGAGGGCGAAGACCGAGTGGATCATCTGCCGTTCGCCGTGCTCGACCACGCCCCGCTGCTCGGCCAGGTCGACCAGTTCGCGCAGTTCGACCTGGGTGGCGAACGGGCCCTCGCGGAAGCCCCGGCCGGGGGTGACCGCGTTGCCGATCAGGATCAGCAGCGAGGCGAGCGGGTTCAGCGCCCGGCCCAGCCAACGGACCAGCGGCGCGCTGGCCCGGCCGACGGCGTACGCGTGCTGCCGGCCGATGGTGCGCGGCGCGACACCGACGACCACGAAGCTGACCACGGTCATCGCACCGGCGGTGACCAGGGCCGCCCGCCAGCCGGCACCGAAGGTGTCGACCGCGACCAGCGCGACCAGGGTGGTCGCGGTCAGTTCGCAGAGCAGTCGCAGCAACAGCAGCAGGTTGAGGTGCCGGACCGCGTCGGCGGCGACGATCTGGAGGGTACGGGCACCGCGTGCCCCGTCGCGGGCCAGTTCACCGGCACGGGCCGGGGAGATCGCGGCGAGCGCGGCCTCGGTCATCGCGAACAGTCCGGCGAGCACCACCAGGGCGGCGCCGAAGAAGAGCAGTTGCAGATCGGGCAGGCCGGCGGCGGTGGCGCCGGCGGCGGCTAAGTGATCGGGCATCACTGGGCTCGCGCTGCTCGCCAACCGGAGAGGAGTTTGGCCTGCAGCGCGAACATCTCGCGCTCCTCCTCCGGCTCCGCGTGGTCGTAACCGAGCAGGTGCAGGACACCGTGCACGGTGAGCAGGTGCAGCTCGTCGGCGGCCGAGTGGCCGGCGGTGGCCGCCTGCTTGGCCGCGACCTCGGGGCAGAGCACGATGTCGCCGAGCAACGCCGGCTCACCGCCGCTGACCTCGCCGGGGCCGTGGTCGACGCTGCCCTCGTCCATCGGGAAGGCGAGTACGTCGGTCGGCCCGTCGCCACCCATCCACCGGTGGTTCAGCTCGGCCATGTACTCGATGTCGACGAGCAGCACCGACAGCTCGGCGAGGGGGTTGACCCCCATCTCGTCCAGGGCGTAACGGGCGACGGCGAGCACCGCGTCGGTATCGACCTCGGCGCCCGACTCGTTGGCGATCTCGATGGACAACTGTTTCCCCTGCTGCTCTCTGTGTTCGCTGGTCTAGCGGCGCCGGCTGGCGCGGCCACCCTGGGCGGCACGGCCGGGTACGGCGTGCACGCCCTGGGCCTGCTCCGCCTCCCGCTCGGCATCCCACCGGGCGTAGGCGTCGACGATCTCCCCGACCAGTCGGTGACGTACGACGTCCGAGCTGGCGAGTTGGGCGAAGTGGACGTCCTCCACGTTCTGCAGGATGTCCCGGACCACCCGTAGGCCGCTGGTGGTGCCGCCGGGGAGGTCGACCTGGGTGATGTCACCGGTCACCACGATCCGCGAGCCGAAGCCCAGCCGGGTGAGGAACATCTTCATCTGCTCGGGCGTGGTGTTCTGCGCCTCGTCCAGGATGATGAACGCGTCGTTGAGGGTCCGACCCCGCATGTACGCCAGCGGCGCCACCTCGATCGTCCCGGCCTGCATCAGTTTCGGGATGGAGTCCGGGTCGAGCATGTCGTGCAGCGCGTCGTAGAGCGGGCGCAGGTAGGGGTCGATCTTCTCGAAGAGGGTGCCGGGCAGGAAGCCCAGCCGCTCCCCCGCCTCGACCGCCGGCCGGGTCAGGATGATCCGGTTGACCTGCTTGGCCTGGAGGGCCTGGACGGCCTTGGCCATCGCCAGGTAGGTCTTGCCGGTGCCGGCGGGGCCGATGCCGAAGACGATGGTGTGCCCGTCGATCGAGTCGACGTAGCGCTTCTGGCCGAGCGTCTTGGGCCGGATGGTGCGCCCGCGCCGGGACAGGATGTTGAGGGTGAGGACCTCGGCGGGCCGCTCGGCGCTGCCCTGTTCGAGCATGCCGACGGTACGCCGTACGGCGTCGACGGTCAGCGTCTCGCCCTTTTCGATCAACTCCAGCAGCTCGGTGAAGAGCCGCTCGGCGAGCGCGTTGTCGGCCGGGGCACCGGTGATGGTGATCTCGTTGCCGCGCACGTGCACGTCACTGTTGATCGAGCGCTCGACCAGGCGGAGAACCTCGTCTCCGGGTCCGAGCAGGTTAACCATGATCTGCGAGTCAGGAACGGTGATCCTGGTCTGCACCCGGGCCTGCCCGGGAGGTGGGGTACCGGTCATAGGTCGGGCCCGGCGGGCCCCACGCCACCTGCTCTCGATCTCATGGCCGCGCCCTGGTGGCGCAGCGTACGGACGACTTTCCCATCGTATCTGCTCAACGCCGTGGGAGCCCCGCCCATTTCCCCACCTGACGCCACACCCGGCGACGTCACCGGCTAGCGCCCGTCGACGGCCCGGAAGTCGAACCCGTCGAAGCCCTCCTGCGAGCGGGTGAACCGGTACGTCGCCCAGTGCATCCGGACCACCGTGCCCCGGTCGTCGCGGGTCAGCCGGAGCAGTTCGCCCGCCTCCCGCCCGGAGACCGTACGCAGCACGTCCGGCCGGTCCGGCAGCGGTGTGAAGATCGACGGTGGGCGGCCGGCGGGGTCGTCCGCGCCCCGCGCCTGGAGTGTCCCGTCCCGCCAGGAGAAGACGTACTCGTACCCCTCGCCCCACCAGCGGCCGAGCATGCCCCGGTAGTGCTCGGGGGCCGGTTCGCCCGGCGTCCAGGCGACGATGTCGGCCGGGTCGTCGGTGACGGCGGCGTCGAGCAGCCGGTGCGGCAGGTCCAGGATCGCGCTGGCGGTGCCGGAGGAGGCGAGCACGGCGGCACCCATCGCGCCGGGCGTACCGGGGCCGCCCCGACGGCCGTAGACGGCGGCCAGGAAGCCGGGCATGGCGCCGTCGTGCCCGACGTGCACCACCCGGCGCGGCCCGCCGGTGACCGGGTCCGGCTGCGGAACCATGATCAGCCCGAGGCCGAAGGTACGCCCCCAGAGCGTCTCGTCGGTGACCGTCAGCGGCCAGCGCATCTCGTCCAGGGTGGCGGACGCGAGCACCGCCCCGGCCGGGTCGACCGCCGCCGGGTCGGCCAGGAAGGCGGCCCAGCGCGCCATGTCCGGTGCGGTGCTCCAGAGCTGCGCCGCCGGGGCGACCGCGCCGAAGTCGGTGGCCGGCTCGGGGTGGGCGTGGTCGGAGTAGGTGTCGACCAGGAACCCGGTCGCGGCGGTCGGTGCCGGGGTGAGCGTGGTCGCGGAGAGGCCGAGCGGGTTCAGCACCCGGTCGGCCAGCACCTCGGCCCAGGTGCCGCCGCGCAGCCGGGCGACGGCGTGACCGAGCAGCGCCAGCCCGAGGTTGGAGTAGTGGTAGCGGCGGGCCGGCGGCAGCACCCGCTCGGCCCGGTCCAGCTCGGCCAGGAGCCCGTCCACCGAGGGTGCCTTCAGGGTGTCCCAGACGTCGCCGTACGGCTCGCGTTGCAACCCGGCGGTGTGCGAGAGCAGCCGGCGTACGGTCAGCTCGCCGTGCGCCGGCAGGTCCAGGTGGGCCCCGATCGGGTCGTCCAGGTCGAGCAGCCCCTCGTCGCGGGCCTGCAACACGAGTACGGCGGTGAAGGTCTTGGTCACCGAGCCGATCCGGAACGGGGTCTGCGGCCCGAGCGGGTTGTCGTTGCCGGTCCCGCCGACGGCGAGGGTCCAGAGCGGGCGGTCGGCCCGGTGCAGCGCCACCGAGAGGGCGGGTACCCGCTCCTGCGCCTGGACCTGCCGGGTCATCCGTGCCAGTCGCCGGCCCGCCTCGGTCATCGGCCCTCACCCTTCACCCAGGTATCAAGATCACGCTGATGATATCGGCGCACCGACCGGAACCGCACCAGCCAGGCGCCGGATACGACGGGTAGCGTGGAAAGCTGCGAACGATCACCCAGAGTTGACTTCGCCGCCTCGTCGAACTTTCCGGACCCCTCCCGCATCCAGGTCCCGGAAGAGGTGTGCGAGAAGAGGAGACAGGTGTGGTTTCGACCCCGGAGTCCGATACCGAGCTGGTCCGGGCCGCCCGGTCCGGCGATCCGACCGCGCTCGGCGTACTGCTGTCCCGGCACCGGGCCGGCATGCAGGCGGTGGCGCTGAGCCTGCTCGGGTACGGACCGGACGCCGAGGACGCCGTGCAGGACGCCTCGCTGGTGGCGCTGAGCCGGATCGGTGACCTGCGCGACCCGGCGGCCGTCGGTCCCTGGCTGCGGGCGATCGTGCGCAACAACGCCCGGATGCGACTGCGCCGGTCCCGTACGGTCCCGGTGGCGGATCTGGAGACACTGGCCCTGCCGGCGACCGACCCCACCCCGGAGGACCTGTTGGAGGGCCGGTCGATGCGGGACTGGGTCTGGCACGCCCTGGACCGTTTGTCCGAGCCCGTCCGCCTGGTGACGCTGCTGAGGTATTTCAGCGACGCATCGTCGTACGAGCAGATCGCCGCACTCTGCGGGGTGCCGGTCGGGACCGTACGCAGCCGGTTGAACCAGGCCCGGAGCAAGCTCGCCGCCGCCCTGGCCGAGACGGCGGACCTGGCCCACGACGACTCCGCCGCGCTGACCGCCGCCCGCCGCCGCGAAGCCGAGGAGGCGCTGGTGACGGCGGGCCGGGGCGATTTCGCCGACTTCGTCCGCGAGAACTGGTGGCCGGACGTCCAGTTCGTCACCCCCGACGGTCGACTGGCCGGCGGGCGGAAGTTCGCGGTGTGGGCGATGAACCGTGACCTGGCAGCCGGCGTACGGCAGCGCATCACCAACGTCGCCGCCAGCGGAAACGTGATGATCTGGGAGGCGGACCTGATCAGCCCACCGGACGACCCGACGCACTGCCCGCCCGCCGCCGTCTGGCTGCACACCCTGCGCGAGGGACGCACCGCCCGGATGCGACTGTTCCACCCGAGGCCGGCACTGGCCGCCGCCTGACCGGGGCGGTTCAACCGGCGGATCGAACTTTTCCACCGCTGCGGCATCTCGTAGGCGTCAGCTCACGCTCGCCTTCGTCAGGCGCCACGGCTCCGGGAGAGATTCCGCATGGGTTCCACCAGCACCGCCCTCACCGCCGGCACTCATGTTGTCGAGCTCGACGGCGTACGGCAGGTCTACCACGTCGCCGGCAGCGGACCGGTCTGCGTCGTGCACTCCGGCGGTCCGGGGATCGACTGGTCCTACCTGCGCGTGCCCACCCTCGAACAGCACCTGACCATGGTCTACCTGGAGCCGGTCGGCACCGGGGAGTCCGGTCGGCTCGCCGACCCGCGCGACTACCGCCTCGACACCTACGTCCGGTTCCTGCACGGGGTGGTCGAACACCTCGACCAGCAGCGGGTGTTCCTGCTCGGCCACTCGCACGGCGGGTTCGTCATCCAGCGCTACGCCCTGGCCCACCCGGACCGGGTCGCCGGCCTCGTCCTCTACGACACCTCACCGGTCACCGGCGCCGGCTTCTGGGCCGAGGCGATGGCCGGCGTGCGGCGCTTCGTCGAACAACACCCCGACCGCCCGGAGGCGGCCGACATCCCGCTGGCCTTCCAGGAGACCCCGGAGCAGCCGACCGACGACTGGGTCAGCGCCAAGCTGCGGCGGATCCTGCCGGTGTACTTCGCCGACTACTGGGGCCGGGAGGACGAGTGGGCGCCGTTCCGGGCCGGCGTACGCGGCTGGCTCGGCCCGCAACTCGGCGAGGAACCCACCCCGTTCGACGTACGCGACCGGCTCGGCGAGATCACCGTGCCGACCCTGGTCATCGTCGGTGCGTACGACTTCATCTGCGGCACCCGGTGGGCGACCATGCTGCACGACGGCATCGCCGGCTCGCGGCACGTCCTGCTCGCCGACAGCGGGCACTTCGGCCACCTCGAACAGCCGGAGGAGTTCACCCGCGCCGTCGTGGAGTTCGTCGGCTGAGCGTCGCAGTGTCGGCTGGCCCGGATCGGGGTCAGCCGGCGAACATCGGGCCGAGTGGGGCGCCGCCGAGCAGGTGCGCGTGGGCGTGGAAGACCTCCTGGCCGCCCCACGGCCCGGTGTTGAAGATCATCCGGAAGCCGTCCACGGTCAGCCCCTCGTGCTCTGCCACCGTCGCCGCCGTCTCCAGCACCGCACCCGCCAACGCCGGGTCGGCCTGGGCCAGGGTGGCGACGTCCACGAAGTGCTCCTTCGGGATCACCAGGACGTGCACCGGGGCCTTCGGCGAGATGTCCCGGAACGCGAGCGTCGTTTCGGTCTCCCGGACCACGGTCGCCGGGATCTCGCCGGCCACGATCCGGCAGAACAAGCAGTCAGTCTCCACGCCCGGCATGTTATGCCTCCGGGGGATGATGATGCGCGTGACAGGACGAGCGGTACTGGTGACCGGGGCCTCCCGGGGAGTCGGACGGGCGGTGGCGACCGCGTTCGCCGACAGCGGCGACAGGGTGGCGATCCACCACCGGGAGTCCGCCGAACTGGCCGAACAACTCGCGGCGGCCCTGCCCGGCACCGGGCACGTCGTGGTCCAGGCCGATCTGACCAACCCCGAAGCCGTACGCCGAATGGTGGACGACGCCGCCGCCCGGCTCGGCGGGCTCGACGTACTGGTCAACAGCGCCGGGCAGTCGACCCCGCACCCGATCACCGAGACCACGTACGAGCAGTGGCAGCAGCACTGGCGGCAGACGATCGACCTGAACCTGGTCGGCGCCGCCAACGTCACCTGGTGCGCGGTCCAGCACCTGCTCGCCGCCGGTGGCGGCCGGATCGTCAACGTCTCCTCGCGGGGCGCCTTCCGGGGGGAGCCGAACCATCCCGCGTACGGCGCCAGCAAGGCCGGGATGAACGCGCTCGGCCAGTCGCTGGCGGTGGCGCTGGCCCCGTACGGCATCGCGGTCGCGATGGTCGCGCCCGGCTTCGTGGAACCGGACCTGACCAACGAGCACATCAAGGCACCCCGCACCGAGGCGATGCGGGCACAGAGCCCGTTCAACCGGGTCGCCCGCCCCGAGGAGATCGCCACCGCCGTGCACTGGCTCGCCTCCCCCGAAGCCGAATGGGCCTCCGGCGCCATCCTCGACCTCAACGGCGCCTCGTACCTGCGCAGCTGAGCGGTGCGAATTCGCAGATCAGGGCGAAGCACCGGAACTCGCACCTACCCCAAGACGGTCAGAACGTTGCGTGGCTGCTTGTGCAGCCAGACAAGCACGTCCCGATCGATCTGGACCTTCACGCCGCCTCGCCGTCGGCCCGGTCGGCCAGCAGCGCGTCGACCTCACGTTCCTTCGCGGCTTCACCCACGGCACCGCGTGCAGCGCGTCGCTCGTGGCAGGGTTCAAGCGCCCCAACGGTGACAGCAACCCGGGCGGACGACCACATGCGATCGGCGTCGGATTGTCAGCCCCTGTGGCCAGCACCAGCTTCGGTCGTCATAGATCCCAAGTCACGACCATTCCTCAGGACGCCCATGGCGCACTCCAACTACACAATGATAACACAAATACGTCTCATTTTTGCTCCGATACCACTCATGATCCCCGCAATCGCGGCTCCCTTTGGGAACCAACCCTATCAAGATAAATGGCAAGTTCTGCCGCAATCTCGTTCGGCACCGATACTTACCCACTTATTGACACCTTCGATCAAAATGCAATTGCGCAAGCCGGGGCGAGCGGTCCACAAAACGGACTAAGTAGTTTGGCAAGCCACCATACCACTACCCCAACCCCCACGCCGGCAGCGCCCGCCGTCACCACCCGCTCTGCGGCGCCGCCATCGCTATCTTCACCGCCGGGCGCCCTCGGAGCGCGAGCGGGACGGGAGTCACTCCCACCAGTATGCTTGATGCCACGAGCCTTGAGTTCCTTTTGATAGCGCCGCTTCTCCTGCCCCTTGGCTTTCCTTTCGAGTTCCTTCAGCTCATCATCAGAAACATCGCGCAATCCGGAGTCGCGGACGTTTTGCCTTCCTCCCTTTGCCATCGCAATACAGGCACTATCGCAAGACTCATCACCGCCGACACTGGCGACCTCAGTTGGCGCCGGGCCTGGTGATGGCTTGGGCGTCGCACCTCGCGAAGGCCCGGGCGTCGGTTTCCCTGGCTGCTTCGGCGGTAGTTTCGGCTTGGGCTTTTCCTTCCTGACCGCCCACCTTCCAGAACTGTTCTTGATTATCCTCTCCCCCGTCGCGCGCTGGTGCTCTTCGTCTCCGGCGGCGGTCTCCGTGATGAGGGGGCGCAGGCCGTCGGGGTCGGTGAAGGTGACGGGCGAGTTGTACGCGTAGGCGTACCCGTTCATCTGTTGTGGATCGTTGTGGTCGGTGATCGGGTCGGCGCTGATGAAGCGGCCGGTGGTCGGGTCGTATTCGCGGGCGCCGAGGTGGGTGAGGCCGGTGGGGTCCTGGGTGCCGCCAACGAAGCCCTTCTCACTCGGCCAACCGCTGGGCTGGGGACCGCGAGGCTCACCGAACGGTGTACTGCGGCGGCGGGTCACGTTCAGGGTGTCCGGGTCGACGGTCAGTTGGCTGGTCGCGTTGTGATCGGCAGCGAGCCAGGTCAGGCCGGTGACGCTGCGTACGGCCACGGTGGTGCCGTTGTGGCTGTAGTACCGGGTGCCGTCGACCTGCCCGTTGGTCTTCAGCCGTAGCTCGGTGCCACCGAGGTAGAGGGTGGTGCCGGTGGCATCACGACGGATCAGCCGGTTGCCCTCGGTGTCGTACAGGTAGCCGGTGTTCTGACCGGTCTGGGTGGTGGTGTTGAGGTGGCCTTCCTCGTCCCAGGTCAGGGTTTGGGTGGCACCGGTGACGGGACGAGTGAGCGTGTTTCCGGCGGTGTCGTAGGTGTAGGTATCGGTGCGGGTGGTTTCTCCGGTGTAGGCGACCTGGGTGAGGGTGTGCGGTTGGTTGCCGCCGGGGGTGGGGTAGCTGGAGGTGGCGGTGGTGGTGCCGGTGGCGCTCCAACTGGTCTGGGTCTTCCGGTTGCCCGTCAGGTCGTAGGTCCAGGCCAACCGGTACGCATCCGCGCCGGCCCGTTGCGGCGTGGTGCAACCGACGGAGGCCTGCGACCAGGCGTCGGTGAGGCGGCGGTGGTAGTCGTACCGGTAGCACTCGACCTGGTCGCGGGTGCCGTTCGTGTCACCGGCGATGCTGGTGATGTTGCCGGCCTGGTCGTACACGTAGTCGGCGCCGGCACGGTTGGTCCAGGTACCCGGTGTGGTCTGGTTCTCCGTCTGTACCCGGACGCCGCTGAGGCGGCGGGTGGCGTCGTCGAGGCCGTAGCCGAGCCACACACGCTTGCCGGCGGCACCGAGGATCTGGTCCTGGAGTTCCCCCTGCCAGTGGTAGTTGGTGGCGCCGACGTAGGTGGTGAGGGGCGAGGCCATGGTGGTGGCGAGACCCGCTTGGCTGTAGCCATAGGTCAGCGTTTCCGCAGCCAGCCCACCGGCGGCAGGCAGGGTGCTGGTGGCGAGTGCACCGGTCGGCAGATAGGTCGAGGTGCTGGTGTAGGTGCCGGCGAGGTTGCCCTCGACCGCCGGGATGGTGACGCTGCTGCCGGTCGGCTGGTAGCGGTCGGTGTAGCCGGTGACGGCGCTGGTGTAAGCGGCGGCGCCGACGTGCCGGGTGGACGAGGTGGGCTGTCCCTTCGCCAGGGTGTCGTAGACGTACGAGGTGCGCAGCGCTCCGGTGGTGGTGTCGTCGCGGAGTTCCTTGAGCCGGCCGAGATTGTCGTAGATCCGGGCGAGGGTCTCGCCGCGGCCGTCGGTCGTGGTGAGGAGCTGCCCGGCGGCGTCGTAGGTCGACGTCGAGTCGCCCGCGTCGGGGTCACTCTTCGCGACCTGGCGTCCACGCAGGTCGTATGCGTAGGTCCACTCGTTGCCGGCCGGGTCGGTGACCTTGGTGAGCTGGTCCGCCGGGTCGTACTGGTACGTGGTCTCGTCGTACGCCCCGGAGATGGCCCCGCCGCGATACTGCCGCAACGCGGTGGTCCGGCCGCGTACGTCGTGGATCATGGTGGTCGCCACCGCGCCGTCCGGCGGGTCGATATGGGTACGGTCGCCGCCGTAGCTGGTGCTGGTCTGCCACTTGAAGGTGTTGTTGGACCAGAACGCGTCGGTGACCAGGCGCGCGGCACCGTCGTAGGTGAACCGGGACTGGCTCGCCGCGTCGGTGTCGCTGAAGGCGAGCAGGGTGCCGCTCGGCGCGGCGGCGTTGTGGACCGTCGCCTGCTTGACGGTCAACCCACGTGAGTCGTACTGGGTGTCCGTGATCGCCCGGGTGCCGGACGGAGTGGCGTTCTGGTTCTGTCGGGTCTGGAGGAGCCCGTCGTAGATGGTGAAGGAGCTGACCTGGTTGCCGTTCGGCGCGAGCGTCTTCGTTTCGACGTGCCGGCCCGCCTCACCGACCGTGTAGACGTACTCGGTGTCCGGGGTCTGGTTCGTGGCCCGACCGGGGTACCAGACCTTCGTCAGCCGACCGAGTGGGTCGTACTGTGCGGCGGTGGTCTTGTTGTTCGGGTCGACGAGGCCCAGGGTGAGCCCTCGCCGTGGGTCGAGATGGGTGATGGTGGCATGCCCGAGCGGGTTGGTGACCGTGACCATCGAGGCCACGCCGGTTGGCGGATCGTAGGTCGTCTCGGTGGTGCGGTTGAGCGCGTCGGTGGCGGTACGCGGCCGGCCGTACTCGTCATGGGTGGCGGTCATGGTGGTGACGTAGGTGCTGGCGGTGCCGTTGTTCGAGGCGGCCTCTTCGGTTCGGGTGACCAGGCCCCGGGTCGGAGCGACCCCGAAGGCCTGTCCGTCGTAGGAGGTGACCTCTTCTGAGACGAGGTCGTGCGGGTACGTCGGATTCTCGGCGCAGTTTCTCGACGTCGTGACCTGGTCGGAGACGGTGCCGACGATCCACCGGCCGGTGTTGCGGGCGTACGTGTAGCGGGTGCACTGGTCGTCGTTTCCGACGGTCATGTCACCGTGGTTGTTGACCTGGGTGGGTAGTCCGTAGGAGTCGTAGTCGGCGGCGACGACGGTCCACCGCCAGGTGCCCGAGTCGGGTAGCCAGGTGCGTTCCCAGGTGTAGTTCTCCCGGACCATCCGGGATACGAGGTCTTCTCCGGCCGGGTTCGGTTTCGGGCGCAGGCCGGTCTGGGTGACGCCGTGGATGTGGAGGGTGGTGCCGAGGACGGTGGCACCGTCGAGGGAGACGTCGAGCATGCGGCGGCCTTCGAGGCCGTCCTGGTCGGTGATCTGGTGCGCCCATGACTGGGTGACGGAGCCGGTGCAGTCCCACAGGTACAGCTGGACACCGTTGCGTGGTGTGGGTCCGGCCTCCAGGCACCGGCCGGACTGCGGGTTGAGCAGCGCACCGTTCGGCTGTGCCTGCCAGATCTGGTTGCCGAGGCCGCTGCAGTCCCACAGATGTACGAGGCTGCCGTTGGTGGTGCCGTGACCGTTGACGTCGAGGCACTTGCCGGACGCACCGCTGTGCAGGGTGCCGTCCGTTGACGGCTGCCACAACTGAGCCACCGAGTTGTTGCACTGGTACGACTGGACCTTCGTCCCGTTCGCACCGCCGCCGTCGAGGTCTGCGTCCATGCACCGCATTCCCTGCGGGCTGATCAGGGTGCCGTTGGCCTGCGGCTGCCACATCTGGCTCCACGCGTTGGCGCAGTCCCACAACTGCACCGGGGTCTGCGGGACCGTGCTCACGTTGGCGATGTCCAGGCAGCGGCCCGACGCCGGGTTCAGCAGGCTCCCGTTCGGCTGCCGCAGCCACCGCTGGTTGGTGGTGTTGTTGCAGTCCCAGATGTTGACATCCGCGCCGTTCGCGGTGGACAACCCGTAGATATCGAGGCACTTGTTCGACAGTGGGTTCTTCATCAGGAAGTACGGCTCATCGTTCGACGGGTAGTACGTCTGCCACACCTGCGCCGCGTTACCGTTGCAGACCTGCATCTGCACGTTGGTGCCGTTCGCGGTTCCCGCGTTCGCCACGTCGAGGCACTGACCGCCCTGCCCGGAGACCGTCGCCATGAAGCCCGGTGTGATCAGCGGGGTGGTGATGCCGACCCGGCGGGTGCCCCACGCCATCGCGCTGTTGTCGGTGGTCGGCATGCCGTCGCCGTTCATGCCCCGGTAGTAGTGCTGCCGCGAACTGGTCTGCGGACCGCCGGCCGCGCCCTTCGTCGTGGTGACCGTGGTGTAGCCGCGCCACACCGACCACGAACGGTTCGCCAACACCGCCGTCTCGTTGCGGTCATGCGCCCACAACGAGACGTCCGTCGAACCCTCATTCGAGTACGCGTACGAGGTCACCTGGTCCGGCGAACCGCCCGTGGTGTCATGCTCCACCACCTGCGTCACCACATACTTGTGGAACCACCCGTAGCCGGCGTTCCCGGTCGCGGGCTTGTGCACCTGCGGGAAACACCGCAACGGGTTCGCGTGCGGATTCGGCCGAACCGTCCGGACGCAACCCTCGTCCGAGTAGGTGACCTGGGTCTCGCCGCCGACCCCGTTCTTGATCAGGCTGATCCGGTAGTGCCCGTACGGGGCGACGCCGATGTCGTTGCCCCAGTCCACCCGGTTGAACTTCATGGTGCCGCCGAAGAGCACCGCGGGCTCGGCCAACCCGGTCGTCCCGTCCGGTGCGAACCCGGTGTGCGTCACGCTGTACAACCACAGGTTCGGCGACGTGTCATTCCCGACGGGAAGGATGGCGTCCCCCGTCGCGGGGTACTGGTGGACCAGGTCCCACCGGTCCACCGCCAGGTAGGCACCCGCCGACGGGTTCCACGCCTTGGTCGTGACGGTGGACAACCTGTCCGGACCCCAGAACGTCGGACTCGTCCTGTTCGGGCAACTCGACGTCGTACAACGCAGATCCCACGGCGTATCCGGGTAATCCGCCTGCGCGCACGCACCCAGGCACCGCGGCGCCCGCTCGAAGTCCACCCGCGACGGCGCCCGCGACGACCCCTCCGAACCCGCCCGCGTGCCGTAGTCGACGTGATGCAGGTAGCTCGCCATGTCGTACGAGGCCGCGAAGGCGTTGTTGTTCGCCCCGTAGTTCCCGGAGAAGCGGTTGTAGAAGTACGTCATCGAGTTCCCCGACGGGTCGACAACGTAGTCGAGGTTCCACCGGTACGCCTGCAGACACGACGACACCGCGAACCCGGCCGCCGAGTAACACGGCTCTCCCGGATTGTTGCCGAACACCGGCACCGACGACACCGACCACTGCGGCTCCGGATCACTCGCGCTGCGCTTGTGCCGCCCGAAGTAGTACTGCGTCCCGTCCTGCGTCGTGACCCGCCAGTACTCCCCGTCGTTGTCACCGTTGCCCAACGACGGATCCGACAACGCCTCGACCTTCAACCCGTCGTCGTCCGCACCCCGCCACACCCCGGTAGCCGCATCCCGGACCAACCGCGTCGACGACCCGTTCAACACCAACGTCGCGTTGTACGGCGAAAACCAACACAGGTCACCCGTCGTACCACCATCGTCCGCACAGGACCGGTACGACCGCTCGACGTAACCGACCTGAAGGTCCCAACCCTCACCCACCCACGACGCCTGACCATTCCGCGCCAGCGTCTGACCATCCACCGACCCCGACGAATACTGCAACGCCAGACTCGGCTCCAGCCCACCGGGCGACGGCGGCACCTCGAACGGGTACGAGGAGTTGAACTCGCCGCCCTGCCCACCGGCGGACCACTCGTACGTCTCCGACAACGACGTCGCGGTGAACGCCCCACCAGCCGACTCCGCCGTCGACGACAACGCCACCACCGCAGACGCCACACCCGACGCCGCCAACGAGGAGGCCCCTTCCGGGTCACCACCCACCGTCACACTCGCCGACACGACACCAGAGCGATTCACCGAATCCAACGGCGTCTGCACCTGACACACCGGATCCGCCGGAGTCTCCAACACACACGCCGGCAGACCCACCAACCGCAACCGCTGACCGTAATCCGCCCCGTACGCGTTCGCGAACTGCCCGTACTCGACGCTCATCCTCGTCGGACCCGACCGGGCCACCCCGTCCGAACGAGACAGCTCCACCACCACACCGGGCACCCCCGCCGCCCGCGCCACGCCCTCGTCGACCACCCGTGCGGTCACCGACTCCGGCCCGCCAGCGGCACTCGCCAGACTCCGCCGCGAGGCGTCGTCGACCACAATCTCCGGCGCGAACGACACCGGCAGATCGCCGACCTTCGTCGTCTCCCCCGACACCGGCACATCCGCCGAACCCTCCGACGGCAACACCTTCCGGTCAACCGCCTTCAGTGCGGCGGCATCGGTCTCGGACGGCGTGCCCTTGCCCGGTTCCACCGGCTCAACCGGGACCGACTCTTCCGTCGCCTTACCCGGTCCACCGGGTGACGGCGCCGCCTGAGCAGGCACGAACTGCACCACCGAGACAGCCATCACCACCGCGGTCGCCAACGCCCCGCGCCTCGCCCACCGGAACACCGGCGCGAAAACGCGCGACGAACCCATACCAGCGACCACGTGGTCCTCCCCCGACAAACACCAACAGTTGATCAAGCGAGCGAACGTTAAAGATCATCCGACCGGTCGTCAAGAGTCGATTACAAGTAGTGAGGACAGGAACGTCACCCGGGCATGAACCCTCCACGATGATCACCAGAGGTAGTGCCCGGTTTGTCGCTTGGAGAGCAACGCCGACCGCCGCCCCGGTTCACCCGCACCCCGCACGGTTCGCCCAGCGTGTGGGCACGAACCGACAGTCCGACCCACCCGGCATCGAGATGCGGATGGGAATGCGGGGACGGCCCCAGGCTGGCAGGATCGAGCGGAATCGACCTTTCAGGGGGCGGCGCGATGACGGCAGCGGCGACAACCTCGGCGACCGAGGCGGCGATCGAGCGGGCGCTGACCGCGCTCGACCTGGAGGACAAGGTACGGCTCCTGTCCGGTCAGGACTGGTGGACCCTGCCCGCCCTACCGCAGATCGGGCTCCGCTCCCTGGTGATGTCCGACGGCCCGATCGGCGTACGCGGAATCGGCTGGACCCCCGACGACCCGTCGGTGGCACTGCCCAGCCCGACCGCGCTCGCCGCCACCTGGGATCCCGAACTGGCCAGGACCGCCGGCCGGCTGCTCGGCCAGGAGGCCCGGCGCAAGGGTGTGCACGTCCTGCTCGCCCCCACGGTCAACCTGCACCGCAGCCCGCTCGGCGGCCGCCACTTCGAGTGCTACTCCGAGGATCCGCTGCTCACCGGCGAGATCGGCGCCGGCTACGTGACCGGCGTACAGGACCAGGGCGTCGGCACCACGGTCAAGCACTTCGTCGCCAACGACTCCGAGACCGAACGGTTCACCGTCGACGTACGGGTCTCCGAGCGGGCTTTGCACGAGCTGTACCTGGCCCCGTTCGAGCGGATCGTGGCTGCCGGGGCGTGGGGCGTGATGGCCGCGTACAACGGGGTCAACGGCCACACCATGACCGAGCACGCCGAGCTGCAACACGGGTTACTGAAGGAGCGGTGGGGCTTCGACGGGTTCATCGTCTCCGACTGGACCGCCGCCCGGTCCGTGGTGGGCACCGCCAACGGCGGGCTCGACGTGGTGATGCCCGCCCACGGTGACCCGTGGGGAGCCGAACTGGTCGCCGCCGTACGCGCCGGCCGGGTCGCCGAGGACGTCGTGGACGACAAGGTACGGCGGGTTCTGCGCCTGGCCGCGCGGGTGGGCCTGCTGGACGGCGTACCCCCGGCGGTGGCACCGGACGACCGGCCGGCGCCGCTGCACGGCCCCGACGTGGCGCGGCACATCGCGACCCGCTCCTTCGTGCTGGCCCGAAACGAGGGCGACCTGCTGCCGCTGAAGTCGAGCACGCTGCGCCGGGTGGCGGTCTCCGGCGCGCTCGCCACCGACGCGAGGATCCTCGGCGGCGGCAGTGCCCAGGTCGTCCCGGAGCGGATCTTCTCCCCACTCGCCGGGCTCACCGCCGCCCTGCCCGACGCCGAGGTTACGTACGCGATCGGCGCCGACCCCCGGCCGAGGCTCGCCGCCGCCAGCGGCGAACAGTGGTCCCCGATCACCGCGACCCTGCGCAACGCCGACGGTGAAGCGCTCTACCGGGCCGATCTTCGCAGCGCCGTCGCCCGCTGGTTGGGTGCCCTGCCCGCCGGTGTCGACCCGGCCGACCTCGCGTCGGTGGAACTGTCCGCCCGCTGCACCCCGCGGACCAGCGGCGAACACCAGCTTTCCATCGACGGGTTCGGGCTGTTCAGGCTCACCGTCGCCGGCACCGAGATCTTCGACGGCCCGCTCTTCGACGAGGAGCAGGACCCGACGGAGACGTTCCTCGCCCCGGTCGAACGGCGCTTCGCGATCACGCTGCTCGAAGGTGAACCGGTCGAGGTGACCCTCACCCAGCAGATCGTCGAGGGCATGGCCGGCGCCGTGCACTTCAGCCTCGGCCACGCGGCACCGACCGCCTCCCCCGACGAGCTGATCGACGCGGCCGCCCGCGCCGCCGCCGAGGCGGACGTGGCCGTCGTCGTGGTCGGCACCACCGAACAGGTCGAATCCGAGGGCTTCGACCGGACCAGTCTCGCCCTGCCCGGCCGCCAGGACGAACTGGTCAGCCGGGTCGCGGCAGTCAACCCGCGTACGGTCGTCGTCGTCAACGCCGGCTCCCCGGTCCTGATGCCCTGGGCCGACAAAGTCGCGGCGATCCTGCTCACCTGGTTCCCCGGCCAGGAGGCCGGTGCCGCCCTCGCCGACGTACTGCTCGGCGCCGCCGAACCCGGCGGACGACTGCCCACCACCTGGCCCCGGCACGCACACGACGTACCGGTCCTCTCCACCACCCCGACCGACCGCACCCTTCGCTACGACGAGGGCGTCTTCATCGGCTACCGGGGCTGGCAGGCCGACCCCCTCTTCCCGTTCGGCCACGGACTCGGCTACACCACCTGGGCGTACGAGTCACTGGAGGTCGAATCCGCCGGTACGCCGACAGCGGTGGTGACGGTGCGCAACAGCGGGAGCCGTACCGGCCGGGAGGTGGTGCAGCTCTACGTCGGCCCGACCGAGCCGGACCCGGAGCGCCCCACCCGGCAACTCGCCGGCTTCGCCACGGTCACCGCCGCACCCGACGAGACGATCACCGTACGGGTCCCGCTCGCCGCCCGCTCCACCCAGATCTGGGCCGGCCAGTGGCGTACGGTCCCCGGCACCTACACCGTCGAGGTTGCCCGAGGCGTCGCCGACATCCGCCTGACCGCCACCCTCGAAGTCACCGCCTGACGACCGGTCTACCAGCGACCGAGCCTCGCCGAGAGCACGGCCAGCGCCGCCACCCCGGCGGTCGACGTACGCAGCACCGCCGGACCCAGTCGCACCGTCCGTGCACCGGCCGACTCGAAGGCTGCCACCTCGGCCGACGTGATGCCACCCTCCGGCCCCACCACCAGCACGATCTCCCCGCTCACCGGCAGCTCCACGGTGGAGAGCCCCACCGTCGCCTCCTCGTGCAGCACGAACGCCGCCGCCACCCCGGCGATCCGGTCCACCACCCGCCCGGTCGACTCGTCCGGCGCCCCGGCCACCACCGGCAACCACGAACGGCGGGACTGCTTGGCCGCCTCCCGCGCGGTCGCCACCCACTTCTCCCGCGCCCGACCGCCGCGCTCACCGCGCCACTGCACCACCGAACGCGACGCCGCCCAGGGCACGATCTCGTCCACCCCGACCTCGGTCATCGCCTGTACGGCCAACTCGCCCCGGTCCCCCTTGGCGATCCCCTGGACGACCACCAGGCGCGGGTCGGGCGCATCGTCGTACGCCAGGGAGCTCACCCGAAGGTCCAGCGTGCCCCGGCCGACGGCCGTCACCACCGCGCCGGCCGTGCCGCCCCGCCCGTCGGCGAGCAGCAACTCCTCCCCCACCCGCAACCGCTGCACCGTGGCGGCATGATGCCCCTCCGCCCCACCGAGCGTGAACACATCCCCCACAGGCAGGGCTTCAACCAGGAACAGCGGCACCGACACCCGCCCAGGCTAAACCCCACCCCACCCCACGACCCCGTCACCCCAGCAAGGCCCCTCATGTCGAGAAAGAGGGCCTATTCCCCAAGGAATAGCCCCTCTTTCTCGACAACTGCGCCCACTGCGCCGGCCCTGACCGCAACCAACGTCGCGAGTCGACCGAGCGCCGCCGCGGTGACTTCGTCCGAGGACGACGAGGCGAAGCCTTCGTCGCCCGCAGGACGAAGTCACCGCACTGGGCGGCGCGAAGCGGAGCGAGCCGCCCCGGCTCCGCCGGGGCCAAAAAACTAGTGCCCGTTGAAGGCGTCTCGCATGCGGGAGAAGAAGCCGCCCTGCTTGCTCAGCTCGGCGACCTCCTCGCCCCTGGTCTTGGCGAAGTCGCGGAGCATCCGCTCCTGGTCGGCGTCGAGCTTGGTCGGGGTACGGACGTCCAGGTGGACGAAGAGGTCACCCCGCCCTGTGCCGCGCAGGTGCGGTACGCCACGGGCGCGCAGCCGCAGGGTGCTGCCCGGTTGGGTGCCCGGCTTGACGTCGACGGGTTCGTCGCTGTCCAGCGTCTTGATGGTGAGGCGGGTGCCCAGCGCCGCGGCGGTCATCGGGACGGTGACCCGGCAGTGCAGGTCGTCGCCCTTGCGGGAGTAGACGTCGTGGGTGCGTTCGTGGATCTCGACGTAGAGGTCACCGGCGGTGCCGCCACCGGGGCCGACCTCGCCCTGCTGGGCGAGCCGGATCCGCATGCCGTCCTCGACCCCGGCCGGGATCTTGACGGTCAGCGACCGACGGGTACGGACCCGGCCGTCACCGGCGCAGGTCGGGCAGGGGTGCGGGATGACGGTGCCGTAGCCCTGGCAGACCGTGCACGGCCGGGACGAGACGACCTGGCCGAGGAAGGTCCGCTGGACCGACTGGACCTCGCCGCGCCCGCCGCACGCCTCACAGGTGGCGAGGTGGGTGCCGGCGGCGGTGCCCGCACCGGCGCAGGTGGTGCAGAGTACGGCGGTGTCGACGGTGATCGGCGCCTCGACGCCGAAGGCCGTCTCGTTGAGGTCGAGTTCGAGGCGCAGGATGGCGTCGGCACCCGGCCGGGTACGGGGCCGGGGGCCCCTGCTTCCGCCCGCGGCACCGAAGAAGGCGTCCATGATGTCCTGGAAGCCGACGAACGGGCCGGCTCCGCCGGGTCCGGCACCACCGCCGCCACCGCCGGGGGCCAGGGGGTCCCCGCCGAGGTCGACGATCTGCCGCTTCTGGTCGTCGGAGAGGACCTCGTAGGCGGCGTTGATGTCCTTGAACTTCTCGTGCGCCTCCGGGTCCGGATTGACGTCCGGATGGTACTGCCGCGCCAGTTTGCGGTAGGCGCGCTTGATCTCGTCGTCGGAGGCCTCCCGGCTGACGCCGAGAATCCCGTAGTAGTCCTTGGCCACTGTGTTCCGTGTCCCCATGTCAGTCGTGCCGTCCGCCGGTGTCGTCAGGTCAGCTTGTTGATCGGTTCCGCGCCGGTGCTGCCCGCTGCTCCGGCGCCATCAATTCTGTGCCAGTAGGTCGCCCACGTAACGGGCGACCGCGCGTACGGTCGCGATGGTGCCGGGGTAGTCCATCCGGGTCGGCCCGAGCACCCCGAGCCCGCCGAGGATGTTGCTGCCGGTGCCGTACCCGGTGCTCACCACCGAGGTGGCGCGCAGGTTGTCGATCTCATTTTCGTCGCCGATCCGGATTCGGAGCGTACTGGGTTCGACCTCGCCGAAGAGCTTGAGCAGGATGACCTCCTCCTCCAGCGCCTCCAGGATCGGGCGTAGCGAGCCCTGGAAGTCGAGCAGCCCGCCACGGGTCAGGTTGGCGGTGCCGGCCAGGGCGATCCGTTCCTCGCTGCGTTCGACGAGGGTTTCCAGCAGGACCGTCGCCAGGGTCGCCATCGCCGGGCGCAGGTCGGGTGCGACCTCGTCGACGAGTGCCTGGACCAGCGGCGGGGTGTCGGAGAGCCGGCTGCCGACGAGCTTTTCGTTGACCAGTCGGCGCAGGTCGGTCACGTCGTCGGCGAGCAGTGGTGCCGGCATCTCGACCAGGCGCTGTTCGACCCGGCCGGTGTCGGCGATCATGACGAACATGAGCCGGGTGGTGGAGATCGGTACGAGTTCCAGGTGGCGTACGGAGGAGCGGGCCAGGCTCGGGTACTGCACCACGGCGACCTGCCGGGTGAGCTGGGCGAGCAGGCGGACCGTCCGGTGCACCACGTCGTCGAGGTCGACGGCGCCGACCAGGAATCGTTCGATGGCCCGGCGTTCGGCCGGGGTGAGCGGCTTGACCCGGGAGAGACGGTCGACGAAGAGGCGGTAGCCCCGGTCGGTGGGCACCCGGCCGGCGCTGGTGTGCGGCTGCCGGATGTAGCCCTCTTCTTCGAGTACGGCCATGTCGTTGCGGACGGTGGCCGGTGACACGCCGAGTTGGTGCCGCTCGACCAGGGCTTTGCTGCCGACCGGCTCCTGGGTGGATACGTAGTCCTCCACGATCGCGCGCAGCACGTCGAGCTTGCGGTCGTCGAGACCCATCCTCACCTCCCTGCGACCGGGTCGGTGCGAGCACCCGGCTCACCAGTCTGGCACTCGGCCGTAACGAGTGCCAGTCTACGACGCGGTCCCACCTGGTTGCGATGATCAACCTCGCGCCCGACCGAAGATCTTGCCTGGCCGGTGGCGGAGATCATGGGCGATCCCGTGGACGGTAACCGACCCACTGTCGGCATAGCAGTTTCAGTCGGTAATTGTCCACCGACGTCACCGGTGGTAGCTGGCGTCTGTTGATCGATACCCCTACCGTGGCCCCATGACTGAACCACCCCGCCCTCCCGGAGAGGGCGGCCCCGGCGGTTATCCGCCGGAACCGCCGACGACTCCGTTCACGTCGCCGGGCTCGTACCCGAGTCCCGGTGAGGCGCCCCCGCCCGGTTACGGCCCGCCGCCGGCCGCGCCGCAGTACGGTTCGCCCCCGCCCGCCCCGCAGTACGGCGCACCGGGTACTCCCCCGCCGGGTGGCGGCTACCCGCCGGCCGGTGGTTACCCGCCACCGGGTGGCTATCCCCCGCCCGGTGGTTATCCCCCGCCCGGTGGCTACCCGCCCGCCGACGGCGGCTACCCGCCACCCGGTGGCGGCTACCCCGGCGGCCAGTACCCCCCGCCCGGTGGCTACCCCGGCGGCGGTGCGTACCAGCCGGGCGGCGGTTACCCGGGCGGCCCCGTCCCACAGGGCTACGCGAACAACGACGAGAAGACCTTCGCCCTGATCGCACACTTCGGTGGCGTCATCGTGGGCTTCATCGCCCCGTTGATCGCGCTGCTAGCGAAGGGGAACGAGTCGCCGACCGTACGCGCTCACGCGGTCGAGGCGCTGAACTTCCAGATCACCTGGGCGGTGGTCATGCTGTTCGCGGTCATCATCGGGTTCTGCACGCTCGGGATCCTGCCCTTCGTCACCTGGATCGTGGTGGCCGTCTTCTCGATCATCGGCGGTCTGCGGGCGAACGAGGGCACGCTCTACCGGTACCCGATGTCGGTCCGACTGGTGAAGTAACACCACGAAGCAACACCGTGAAGTAACAACCCACGGCGCGCCACGAGCGCCGAGCCACGGACGGTCCGTCGGGGGGGGGGGGGGGGGGGGGGGGGGGGAGGGAAACCGCAAACACAAAAACAAGAAAGGAAGAGGGGGGGGGGGGGGAGGGAAGCAAGGCACACCCGGGCGGGGAGCCAG
>NZ_JBVJHT010000030.1:31183-91428 GCF_055586685.1 Micromonospora sp. NPDC049529
CCCAAACAAACAACCCCCCCGCAAACCCCCCCCCCCCCCCCCCCCCCCCCCCCCCCCCCCCCCCCCCCCCCCCCCCCCCCCCCCCCCCCCCCCCCCCCCCCCCGACCCCGTCGCAGCAACCGGATCGGGGCAGGCGGGGTCAGGGCAGCAGGTCACGTACCACGGCGTCGGCGAGCAGCCGGCCGCGCAGGGTCAGCACCGCCCGACCGGCCGCGTACTCGGGGGCGCTCAGCAGGCCGTCGGCGAGGGCCCGATCCGCACCGAGTCGGCCGGCGTCGTCGAGCCCGGCCAACGGCAGCCCGGAGTCCAGGCGCAGCCGCAGCATCACGTCCTCCACGTGCCGATCGTCCCCGGTGAGCAGTTCCCGGGCGTGGCCCGGAGACTCACCGGCGGCCAGCCGGGACGCGTACGCGGTGGGGTGTTTGACGTTCCACCAGCGCACGCCGCCGACGTGGCTGTGCGCCCCCGGCCCGAGGCCCCACCAGTCCCCGCCGGTCCAGTAGAGCAGGTTGTGCCGGCACCGGGCGTCGGCGGTGCGGGCCCAGTTGGAAACCTCGTACCAGGAGAAACCGGCCGCGCCGAGGGCGGCCTCGGCGGCCAGGTAGCGGTCCGCCGCCACGTCGTCACTCGGGTACGGCAGCTCGCCGCGCCGCATCCGCCCGGCCAGCCGGGTGCCGTCCTCCACGATCAGGGCGTACGCGCTGACGTGGTCGACGCCGGCCTCGGTGACCGCCGCCAGCGAGGCGGCGAAGTCCTCGGCGGTCTCCCCCGGCGTGCCGTAGATCAGGTCGAGGTTCACGTGGTCGAAGCCGGCGTCACGCGCCTCCAGGGCGGCCTGGACCGCCCGGCCGGGGGTGTGCTTGCGGTCCAGCAGGGCGAGCACCCCGGCGGCGGCGGACTGCATGCCGAGCGAGATCCGGGTGTAGCCGGCGGCCCGCAGGGTCTTGAGCGACTCCGGCGTGACCGACTCCGGGTTCGCCTCGGTGGTGACCTCGGCGTCGGCGGCCAGCCCCCAGGTCCGGTCGATCCCGTCCAGGATCCGGGCCAGTTCGTCGGCCGGGAGCAGGGTCGGGGTGCCACCGCCGACGAAGACGGTGTCGACCCGGCGCGGCGGGTGCTCGCCCAGCACCCGACCGGCCAGCGCCAGCTCGGTCAGGACCGAGTCGGCGTAGCCGTCCCGGCCACCGCCGCCGCCGAGTTCGGTGGCGGTGTACGTGTTGAAGTCGCAGTATCCGCACCGGCTGGCGCAGAAGGGCACGTGCACGTAGACCCCGAACCCCCGGTCGCCGACGGCGGCCAGGGCGGTACGGGGCAGCGAACCGTCAGCGGGGACGGGTTCACCTTCGGGAAGGACGCCGGGCATGCGACTAGTGTGCCGGCATGACCGCAGCCGCTGACACGCTCGTCCGGGTGTCGACCGCCTCCGGGGTGACCACGCTCACGCTGGACAGCCCGCACAACCGCAACGCGCTCTCCACCCCGCTGATGACCCAGCTGCTCGCCGCGCTGGCCGACGCTGTGACCGACGACACCGTACGGGTGGTGGTGCTGTCGCACACCGGGCCGGTGTTCTGCTCCGGTGCCGACCTGAAGGAGACGGCGGCGGCGTTCGACAGCGGCTCGGTGCCGGCCGGGATGCTCGGCGACGTACTCGCCGCGGTCCGGGAGTGCCCGAAGCCGGTGCTGGCCCGGGTCGCCGGCCCGGCCCGAGCGGGCGGTCTGGGGCTGATCGCCGCCGCCGACATCGCGGTCTGCGTACGGGAGGCGACGTTCGCCTTCACCGAGGTACGGATCGGGGTGATCCCGGCGGTGATCTCGGCGACCGTACTGCCCCGGTTGCAGGCGCGGGCCGCCGCCGAGCTGTACCTGACCGGGGAGACCTTCGACGGCGACCGGGCCGAGCGGATCGGGCTGGTCAGTCGGGCGGTGCCGGCCGACGAACTGGACGCGGCGGTGGCCGCCTACTGCGCCGCCCTGGTACGGGGCGCGCCCGGTGCCCTGGCCGGGACGAAGCAGCTGTTGTCCCGGCCGGCGGGGACGGATCTGCGGGCCGAGCTGGCCCAGCTCAGCGCCGTGTCGACCGGCTACTTCCGCTCCGCGGAGGCACGGGAGGGAATCCTCGCGTTCCGCGAGAAACGGCCGGCTCGTTGGGTACCCGGCGCCTGAGCAGGGGCGCACGGAACCAGGTACCGGTGTGGAACCGGTGAAGATCGAATGAGCACAGGTTTACCGGGAAATCAAGGCTGGCCGAGAGTACGGCGTCGGGACGTACGCTAGGCGCGGTTCACCGATCATCGTCGGCCCGGGACGGTCCGGGGCGATCGAGACGGACAGGTCAGGCCGACCGGACGAGCAGGGGGTGCGGGTGCGGACTCGAGCGATGGTTGCCGCCGGTGTGGCACTCGCGGCGGTTGCCGCCTTCGGGGTCTACCTCGGTTCCCGCGAGATCGTGGGCAAGCTGCCGCTGCCGACGGCCGTACGGGGCTGCACCGTGGAGGCCGACGGTCGGGTCAACCTGAACCCGGAGCAGATGGCGAACGCCGCGACCATCGCCGCGATCGGCACCCAGCGCAAGATGCCCGAGCAGGCGGTGGTGGTCGCCCTCGCGACGGCGTTCCAGGAGTCCAGGTTGGAGAACCTGGCCGGCGGCGACCGCGACTCGATCGGGCTGTTCCAGCAGCGCCCGAGCCAGGGTTGGGGCACCCCGGAGCAGATCCGGAACCCGCGCTACGCCGCGGACAAGTTCTACGCCGCGCTGAAGAAGGTCAAGGGCTGGGAGAAGATGCGGGTCACCGACGCCGCGCAGAAGGTGCAGCGGTCGGCGTTCCCGGAGGCGTACGAGAAGTGGTCCGACGAGTCGGCGGTGCTGACCCGCGCACTGCTCGGCAACGCGACCGGCGCGGTCGCCTGCACCGTCGGCCCCGATCCGTTGCTGCGGGGCGCCGCCGCAGCCGCCGCCCTGACAGTCGGTCTGAACAAGGACTGGGGCGAGCTCCAGACGACCGCCCCGGCCGAACTGACCGGACTGGCGATTCCGGCCTCCACCATCCAGAACGGCTGGCGGTACGCCCACTGGCTCGTATCCCACGCCAACGACAACGGGGTGAAGCGGGTCAGCTTCGAAAATCTTCAGTGGACCGCGGACGGCGGATCCTGGACCTCGGTCAAGAAGAGCGAGGTCAACTCCACCCTGGTCGTCGCCGAGGTCTACGCCGAGGGCTAGCACCACCCGCGGGCGCTACGACGGGGTCGAGGGCCAGCACCCGCCGACCTTCGACCCCGCGACGTACGAGCTATGCGCCCCGAGCAGAAGCTTGGACGACCTACAGCAGGTTTCTCAGCAGACGTAGATGCTGTCGATCATGTCGTTCGCACCCCAGGCGACGCCAGCGTTCGCGACGTAGTCGTATGAGATGCTGTTGGCCACGAGTTGCCAACTGCCGATCCAGTTGTAGAACATGGACATTTCCCCGTCCGACTGATTGTTGACCCAGGACGAGATCCGGTCATTCCACTTCGGCGCGGAGTTGGACTTACCGACCCATACGAATTCGGGGTACTTGTACTCGCTGAGGTCGTAGCGGAGTTGGCAGTTCGTGAGCCTGAATCCGAGCCCGAAGCCGCCCGATTCGCCGTGCTCCCAGAGGCACAGGTAGTAGTAGGGGCAGGATGGTGCAGCCAGGGTGGCGTTACGCTCGGCGGCCCCGGGCAGCAGCAGGTCGACGCCGTCGGCCACCTGAATCCTGTCCGGGCTGACCTGCTTGGCCTGCGGGTTCGCCTGCAGAACGGCTGCCGCGATGCCCGTCCGGTCGACGTCGACAGCGATCCCGGCCAACCCCGAGAGGTTCGCTGGGGTCGCCGCACCGGCGGCTGGCGACGGAGATTGCGGTTCTGCCGCACCGGCGGGGGCGGCGATCAGTAGCAGTGCGGCGGCCAACAGCGCTGCCAGGCCCGTGCGTCGGACGGAACGGTCCGTGTTGCCCCCGCGAGAACACGACACCTTCGAGACGACGGTCGACTTGTTTCTGAGCATGAAATCCCCCGGTATCCATCGATGAACATCATGCCGATGCTTGCATCGCCCCGGTCCACAAGTCAAGATCTGTCGGACCCGGCTACCCCTGCCGTTGCGACGGTTCCCGGCGAGGATCGCCGGCGGTCCGCCGCTCGATCCGTTCCCGCAGGTGGGCCGGGAGTTCCGGTACGTCGAGCAGGCGCGGCAGCAGTTCCGGGGTGATGTTCAGGGCGCGGAACGTCTCACCGATGGTGACCCCGTGCGCCGGCCGGTGCACCACCGTCACCGTGTCCCCCACTGTCACCTCACCTTCGCGGATCACCCGCAGGTACGCCCCCGGCAGCGCCCGCGCGATGAACCGCTTGATCAGGTCGCGTACGTCCCAGAAGCCGGCGAACGTCCGGCACGGCGTACGCGGCTGGCTCACCTCCAGCAGCGCCGAGCCGACCTGCCAGTGTTCGCCGATGACCGCCCCGGTCAGGTCGAGACCCTCGGTGGAGAGGTTCTCACCGAAGCCGCCGGGCGGGATCTCCCGCCCCAGTTCCCGCGACCACCAGGCGGCGTCCTCGCGGGCGTACGAGTAGACCGCCTTGTCCGGTCCGCCGTGTACGGCGAGTTCGCCGACGAAGTCACCGGCCACCCCGCCGACCCGCAGCGCCACCGGTTGGGTGGTCGGCCGCTTGTCGATGCCGCTGCGTCCGCTCGGATCCCCGGCCCAGGGAGCGGTCGTCACGAGGCCCAGGTTGACCGAAACAAGTCTGCCCGTCATGGTCCACACCCTACGACGCCCCCGACACGTACGGCAGGGGCGCCGGACCGGATTCGGTCGGACGCCCCTGCCATGTCGTACGGGGGGAGGTTGTTACCGGGGGTCAGTAGCGGCTGACGCTGCGGCGTCCACCGACACCGGCCACGATGGCCACCGCGATCGCCGCGACGACAACCTGCACCAGCAGCTCGCGCCAGTCGATACCGGCGGTCTCGGTCGCGATACCCGCGGCCCGTGCGATCACCGTACCGAGCAGCGCGGCGCCGACCCCGATCAGCATGTGCAGCCACATCGGCATGTTCTGCTTGCCGGGCACGATCAGGCGGCCGAGGGCGCCGACGATCAGGCCAACAATGAGCGCGGTGATGATGCCAACAACAGTCATCGGTCGTCTCCTACTCGGATCATTCACACCGTGTCGTGTGCTGACCGACTAGTGCCCGACTCGCTGATTTCTCAAACCGCCCCGGTGTTCCAGTTGTCGGGCGGCTGCCCGAATGGCCTCGTTCATGGGCTCGAAGGCCAGCTTGGGAGGGTCGGCCAACTCGAACCACGTCATCTCGGACGACTCCGCCGGGTCGAGTCTGACCTCACCGGCGTCGATCGTGGCCAGGTAGAAGGAATCCAGTACGGGCAGCGTCTCGCCCTGGTACTCGTAGCTGCCGACGTACATGCCGACGAAGTCGCCGAGGGTGACCTCGACGCCGAGTTCCTCGCGTCCCTCCCGGACCGCGGCGGCGGCCGGGTGTTCCCACCCGTCGCAGAACCCACCCGGCGTCTCCCAGAGCCCCGCGCGGGGCTCGGCGGAGCGGCGCAGGGCCAGGAACCGGGGCGTGACCGGGTCGCCGTCGAGCACGATCAGGCTGCCGGTCGGGCGGGCGTTGACGAACATCGCGTACGCGCACGAGCCGCACACCGTGGGTGGGGCGCCGGACAGCGGCGACCCGCAGCGCGGGCAGTACGCCGCGTCCGGCCCGTACGCCCTCGGGTTCACTTCTTACCGCCGGCCTTGCCGCCCTTGCCGTCGCCGGACTCGTCGGAGGAGAGCGCGGCGATGAATGCCTCCTGCGGCACCTCGACCCGGCCCACCATCTTCATCCGCTTCTTGCCTTCCTTCTGCTTCTCCAGCAGCTTGCGCTTACGGGTGATGTCACCGCCGTAGCACTTGGCGAGCACGTCCTTGCGGATCGCCCGGATGGTCTCGCGGGCGATGACCCGGTTGCCGATCGCGGCCTGGATCGGCACCTCGAACTGCTGCCGGGGAATCAGCTTCTGGAGTTTCGCCGCGATGGTGACGCCGTAGTTGTACGCCTTGTCCTTGTGCACGATCGCGCTGAACGCGTCGACCGGCTCGCCGTGCAGCAGGATGTCCACCTTGACCAGGTCGGACTTCTGCTCGCCGGAGGGCTCGTAGTCGAGCGAGGCGTACCCCTTGGTCCGGCTCTTGAGCTGGTCGAAGAAGTCGAAGATGATCTCGGCGAGGGGCAGGGTGTAGCGCAGTTCCACCCGGTCGGCGGAGAGGTAGTCCATGCCGAGCAGGTTGCCCCGGCGCCCCTGGCATAGCTCCATCACCGCGCCGACGTAGTCGTTCGGCGTGAGTACGGTCGCCCGCACCACCGGCTCGTACACCTCGGCGACCCGGCCGGTGGGGTACTCGCTGGGGTTGGTCACGGTGATCTCGCTGCCGTCCTCCAGCAGCGCCCGGTTGACCACGTTCGGCGCGGTGGAGATCAGGTCGAGGTTGTACTCGCGCTCCAGCCGCTCCCGGATGATCTCCAGGTGCAGCAGGCCGAGGAAGCCGCAGCGGAAGCCGAAGCCGAGCGCGCCGGAGGTCTCCGGCTCGTAGTCGAGCGCGGCGTCGTTGAGCTTGAGCTTGTCCAGCGCGTCCCGGAGGTTGGGGTAGTCGGACCCGTCGATCGGGTAGAGGCCGGAGTAGACCATCGGCTTCGGGTCCTTGTAACCGCCGAGCGCCTCGGTCGCCGGCCGGGAGTTGATGGTGACGGTGTCACCGACCCGGGACTGCCGTACGTCCTTCACGCCGGTGATCAGGTAACCGACCTCGCCGACACCGAGCGCGGTGTGCTTCTCCATCTCGGGCGAGATGACCCCGATCTCCAGCAGCTCGTGCACCGCGCCGGTGGACATCATCTTGATCCGCTCGCGGGCCTCGATCCGTCCGTCGATGACCCGGACGTAGGTGACCACGCCCCGGTAGACGTCGTAGACCGAGTCGAAGATCATCGCGCGGGCCGGGGCGTCGGCGTTGCCGACCGGCGGGTTGAACTGCCGGACGATCTCGTCGAGCAGGTACGGCACCCCCTCGCCGGTCTTGCCGGAGACCCGGATGCAGTCGCTCGGCTCGCACCCGATCAGGTGGGCCAGCTCCTCGGCGTACTTCTCCGGCTGGGCGGCCGGCAGGTCGATCTTGTTCAGCACCGGGATGATGGTGAGGTTGTTCTCCATCGCCAGGTAGAGGTTCGCCAGCGTCTGCGCCTCGATCCCCTGCGCCGCGTCGACCAGCAGCACGGCACCCTCGCAGGCAGCCAGGGAACGGGACACCTCGTACGTGAAGTCCACGTGTCCCGGGGTGTCGATCATGTTCAGCACGGCGTGCTCGCCCTGCTGCTCGCCCTCCCGTACGGTCCACGGCATCCGGACCGCCTGGCTCTTGATGGTGATCCCGCGCTCACGCTCGATGTCCATCCGGTCCAGGTACTGCGCCCGCATCTGCCGTGGGTCGACCACGCCGGTGAGCTGCAACATCCGGTCGGCCAGGGTCGACTTCCCGTGGTCGATGTGGGCGATGATGCCGAAGTTCCTGATCCGACCGGGATCGGTGGCACCAGGGGTGTTCGCGCCTGCGTCGGGCGTCGGTGGCACGGCGGTCCGTTCTAATCGGGCTGGCAAGCGGGTCGGGCCGGCAAGCTGGCATGGTCGGGCTGGTCAGCGGTACGCGACGGCCCGGTGGGCGGTACGCGTCGGTCGGCGCGGCGCCGACCACTCTCTATGATCCCATGCCCGCCGGGAACCCCGGCGCAGCCCGTCCGTTCACCCCGAGCCCGTGCACGCCGGCCCGGTTCCCCGCCGAGCCCGCGCACGCCGGCCGGTCGTCATTCGGCGGGCGGCTCCACGAAGAGCGCCGCGAGCCGGGGCAACTGCTGCCGGGCGCTCGCCTCGTCGTCGAAGTCCCAGAACTCGTCCAGCTCCGGGTAGGTGGCGTGCGGCTGGGCCGGCAACTCGGACGCGGTGGCCTTCCGGTACGCGTCGTGGGCGATCTGGAGTACGTCCTCGGCCTCGAACTCCTCGCCGGTGACCGCCGCCTGCCGGACCGCCGGCAGCCCGGCCAGCGAGTCGGGGTCCTTGACCGCCTGGGCGAAGGTCGCCCGCCCCTGAAGGATCAGCCAACCACGGAAGTACTCGAAGCCGTCGTCGGAGCAGCCACCGTTGATCAGGTAGGCCGCGCCCCAGAGATCCGCCCGGTAGGAGGCGGCCAGGACCCGCCACAGGTGCTGGTCGAAGCCGGCGATCTCGGTCACGTCCCGGGCCGCCAGCAGGGCGACCGCCCGCGCCGTGATCGCCTCGGTGGCGCCGTCGGCGCCGGTGCGGGCGTCCTCGATCAGGCCCCAGAAGTCGTCGGTCCTCATGTCCCGGCAGTCTGGCAGACCGCTGTGACATCTCCCGCCCCCCGCCGCTGCTCGCGGGCCGGTCCCGGCACGGGTGGGGTCGACTGAGGCAGGATGGGGGGCATGTCCGCGAGTTCGTTGCCGCTGGTGCCCTATGGCGCGACCGCCGTCCGGCCGGACTGGGCCGATCTGCCGGCGGAGCTGCGCGCCGCGATCAGCGCCCGGCTCGGGGCCCGGGTCAGCTGGGCGAGCACCGCCGGTGGCGGCTTCACCAACGGCTACGCCGGGGTGCTCGACACCACCGCCGGGGACCGGGTCTTCGTCAAGGCCGCCTCACTGGCCGACCAGCGCCACCTGAGCGACTGGTACGCCCGGGAGACCGCGATCATCGCCGCACTTCCGCCCGACCTGCCGGTCGCCCGCCCCCGCTGGACCCTCACCACCGCCGGTCACTTCGTCATCTGCCTGGACGCCATCGACGGCCGCACCCCCGCCCTGCCGTGGCATCCGGCGGACCTGTCGGCCACCCTCCAGGCGTACGCGCGGGTGGCGCAGGCGCTGCGCGAACCCCCGGCCGAACTGGTCGCACTGGGCCTGCCCCAGCTCGCCGACCTGCTCCGCGCCGACCTGTCCTGGTGGCGGGAGATCGTCGGGGGGCGGGAGCCGGTGCCGGCCGGGGTGCCGGCGAGCCTGCGCGAGCGGCTGCCGGAGCTTGCCGCCCTGGAGGGCCGGCTGCCCGGCTACGCGTACGGCACCGGAGTGATCCACTGCGATCTGCGGCTGGACAACGTCCTCATCGACCGGGCCGGCGCCGCCTGGATCTGCGACTGGAACTGGCTCTGCTTCGGGCCCGCCTGGTTCGACCTGGCCGGGCTGCTGGTCACCGTGCACGCCAGCGGACTCGACGCCGACCGGGCGTTCGCGACCCACCCGGCCGCCCGGGAGGCACCGGTCGACGGGCTGGACGCCGCACTCGCCGCACTCGCCGGATACTGGTTGGTCCGGGCGACGGCGGAACCCTCCGGCGACTCCCCCCACCTGCGGGCGCACCAGCGGTGGAGCGGGGAGACGGCGCTGGGCTGGCTGGCCGCGCGGCGCGGCTGGCGCCCGTGACGGCCCACCGGCCACTGCCCGTGGCGGTGACCGGTTTTGGCCCCACCGGGGCGACCTGGTAACCTGACTTTTCGCGTGTGGCGATGTAACTGTGCGTTGGTGCCCCGGAGGGTCTACGCCGATCGTCGCCCGTGCATCAAGCTGACCAACCCGAGCTATCAAGACGAGGCTGTCGCGTGGCGAACATTAAGTCCCAGATCAAGCGCAACCGGCAGAACGAGAAGCGCCGGCTGCGTAACAAGTCGGTCAAGTCGTCGCTGAAGACCGCCATCCGCAAGTTCAACGAGGCGACCGTCGCCGGTGACGCCGAGCAGGCCACCGCGCTGATGCGCGACGCCTCGCGCAAGCTTGACAAGGCTGTCAGCAAGGGCGTCATCCACCAGAACCAGGCGGCGAACCGCAAGTCGGCCATTGCCAAGCGCCTGGAGTCGCTCTCCGTCGCTGCCTGACGGACTCGGCACAGACTTCACCGCTACGCCCCGAGCCGAGAGGTTCGGGGCGTAGCTCTGTCATCTCCGGCCGATTGTCCACACACCGGCAGCCGGTTACTCGTAGTGATGAATGCCTGACTGACGGGCGTGTTCTTGGGGCGGGTCGGCCGATTCGGGCCATCGACCGCTCTGCTGGCCGGGCCACTGCTCGGTCCGCTCTCCCGCCGCCGGGTGCTCGTTGGTCGGGCGTCCGATCGGCGTACGGCGGGAACCGGCATGGCCGGAGTTGGCGCGGATCCGGCTCGCGGCGACCCGCCCCAGCACCAGCCGTGCCGCTGCCGGCAGCGCCTCTCCCGAGCCCGGCTCGGCGGCCTCGGTCGCACCGGGTGCGCCCGGCGCTGGCCATTCCCGATCCGCCGGCGCGGCACCGGAGTGTGGTGCACCTGCGACCGGTCCGGCGAAACCGTCTCCGGCCGCGTCGACCAGGTCCGTTCGGGCCGGACCGATGCCGTCACCGGCCGGGTTACCGGCGCCGAACGCGGCCGGGTGGACGGTGCCGTACGCGTCCGACGCACCGGTCGGGCCGTACGGGCTGATCTTCCAGGCGGCGGGCACCCGGGCCCGGCCGACCGCCGGCAGCATCTCGCGCCGGAACCGCTCCTGCTCCAGGTCTGGTACGCGGGCCGCCGAACGGACCACCGCGGCGGCGACCAGGTCGTTGAGTTTGACCATGATGGCGACCGTCACCGGCAGGACCAGTACGCCCCACCAGCTGACCAGTTCGGCGAGCGCGAGCAGCAGGCCCAGGGCCACCGTGCCCTCGAAGAAGAGGAAGCAGAGCAGGCCACCGGGGTCGACGTGGCGCAGCCGCAGGACGCGGGAGTACAGCGGCCGGATCCGCTCGTCGTCGACGGCCGGGGGCTGGTGGACCGGTTCGAGCAACCGGGGGTAGACCCGCACGGTGGGCTGATCGGCGCGCGACGCCCCGTCGAGGTCGGCGCAGACCTCGGCGACCAGGCCGGGGTAGCTGACGAGAACACCCCCGACCCCCACCGGGCCGGCGTCCTCCAGCGCTTCCGACAGGTCCGGGTAGCTCGTCTCGTCGAGCGGGCGGCGACGCCAGGCGCTGCGTAACTGACCGGGCAGCCGCAGATGGGGTGGCCCGCTCATCGCGTACCACCTCCGGTCCGGGCGGCGGCGACCGCGAAGACCGCCCGTTCCAGGGCGTACCCCCGGTCGTCGGCACCGCCCTTGACCGCCGCGTTGCAGTCGGCGGCGGCCTGCATCGCGTCGACCAGCCCTTCCGGGGTCCAGCCGCGCCCCTGCCGCTGGGCCCGCTCGATCTTCCAGGCGGGCATGCCGAGGGTGCTGGCCAACTGGTACGCGCTGCCACGCCCGGCGGAACTGACCCGGGCGATCGTCCGTACGCCGTCGGCGAGGGCGTCGGCGATCGGCACCGGGTCGACGCCGACGTGCAACGCCCAGCGCAGTGCCTCCAGCGCGCCCGGCAGGTCGCCGACCATGGCCGCGTCGGCGACGGTGAAGCCGCTCACCTCGGCCCGGCCCTTGTAGTAGCGGGCAACGGTGTCGGCACCGATCCGCCCGTCGGTGTCGGCGATCAGCTGCGCGCAGGCGGAGGCGAGTTCACGCAGGTCGTTGCCGACCGCGGCGACCAGGGCGGCGGCCGCGTCGTCGCTGGCCTTGCCGCCGCCGCGGCGCAGTTCGTCGCGGACGAAGGCGATCCGCTCCCGTTCACCCTTGAGCTTGGCCGCCGGGATCACGGTCGCGCCGGCGGTCCGCAGCCCGTCGGCGAAGGCCTTGCCCTTGGCGCCACCGGCGTGGGCCACCACCAGGTGGACGTCGGGGTCGGGGTTCTTCGCGTACGCCAGCAGCACGGTCACCAGGTCCTTGCGGGCGTCCTGGCCGTTGCGCAGCAGCAGCACCCGGCGACCGCCGAACAGGGAGGGGCTGAGCATCTCGGCGACCTCGCCAGGGTTGACCGATCCGGCCTCGTAGTCACGAACATCGGCGCCGGCGTCGATCTCCTTCGCCGATTCGGCGGCCCCGGCGAGCGCCCTGGTGACGAGCAGCTCCTCGTCTCCGAGGACGAGCAGGACCGGGGCGAGGCTAACAGGGGTCACCCGTGCATCGTCGCACGCCAGGTGCGCGCGTCGGGCCTGGTCACCCCAGTACCCGTAGCCGAGCCCGCACTTAGCGCAAATCCAGACATTTATCTTAATCCTGACGTACTGCTCTTGACACTTCTTGGTTCCGGGGTGCATCTCACTCCGGCCGTTCCTCGCCCGGTCCGAGGCCCCGCACGACCACCGCGAGCCGGCCGTCGCGCCGGATCGCGGCCACGTCACCGTCGGTGTCCGTACGCAACACCCGCGCGCCGTTGCGGGCCAACCTCGCCAGCACGGCCGGGTTCGGGTGGCCGTAGTCGTTGCCCACCCCGACCGGGACCAGTGCCACCGCCGGGTCGACCGCGTCGAGGAAGCCGACCTCCTGATAGGCCGATCCGTGGTGGGCCACCTTCAACAGCTCCGAGCGCAGGTCGGCGGCGGGCAGGTGGTCGAGCAGGGCCCGCTGTTCCTCCTCTTCGGCGTCCCCGGCGAGCAGCACCCGGACCCCGCCGACCGTGGCGCGGAGCACCAGGGAGTTGTTGTTCGGGTCGGATCTGGTGCCGCGCATCGGGTACGGCGGGCCGAGCAGGGTCAGGTCGACCTGGCCGGCGACGTACCGCCAGCCGGGGCCGATTCCGCTGACCGGAACGCCGGCCGCGGTCGCGGCCCGCTCGACCGAGGAACGGCCGGCTGCCGGCTCCGGCCACTGCGGAGTCACCACCGCCCCGACCCGCCTGCCCCGCAGCACCCCGGCCAGCCCGCCGATGTGGTCGGCGTGGAAGTGGCTGACCACGAGCAGCGGCACCGCCTGTACGCCGAGCCGGCGCAGGCACCGGTCGGCTGCCGCCGGATCGGGTCCGGCGTCGACCACGACGGCCCGCCCGGCCCCGACCGGCAGCACAGCCATGTCGCCCTGCCCGACCGCGCAGAGCGCGAAGACCCAGCCGTCCGGTGGCCAGCCGGCGGCGACCAGGCGTACCGGTAGCGCGCCGATCACCGCCGCGACCGCGACCACCGCGACCAGCCGGCGGACCAGCGGATGCCGGGCGGCGACCAGCGGCGCCACGGTGAGCGCACCGAGCAGCAGCCCACCGGCGACACCGTCCAACCAGGGCAGTGTGCCGGCCGGCACCCGCGCGCCGTACCGTGCCACCAGCACCAGCCACCACGCCGGCCAACTGCCGAGCCAGGCCGCGAACTCGGCCCCCGCCGGCCAGACCGGCGACACCGTGGCGGCGGCCACCCCGAGCACGGTGGCCGGCGCGATCGCCGGCACGGCCAGCAGGTTCGCCGGTACGGCCACCAGGCTGATCGTCCCGGACAGCCCCGCCACCACCGGGGCGCAGGTCAGTTGCGCCGCCGCCGGAATCGCCAACGCCTCGGCCAGCCCCGCCGGCACTCCCCGACGCCGCAACCGGTCCCGCCATCTCGGCGCCACCAGCAGCAACCCACCGGTCGCCAGGACGGACAGCGCGAACCCGGCGTCGCCGGCCAGCTCCGGATCGACCACCACCAGAACCGTGATCGCGGCCCCGAGCGCCGGCAGCGCCGCCCGAGGTCGGCCGAGAGCCAGGGCCAGCAGCCCGATCGCTCCCATCGTGCCGGCCCGCACCACACTCGGCGACGGCCGGGCCAGGATCACGAAGCCGACCAGGGCGATCCCGCAGATCACGGCGGTGAGCCACGGCCCGGCGCGGGCCCAGCGGGCGCAGAGCAGCACCAGCCCGACGACAATCGCGACGTTGGCTCCGGAGACTGCGTTGAGGTGGGTCATGCCGGTGGTCAGGAAGTCGTCCTCGACCGCCGGCAACAGTCGGCTGGTGTCGCCGACGACCAGCCCCGGCAGCAGCCCACCGGGTTCGTCGGCCAGCGGCAGGCAGGCGCGCTGCAACCCGGCCCGCAGCGTCCCGGCCGTCCGCTGCGCCCACGAGGGCGCCCCGACCGGCACCGGCGCACTGTTGACCGACAGTACGGCCGCCGTCAGGTCACCGCCGCGCGCCCGCGCCAACCGGCCTTCGGCGGTCAGCCGCTGCCCCGGCAGCAGGTCCCGCCACCGATGATCGGTGGCCAGCACCAGGATCCGGGCCGGAATCTCGATCCGCCGCTGGTCCGGCCCACGCAGCCAGGACAGCTCGGCCGAGAGCAGCAACATCGAGGGTCGTCCCGCCGCCCCGGCCACCGCGCGCGGATCGTCGCGTACGACCAGTTCGACGGTGACCGGTGCTCGCGTACGCGCCAACTCGGCCAACGGTGCCGCGTCCCGTACGCCCAGCCGGGCGGCGGTCGCCGCGCTCCCGCACACCACCCCGAGCAGTAGGGCGACGGCAATCCAGCCGTACCGATCGCCGAGCGGGCCGCGTCGACGGGTCAGCCAGGCAGAGAGAATCAGCGCACCGACACCGGCCAGTACGGCGATCAGCACCCCGGACCGCACCGACAGATAGAGCACGGCGAGGGCGGAGAGCCACGTCGCCATCGCCACGGCGGCGAGCCGCAGATCCGGTGGCTCGGGCTCGTCCGCTTCAGTCCGAACCGCCACCGTGGTCATACGGTGACCAGTTCCTTGAGCTGCTCGTACCGGGCGTCGCCGATCCCGCTGACCTGCCGCAGGTCGCCCACGGCACGGAAGCCGCCGCGCTGGTCACGATGGTCGAGGATGCGCTGGGCGAGCACCGGCCCGACACCGGGCAGCGTGTCGAGCTGCGCCAGGGTGGCCGTGTTCAGATTGACCTTGCCGCCACCGGCCGCCGGGTCGCCGAGCTGCCCCGGACCGGCGGGCGCTCCGGGTGGGGCGGTCACCCCGACCAGGATCAGTTCGCCGTCGGTGACCTTGCGGGCGAGGTTGAGCAGGGCCATGTCCACGCCGGGCAGAGCCTCTCCGGCGGCGGTCAGCGCGTCGGCGACGCGGGCGCCGGTGGGGAGCCGGACGAGACCGGGTCGGCGTACCTTGCCCGCGACCGCGACGACCACCTCGGAGCCCGCGCTGGTGCTCGGCCCCGGACCGGGCGCGGCGCTGGCCGACATCGACTCGTCGGCGCCCGCCGTGGCGGCGACGTCGACCGGCTCGGCCTGCGGGCGGGCACGCCAGGCCCAGCCGGCGGCGCCGAGCACCACCAGCGCGGCCACCACCGCAAGCGCCTTGACTCCACGGCGACCGGGGTCGAAGGCACCCGGCCCGCCCAGCCTGCTCGGTGGCGAATCCGGCGCCGGGTTCTCCTCCGGCGCGGCAACACCAACCTCCACCGGTACGGCGGGACGAGCCCCCGCACCACGGAGCAACCGGGCCAGCCGCTCTCGGACTCTCGTCTCGTCGTCGTCATCGGACACCAGCGGAACGGTAGGAGGAATCGACGATTCGCCCTGCCGATCGGGGCTCTCCTGTGGACAACTCGTCCACCTGTGGAAAAGCCCCTGATCATCGCCCCAATCTGCTAAGCCCCTCTTTCAACCGCTCAGGGCAGGTCGCCGTTGCCGCCGAGGTTGGCGACCATGCGACGGAGTACGTTGAGCGTGGCGACGTACTCGGCTGTTGTTATGCCCTCGTGCGTCTGCTCGTGAACGCCGAGGTTACGGGCCCGTGCCCGAAGCCGGCCCGCCTCCCCCGACTCGGTCAGCGTCAGGGTCCCGGCGTCTTCGGTCATCCAGCCTCGGGCGATCAGGTCGTCGAAGACACCACCGAAATCGATCCCGAGGTCGTCGAACGGGATCAGGCGTTCGGCGAGCTTCGCGCGGCTCCACGTGCCGGGGGCGCCGGCAACGTGGTTCAGGGTCCACCAGTGCGGCTGGGTGAGGTCCTCCACGGCCAACTCCGCCCGGATCCGGCCGACCACCCTGCGATACGCCTCGCCACTCCAGTAACCGATGGGCTGGGCGGCAAGCTCCTCCTGGGAATACTCCTTGACGACCACCGCTGGTGCTCCTTCCGGACGGCCAAACAAAGCGGACACCGGCCAAACTGGACGGACCCCGGTACGGTAAAACCTCAATAAGACTTGAGGTCAAGCCGTGCGGCTGCGGCGCCCGGGGGAGGGACCTGCGGGCGGGCGGACCGCACCGTCGCTTCTGCGATCATGTTGACCATGCGGGACGAGAACCTGGTGGGGCTGACCCCACGGGTTCCGGCCACGACTGAGCCCTGTTGCCGTCGTCCGCTCAGGCGGCGCGCAGGGCGCGTTGAACGAGGGTCGCGACGAGGGCCACCAGCGCGGCGGCGAGAACGTCGACGGCGATCTTGACAAGGATTGCACTCATGTTGTTCGGCTTTCGATTCGCATTGATCGGTCCAGCGAAAGCTAGCCGGGGTCGACTAACGACAGGTGTACGGGCGACCATTGTTCCCCGCCACCCAGGCACCCATTCGGTTCGGACAACGAGTACGGATTCCGGCAATCAATCCGTTGGGTACCATGATCGACATGACGCGGAATCCGGTGTTGGACGCCTTCCGGGGCGAGGCCGGGCAGCTCAGCCGAGCACTGACCGGGCTGCCCGAGCCGGCCTGGGACCGCCCCACCGCCTGCACCCCGTGGTCCGTACGCGACCTGCTCGCCCACGTCCGGGTGGTGATCGCCTGGCTGCCGGAGATGCTGGCGGCCGAGCCACCGGCTCGTGCGGAGGTGGACGCGGCGGCGTACTACCGGCCGGATGAACGGTTCAGTCCGGACACCAACGCGACCCGGATCCGGCTGGCCCAGGAGCACGCGGGGGCCCAACCGGACGGAAAGGCACTGGTCGAGGACTTCACCGCGACCTGGCAACGGGTCGACCGCCGTTGCCGGGCCGAGCCGCCGGACCGGGTCGTACGCACCCGGCACGGCGATCCGATGCTGTTGACGGAGTTCCTGCGTACCCGGGTGGTGGAGGTCGCGGTGCACGGCCTGGACCTGGCCGAGGCGCTGGACCGCCCACCGTGGCTGACCGCACCCGCCGCCGAACTGGTCGCGGAGCTGCTCGGCGGTGCCTCGGCGGCACGGGACCTCGACTGGGACCGGCTGACCTTCCTGCGCAAGGCCACCGGACGCGAGCCGATCACTCCCACCGAGACCGAACGGATCAACCGCACCGGCGTCGGATGGCTGACGCTCGGCTGAGGACGGGCATCACGCCCGGCGGTGTACGACCACGCAGGCCAGCCCCGGTCCGGCGTGTGCCCCGACGACCGCCCCCGCCTCGGTGACGTGCCGGTCGTGCAGCCGGTCGCCGAGGCGAAGGGCCAGCGCCTCAGCCAGGGCTTCCGCGCGCTGCGGCGCGGCCAGGTGGTGTACGGCGACGTCGACCGCGCAGTCACCGGCGGCGGCGACCGCCAGGTCGACCAGTCGGGCCAGTCCCCGGCTCGCGGTGCGCACCTTGTCCCGTACGGCGATTCGACCGTCGCGGACGTGCAGGATCGGCTTGACCGACAGGGCGGTGCCGAGCAGTGCCTCGGCGGCGTTGATCCGGCCGCCCCGGCGGAGGAATTCGAGGGTGTCGACGTAGAAGAAGGTGAACGTACGCCCGATCGCGTCACGGGTGGCCCGCGCGACCTCGGTCAGGTCGGCACCGGCTGCGGCGGTGCTCAGAGCGGCCAGGGCGGGAAAGCCGAGGCCCATCCCGGTGGAGCGGGAGTCGATCACGATGACCCGGTCGCCGAACTCGGCGGCGGCCAGCGTGGCGGCCTCGACCGTGCCGGAGAGTTCGGCGGACAGGTGCACCGACACGATGCCGGTGCACCCCTGGTCGAACAGCCGGCGGTAGGCCGCCGCGAACTGCTCGGGCGCCGGTCGGGAGGTGCCGACCGCCACCCGGCGCCCGGTCATCGCCCGGGACACGTCGGCCGGTGACACCTCGATGCCCTCCAGCCCCTGCACCCCGCCCAGGACCACGGTCAGCGGGACGACGGTGAGCCGCCGGCCGGCGGCGGCCTCGGCCGTGGTCGGGTCGGTGGGCGGATCCGGCAGGTAGGCGGTGGAATCGGTGGCGACCGCGACGGGCATCCCGGCACGGTAGCCGATCCACCTGATGACCGCCGTCGTCGATACCCGGCCTTACCAGGGCGAATACCAGCAAATACCCGGGGTACGGCGTGGAAATGACCACCCAAACGGGCCGGTCGGCCGGCGCAGCCGCTCAGATGGCGGCGGGTACGGGCTCTCGGGCTGCCGGGCCGACGTTGTGCGCGCGCAGTTGCCAGCCGCGGACCTCGTCGAGGCGCAGCTCGGTCCAGTGGCAGTTCTGCAACGAGCCGAGCGCACGCAGGATCGGCGGTCCCCAGCCGAGCAGGTGCCCGCATCCCTGCTTGGCGCCGCCGCCGTGGGTGGCGACCACGGTGGTGCCGCCGGGGTTGGCGTCGGCCACCGCCTGGAACGCGGTGCCGATCCGCTTGGCCAGGTCGTCCAGGGCTTCGACCTGGCAGCCGGGATCGGGGTCACCGTTGCGCCAGCGGGCGTGCTCGGTCGGGAACCGGGCGGCCACCTCGGCGATGGTGAGCCCCTGCCACTGCCCGTAGTAACGCTCGCGCAGCCGGGCGTCGGTGCGTACCGGCAACCCGGTCAGCGTGGCGAGGGCTTCCGCCGTACGGCTGGCCCGTTGCAGGTCGCTCGCGACGATGGCGGTCGGCTTCAGCTCGGCCAGCAGGGCCGCCGCGCGGGCGGCCTGTTCGACACCCAGCTCGTTGAGCGGGGTGTCGGTCTGCCCCTGCACGCGGTTGCCCGCGTTCCAGTCCGTGTTGCCGTGCCGCCAGATGATCAGTCGGGTCATTCGCCGTGGCCGGCGCCGGCTTCGGCGTCGACGAGGTCACGGTCCACGAACGGGATGATCGGGCAGTCCTTCCACAGCCGGTCGAGTGCGTAGAACTCGCGCTCCTCGGTGTGCTGGACATGCACCACGATGTCGACGTAGTCGAGCAGCACCCAGCGTCCGGCCCGCTCGCCCTCGCGCCGGACCGGCTTCGCCTTGTCCGAGAGGGTGAGCAGTTGCTCCTCGATCGCGTCGACGATCGCCTGCACCTGGCGCTCGCTGGGAGCGGAGGCGATCAGGAACACGTCGGTGATGGCCAGCTGGTCGCCTACGTCGATCAGGACGATGTCCTGCGCCTTCTTGTCAGCGGCAGCCTGGGCGGCGGCCAATGCCAGCTCGAGGGCGCGATCGGAAGCTGTCACCGTACTCCTTTGGGTCGACCATGAGACCTATCTAGCCTCTCACACGTGGCCGAGTTACAGCTTGGCAGTTAGCGAACAACGGGTCGCAAACCATCCCAAACCGTTACTGATAGAGCCGGCGTTTGGCAATGTACTGGACCACACCGTCGGGGACGAGGTACCAGACCGGCTCCCCGGCAGCCACCCGCGCCCGGCAGTCGGTGGACGAGATCGCCATCGCCGGCACCTGCACCAGGCTCACCGAGTCGGCCGGCAGGTGCCCGGCGGAGAGTTCGAAACCGGGCCGGGTCACCCCGATGAAATGGGCCAGCTCGAACATCCGGTCGGCGTCTTTCCAGGACAGGATCTTCTCCAGCGCGTCCGCGCCGGTGATGAAGAAGAGCTGCGCCTTCGGGCCGTACTCCTCGTGCAGGTCGCGCAGGGTGTCGACGGTGTAGGTCGGGCCGTCCCGGTCGATGTCGGCCCGACTGACCTGGAAACGTGGGTTCGAGGCGGTGGCGATCACCGTCATCAGGTAGCGGTCCTCGGGCGAGGAGACCGGCTCGTCGGCCTTCTGCCACGGCTGCCCGGTGGGCACGAAGACGACCTCGTCCAGCCCGAACCGGTCGGCGACCTCACTGGCCGCGACCAGGTGCCCGTGATGGATCGGATCAAAAGTTCCGCCCATGATCCCGATTCGCCGGGTATCTTCCTCCACCGCTTGATCGTAGGCCGGGGCGGTGGTCGAACCGCCCCGGCATGACGCAGATCGCACCCGGTCGATCCCGCAGGGGCGGGCCGGGCGAAACCTCAGACCAGCACGGCGGTCCGGGCCACCAGTGCCCGGCGCAGGTCGTCCGCGGCGTCGGTCACCGCGCGGCGCAATCCCGGCGTCAGGTCGTCGCGCTCCAGCAGCGCCGAGGTCAGCTCCCGGGTCCGCGGTTGCACCGCGTAGTGGGGGAAGGCCAGCTTCGCCACCTGGTCGGCGGTCCACGCCGTACGCAGTCGCGCCGCCGCCGGCATCTCGGTGAAGTACCGCTCCACGTAGGACTCGGTCAGCTCCTCCTGCTCCGGCTGCCAGAACCCGCCCGCGTTCGCCTCGACCAGCCGGTTGGACAGCGTCGTGTCGCTGACGATGATCTGCCAGGCGCGTTCCTTCGCCGCCGGGTCCGGCAGCGCGGCCCGGCACCGGGCGGCCCGCTCCTCGCCGGCGGCAGTGCGGTCGGCGGCCAACTCGGCGGCGATCTCCGTCTCGCCCGCCGCACCGAGCACCACCAGCCGGCCGACCAGCGCCCAGCGCAGGTCGGTGTCGATCGCCAGCCCGTCCGGCACCTCCTCACCGGCCAACCAGCCGGCCAGCCGGTCGACATCGGCACTCGCCCCGATCAGCCCACGGGCGGCGGCGAGCTGCACCGAACCACCCGCCGGGGCGGTGCCGAGCAGCCGGTCGCAGGCCTGGCCGACGTACCCGAGGGCGGCCAGCCGGCGCTCCGGGTCGAGGTAGCGGTCGATCAGCGCGCGGGCGAGTTTCAGCACGTCCTCGACCACGATCACCTCGGTCTCGCCGGGCAGCGCGGCGAGGATCAACGCCACCAGGTCGGACACCGGGCGTTCCCCGTCGGTGACCGCGTCGATGGTCGCGGTCCAGAGCACCGCGCGGGCCAGCGAGTCGGTCAGGCCGGGCAGAATCGACGGTACGGCCGCAGCCGACGCGTCGTCCAGGCGCACCTTGGCGAAGGTCAGGTCACCGTCGTTGAGCAGCAGCACGGCGGCGGCCGGTTGACCGGCCAGCCCGGTCAGCACGGTCCGTCCCTTGTCGACCGCCGGATCGAGATCGACCTCGACCCGCTCCCGCAGTACCGCCACCGGACGGTCGGCGGCACCCGAGTCGTCCATGTCGTACCGGCCCACCCCGATCCGGTGCGGGCGCAGCACCGGATGCTCCGGCACGGCCGTCTGCACCACCGCCACCTCGGCGTACGTGCCGTCGGCGGCGACGCTCACCTCGGCCCGCAGGGTGTTCACCTGCGGGCGGCGCAACCAGAGTTCGGCCCACTCGGAGAGGTCCCGCCCGCTGGCCGTACTCATCGCGTCGAGCAGGTCGGCCAGGGTGGCGTTGCCGTACGCGTGGGCGGCGAAGTGCGCGTTCAGACCGGCGAGGAACGCGTCGTCACCGAGCCAGGCGACGAGCTGACGCAGCACCGAGGCGCCCTTGGCGTAGGAGATGCCGTCGAAGTTGAGCAGCCCGGCGGCGGCGTCGGGGACGTCGGACGGGGCGACCGGGTGGGTGGACGGGCGCTGGTCGGCCGCGTACCCCCAGCCCTTACGGCGCAGGCCGAAGGTGGTCCAGGCGCCGGTGAACCGGGTCGCCTCGGCGGTCACCCGGGCGCCCAGGTACTCGGCGAACGACTCGTTCAGCCACAGGTCGTCCCACCAGCGCATGGTGACCAGGTCACCGAACCACATGTGCGCCATCTCGTGGGCGATGGTGGTGGCCCGCAGTTCGCGCTCGCTGTCGGTGACCGCCGACCGGAAGACGTAGTCGTCCCGGATCGTCACCAGGCCGGGGTTCTCCATCGCGCCGGCGTTGAACTCCGGCACGAACGCCTGGTCGTACTTGCCGAACGGGTAGCGGACGTCGAACAGCTCGTGGAACCGGTCCAGGCACTGCTTGGTCACGGTGAAGATCTCGTCGGCGTCCCGGTCCAGGTGCTCGGCCATCGACCGGCGGCAGTAGATGCCGAGCGGGATGCCGTCGTGCTCGTCGTACCGGGCGTGGTACGGCCCGGCGATCAGCGAGGTGAAGTACGTGGCCAGCGGGACCGTCGGGGCGAACTCCCACCGGCCGCCGGTCGGCGGGTGCAGCGCCGCCCCGTTCGCCACGACCAGCCAGTTCTCCGGCGCGGTCACGCTCAGCGTCACCGGCGCCTTCAGGTCGGGCTGGTCGAAGGCGGCGAAGATCCGGGGGCCCTCGTCGAGGAAGGACATGGCGTAGAGGTACGCCTCACCGTCGGCCGGGTCGACGAACCGGTGCAGCCCCTCCCCCGTGTTCGAGTACGCCATCTGCGCCTCGACCGTCAACGTGTTCTCGGTCAGCAGGCCGGTCAGCACAAGACGGTCGTCGGCGAGCGTCGCCGGATCGATCGTCGTGTCGTTGAGCCGTACGCTGGTCAGTTGGGCCGGCTTGATATCGACGAAGGTGGTGGTGTCGGCGGTGGCCCGGAAGCGGATCGTGGTGACGGACCGGAAACCGGTGTCACCGGCGGTCAGGTCAAGATCAATATGGTACGACTCGACGGTCAGCAGCGCGGCGCGCTCGGCCGCCTCGACCCGGGTAAGGCTCGGCATCCGCATATCCTGCAACATGAAGAGTGGAAAGGCTTTCCCATGACGGATCGCGCAGTGGAGGAACCGACGATGGCGCAGCACCCGAAGGGCGACTTCGACCTGTCCCGCGCGGTGTGGCAGCGAGCCGAGGGCGACACGTCCGAAGCGGCGGTGGAGGTCGCGTTCGTGGACGACCTGATCGGCATGCGCAGCTCCGCCGAGCCCGACGGTCCGGTGCTCGTGTTCACCCAGGCCGAATGGGACGCGTTCGTGGCCGGCGCCCAGGACGGCGAGTTCGACCTGGAGTAGGACGACGACCGAGCCGGGTCATCCGGGCAGCCGCGCCGTCGGACGCCCGGATGACCAGGACGGGCGGACGTCGCGTCGATCCTCGGGCGGTCATCCGGGGCCGGGCGTCATGGCCCGTGCTATCACCGTCACGTCGTCGCCGCCGAAGCCCCGGTCCACCGCCCGCTGCCACTGCGCGGCGAGGCAACCCGCGACGGTGAACTCGGCCGGGTCGACCGCGTCGAGCGTGAGGTGGAGATCCTTGAGCGCCAGCGACAGCGGAAACTCCGGCGAGTAGTCGCCCCTGGCCATCCGGGGCAGCTTCGCCTCACCCCAGGGCGGCAGGATCGGATTGCCGACCAGCGCGGTCAGCACGGTCTCCGTACCGATCCCGATCGCGTGCGCCAGCGCCACCGACTCGGCGACCCCCTCGGCGAGGAACGCCAGCAGGACGTTGTTGACCAGCTTGAGCCGGGAACCCTGCCCCGCCGGACCGACCCAGACCGTCCGCTGACCCAGTGCGTCGAACAGCGGCGCGACCCGGTCCCGGGCCTCGGTCGGCCCGGACGCGTAGATGGTCAACCGGCCGGCCTCCGCCGGTCCCCGACTCCCCGCCACCGGCGCGTCGAGGAACACCACGTCCGGCCGCTCCCGCTCGACCAGCGCCGCGAGCCGCTCGGTGCCGGCCACCCCGATCGTGCTCATCTGCGCCCAGACCGCGCCGGACGGCAACGCGGCGAGCATGCCCTGGTCGACCGCGATCGCGCTGACCGCGTCGACGTCCGTCACCATGGTCACCGCGATCGCCGCCTGCCCGGCCGCCTCGGCCGCACTCCCGGCCACCCGTGCCCCGAGATCGGCCAGCGCCTCCGTCGCCCGGGGCGTCCGGTTCCACACCACCGTCGGCAGACCGGCCCGCAACGCGCTGGCGGCCATCGGCTGCCCCATGCCACCGAGGCCCAGGAACGCGACCGTCTGCTGCTGCACCATGGCACCCCTTCCGCTACCCGTCCGGGCCCCGCCCCTCCAGGCTGCGGCGTGCCCCGGACGCGCGGGCGACCGTACGCCGGATCTGGGCGATCATCGGCCGGTCCCACCCGGACGGCCGACCCCGGCGGTGGCGGCAGCGGTGGCCAGTGCGGTCACCTCGGCCCGCGCGGCGGCCAGTGACTCCTCCGCCATCGGGGCGAACCCGGCAAGGTGCGGGACGAGACCGGCCATGGTCATCTCGGCGTTGACGAAGTGCAGGTTCTCCTCGGCCACGCCCTGCCGGCCGAAGTAGGCCCGCAGATAGGTGGTCTGGAAGTCCCACGCCTGCAACGGCGTGCCCGGCCCGTACGCGCCGCCGCGCGCGGTGACCACCACGACTCTCGTACGACGCAGAAGGCTGTCCCCGGTGTCCGGGTCGACGAACCCGCCGGGGAAACTCACCCGGTCGATCCACGCCTTCAGCGAGGCGGGCACCCCGTAGTTATACATGGCCGCGCCGATCAGCACGGTGTCGGCCGCCAACACCTCGGCGACCAGTGGCCGGGTCAGCGCCCACTGCGACTCCTCGGCCGGGCTTTCGACCAGCCCGGACACCCTGGCGGGCGGCACCGGCCCGGTTCGTTCGATCCGGCGACCGAGCGCGCAGTACGCGCTGTCCAGCGGCGCGACCGGGTCGGCGGCCAGGTCCCGGTACCGGTATCCGACCGAACCGGGTAGTGCCCGCCACGTCTGCGCGAACAGTGCGGTCAGTTGCCGACTGACCGACTCGCCGGAACGGTTGGCGCTGGAATCCAGGTGCAGTAATGCTGTCATGGGTCCCTCTCCTGTCACCTCGCGGTTGCCGCGTACGTCATGACAGTTGACGGAGCGCAACGAGCAGAGGTGACCGGTGGACGAGCGTGACAAGCTGGCCGAACGCTTCGAGGTGGAACGTGGTCGGCTCCGCGCGATCGCCTACCGGATGCTCGGCTCGGCGAGCGAGGCCGATGACGCCGTCCAGGAAGCCTGGCTGCGCCTGGACGGGACCGACGTCGGCGACGTGACCAACCTGACCGCCTGGCTGCGAACCGTGGTCACCCGCATCTGCCTCGACATGCTGCGCTCCCGCACGTCACGTCGGGAGGATCTGGCGGGGCAACTGCCCGAGCCGGTTTCCGAACCCGACCGTGGCGGCCAGCCGGAGGACGAGGCACTACTCGCCGACGCGGTCAGCCGCGCGCTACTCGTCGTACTGGACACGCTGGCGCCCAGCGAACGAATCGCGTTCGTGCTGCACGACATGTTCGCCGTGCCGTTCGAGCAGATCGCGCCCATCGTGGAACGCACCCCGGTCGCCACGAAGAAACTCGCCAGCCGCGCTCGCCGAAAGGTACAGGGCACCCCGACGATTCCGGCGGCCGAACTCGCCCGGCACCGGCAGGTGGTCTCGGCGTTCCTGACCGCCGCACGATCCGGCGACCTCGCCGCGATCCTGGCCGTACTGGCTCCGGACGTGGTCCGCCGCGCCGACACCGCCGCCCTGCCGCCGGGTGCACCGACCGAGGTACGCGGAGCGCGTCCCGTGGCGCAGGGCGTCGTCACGTTCGGTGCCCGCTCGCAGTTCGCCGAACTGGCCCTGGTCGACGGAGCGGTGGGAGTCGTCGTGGCCCCGTACGGCCGGCTCAGGTTCGTGCTCACGTTCGCCGTCGACGGTGACCGGATCGCCCGGTACGACGTGATCGCCGATCCCGAACGCCTCCGGCGACTCGACCTCTCCGTCCTCGACTGATCGGCCCCTACCGGCCCTAGCGCAGCGGTACCTCCCTCGATCCACCGTCGACCTGGGTCTGGATCCGGTTCAGGTGCGCGGTCAGGCAGATCAGCCACACCTCCAGGTCGACCAGGTCCAGCGCCTCCTGCCTGGTGCCGCCGGCCCCGAGCAGGGTCCGCAGCCGGACGGGCAGGTCGTCGGGCGCCAGCGGCGTCGCCACCTCGTCCGCCCGGCCACCCCGACTCAACTGGTCCGCGACGTCCCCGTACGCACACCGCACCCGGTGGGCGAAGTCGTCCAGCGGGCCCACCACCTCGTCGGTCAGCTCCGGATACGGCGGCGGCCGGAAATCCCGCCGGGCCTGGCCGCCCCGCACCATCTCGTGGCCGGCGATCAGCACCGCGCTCCAGTCCACCCCCTCGTTGCGGCGGGCCGGCCGTTCCGCCTGGTACTGGATCATCGACGCCTCGGCGAGCACCATCGCCCGGTGCGCCCGCCCCAACTCACCCCGGTCCGGCCGGCGACCGGTCAGCACCTCGACCGTCTCCTCGCTCGACGCCGCCGCCGAGTCGAGATAGTGCGCCAGCGACCGGCGCAGCTCACCGCCCCCACCGTGGGGCCAGAGCAGCAGACCGGCCACCACCCCGACCACCGCGCCGACCAGCACGTCCAGGAACCGGGCCTGCACGATCTGGAGACTCGCCGGTCCGATCTGGGCGAACAGGGTGGTGAGCAGCAGGGTCACGAAGCCCTGCCCCCAGCCCAGCCCGAGCAGCGGGCCGACCGCGAAGGCCAGCACCATGGCCAGTGGCAGGACCGCCCGGTACACCTCCGGCCGGTCGGCGACCAACAGCAGCGCCGCCCCGGCGCCGGCACCGCACACCGTGCCGATCACCGCCGGGCGCAGCGTGGTCCGGGTGTCGGCGGCGGACGTACGCAACAGGGTGAGCGTGGCCAGCAGCACCCAGAAACCGTGCTGGAGGTTCAGGTAACCGGCCACCACCCGAGCCGCCGCCAACGCCAGGGCGATCCGCGCCGCCCCCTGGAAGTGCACCGACCTCGGGGTCAGGTGCACCCGCAGCCGCTCCCAGTAGAGCGCGATCACCGGGCGGTGTGCGTACTCGAACGGGTGGTGCGATCGGCCGGCGGTCCGGGTCAGGGCCCCGACCGGCAACCGGGCGGTGATCCGGGCCGCGGTGGCCAGGATCGGTGCCTGCTCGACCACCCGTATGACTATCGCGTCCAGCCACAGCCGGCTCAGACCCGGCTCCTGGGCCGACTCACCGCGCGGCCGGGCCCGAATCTCCTCGATCGCCCGGTGCAGCCGCAGCGGCTCCCCCTCGTCGATCGGCTCCCCCTCGCGCACGAAGGTACGGCCGGACGCCCGGATCTGGTCCGCCCCCCGCCGCAGCAACCGGTCCAGGTCACTGTCCGGCGTCACCGGCGCCCCCGGCGGCGGCGGTGAACCGGTCGCGGCGAACGCCCCCGGCACCGCCGTGTCGACGGCCAGCCGTTCGGCGAAGTCCAGCGCCTCGCGCAGGGCGACGGCGGCGTCGCGCATCGCCCGGTCCCGGCGGCTGGCACTCGTCGGCCGCTCGGTCGCCGGCAACTCCTCGAACGTCAGCCGGTCGACCGCCTGCCCGGCGAGTGCCTGCCGCCGGGCCGTCTCCGGCCCCGGGTCGATCCGGCCGGACAGCACGTCGGCGAGCACGTCGAGGAAGGAGGCGACCGCGTGGGCCGCGCCCGCGAGCCGCTGCGGGTAACGGACCAGGTCCACCGTGTCCGGCCAGAGCAGCAACTCGGCCAGGATCAGCAGGATCGTGCTCGCGGTCACCCCGCCGAGCCGCTCGCCCAGCGTGTCCGGTGCGTACGGGCCGAAGGAGGCGAGGATGTAGAACAGCTGGAGCGAGGCCGCCACCCCGGCCAGCCGGGGCCCACCGACCCCGAGGAAGGCCACCCCGAACCCGACCACCAGCATGCCGACCGCCGCCGCCCAGATGTGCGCGCCCAGCACGGTGCCGAGCACCACCAGCGCCCAGGCCACCGGGAGCGCGGCGAGCAGGACCCGGCCACGTTCCCGTGGGGTGACCGGCAGGTGGGCCAGCACCCCGACGGCGAAGACGGTGAAGACCGAGTACAGCGCCAACGTGATGCTGTCGACCAGGTAGATGCCGCTGTAGAAGACGAAGAGACCGATCAGCGTCAGCCGTACGGCACGGCGGACGATCCGGTAGCCCGGGTCCCGCCGGCCCAACCAGGCAACGGCGCGGCTGCTCACGCATCCCTCCGATGCTCACCGACCCGATCAGCTCCGCACGCCCCCGATCAGCGCCGCATGCCCCGATCAGCTCCTCACGATCGGGCAAACGATCACCGGGGCGACGGCGTTACGGCACACCCCGCCCAGCCACCCGGACGGGTCATCCGGCCCGGTGGGTTAAGCTGGTCGGGTGCGGATGACGACAGACGGTTGGCGGGCCCCCTGACGGGCGGCCACGCATCCGCGCACCCCGAGACCCACCACGGCCGCCCCACCCGGGCGGCCGTTGACGTGTGCGCACCCGGGACGGGCGGTCGACGTACTCCAAGGAGCCCCCGATGACCGCGACCCCGACGATCACCCGGACCCTGCCGAAGCGCCGGCTGACCGGCCTCAAACCCACCGGTTCGCTGCACCTGGGCAACCTGCTCGGCGCGATCCGCCCGGTGGTCGACGCCCAGTACCGGGCCGAGACCATCGTCTTCCTCGCCGACCTGCACGCGCTCACCGTCGCCCACGAGCCGGCGAGGGTTCGCGAACGGACCCTGGAGCAGGCGACCATGCTGCTCGCCGCCGGCCTCGACCCGGACCGGGCCATCCTGTACGTCCAGTCGCAGTTGCCGGAGCACACCGAACTGCACTTCCTGCTCGAATGCGCCACCGGTGTCGGCGAGGCCCAGCGGATGATCCAGTTCAGGGAGCAGTCCGCCGCCCAGCAGCAGGTACGGCTGAGCCTGTTGACGTACCCGGTGCTGATGACGGCCGACATCCTGCTGCACGACGCCGAGGAGGTGCCGGTCGGCGAGGACCAGAGCCAGCACCTGGAACTCGCCCGGGACGTCGCGACCCGGTTCAACGCCCGGTACGGCGAGACGTTCACCGTGCCGCGCGCCGTCCATCCGCAGGTGGCCACCAGGGTGATGGAGCTGAGCGACCCGACCTCGAAGATGGGCAAGACCACCAGCGCGGACGCCGGCACGATCTTCCTGCTCGACCCGCCGGAGGTGATCCGGCGCAAGGTGACCCGCGCGGTCACCGACTCCGGGCGACGGGTCGAGTACGACCCGGACACCCGCCCCGGCCCGGCGAACCTGCTGGAGATCCTGGCCGCCTGCGTGGACGCCGCGCCGGCCACCCTCGCCGAGGAGTTCACCTCCTACAGCAAGCTGAAGCGGGCGGTCGCGGAGGCGGTCGAGGCGCTGCTGCGCCCGATCCAACTCCGCCACGCGGAGCTGGCCCGCGACCCCGGTTACGTCCGGCGGGTGCTGGCCGAGGGGGCCGAACGGGCCCGTGACGGTGCCACCGACACGGTGCACCGGGCCAAGCGCGCCATCGGCCTGCTCACCTGAAGAGCGGTGACCCCGGTGTACGGGGACAGACCCGTCCCCGTACACCGCTCACGCCGAAACCAGGATCCGTTTCTCGAAGCACGCGCTGTACGGGTTGCCGACGTGCCGGCCGTAGACCGGGATCTCGGTGTAGCCGGCCGAACGGTAGAGGGCCAACGCCGAGGGCAGGTAGGTCCCGGTCTCCAGGCGCAACACGGAGTGACCGGCCCAGAAGGCCAGTTCCTCCAGCGCACCGAGCAGTTGCCGCCCGATGCCCCGCCTGCGGTGGGCCGGGCGGACGTACATCCGCCTGATCTCGGCGGTGGTCGCATCGATCGACTGGATCGCGCCGCAGGCCACCGCACGGCCGCTGAGCACGCCGACCAGGTGCCGTACGTCGTCGCGGGTGGGAAAGGAGTCGTCCACCCCGCCGGCCGGTCGGTTCGCCTCCCGTAGCTCCCGCTGCTGTGCGGTCACCAGGGCGGCGAGCTCCGGATCGGAGCATGGACGAGACTCGATCAGCATCCACTCAGGGTAATCAGACGCCATTTCGCCCAGGTTTCTCGAAAGTGGCGCCAATAGAGCGCGTACCCGTCTAGTCGACGGCGCTGTCCCCGCCACCGACGGTCACCGGCGCGTCGTCGGCGTCGGCGTCGGCCGCTGCCGCGAGCGCCGCCTGCAACTCGTCCTCCGGGCGTACCCGCCGGGCCTTACGAGCGGCCAGCCGCTGCGATGCCGACGGACGCGACGACTGGGTCTCCAGCCGGATGTCGGTGCCCCGGTTACCGGGCGTGAAGTCCACCCCGGCGTAGAGGGTCGGCTGCCAGTCGAACTCGCGTACGCCGATCCGGACCAGGCTGCCCGGCTGGGCTCCGGCCTTGGCGAGCTTCTCCTCGACGCCCAACCGGGCCAGCCGGTCGGCGAGGAAGCCTACGGCCTCGTCGTTGTCGAAGTTCGTCTGCCGTACCCAGCGCTCCGGGCGCGGGCCGTGCACCACGAACGCGCCGTCGTCGGTGGTCTCGATGGTGAAACCGGCGTCGTCCACCGCGACCGGGCGGAGCACGATCCGGGTCGGTTCGAGCACCGGCGTCGCCGCCCGGTGCTGCTCGACCAGCTCCGCCATGGCGAAGGTCAGTTCCCGCAGCCCGACCCGGGTCGCCGCCGACACCTCGAAGACCCGCAGGCCCCGCGCCTCGATGTCGGCGCGGGTGATGTCGGCGAGGTCCTTCCCGTCCGGCACGTCCACCTTGTTGAGTACGACGATCCGTGGCTTGTCCGCCAGCCCGCCGTACTCGGCCAGCTCGGCCTCGATGGCGTCGATGTCGGCGAGCGGGTCCCGGCCCGGCTCCAGGGTCGCGGTGTCCACCACGTGGGCCAGCACCGAGCAGCGCTCGATGTGCCGCAGGAACTCCAGCCCGAGGCCCTTGCCGCTGGCGGCGCCCGGGATCAGCCCCGGTACGTCGGCGACGGTGAAGGTGTGGTTCTCCACCCGGACCACGCCGAGGTTCGGCACCAGGGTGGTGAACGGGTAGTCGGCGATCTTCGGCTTGGCGGCCGAGATCACCGAGATCAGCGAGGACTTGCCGGCCGAGGGGAAGCCCACCAGGCCGACGTCGGCGACGCTCTTGAGTTCGAGTACGACGTCCATCTCGTCGCCGGGCTCGCCCAGTTCGGCGAAGCCGGGGGCCTTGCGCCGGGCGTTGGCCAGCGAGGCGTTGCCGCGCCCGCCGCGCCCGCCGCGGGCGACCTCGAAGATGGTGCCGGCGCCGGTCATGTCGGCCAGTACCTCGCCGGTGGTGCTCAGCACCACCGTGCCGGCGGGCACCTTGAGGACCAGGTCGCCGCCGTTGGCGCCGTCCCGGTTGGAACCGGCGCCGCCCTTGCCGTTGTCGGCCTTGATGTGCGGCCGGAAGTGGAAGTCGAGCAGGGTGTGCACCTGCGGGTCGACGATCAGCGAGACGCTGCCGCCGTGACCGCCGTTGCCGCCGTCGGGGCCACCGAACGGCTTGAACTTCTCCCGGTGGATGGAGACGCAGCCGTGCCCGCCGTCGCCGGCCCGCAGATGCAGGACGACCCGGTCAACGAAGGTAATCACGACGCCAATCCTCTCCGCGGGGCCCATCCCCGCGACAACAAGCCTGCCACGCAAACGGCGAAGCGGGCCGGGACACTCAGGTCCGCGGCCCGCTTCGCCGAATGGAGAAGCTAACTACTGTGCCGCCGGCACGATGCTGATGACCTTGCGGCCACGCTTGGTGCCGAACTGGACCGCACCCGGGGCCAGCGCGAAGAGCGTGTCGTCGCCGCCGCGCCCGACCAGGTCGCCGGGGTGGAACTTGGTGCCGCGCTGCCGGATCAGGATCGTGCCGGCGCTGACCACCTGGCCACCGAACCGCTTGACACCGAGCCGCTGCGCCTGGGAGTCGCGACCATTGCGCGAGCTGGACGCACCCTTTTTGTGAGCCATCTGAGGACGACCTAACTTTCCGCTGGACTCTTACCCTGCCGCCGACTACTTACCGTTGGAGATGCCGGTCACCTTGACCTGGGTCAGCGGCTGACGGTGCCCCTGACGCTTGTGGTAACCGGTCTTGTTCTTGAACTTGTGGATCCGGATCTTCGGGCCCTTGGTGTGGGCGGCGATCTCGCCGGAAACCGCGACCTTGGCGAGCTTGGCCGCGTCGGTCACCAGGTCGGTGCCGTCGACGAGGAGCACCGCGGAGAGCGTCACCGCGTCGCCAGGCTCACCGACGAGCTTCTCGACCTCGATCACGTCGCCCTCGGCGACCTTGTACTGCTTGCCGCCGGTCTTGACGATCGCGTACATCGGAGGCGGACTCCCTGTCGTTGAGGCTGTTGGGATGCTGTTCGCGGCTGCTCACCTCGGCCGCACGAATGCGGGGGCGGGCACGCGAGAGCTTGGCGCCAAAGGTGCGCCGCAGGCTAGCGTACGCCATGGCCGGTCCGGTGCTCAAACCGGGCCCCGTGGCTCAGCTCCCGCAGAGCTGCCCGACCCGCTCGTTCAGCGACTCCAGCTTGATCTCGTCGATCGAGTTCGCGTCGGGCTTCATGCTACCGACCTGCGCCGCCAACTCGCCGAGGGTGGTCTTCAGGGTGGCGTCGGTGGCCCTGGCGGCGTGCCCGCGCAGCGCACCGGTCCAGTCGGCCAGACTCTTCTCCGCCCGGCCCCGGGCGGCCGTCGCGGCAGCGGTGTCGCCGTCACTGGTCGCCTGCATCATCGCCACCATCTCGGTGATGAAGGCCGTACCCATGTCGGTGTTGGTCTTCAGCGCCGCCGCGCAGACCTCCTTGGCGTTACCGCCGGCCGGGGCGACCACCGGCGGCGGGTTCGCCGGGGCACCGGGACCGGCCGTGGCACCGCCCGGCACGTCGTTCGAACCGGCCGGTGGCATGCCGCTGGCGCCGGGAGCACCGGAGGCGCCCGGTACGGCCGAAGCGGGAGCGGAACCCGACGCGGACGGGGCGGCCGTACCCGAGGGGGCCTGCCCCTCCTGGCGGGCACGTTCGGCAGCACAGCCGGAGCCGACCAGCAGGACGGCGGTGAACACGGCGGCGGTGATGACGGCGGCCGGCAGCGGGCGTCGCATCTGTTCTCCTCGCGAGGGGGTGCGGATGGTAAAAGGCCCCTTCCAGTCGCATTTTGGCCTGGAAGGGGCCTTCTCAGCGCTCGGCCCCTAGTGCACCGCACCGGCGCGTCGGGCGCAACCGGTGCGGGGCACATGATCGTTGCGATCGGCTCCCGGAGAGCGATCGGAAAAACAGGTCAGGGACGGGTACGCCGACGCGTGCCACCGCGCCGCGACCGCCGCCGGCCACCGACACCGCCCTCGGTCGGCTCACCGTCCTCGTCGAGCTCACCGCCCTCGCCCAGCGCGTCCGGATCGTCGGCCCCGGCCAGCCGGGCGGACCCGATCGGCGTGGTGTCGGCCTCGTCCGGCGTCTCGGGCGTGTCTACCTCGTACCGCGACAGGTCGTACCCCATGGTGTCGACCTCGTCGGAGTCGGCGATCTCGACCGCGACCCGTTCCGGTGCCGCGCTCTTGCGGGCCCGGGTACGCCGGCTGACCACCGGGGTCTCGGCCGGCGTGGTCGGCGCGGCGGTGCTGCTCGGCACGCTGGCCGAGGCGACCGCCTTCACCCGGTCACCGGCGCCGTTGCTCGGGCCGGTGGTGGCGCCGACGCGCTTCTCCGGCACCGGCTCGGTGTGGATGATCACCCCGCGCCCCTTGCAGCAGTCACAGGTCTCGCTGAACGCCTCCAGCAGCCCGGCGCCGATCCGCTTGCGGGTCATCTGCACCAGACCCAGCGAGGTGATCTCGGTGACCTGGTGCTTGGTCCGGTCCCGGCCGAGGCACTCGGTGAGCCGGCGCAGCACCAGCTCACGGTTGGACTCCAGCACCATGTCGATGAAGTCGATCACGACGATGCCACCGAGGTCCCGCAACCGGAGCTGGCGGACGATCTCCTCGGCCGCCTCCAGGTTGTTCCGGGTGACGGTCTCCTCCAGGTTGCCGCCGGCACCGGTGTACTTGCCGGTGTTCACGTCGACGACGGTCATCGCCTCGGTCCGGTCGATCACCAGGTGACCGCCGGAGGGCAGGTAGACCTTGCGGTCCAGGCCCTTGAGGATCTGCTCGTCGATCCGCCGCTCGACGAAGACGTCACCCGTGCCGGTGTGCCGGTGCAACCGGGCCACCAGGTCCGGCGAGACGCCCGCCAGGTACGACTCGACCATCGCGTACGACTCGTCGCCCTGCACGACCAGCTCGCGGAAGTCCTCGTTGAACAGGTCCCGGACCACCCGGATGACCAGGTCGGGCTCCTCGTAGAGCAGCGCCGGGGCGCCTCCCTCGGCCGCGCGGGCCTGGATGTCCTCCCACTGCGCCTGCAACCGCTTGACGTCGCGGGCGAGCTCGTCCTCGCTGGCGCCCTCGGCGGCGGTCCGGACGATCACGCCCGCACCGTCCGGGACCAGCTTCTTCAGCACGTCGCGCAACCGCTTGCGCTCGTTGTCCGGCAGCTTGCGGCTGATCCCGGAGGCGTTGCCGTTGGGCACGTAGACCAGATGCCGGCCGGAGAGGGCGATGTGGCTGGTCAGCCGCGCGCCCTTGTGCCCGATCGGGTCCTTGGTCACCTGGACCAGCACCGCGTCGCCGGAGCGCAGCGCGTGCTCGATCGAGCGGGCCCGTCCCTCCAGGCCGCTCATGTCCCAGTTGACCTCACCGGCGTAGAGCACCGCGTTGCGGCCCCGGCCGACGTCGACGAACGCCGCCTCCATGCTGGGCAGGACGTTCTGCACCTTGCCCAGGTAGACGTTGCCGGCCATGGTGCCGGAGGTGGCCCGGGTGACGTAGTGCTCGACCAGCACCCCGTCCTCGAGCACGGCGATCTGCGTACGGTCGCCGCGCTGGCGGACCACCATCACCCGGTCGACCGCCTCGCGGCGGGCCAGGAACTCCGACTCGCTCAGGATCGGCGGCCGGGTACGGCGCTGCTCGCGCCCGTCACGCCGACGCTGCCGCTTCGCCTCCAGCCGGGTCGACCCGGAGACGCCCTGCACCTCGTCGGTGGTCCGACGCGGCTCACGGATCTTGACGACGGTGTGTACGCCGTCCTCGGCGCCGGCCCCCTCGGTGCCGTCCCCGGTGCCCTTGCGGCGGCGGCGACGGCGGCGCCGGGTCAGCCCGTCGCCTCCCTCGGTGTCGTCTTCCTCGTCCTCTTCGGCTTCGGCCTCGGCCTCGGCCTGCGCCGGTTCCTCGGCTTCCTCGTCCTCGAGCTCGTCGGTCGGGCCCTTGCCCCGGCCCCGGCCCCGGCGTCCGCGACGACGACGACGGCGGCCACCGGCCTCGTCCTCCTCGTCGTCGTCTTCCTCGTCCAGGTCGACCTGGTCCGGCTCACCGTCGGTGGCGGCGTCGGTGACCGGCTCGACCGTGTCGTTGGGCAGCTCGACCGGCTCACCGGTACGGCGACCGCGACGGCGGCGACGGGCCGGCTCGACCGGCTCGGCGTCGGCCTCCTCGGCCGCTTCGTCGTCGAGTGCCACGGGAACCGGCTCGATCAGCGCGGCCGGCGGCGGGGCGGTGGTCGGCCGGGCCGCCGGCCGCTCCGGTTCGGGGGCCATGAACAGCACGGTCGGGGCGGAGAGCGCGGCCCGACGGCGTCGGGTGCGCGGCACCTCCTCCTCGGCCGGCTCGGCGAGATCGGGTCCGCTCGGGGCGGTCGCGACGGTCGGCGGCACGGCGACACCCGGCGGCACCTGCTCGGCGCCCGCGGGTGGGGTCGGCTCCTCCTCGACCGGGGTCGGCGCGGCCGGCGGGGTGACCGCGACGGCCTCGGGCTCGGTGGGAGGGGTCTCCGGCTCGGCCTCGGCCGCCGCCGGTACGGCCTTGCGCCGCCGGGTACGGGTGACCTTGACCGGCGGGGCGGCCTCGGCCTGCTCCGGCTCGGCGACCGGCGCGACGCCGGTGAGCTGGGTGGAGTCCCCGCCGGAGGCGGTCAGCTCGGGGTCGGCCGTGCCACCGGTGCCGAGTTCGCCGACGACCGCGGGCGGTTCGTCCTGCTTGTCGGCGGTGGTGGCCTTTCGCCGTCGCCGGGTGACTTTCGGTGCCGGCTCGGTGTCGCCCGCGACCGGGGCGAAAACCTCGGCCTGCGGCGCCTCGTCGGAGCCGGTCCGGGCCTCGCCCGGTGCCTCCACCGGAGCCCCGCCCTCGGTCGACTCGGCGGTGGCCGACGGCGTACGCCGCCGGGTCGTACGGGTACGCCGAACGGGCGTGCTGTCAGTGGTCTCGGCGGGGTCCCCGGCCGGCTGGGAGCCGGTCCGTTCGCCGCCCTCGGGCTCGTTGTCGAGCATTGGACGTTCTCCAGTTCTGGCTGCCCCGGGCGCGGGTGAGCGCTGCCACGCAGGGTTGCCGCAAAGGTGTTTCCGGTAGCGCGTCCAGGTGCACGTCTACCGAAGTCTGGCTAACACTGAGCGCTGGCCGAATTCGACTAGCGTTCACCGATGGATGCCCAGTCGCGGTCCGCCTCCAACGGATCCGCGATCGCCCCGTGCGCGGTCAAACTGCCCTGCGCCAGCCGGGTAGCCCTTGGCGGCACCGGCGGCTCCAGGTCGGCCACCACGCGGAGGCCGGAAAGGACGTCATCGGGTCGTACGGACGGAGTGACCTGCCGTATGACTAGGTCGAGTATCGCACACGGTACGCCCGCGACCTCGGAAGGTGCCCCAGTCTGGTCGATCACATCGACCCTGTTGACTGCCTCTCGCGCGTCGAACGTACGCCGCCCCTGCTTGGTCAACCGTTCGACCAGCACCTCGGACGAGGACCGGAATTTCTCCACCGCCTGCCGCGCGAGGTCGGGCTCGACACCGGGCAACTCGATCCGCCAGTGCGAGGCGTCGATCCGCTCGGCCAGGCTGCCGCCCCGGGCGACCACCACCTCCAACACGTCGAGTCCGGGCGACAGGGCCGCGTCGAGGGCCTCCCGCAGCGCCGCCGGGTCGACCTCGGCCTGCAACCCGACCTCCAGGTACTCGGCCTCGCTCGCGGTGCCGGTGGGCGCCGCGCTGGCGTACGAGATCTTGGGGTGCGGGGTGAAGCCCTGGGAGAAGGCCACCGGCACGCCGGAGCGGCGCAGTGCCCGCTCGAACGCGCGCGCGAAGTCGCGGTGCGAGGTGAACCGCAGCGGCCCACGCTTGGCGTACCTGATCCGGATCCGCTGTACGACCGGCGCCTGACCACCCTCTGGCTGGTTTTTCTTGCTGATCGTGGTGCTCCTCGGTGTGGCGGCCGGGCGGGTATGGCCCGTCCGGCTCGGATGGGTACGGCCTGCGGCGGCCGACGGCGGCCTGGTCAGGCGCCGGTCGGCACCCGCAGTCCGGGGTTGACCGGGGTGAGCGGCAGCAACTTCTTGCCGGTCGGCCCGATCTGGATCTCGGTGTCCATCGAGGGACAGACACCGCAGTCGAAACACGGGGTCCACCGGCAGTCATCCTGCTCGAACTCGGACATCGAGTCCTGCCAGTCCTGCCAGAGCCAGTCCTTGTCCAGGCCGGAGTCGAGGTGGTCCCAGGGCAGGACCTCCTGCTCCTCGCGCTGCCGGGTGGTGTACCAGTCGAGGTCGACACCGAAGGTCGGCAGCACCTCGGCGGCGGCGCCCACCCAGCGCTGGTAGGAGAAGTGCTCGCTCCAGCCGTCGAACCGCCCGCCGTTCTCCCAGACCTTGCGGATCACCGCGCCGACCCGGCGGTCGCCCCGGGAGAGCAGCCCCTCGATCAGCGACGGCTCGCCGTCGTGGTAGCGGTAGCCGATCGCCCGGCCGAGTGACCGGTCCGAGTTGATCGCCTGCTTGAGCAGCCGGAGCCGGTTGTCGATCACCTCCGGGGTCTCCATCTTCGCCCACTGGAACGGGGTGTGCGGCTTGGGTACGAAGCCGCCGATGGAGACGGTGCAGCGGATGTCCTTCGACCCCGTCGCCGCCCGCCCGGCCTTGATCACCTCGTGCGCGAGCCGGGCGATCTGGAGTACGTCCTCGTCGGTCTCGGTGGGCAGCCCGCACATGAAGTAGAGCTTCACCTGCCGCCACCCGTTGGTGTAGGCGGTGACCACGGTGCGGATGAGATCCTCCTCCGACACCATCTTGTTGATCACCTTGCGGATCCGCTCGGAACCGCCCTCCGGGGCGAAGGTCAACCCGGTACGCCGGCCGTTGCGGGACAGTTCCTGAGCCAGGTCGATGTTGAACGCGTCGACCCGGGTGGAGGGCAGCGAGAGCGAGACGTTGGTGCCGGCGTACTGCTCGGCCAGGCCGGAGCACATGTCGCCGATCTCGGAGTGGTCGGCCGAGGAGAGGGAGAGCAGACCCACCTCGGAGAAGCCGGAGAACTCCAGCCCGTCGCGGACCATCTGCCCGACGGTGGTGATCGAACGTTCCCGTACCGGACGGGTGATCATGCCGGCCTGGCAGAACCGGCAACCCCGGGTGCACCCCCGGAAGATCTCCACCGCGTACCGCTCGTGCACCGTTTCGGCGAGCGGGACCAGGGGCTTCTTCGGGTACGGCCAGGCGTCGAGGTCCATCGTCGTGCGCTTGTGCACCCGGAACGGTACGTCCGCCCGGTTCGGCACCACCCGCTGGATCCGACCGTCGGGCAGGTAGTCGACGTCGTAGAACTTCGGAACGTAGACGCTCTCGGTCCGGGCCAGCCGCAGCAGCAGCTCGTCCCGGCCGCCCGGCGACCCCTCGTTCTTCCACTGCCGCACGATCGCGGTGATCTCCAGTACGGCTTCCTCGCCGTCACCGAGCACCGCCGCGTCGATGAAGTCGGCGATCGGCTCCGGGTTGAACGCCGCGTGCCCACCGGCCACGATGATCGGGTCGGCGTCGGTCCGGTCGGCGGCGAGCATCGGCATGCCGGCCAGGTCGATCGCGGTGAGCAGGTTGGTGTAGCCCAGCTCGGTGCTGAACGAGATGCCGAACAGGTCGAAGCTGCCGACCGGCCGGTGCGCCTCGACGGTGAACTGCGGCACCCGGTGCTCGCGCATCAGCGCCTCAAGGTCCGGCCAGACCGCGTACGTCCGCTCGGCCAGCACGTCCGGCTGCTCGTTGAGCACCTCGTAGAGGATCTGCACGCCCTGGTTGGGCAGCCCCACCTCGTACGCGTCCGGATACATCAGCGCCCAGCGGACGGTCGCCGACTCCCACTCCTTGATTACCGCGCCCAGCTCGCCGCCCACGTACTGGATAGGCTTGCTGACCTGGGGCAACAGTGGCTCCAGCTGCGGCCAGATGCTGTTGCTGTGGCTCGTGGTGGTCGTCGGGACGCTCATGACCGCCAAGGGTACGCGGCACGCCCGGCCGACCGGCCGGCATATGCCCGACCCGTCGCGTACGCCCCGGCGCGGGAGGGTGGTGCCCTTGTGGCCCTCGATGCCGATGTGGCCCGCCGCTACTACCCTCGTACCGGCGCGCGAGAGGAGCACAACCCGATGCCGGAGCCACAGCCGGAAGCCACCCCACCGGCCGGCCGGTCCCAACCGTCCGAGCCGTCGGCCGACGCTCCGGCCCCGGAGCGGCGGCCCGCCGAGCCGACCCCCGTCCCGGAGCCGGAGTCACCGACCTCCCCCGCCGCGAACCCGGAGCGGACGGAGAAGCCCTCGGCCGACCCACCCCCGACCAGGGTGGAGACGCCGCAGCTGGACGACCCGCCGACGACCGGGTCGGACGAGCCGGCGACCGAGCCGGCGCCACCACGCTGGTCCGGGTCGGCGGCGGTGCCCCCGCCGACGCCGAAAAAGAAGCGTCGCCCGTTCGGCGGCGGCGACGGCGGTGGCGGGGAGCAGGACCAGGCGGTGCCGCCCCCACGCAACCCGACCCTGCGGCTACCGGCCGGCGACCCGGACCACCCGGACCGGAGCCATCCGGACCAGAGCCACCCGGACCGGAGCCACCCGGACCGGAGCCACCCGGACCGGGACACCCCGGTCGACCCGTGGGCCGCGGCGGATCCGGAACCGTGGGCCGCGCACGTGGCCTCGATCTCGCCGGCCGAGCCGTACCGCCCCGTCTCGCCCGCGCAGCCGTACCACCCCGTCTCACCCGCGCAGGCGTACCAGCCGGGCGCTCCGGGTGAGCCGTACCGGCCGGGGGCGCCCGCGCCGGCGTACCAGCCGCCGCATCCGCCGGTGCGGCCGTACCCGGCGACGCGGCCGTTCTCGGCGGACCTGGCGCCGGCCCCGCCGGCTGCCGTCCCTTCCCCTCCCCCGCCACCGCCGCCTCCTCCGGCACCACCGGCCCGGTCGGCGGCGCCGACGCCGGTGGTCAAGGTGCCGGCGCAGTCCCGGCGCGGTCGCCGGGACCGGGACAGTCCGCCGCCCGGCCCCGGCCCGACGACCGCGCCGCCGCCCGGCTGGCGCGCACCGCCCGGCTACGTCGCGGTCACCGGCCGGCGACGGCGGCGGTGGCCGAGGGTGATGCTGGTGCTGTCGCTGCTCGGCATCGCCTGCTGCTGCGGCGGACCGGCCTGGTACGCCAAGCCGATGTGGGAGCAGTACCCGGTCAGCGCCACCCTCCCGGCCGAGCTGGTCGACCTGCACAAACGCGAGGACCGGGCGAGCGAGCAGGTCACGACGCAGCTCAAGGAGCAGATGGCCACCAGTGACCTGTTCGGCGACACCTTCGCCGGGGTCTACACCGACCCGTCGAACAAGGTGGTCACCATTTTCGGCAGCACCGGATTCCGGTGGAATCCCGAACAGGACCTCGACACCACGATGGCGCAGCTGAGCAGCGACTACGCGCTCAGCGACGTGACCGCGATCGACACCGGCGTACGGGGCGAGTTCCAGCGGTGCGGCATCGGTCAGGCCGGGAAGACCGACGTGGTGGTCTGCTCCTGGGCCGACCACGGCAGTCTCGGCACGGTGCTGTTCACGCGACTGTCGATGGAGGACAGCGCGAGCCTGCTGACCCGGCTCCGGGCCGAGATCATCCGACACGAGTGACCATATTTCATGTGACCGGATACACAGCCGATCCACGGTCATGCCCCGGTAGGAACCAGCCAGGCGGTGCACAATCGGGCTATGTCGCGGCGCTGGATCTTCGCTGACCAACTCGGGCCGCACTTCCTCGACGACCGCGACCAGCAACTACTCCTGATCGAGTCGAAGGCGGTCTTCCGCCGCCGGGCGTTCCACCGGCAGAAGGCCCACCTGATCCTGTCCGCGCTCCGTCACCGGGCCGCCGAACTCGGTGACCAGGCAACGTACGTACGCACGGAGACCTATCGGGAGGGTCTTCGGCAGGTCCGTGGACCGATCGAGGTCTGCCACCCGACCTCGCGTCGGGCCCGGGACCTGGTGCGCTCACTGGACGACCGGGTGGCCGTGCTGCCGGCGCGCGGTTTCGTCACCAGCCAGGCCGACTTCACCACCTGGGCCGACGACCGGCGCGGTGCGATGCGGCTGGACGACTTCTACCGCTACGCGCGCCGCCACCACCGGGTGCTGCTCGACGACAACGAGCCGGCCGGCGGCCGCTGGAGTCTCGACGCCGACAACCGGCAGCCGCCGCCGAAGGAGTCCGACCGGCTCGACGTCCCCGCTCCGCCGCTGCCGGAGGAGGACGACATCGACGCCGAGGTCCGGCACGACCTCGACCGGTGGGCGGCGGAGGGGATCCGGTTCGTCGGCCGGGACGGGCCCCGGCTCTTCCCCGTCAGCCGGGCCGAGGCGACCGTCCGGCTGCGGCACTTCCTCCGGCACCGGCTGCCGAGCTACGGGCCGTACGAGAACGCGATGCTCGCCGCCGACCCGTTCATGGCGCACAGCCTGCTCTCGTCGTCGTTCAACCTCGGACTGCTCGACCCGGTGGAGGCGATCCGGGGCGCCGAGCAGGCCTACCGGGAGCAGCAAGCCCCATTATCCAGTGTGGAGGGTTTCGTCCGGCAGCTACTCGGCTGGCGGGACTTCGTCTGGCACCTCTACTGGTACTTCGACGCCGGCCACCGGGGGCCCGACCGGCTCAGCGCCCGCAAATCGGTGCCGGCCTGGTTCGCCGACCTCGACGCCGACGCGGTGCAGGCGCGCTGCCTCGCCGACGTACTGGCCGGGGTCCGGGACCGGGGGTGGGTGCACCACGCCTCCCGGCTCATGGTGCTCGGCAACTACGCGGTGCAGCGCGGCTGGCGCCCGTCGGAGCTGGTCGACTGGTTCCACCGGTCGTTCGTCGACGGCCACGAGTGGGTACTGACGGCCAACGTCCCCGGCATGAACCCGTACGCCGATCCGGGCCAGCTGACCACCAAGCCGTACGCGGCCGGCGGATCGTACCTCAACCGGATGAGCGACTACTGCGGCGGCTGCCGGTACGACCCGAAGCAGCGGCTGGGCGAGGACGCGTGCCCGTACACCGCCGGGCACTGGGTCTGGCTCGACCGCACCCGCGAGCGTCTGCCCGGCAACGCGCGGATGGCGCGCAGCCTGCGCCAACTCGACCAGCTCGACGACGTACCGGCGATCCGGGAACAGGAACGCCGACGCGGCTCCACCGCCCCGTGACGACGCGGCTCCACGACGCGGCTCCACGACGCGGCTCCACGACGCGGCTCCACGACGCGGCTCCACGGCCGGTGAGGCGAAGCCGGAGAGCCGCAGGGCCGGGGCGTCGGGGAGCCGCCCGGCGCGCGCTGCTACTCGGTCGGGTCGGCGGTGGGGCTCTGCCGGGCCGGCGCGTACCGCGGCACGTACTCCTGGCCGGTGAGCCGTTGGATCTCCGTCATCAGCTCGTCGGTGACCTCGCGCAGCGACGTGCGGTCGTCGCCCCGTCCGCTGACGTCGATCGGCTTGCCGAAGCGGATCACCACGCCGCGCACGTTCGGCCTCGGCACCCGGACCCCGATCGGCTGGACCTTGTCGGTGCCGACCATGCCGACCGGGATGATCGGTACGCCGGCAGCCATCGCCAACCGCGCCGTGCCGGTACGCCCCCGGTAGAGCCGCCCGTCGGGTGACCGGGTGCCCTCGGGGTAGATCGCGACCAGCTCACCGGCACGCAGCACCGGGATCGCCCCGTCGAACGCCGACAGGGCGGCCCGCCCGCCACCGCGTTCGACCCGGATCGCGCCCAGCCCACCGATCACCGACCGGCTCAGCCAGCCCCGGAACCCGGTCCCGGTGAAGTACTCCGCCTTGGCCCAGAAGGAGATGTGCCGGGCCACCACGGCGCCGAGGAAGAGTTCGTCGGCGACCGAGAGGTGGTTGCCCGCGATGATGGCACCGCCGGTCGTGGGTACGTTCTCCAGCCCCTCGACGGTGGGGCGCCAGACCACGTTCATCGCCGTTCCGACGGTGATTTTGCCGACGGTGTAGAGCAGCGGCACGCGGCCTCCCCTGGTCAGCGCCGGGCCCACCGGTCGCGGCGGCCCTCGCCGCCGCACCGATGGTAGGCCAGAGGCGCTCCGACTTCAGCATCGCCGGCTCTCCATCTCACCCGGCGCTGGCCAGGGCCCGATCGGCCGGGCCGGGGAGGGGCCTCTTCGATGAACGAAGCGGCCCCTCCCGATCGCCGCGGACTCAGACCCGCCGGACGGTCACCGCCACCGGCTCGCCCTCGCCGACCTCGCCGGTGAAGGCGTCGGCCGGCAGTTCGCCGTCGGCGGTGGCGAGCACGATCGAGTCGGCGAGCACCTCCGCCGCCACGAAGTCGCGGTACGCCTCGGCCGCCGCCACCACCTCCGGCGACCCGGTCAGCGCCACCTCGATCCGGTCCGACACGTCCAGGTCGGCGGCGCGGCGGGCCTGCTGCACCACCCGTACGACGTCCCGGGCCAGCCCCTCGGCGGCGAGTTCGGCGGTGACGGTGGTGTCCAGCACGACCACTCCCTCGCCGCCCGGCAGCGGAGCCGAGTGCTCCACGTCGGCGGCGACCAGGCGCAGCTCGTACTCGCCCTCGGCGAGGGTGACCCCGGCGGCCACCGGCGCCCCGTCGACCAGCGACCAGTCGCCCGCCTTGACCGCCTTGATCACCGTCTGCACCTGGCCGCCGACGCGCGGGCCGAGCACCCTCGGCACCACCGTGAGAACCTGCTCGCAGTAGCCGGCCAGCTCGGTGGTGAACAGCACCGTCTTGACGTTGACCTCGTCGGCGATCAGGTCGGCGAACGGTTCCAGGGCGGTCGCGTTCGAGCTGGCCACGGTGAGCGACGACAGCGGCAGCCGAACCCGCAGTCCCTTCGCCTTGCGCAGCGACAACGCCACCGAGCAGACCGTACGGGCGTTGTCCATCGCCGCCACCAGCTCGTGGTCGGCGGGGAACTCGGCCGCGTCCGGCCAGTCGGTCAGGTGCACCGACCGCTCACCGGTCAGGCCGCGCCAGATCTCCTCGGCGGTCAGCGGCGCCAGTGGCGCGACCACCCGGCAGAGGGTCTCCAGCACGGTGTAGAGGGTGTCGAACGCCTGCCGGTCGCCGGACCAGAACCGGTCCCGGGAACGGCGGACGTACCAGTTGGTGAGCGCGTCGAGGAACGACCGCACGGTGGCGCAGGCGCCCGAGATGTCGTACTCGTCGAGCTGGGTCTGCACGGTGCTGACCAGCTCACCGGTCTTGGCCAGCACGTACCGGTCCAGCAGAGTGCCCGGTACTCCCGGTTCGACCCTCCTCGCCTCGTAACCGTCGGCGTTGGCGTAGAGGGAGAAGAAGTACCAGACGTTCCAGAGCGGCAGCAGCACCTGACGTACGGCGTCACGGATGCCGACCTCGGTCACCGGCATGTCACCGCCGCGCAGCACCGGCGAGGACATCAGCATCCAGCGCATCGCGTCCGACCCGTAGGAGTCGAAGACGCCGTACACGTCGGGGTAGTTGTTCAGGCTCTTGGACATCTTGCGCCCGTCGGCACCCTGGAGGATGCCGTGCGCCAGGCAGTTGCGGAACGCGGGCCGGTCGAACAACGCCGTCGCCAGTACGTGCATGGTGTAGAACCAGCCGCGGGTCTGGCCGATGTACTCGACGATGAAGTCGCCCGGGTAGTGGTCCTCGAACCAGTCCCGGTTCTCGAACGGGTAGTGCACCTGGGCGAACGGCATCGAACCGGACTCGAACCAGCAGTCCAGCACCTCCGGCACCCGGCGCATCATCGAGCGCCCGGTCGGGTCGTCCGGGTTCGGCCGGACGAGGTCGTCGACCACCGGCCGGTGCAGGTCGGTGACGCGTACGCCGAAGTCACGCTCCAGTTCGTCCAGCGAGCCGTAGACGTCGACCCGGGGGTAGTTCGGGTCGTCGGACTTCCAGACCGGGATCGGCGAACCCCAGAACCGGTTGCGGCTGATCGACCAGTCGCGGGCGTTCGCCAGCCACTTGCCGAACGAGCCGTCCTTGACGTGCCCCGGCGTCCAGTTGATCTCCTGGTTCAGCTCGACCATCCGGTCCCGGAACCGGGTCACCTCGACGAACCAGGACGAGACCGCCTTGTAGATCAGCGGGGTGTCGCAGCGCCAGCAGTGCGGGTACGAGTGGGTGTACGTGTCCTGCCGCAGCACCACCCCCCGCTCCTTGAGCTGCCGGATCACCGGCTTGTTGACGTCGAAGACCTGCTCGCCCTGGTACGTCGGCACCAGCGCGGTGAACCGGGCGTGGTCGTCCACCGTGACGATGGTCGGGATGCCGGCGGCGTTGCAGGCGTTCTGGTCGTCCTCGCCGAACGCCGGGGCGAGGTGCACCACGCCGGTGCCGTCCTCGGTGGTGACGAACTCCGCCCCGAGCACCTGGTAGGCGTTCGGTCCGGCGTGTTCGACGAGGAAGTCGTACAGCGGGGTGTAGCGGCGTCCGACCAGGTCACGGCCGTACACCGTGCCGACCTGGGTGAACCCCTCCAACTCCTTGGCGTACGCGCCGACGCGCGCGGCGCCGACGATGTACCGCTGGCCGTCGCGTTCGAGTACGGCGTACTCGATGTCCGGGCCGACGGCGAGCGCCAGGTTGGACGGCAGCGTCCACGGCGTGGTGGTCCACACGCCGATCTTCTCGCCGGGTTGGCCGTCGGCGGCCGGGTCGAGCTGGAACCAGACGGTCAGCGTCGGGTCGTGCCGCTCCCGGTAGACGTCGTCCATCCGGGTCTCGGTGTTCGACAGCGGCGTCTCACAGCGCATGCAGTACGCCAGCACCCGGAAACCCTCGTAGATCAGGCCCTTCTTGTGCAGGGTCTGGAAGGCCCACATGACGCTTTCCATGTAGTCCAGGTCGAGGGTCTTGTAGTCGTTGCCAAAGTCGACCCAGCGTGCCTGTCGGTTGACGTACCGTTCCCAGTCGTGGGTGTACTGGAGCACCGACGTACGGCAGGCGTCGTTGAACTTCGCCACCCCGAGGTCGAGGATCTCGGCCTTGCTGGTGATGCCGAGCTGTCGTTCGGCGACCACCTCGGCGGGCAGGCCGTGGGTGTCCCAGCCGAACCGCCGCTCGACCCGCCGGCCGCGCATGGTCTGGTAGCGCGGCACCAGGTCCTTGACGTAGCCGGTGAACAGGTGGCCGTAGTGCGGCAGGCCGTTGGCGAACGGGGGTCCGTCGTAGAAGACGTACTCGTTGGCGCCGTTGTCGCCGGCCGGCCGCTGCTCGATGCTCGCCTCGAATGTCTTGTCGGCGGTCCAGTGTTCCAGCACGCGGCGCTCGACCGCGGGCAGGTCGGGGCTCGCCGGTACGCCCGTGCCGTCGGACGCGTGCTTGGGATACGCCATCGGGGGTCGCTCTCCTCGGTGCAGCTCACTGTCAGTGGACTGCGAGGACGAGCCGACACGGTACGCCGGACAGCCGACGCGCCGCGGGACCCGCGGTACCACCCCGCTTGACGGTCAGGATCGACCGCCCGCTCGTTCGTCGGCTGTGACGGGCCGGACCCGTCCGGTTCTACTCCGCCGGCACCCCCTCGTGGAGGCCCCGCCGTTTCTTCCGGAGGCTCCCCGGTGATAGCCGGTTCATCGCCTGTACCCCCCACCTTACCCGCCCCACCCCCCTCCCCACCTCCGACTAACCCCGCCGCACCCCTCGGGCGGTTGATCATGAAGTTAGCGCCTCAGAACCTTGATCGAACCGGCGCCAACTTCATGATCAACGCCCTCGGCCGGAGGCGGGGGGTCAGTGGGGGGCGGGGAGGGTGGTGGACCAGAGGGGGGTGCCGGTGCGGTCGCGGAGGTGGACGGTGAGGTCGGCCGAGTGGGCGTCGATGGTGACCTCGCCGAAGTGTTGGAAGCCGTCGGCGGGCGAGGTGTTCGCCACGGGCGGGGCGTTGACGAAGACCGCACGGGGGCCGAAGGTCCCGTCGAGGGCGTTCGGGCCGAACGCGCCGGCGTGCGCCGGACCGGAGACGAACTCCCAGAACGGGGTGAAGTCGCGTACCGCCGCACGGGCCGGGTCGTAGTGGTGGGCCGCCGTGTAGTGCACGTCGGCGGTGACGAAGACGATCCCGCGTACGCCACCGCGGTGCGCCGCCCGGAGCACCTCGGCGAACTCCAGCTCACGCCCGGCGGGCAGCCCGTTGTCGCCCTGCGCCACCCCTTCCTGCGCGGCCGAGCCGTCCGGTACGACCAGCCCGATCGGCAGGTCGTTCGCGATCACCTTCCAGGTGGCCCGGGACTGCCTCAGCTCCCGGATCAGCCATTCCCGCTGCGCCCGGCCGAGCAGCCCCCGGTTCGGGTCGGCGTACGTGTTGCCGTCGTTGGCGTCCTTGTACGTACGCATGTCGAGCACGAAAACGTCGAGCAGCGGCCCGTACGACAGCTTCCGGTAGAGCCGCCCGTCGCCCGGCGTCGGCAGCCACTCGTGGAACGCCTGCCGAGCCCGACCGGCGAGTACGTCGACCCGCTTCTCGGTGTACCGGTCGTCGGTGAGGATCTCGCCCGGATACCAGTTGTTGGTCACCTCGTGGTCGTCCCACTGGTTGATCTGCGGCACCTCGGCCGCGAACGCCCGCAGGTGCTCGTCGAGCAGGTTGTACGCGAACTGCCCCCGGTACTCGGCGAGCGTCTCGGCCACCTTGCTCTTCTCCGGGGTGACCAGGTTGCGCCAGATCCGCCCGTCGGGCAGCGTCACCGTCTCGGCCAGCGGCCCGTCGGCGTAGACGGTGTCGCCGCTGCACAGGAAGAAGTCGGGCCGGACCGCCCGCATCGACTCGAAGATCTTCATCCCGTCGAAGTCGGACGAGAGGCCCCAGCCCTGGCCGACGATGTCACCGGTCCAGACGAACCGCAGGTCGCGGCGGCGTCCCGCACCGGGGGCGGTGCGCAGCGACCCGACCAGGGGTTCGCTGAGCAGGCCGGGCCGGTCGAGGCTCTCCACCCGTACCCGGTAGTGCAGGCGCTCGCCGCTGGGCAGGTCGCGCAGGCGTACCTTGCCGGTGAAATCGCCCGACGGTGCCAGCAGCGGCCCACGGATCCGGCGGGCGCCACGGAAGTCGGGCCGACGGCTGACCTCGACGTGCAGCCGCCCGGCGCGATCCGCCCGGGTCCAGACCACGGCCGAGTCGGCGGTCGCGTCGCCGCTCTGCACACCGTGGGTGAGCACCGGCCGTCCGCTGGGCCGCCAGGCCGGGGCGGCGGCTCCGCCGGCGGACGCGCCGAGCAACGCTCCGCCGGCGAGTCCGGCGCCGCTGACCAGTCCGGCGCGCAACAGGGTACGTCGGTCGAGCGAGGTCATTCGATTCCTCCACGGTCGGGTGGGGCGGTGACCACGGTTGTCTATCGACCGCAGATGGCTCGCCCACCCGACCGAGGTGACCGGTGTCCGAACTGGATGCGAACGACCGGATGCCCGGTTGCCCCTCCGGTGCCGTCATCCCCCGCACCCGACCGTCCGGGGCGGCGGAAACCGGAGCCACGGTTACCCGCTCAGCACCCGGCCGAGCCGGCGGGCCTCGGTCACCAGCCGACCGCTGCCACCGCGCCCGGCAACCTCGGCCAGCAACGCCGCAGTCCCGCCGGACGCGTCGACGACGGAGGCGGTGGTGGTGGTGGCAGTGGCAGTCACGGTCGCGTCCGTCGGCTGGGCGGTCGCGGTCTGGGCGCCGAGCGCGAGCAGGTCCGGGCCGCCGCGCGGGGTGGCGGCCAGCACCGCCGGCAGCGCCGCCTCGATCGCCGCCCAGACCTCCGCCCGCGCACCGGCCCGAGCCGCCTCGGACAGACCAGCCACCACCCGGGTCAGCTTGATCGTGCCGTCGGCGGCGAGCGCACCCAGCTCCCGGCCGAGGGCCGCCCCGTCGAGGTCCCCGGCGCCGGCCAGGGCGAGGAACGCGTCCACCGCAGCGACCCGGTCCGCCTCGTGCCGGGCCGCCAGGGTGTAGGCCAGCGCCAGCGTCATCGCCGGCCCGACCGGGCCGGCGGCCTCGGCGAGCAGTGGCAGCAGTTCGGCCCCGCGCTGGTCGGAGTCGGCCAGCCCGGCGAACGCGGGCAGCGCCCACGCCGCGACCACCTCCCGATGGTTCGGCAGCACCCCCGCCCAGAGCTGGTACTCCGGGTCGCTCAACCGGAACTCCGGCCGCTCCGGCGGGTCGATCTCGAACAACTCCCGACCGAGCGGCCCGTGGTCGGCCGCACCCGGCCGGAGCGCGACCACCACCCGACGCTCGGGCAGTTGAGCCAGCTCCCACTGGGCGAACCGCCGGGTGGCCGGCCGCCGCTGTCGCACCCGGACCGAGACCGGAGCCGGTGCACCGCCGTCGGTGAGCCAGCGGGCCAGCCGTACGCCGGCCGGCGACCGCAGCACGGCGGCCCGGCTCAGCGCGTCACCGTCGATCTCGCTCGGCAGCCGCAGCAACGCCTGTTCGAGGTCGAACCGCCACGGCTGCCAGCCCGCCCGTTCGGCCTCCGCGAGCCGGTCGACCAGCACCGTCGCGTCGAGCTGACCGTTGGCCCGGGTCGGTGTCGCCACCAGCGTCGGCACCGGCTGGTGCCGGGTGTAGACGGCCATCTCGGCGACCCGCAGGGCCATCACCTGCTGCGGCCCCGGCCCGTATCCGGTGGTCAGCAGTCCGGCCGGTGCGCCGCCGAGCGCCGCCCGGACCATCCCCACCCCGCGCTGCCAGCCGGAGAGCCGGGCGTCGACGCGTACGGCGGCCCGGATCGCCTCACCGAGCAGCTGCCGGAGTCGGGGGCCACCTCCCCACACGTGCCCGGACATGAACTGTGTCTCGTATCGCTCCAGCACCGGCAGGAGCGCGTCCCGCAGGTGTGCCGGGTCGCTCGCACGACAGGTGACCAGCCCGGCGAGCACCCGTTCCCAGCCGACCAACGAACTCTGGTCGTGCACCAGCGCGCCGATCTCCTCGGCGAGTTCGGCGGCGCCTGTCACCGGTGGCGGCATCGGCGCCGACACCGGCGGCAGCGCGACCAACGGCAACCCGGCCGGTACGTCCACCGCCACCGACGCCGACGACTCACCGAGTACGGCGGCGGCCCGCCCCGGCAGGTCACCGACGAGTACGGTGGCCAGTTCGGCGAGCCGGTCGCGGACCGGTGCCTCGATCCGGGCGGCGTGCCGCAGCACGATGGTCAACGCCCGCTCCTGCACGTCGAGGGCCTCGTGTCCGAACGCGACCGCGACCGTCTCCAGCACCTCACCGACCCGGTCCCGCTCCCGTTTCGCCACCCGGTCGAGCCAGCTCAGTTGCGTCTTGACCAGCATCTTCTCCGGCCGGGCCAGCACCTGGCCGCTGCCGTGCAGCAGCGTGTCCAGTTCCAGCCGGCCGCTGTCGTCCAACCCGCGCAGGGCCCGCTGGGCGAGCACGGCGACGGTGGAGTGGGCGTCGGGCAGCAGTCGGACGTACCGGTTGACGCGCTCGGTCAGCTCGGCGTCGGTCGGGGCCAGTTCGTCGTGCAGCACCACGAACGCGCGCAGCGCCCCCACCCGGTCCCCGCGCAGGAACCGGCCGAGTACGCCGTCGAGCAGCATCGCCCGGTCGACGCGTCCCTCGGCGGCGAGCGCCGCCAGCGCGTACGGCATCGCCGGACGCTGTTCCCAGCGCCGCTGATCCTGGTCCCAGACGCGGCGGGCCAGTTCGGTGCCGAGCCCGTCCACCTCGAACAGCCGGGGCAGCAGGGCGTCGAGGTGCGGGTCGGACCGGAGTCGGTCGAGCAGCGGCACCCGCGCGTCGCCGAGGTGCCACGCCTGGACGTGCCCGAGCCAGCCCCGGACGAACATGTCGTCGGTGGGTGCGGCGACCCCGGCCTCGGCGAGCAGCCCGGCGACCAGTTCCCACTGTCCCGGGCTCGGGTCCCGGTCGAGTTTGGCGGCGAGCCGCCGGGCCAGGTCCCCGAGCCACGGCAGGTCCCGCACCCGGGCCATCTCGACCATCTCGCCGAGCGGGATGTCGCCCCACCCGTCGCGGACGTCGCGCCGGGTGAGCAGGGCCGAGGTCCGGGCGGCCGACGGCAGGCAACCGAGTGCGGCGACCGCCACCGCCGCCGCCGGCCGGCGGGTGCCCCACCAGCGTTCGGCGGGCAGTCCCTTGACGTACGCCTCCAGTTCCGGGCCGAGGGCTCGGCGCTGCTCCTCGGTGCCGCCCCGGAGCAGCTTGCCGACCACCTCGACCTGGGCCAGCCCGATCGCGTGCTGCAGGTCCGGCCAGTTCAGCTCGGGTTCCCGGTGGATGACGCTCACACCGGCACCTCGGACGGTTCGGTGGCGGCGGTGACCAGCCGGACCGCGAGGGCGTGTTTGCACGGCCCGCGCCCGCCCCGGTACTTGGCCCACCAGGGGCAGGTGCACGAGGAGACACCGTCGGTCCACCGGACCCGGTACGTCTCCTCCCCGCTGCGTACGGTCGCCAGCTCGCCGTCGACGCGCACGTTGCCCGCGTCGACGAGTGCCCGCGCGCCCACCAGCCGGGGGTTCATCCGCTCGGCGGCCGCCCCGTCGTACGGCAGCACCCGGTGGAAGTAGCCCGCCTCGGCCACGTCGTAGCCGACCCGTCCGGCGGTGCCGAGCTGGGTCAGCGCGGCGCGTACCCGGTCGACGGGGAGCCCGGCGGCGGTGGCGAGCGCGCCGATGTCGATCGTCGGGTCCCAGGAGAGCAGCGCGCTGACCAGGTCGGCGTCGTCGCAGACCTCGTCTGCGGCGAGCGCGGCGAGCACCGCTCCCTCGCCGGAGAAGCCCCGGTGCGGTTCGGGTGACAGGGTCAGCGACAGCCGCAGTGCCGGCGTGCTCAGCTCCCAGGTGCTGGCGACCGGACCACTGCCCGTGCGCACCGCCGGCCCGTACGCCCGCAGCGTGGTGGCGAACCGCAGGAACGGCCGCAGCGCCGCCAGCCGGCCGGCACCGGGCAGGCAGACCGCGCCCGGCACCGCGCGTGAGGTGAGCCGCAGGGACCGCCCGGCCGGCACCACCCAGAGCACCGAGCGGTCCGATCCGCTGGGCAGCCGGCGCAGGAACGCGGTCGCCTCGGCGCCGCCGACCTCGACCCGGGGCTCGAACGGGGCGGTGATGACCTGTGCCTCGGCGAAGCCGCGCAGCCAGCGCGTGGGCAGCGGCACCTTCCGTTCGACCAGCGGCCCGTCGTCGATGGTGGTGACGGTGAGGTCGTCCGGACCGACGGCGACGTGCATCGGGTCGTTGCCGCCGATGCCCGCCAGCGACTGCCGCAGCGGCGGGTTGACGTCGACGTTGGTGGTGCCGTGGCTGGTGATCGCACCGTCGAGCCCGGCCGGGAGCACGTCGAGCCGGGCGTAGACGCCGCAGCAGCCGGAGAACGACTCGAACCGCAGCCGGTCCAGTCCACCGGTGACGACCGGGTCGAGACTGGCCGGGCTGACCGGCTGGTAGTAGCGGGTCCTGGCCACCTCGGCGACCGCGAGCAGACCTACGGCGGCCGGCTCGGGGGTGGTCAGGAAGCCGTCGAAGAACCTCGGGTGGGCCGTCGGCCCACCCGAGGTCTGCAGGGTCAGTTGCCGGTCGTCGGGGGTGAGCCCGGACGGGCGCAGATATGAGTACGTCGCCAGCGTGGCCATGCCGCAGAAACTAGTCGTCCGGTACGACAACCGGACACAGCCGTCACGGCACCCGACCGGCCGGTCGGCGACGGCGCGGAGGTCAGCCCAGTTCGGGGAACCAGAGCCCGATTTCGCGCTTGGCGCTGTCGACCGAGTCCGACGCGTGCGCCAGGTTCTCCCGGTTCGACAGGGAGAAGTCGCCGCGGATCGTGCCGGCCACCGCCCTGCGCCCGTCGGTGGCGCCGACGAGGCCGCGCACCACCTCGATCACCTGGTCGCCGGAGAGCACCACCGCGACCAGCGGGCCGCCGGTCATGAATTCCTTCAGCGGCGGGTAGAAAGGCTTCTCGACATGCTCGGCGTAGTGCTGGTCGGCGAAATCGCCGTCGATGGTGCGCAGGTCCAACGCGTCGATAGCGAGGCCCTTGCGCTCGAACCGCGAGAGGATCTCGCCGACCAGGCCGCGGCGAACCGCGTCGGGCTTGATCAGAACGAGGGTGCGCTCGTCCTGGCTGCTGGTGGACACGCTGTTTTCCTCCTGAGCGGGACCGGGTACGGCTGGACCAGGGTGAGCCTAGCGAGCCGGGCGGTGGCGTCCGACGCCGGCCACGTCTCACGGCTGTGCTCTTTCCAATCCTGGCGGATCGGGCCTAGCCTGGCCTTAACCAGGGAGGTCCACTGTGGCAGACGGTGTTCGTCGATCGGTCGCACCCGTACGCAGGCTCGTCGCCGGGGTGTTGGGCACGTTCGCCACTTTTGTCATCCTGTTCGGCTGCGGCATGCCCAGTTGGGCGATCGTCGCCCTCGGGGTGGCGCTGCTGGTGCTGGCCGTCGCGCTCGGACTGGTGACCACCGTACGCAGCGGCGCCCGCGCCTGGGTTTCCGGGATCGCGCACGTGCACAGCGTCTCGGAGCCGCCCGCGTCGTCGGTCTTCGGCCGGTGCGAGCTCCAGATCGTGCTGGACGCGCCGGGCCTGCCGCCCCGGTCGATCCGGGTCCGGGACCCACGGGTGCCGGTGACCAAGTGGCCGGCGCCGGGGACCGCACTACCGATCATGGTCGCCATCGACGACCCCCGGCACGTACGCATCCTCTGGGACGAGGTGCCCACCCATGCCGAGGCTGCCGACCAGGGGGACCTGCCGCCGGAGTTCGACGAGGATCTCGACCGGCTCGGCGACGACGGGCTGATCGAGGAGGACGTACCGCCGTGGGTGCGCCGGGGTTCCGACGACGGCTACCGGACGCCCCCGCCGGGTGACCCGGTCACCGCGGACCTCAGCGACGATCTGCGGGGGCTGCGCGAGGAACCGGTGGTGGTGCGCCAGACGCCGGGCGGGACCATCGTGCTGGAGGGGACCCTGGTCGAACCGCCGGCCGCGGTGCCGCTGCCGCGCCGGGCGAAGCCGACCCCGGGCCCGGCCCGGACCGTGCGCGCCGACGACCCGTACCCGGACGCGCCTCCGTACCGGGGCGGCGACGACCGGTTGGACACCGACCTGCCGGACCGCGACCGCCACGACGCCGACGACCGGCTCGACAGCCCCGTGGTGGACCGGATCGAGGACCGGGTCGAGGAACGGCACGACGAGGACCACGGCGGCGGGCGCTTCGACGACGACCGCTACGACGAGGACGACAACCGCGCCGACGACCGGCCCGAGGTCTACCGGGCCCGATCCGGGCCGGGGGTGGCCGGCTCCGGACCGGTACGCCCGATCGACGACCTTGACCTCGACCTGGACCTCGACCTCGGCGACCGGTCGCCGCAACGCGACCGCTCCCCCTACCCCGAGGCGACGGAGGACCGGCCGGCCGTGTCCGACGACGGCCGGGCCCCCGAGGACGACGCCGACCTGCTCGCCGGTCTGGTCGCCGACCCGCCGAGCGCCGAGGTGGGCGGGTCGGGCCCGATCCACGGCGTCGGCATCACCCTGCTCGTCACGAACCTCGACCGTTCGGTGACGTTCTACCGGGACATGCTGGGCTTCTTCGAGATCGACGGTGGCGACGGCAACGCCGTACTGGCGTCCGGCGCCACCCGGATCGTGTTGCGGGCCATTCCGGACGTCGCGCCGATCAACCGCCGCCTGGTGCACCTGAACCTGGAGGTCGGTGACGTCGAGGCGGTCTACGAGGATCTTCGGGCCAAGGGGGTGCGGTTCACCTACGCACCGAGGGCGGTCAACCGGGGCGCGAAGCTGGAGCTGTGGGCGGCGGCGTTCCGTGACCCGGACGGGCACGGCATCGCCCTGACCCAGTGGCGCGGTCGCCAGGCCGGCTGACCGGTCCGGCGCCGGGCCCGGTCAACCCAGAATCGTCCGGCGTACGTGCAGCACGTACACCCAGACCAGCGCGAAGATGACCCCGAGCACGCCCAGCGACCAGTGCAGGAAGCTGGACAGCAGCAGCAGTCCCTGCAGCACCGTTGCCGCGCGCCAGGCCCACGACCGGGCCAGCAGCCCACTGAGCAGGACCGCGAACACCGCCAGCGCGACGATGACCCCGATCGCGGTGCCGCTCAGGTCGCCGCCGACGAGTCGGATCGGCTGGATCGCCAGCAGCAGCACCAGCATCTCGATGACCAGGGTGCCGGCGCCCAGGCCGCGTACCGCCCGGACCGGGTTGCGCAGCCCCGACGGCCGCCCGCTCCCCTGCACCGTCACCGCATCCGGTGTGCCGGCGTCGGAGACCGGCGTGGCCGCGTCCGTTTCGGGCTGCGTTGCTTCCCGCTCGGGTGTCATCGTCGCTCCGGTCTCATCGCTTCAGCAGCCGCCGCGCGTCGGCCACGGTGACCACGGACCCGGTGACCAGTACGCCGACCCCGCTCAGCTCGGCCTCGGGGTTCGACTCGGCGAGTTCCACGGCCAGCTCGATCGCGTCGGGCATGTCCGACGCGGTCGCGACCCGCTCCGGGCCGAAGATCTCCTCGGCCAGGTCGGCCAGTTGTTCCACCGGCATCGCCCGGGGCGACGTGTTCCGGGTGACCACCACCGTGTCGACCACCGGTTCGAGGAGTTCCAGCAGCCCGGACGCGTCCTTGTCGGCGAGTACGCCGACCACCGCGACCAGCCGGCTGAACGCGAACTCCTCCTGGAGGGTGTTGACCGTCGCGGCCATCCCGTGCGGGTTGTGCGCGCCGTCGAGCAGGATCGTCGGGGCGGACCGGACCCGCTCCAGCCGGCCGGGTGAGCTGGCCTCGGCGAAGCCCTCGCGGACCGCGTCGATGTCGAGCTGCCGGTCGGCACCGGCGCCGAGGAACGCCTCCACGGCGGCGAGCGCCACGGCGGCGTTCTGCGCCTGGTGCGCGCCGTGCAGCGGGATGAAGATCTCGTCGTAGACGCCGCCGAGTCCCTGGATGGTCAGCACCTGGCCGCCGACCGCCACGGCCCGCCGCAGCACACCGAACTCGCTGCCCTCGCGGGCGACGGTGGCGCCGACCTCGGCGACCCGCTCCAGCAGGGGCCGGGCGGCCTCCTCCGTCTGGGTCGCCGAGATCACCGTGGCGCCCTTGTGGATGATGCCGGACTTGGCCAGCGCGATGTCCTCGATCGTGTCGCCGAGCCACTCGGTGTGGTCGAGCCCGATCGGGGTGATCACGGCGACGCCGGCACCGAGCACGTTGGTCGAGTCGTCCGCCCCGCCGAGGCCGACCTCGACGACGGCCACGTCGACCGGCGCGTCGGCGAAGATGGCGAACGCCAGCGCGGTGGTCATGTCGAAGTACGTCAACGGCTCACTGGCCCGTACGTCGACCAGCCGCGCCAGCGGCAGCACCTCCCGGTACGCGTCGACGAACCGCGACTCGCTCACCGGTTCCCCGTCCAGGCTGATCCGCTCCCGCACGGTCTCCAGGTGCGGGCTGGTGTAACGGCCGGTGTGCAGGCCGAACGCCCGCAACAGCCCGTCGATCATGCGCGCGGTGGAGGTCTTGCCGTTGGTGCCGGTCAGGTGGATCGACGGGTACGCCCGCTGCGGACTGCCGAGCAGGTCGAGCAGTTGCTCGATCCGACCCAGGTCAAAGACCATCCGGGTGAAGCCGCGTGCCTCCAGTTCGGCGTCGACCTGGTTGAACTCGTTACGGTCGCTCACGCGAGTGCCTCCAGCGCGGCGGCGATCCGGGCCAGGTCGGCCTCGGCGACGGCCAGCCGATCCTTGATCTTGTTGACGACCGGCTCCGGCGCCTTGTCCACGAACGCGGGGTTGCCGAGCTTCGCCCGCGCCTGCGCCGCTTCCTTCTCCGCCGCCGCCCGGTCCTTCTCCAACCGGGCCCGTTCGGCCGCCAGGTCGATCGAGCCACGGGTGTCCAGGGCGACGTTCACCCCACCGGCCACCGCCAGTGTCGCGCTGGCGGTGAAGTCCGGACCACCGTCGGACAACCGGACCAGCGAACGGATCAGCGGCTCGTGCCCGGCGATCCCGGCACCGGCCAGCCCGTCGAGCCTCGCCGCGACCCGCTGCGCCGGCCGCAGCCCCTGGTCGGAGCGGAACCTGCGGATCTCGGTCACCACCCGTTGCAGCATCACCAGCTCGGCCTCGGCGCCGTCGTCGACCAGGGCCGGCTCGGTCACCGGCCAGTCGGCGGTCTGGATGGTGTCCCGACCGGTCAGCGCGATCCACAGCTCGTCGGTCACGAACGGCGCGATCGGGTGCAACAGCCGCAACACCTGGTCGAGTACGTGCCCGAGCACCCGGCGGGTGACCGCGGCCGGCTCACCACCGGCGGCCAGCACCGGCTTCGCCAGCTCGACGTACCAGTCGCAGACGTCGTCCCAGGCGAAGTGGTAGAGGGTGTCGCAGACCTTGGCGAACTCGTACGCCTCGAACTGCTCGTCGACCTCGGCGACCACGTGCTGCAACCGGGACAGGATCCACCGGTCGACCGGGGAGAGGCTGCTCGGGTCCGGCAGCGGACCGTCGACGTTCGCCCCGTTGATCAGCGCGAACCGAGTCGCGTTCCAGAGCTTGTTGCAGAAGTTGCGGGAGCCCTGGCACCAGTCCTCGCTGACCGGCACGTCCGCACCGGGGTTGGCGCCCCGGGCGAGGGTGAACCGGGTCGCGTCGGCACCGAACCGCTCGATCCAGTCCAGCGGGTCGATGACGTTCCCGAACGACTTCGACATCTTCTTGCCGTACTGGTCGCGGACCATGCCGTGCAGCGCGATCACCTCGAACGGCGGTTTGCCGTCCATCACGTACAGGCCGAACATCATCATCCGGGCGACCCAGAAGAAGAGGATGTCGTAGCCGGTGACCAGGACACTGGTCGGGTAGAACTTCTCCAGGTCGGCGGTGCGCTCCGGCCAGCCGAGGGTGGAGAACGGCCACTGCCCGCTGGAGAACCAGGTGTCGAGGACGTCCTCGTCCTGCCGCCAGCCCGGCCCGGTGGGCGGCTGCTCGTCCGGCCCGACGCAGACGACCTCGCCGTCCGGGCCGTACCAGACCGGGATCCGGTGCCCCCACCAGAGCTGGCGGGAGATGCACCAGTCGTGCATGTTGTCGACCCAGGCGAAGTAGCGCTTGGCCAGCTCGGCCGGCTCGATCCGGACCCGCCCGTCACGGACCGCGTCACCGGCCGCCTGCGCCAGCGGGGTGGTGTTGACGAACCACTGGAGGGAGAGCCGGGGCTCCACCGTCGTACGGCACCGCGAGCAGTGCCCGACCGCGTGCACGTACGGCCGTTTCTCGGCCACGATCCGGCCGTCCTCGCGCAGCGCGGCGACGATCGCCGGCCGGGCCTCGTATCGGTCCAGCCCCTCGAACGGCCCGGGGGCGGTGATCACCCCGCGCTCGTCCATGATCGTGAGCGAGGGCAGCCGGTGCCGCTGGCCGATCTCGAAGTCGTTGGGGTCGTGCGCCGGGGTCACCTTCACCATGCCGGTGCCGAAGGTCGGGTCGACGTGTTCGTCGCCGACGATCGGGATCATCCGGCCGGTGAGCGGCACCTCGACCTCGGTCCCGATCAGGTGCCGGTACCGCTCGTCGTCGGGGTGTACGGCCACCGCCGTGTCACCGAGCATCGTCTCGGCCCGGGTGGTGGCGACCACCACGTCGTCGCTGTACCGGATGGAGACGAGTTCACCGTCGTCGTCGGTGTGCTCGACCTCGATGTCCGACAGGGCGGTGAGGCAGCGCGGGCACCAGTTGATGATGCGCTCGGCGCGGTAGATCAGGCCGTCGTCGTACAGCCGCTTGAACATCGTCTGTACGGCCCGCGACAGGCCCTCGTCCATGGTGAAACGCTCGCGGTCCCAGTCGACCGAGTCGCCGAGCCGGCGCATCTGGCCGAGGATCGCCCCACCGGATTCGGCCTTCCACTGCCAGACCCGTTCGACGAACTTCTCCCGACCGAGGTCGTGCCGGGAGAGGCCCTGGGCGGCGAGCTGCCGCTCGACCACGTTCTGGGTGGCGATACCGGCGTGGTCCATGCCCGGCAGCCAGAGCGCCTCGAAGCCCTGCATCCGCTTGCGCCGGATCAGGGCGTCCTGGACGGTGTGGTCCAGAGCGTGGCCCATGTGCAGTGAACCGGTCACGTTCGGCGGCGGGATGACGATGGTGAACGGCGGTTTGTCACTGTCCGCGGACGCCCGGAAGTGGCCGGCGGCTACCCACTGCTCGTACCGTCGCTGCTCTACCTCACCCGGCTGGTACTGCGCGGGCAGGGACGGGACGGCCGTGCGTTGGGTATCCAGTGTCTCGGTCACCCTGAAAGTCTACGGAGGCCCCGACCGGGACCGTCGTGGACCACCACCGGTTGGGCTACGGTGTCGGTCATGTCCGACGCGAACCTCTTCGATCGCCCTTCGGCCACCGATCCGGTGCCGGTCGACGTCACCCCGGAACCGTACGACATCACCCCCGGTTTTGGATTTGACGACGACCGGGAGGAGAAGGAGCGGTCGGGTCGGCCGTCGCGTCGTCGGCTGATCGCGCTCGGGGCGGCTCTGCTCGTCGGGGTGGCCGGCGCCGCACTGCTCGGCACCCTGGGTTGGCGGGTCGCGCAGCAGAAGGACGCCACCCTGGCGACACCGGATCAGCTCGCCGGCCTCACCCTGGACGGCAGCGAACGGGCCAGGAGTACGGCCGACTACCTGCGTAGCGGGTTCCTCGCCGACATCGAGGTCGACCAGAGCATCGCCGCCGTGTACGCCGACCCGGCCCAGCCGGATCGGTCGGTCCTGCTCTTCGGCGGTACGACGTTGATGTGGCAACCGGAGCAGGATCTGGATCGCCTGTTCAAGCTCGTGGCGGACGACTCCGGCCGGATCGACGGGCTGCGGGAGGTGCCGGCGGGTGAGCTGGGCGGGGTGCTCAAGTGCGGAACCAGCCACCAGGGCGACGACCTGACGGTCTGCGGTTGGGCCGACCATGGCAGTGTCGCGTTGGCGATGTTCCCGGGCCGTACGTCCGACGAGGCGGCGCCCCTGATGCTGGAGATCCGCTCTGCCGTACAGACCCGTAACTGACTGCGTGCCGTCGAATTCGTTCATGATTCGACGGCGGAAACGCAACACGTCGTGGCCGGAAAACAAGTTAGGGCCATCCCGAAGGATGGCCCTAACTGAAAATTGTCCGGCGGCGTCCTACTCTCCCACACCCTCCCGAGTGCAGTACCATCGGC
>NZ_JBVJHT010000031.1:0-68206 GCF_055586685.1 Micromonospora sp. NPDC049529
TGCACCAGATCCTGGGCCTGCCCCAGATCCCCCGTGTACGCACACAGATGCACCGTCATCGCCCTGAAATGAGCGTGGTAGAACGCATCGAACTCGACCCTCTCGCGTCTTTCCGGGCCCGCCTCCTCGGCGGGTCTCACCGGCGGTGAAGCGTCGACGCCCGGACCTGTCGTCACCGTCACTCGTTCCTCCCCGTCCGGGCCCCTGCCCGAGGACGCCGGTTACACGTGCCGGCGACGGCACCGGTTGCAGGCAAGTGGTACGGCGATGCTGTGGTTCACTGTCGGGTGCCGGACCGAGAGGGGGAGACCATGCAACTGCCCGGAGTGCTCGGCGAGCCGATCCGGTTCGTGCTCAACTGGGGCCGCCGCTACTCGTTGTGGGTCTTCAATTTCGGGCTGGCCTGCTGCGCGATCGAGTTCATCGCCACCAGCATGGGACGGCACGACTTCATCCGGCTCGGGGTCATCCCGTTCGCCCACGGCCCGCGCCAGGCCGACCTGATGGTGGTCTCCGGCACGGTCACCGACAAGATGGCGCCGGCGATCAAGCGGCTCTACGACCAGATGCCCGAACCGAAGTACGTCATCTCGTTCGGCGCCTGCTCGAACTGTGGTGGCCCGTACTGGGACTCGTACTCGGTGACCAAGGGCGTCGACCAGCTCATCCCGGTCGACGTCTACGTGCCCGGCTGCCCGCCCCGGCCGGAGGCGCTGCTGCACGGCATCCTCCGCCTCCAGGAGAAGATCGCCGCCGAGCAGTCCGGCCTCGGCGGGGTGTCCCGCCCCGATCCGCTCAGCGCACCCGTCGACGCCGGCACCGGTCGCAGCGTCGCGTCGCTGACCGCACCACCCGTGCGCCCGCCCACGAGCTGACCGCGTCACCGGTCCACCGGTGGGCCTGGTCGGGGCGGACTAGCCTGCGGAGCATGAACACTGATCAACGGGCGGACCAGCTGGTCGACGTCCTGACCGCCGAGTTCGGCGAGTCGATGGCCCTGGACCCGGCCGCGTTCCGGCGCAAGTTCCGCAAGATGGCCGCCACCCCGTTCGCCTTCTACCGGGGCAGCGCCTCGGTCTTCTACGCGGACCTGACCGGCGACTTCGCCGACGACCGCTTCCTCAACCCGCGCACCAGCCGGGTCTGGATCCACGGTGACCTGCACGCCGAGAACTTCGGCACCTACATGAACGGCTCCGGCCAGCTCGTGTTCAACGTCAACGACTTCGACGAGGCGTACGTCGGGCCGTTCTCCTGGGACCTGAAACGGTTCGTGGCCAGCGTCGCGCTGATCGGGTACGCCAAGGCCCTCTCGGATGACGTGATCACCGAGCTGGTGACCCGGTTCGCCGCCGCGTACCTGACCGAGCTGCGGGCGATCGCGGCCGGCGGGGAGGAGGCGATCGGGTCGATCACCCTCGACAACGCCGACGGGGTGTTGCGCACCGTGTTGCAGCGGGCCCGGTTGAGCACCCGGGTCGACCTGCTCTCCAACCAGACCACGATCGACAACTACGAGCGCCGGTTCGCGCTCGGCGACGGCGTGTTCGAGATCGACGACACGGCCCGCGCCGAGGTGGTGACCGCGTACGAGCGCTACCTCGGCACCCTGCCGGTGTCGACCACCGGCCTGCGTCCGGTCGCCGCGCAGATCAAGGACGTGGTGCTGCGCAAGGGGGTGGGCATCGGCTCGGCCGGTCTGCCGTCGTACAACCTGCTGCTGGAGGGGCACACCCAGGCGCTGGAGAACGACGTGGTGATCTACATGAAGCAGGCCCAGGTGCCGGCGGTCGCCCGGTACGTCGACGATCCCGGCGTACGCGGCTACTTCCAGCACCAGGGGCACCGGACCGCCGAGTCGCAGCGGGCGTTGCAGGCGCACGCCGACCCGTGGCTGGGCTTCACCGAGCTGGGCGGGGTCGGCCAGTTGGTCGCCGAGGTCTCCCCGTACGCCGCCGACCTGGACTGGTCCGACGTCAACGAGCCGGCGGAGCTGGCCGGGGTGATCGGCGACCTGGGCCGGGCGGTGGCCCGGATGCACTCGGTGGCCGACGACGAGTCCAGCCACGACCTGGTCGACTACTCCACCGAGGAGGAGATCGTGGCGGCGGTGGACAAAGACGAGGCCGGTTTCGTGGCCCACCTGGTCGAGTTCGCGCACACGTACGGGCTGCGGGCCCGCGAGGACCACCAGATCTTCGTCGACCTGTTCCGCAACGGCCGCCTGCCGGGCCTGTAACCGGGCCGGATCCCGCTGACGGCCGGACTCAGGCGAAGTCGAGTACGGTCTTGATCTCGTCGGGGCCGGGGGTGTACGCCTCGGCGTACGCCCCCAACGGCACCCGCCGGCTGATCAGGGAGCCCAACCACTGCCGGTCGGCCCTGGCCAGCGCGGTCGCGGCGAGGTCCCAGTGCCGCCGGTTGGCGTTGACCGAGCCGAACACCACGTTGTTCTCCAGCACCAGCTCCCGGTTGAGCGCCCCGGCGTCGAAGTCGATCATGCGGCCGCCGGTGGAGACTCCGGTGAGGCAGACGATCCCGTTCGGTGCCGCCTGGCACATCACGTCCAGGACCACCGACGGCGCACCGGTGCATTCGAGTACCACGTCCGGGGCGAAGCCGAGCGCGGCCATCCCCTCGGAGTGGTACTGCGCGCCGAGCGCCCGGACCAGCTCCGGCTTCGGTCCCGTCTGGGCGAGGTCGAGCACGTGCACGGTCAGCCCACGCTGGCAGGCCAGCAGGGCGGCCAGCAGGCCGATCGGTCCGGCCCCGGTGACCAGTACGGTCTCCGGCTGCCACACCGAGCGCTTGCCGATCCGTTCGATGTGTTCCCAGGCCTTCGCCACCACACTCGTCGGTTCGAGCAGCGTGCCGACCTCGGCCAGCGCCGGCTCCAGCAGGATGGCGTACTCCGGGTCGACCCGCCAGCGTTCCCGGGCGAAGCCGGCCCGGCCCTTGATGCCGTGTTCGGTGTACTGGCCGTTGCGGCACATGTCCCACTCGCCGGCCGCGCAGTTCGGGCAGGGGACCGGGTCGGGGTGCCGGACCACACCGGCGACCAGGTCACCGGCGCGCAGCGAACCGGTCGGGTCCTCGATCACCCGGCCGAGCGACTCGTGCCCGATGACGAGTTCCTGCGCGCCCGGCGGCGGCTCGCCGTAGTGCCCCGCGATGATTTCGTGATCGGTCCCGCAGATCCCCACCGCCAACGCCTCGACCAGCACCGGCCCCTCGTCGATCGGCGGCTCCGGATAATCCTCCGCAAGCCGCAACGAATTCCCCACCCCCGGAGTAACAGTCACAGCCCGCACACCCCCATCCTCCCCCACCCCCACCGCGATCTAGGGCGAATGCGTGTTTGTTGATCTCCGATCACCACCATTTGCCCTAGATCGCGGGAGGAGGGGCGGGAGGAGGGGCGGGAGGAGGGGCGGGAGGAGGGGCGGGAGGAGGGGCGGGAGGAGGGCATGGGGGGAGGGGGTTGGGGTCATAGGATCCGGGGGTGATGGCGGAGGAGATCGGTGCGCGGCTGGGGTCGGTGCTCGGGTGTGAGCAGGTCGCGGTCGGGGTGTCCGGCGGGCAGGCGTACGCGCGGGCGACCGTCGACGTGCCGCCGGGGCAGTGGCGGGACGCGCTCCGGGTCGCCCGCGACGACGCCGAGCTGAGCTGCGACTTCTTCGACTGGCTCTCCGCCGTGGACGAACTGGTGGACGGGTTCGACATCGTCGCGCACCTCTGGTCGACCCGGCACCGGCACGGGGTGCTGCTGCGTACCCGGGTGCCCCGGTCGCAGCCGCAGGTGCCGTCCGTCGTGGACCTCTTCCCCGGCGCCGCCTGGCACGAGCGGGAGACGCACGAGATGTTCGGCATCGGGTTCACCGGGCACGCCGACCTCCGCCCGCTGCTGCTGCCACCGGAATTCGAGGGGCACCCACTGCGCAAGGAGTTCGTCCTCGCGTCGAGGGTGGCCAAGCCGTGGCCGGGGGCGAAGGAACCCGGTGAGTCGGAGGCGGGGGCGGCCCGTCGGGCGCCGATGCGGCCGCCGGGCGTACCGGCGCCGGGTGAATGGGGCGACCGCTGATGCCGCTCTGGTTGGAACTGCTGATCCGGGTGGTGGCAGTGGTGGTCGCGTTCCTCACCCTGCCGCTCGTCGTCGGTCAGCTCGAACACAAGGTGATGGCGCACATGCAGGGCCGGCTCGGCCCGATGTACGCGGGCGGCTTCCACGGCTGGGCCCAGTTGATCGCCGACGGGATCAAGTTCGTGCAGAAGGAGGACATCACGCCCCGGGCCGCCGACCGGGCGGTGTTCCGGCTGGCGCCGGTGGTGGCGCTGGTGCCGTACCTGTTGGCTCTGCTGGTCATCCCGCTCGGACCGGGGGATCTGGTCGGGCAGCCGCTGGACATCGGCCTGTTCTTCGTCCTGGCCGTGATCGGCGTGGGTGTGGTCGCGGTGCTGATGTCGGCCTGGGCCTCGGCGAACAAGTACAGCCTGCTCGGCGGGTTGCGCGGGGCGGCCCAGCTGCTCGGCTACGAGCTGCCGCTGGTGCTGTCGGCGGCGAGCGTGGCGATCGCCGCCGGCACGCTGAGCCTGCCCGGCATCGTGCAGGCGTGGCAGCCGTGGTGGCTGATCTGGCAGGCGCCGGCCATGTTCGTCTTCTTCGTCGCCGGACTGGCCGAGATCCGCCGGCCCCCGTTCGACATGCCGATCGCCGACTCCGAGCTGGTCTTCGGGTACCTGACCGAGTACACCGGCCTGCGATTCGCCTTCTTCCTGCTCGCCGAGTACGTCGGCATCGTGGTGATCGCGGCCCTGACCACGGTCCTGTTCCTCGGCGGCTGGCAGGGCCCGTTCGGGGACGAGTACCTCGGTTGGCTCTGGACCCTGCTCAAGATCTTCGCGGTCTCCTTCGTGGTGATCTGGTTCCGGGTGGCCTACCCGCGCCTGCGCGAGGACCAGTTGCAGCGGCTCTGCTGGCTGGTGCTGGTCCCGGTGGCGCTCGGCCAACTGGTGCTCACCACGGCGGTTCGCGTCGTCCTCTGAGCGGAGCGTCGTTTTCTGGGCCCGGCCCTTCGAGGGCTAGGCTGACTCATCGTGGTCGACATCGACAGCGCGGTACGGCAGTTCGTCACGGACGTCTGGCACGACTCCCGCGAGGAGACGGCGTACGAGTTGGTCGCCGACGAGTGCCCCGGCCTCGGCGGCTCGGGGCCGGCGGCGGTGCTGGCCTGGCACCGGGAGCGTCGTACGGCCTTTCCGGACCTGCGCTACAAGATCGTCGACTTGATCGTCTCCGGTGAGCGGGCCGCCCTGCACTGGCGGGCCGCCGGCACCCAGCGGGGCGCGTTCGGCCCGGTGCCGCCGACCGGCCAGGTGGTCAGCTACTCCGGCGCGACGTTCCTGCGGTTCGACCCGGCCGGCAAGATCATCGACGTGTGGAGCGTCAACGAGCTGTTCCAGCTCCTGCAACAGCTCGGCGTCGAGGTGCTGCCACCGCTCGCCGGTGTCGGGGGACCAGCCGACTGATCATCGGTGTCAGGGGACCTGGTCCACCCGCCCGTCGGCGGGTAGGCGTCGCCGAGTGCGGAGGTCATGCACGTTCCTCTCACGCGGGACCCGATCCCCGAGCCCAGCGTACGGCACCCGGCACCGCCGGTAGGGCGGGAAGTGGCGGGTGGTGGTCGCGCCGGGGCGGGCGACAGTGCAGGATGGGCGGCATGAGCGAGCAGAGTGGGCCGGTGGCATGAAGGTGCCCGGAGAGGGTCTCGCGAAGGGGCTGGCGGTCACCCTCAAGACGATGGTCGGCCACTCGCACACCCAGCAGTACCCGGACGTCGAGCCCGAGCTGCCGCCGCGCTCGCGCGGGGTGATCGCCCTGGCCGAGGAGAACTGCACGGTCTGCATGCTCTGCGCCCGCGAGTGCCCGGACTGGTGCATCTACATCGACTCGCACAAGGAAGAGGTCCAGGTCCCCGGCGCGGCCCGGCCCCGGCAGCGCAACGTGCTGGACAAGTTCGACATCGACTTCTCCCTCTGCATGTACTGCGGCATCTGCATCGAGGTCTGCCCGTTCGACGCGCTCTACTGGTCCCCCGAGTTCGAGTACGCCGAGTACGACATCAAGGACCTGCTGCACGACAAGGACCACCTCGGGCAGTGGATGGCGACCGTACCGCCGCCGCCCGCGCACGATCCGAACGGTGAGCCGGCGAAGGAGGAGACCGCCGCCGCGCGCAAGGCCGTCACCCCGGCGCCGGGCGCGTCCCGCCCGACCGTCGCACCGGTACGCCCACAGCGTCCCGCCGCCCCGCCCGCCGCCAAACCGCCGGCCCCCACGGAGACGCCGTGACCGGGACGACAACCGTGACCGGGACGACAACCGGGGCCGGGACGGTGGCCGGCCGCAGGGAGCGGTCGTGACCGGGGCGGACGCGCTGCTGCTCGCCCTCGGGGCGGTCGCGGTCGGCTCCGGCGCGTTGGTGGTCAGCACCCGGCACCTGGTCCGGGCCGGCCTCTACCTGGTCGTCTGCCTCGGTGCGGTCGCCGGGCTCTACCTGGTGCTCACCGCCGAGCTGCTGGCCTGGGTGCAGGTGCTGGTCTACGTCGGCGCGGTGGTGGTGCTGCTGCTCTTCGCGGTGATGCTCACCCGCGCCCCGATCGGCGCCTCCACCGACCTGGACCGGCCCGGCTGGCCGGCCGCCCTGATCGGCGGCGGCACCGGGGCCGGGCTGACGTTGCTGCTCATCGACGCGTTCCGCTGGTCCACGGTGGACCTGCCGGAGCCGGGGACCGCCGAACGGCTCGGCGCGGAGATCTTCGGCCGCTGGGTGCTGCCGTTCGAGGTGCTCTCCGTGCTGCTGCTCTCGGCGCTGGTCGGCGCGATCGCGATCAGCGTACGGATTCCGGGGCGGCGCCGATGAGACCCGTGATCCCGTACGTCACCGCGGCGATCCTGTTCGGCCTGGGCGTCTACGGCGTGCTCCGCCGACGCAACGCGGTGCTGGTGCTGATGGCGGTCGAGCTGATGCTCAACGCGGTCAACCTGCTGCTGGTCACCGCCGACAGCACCACCCGGTCGGCGCTGCCGCACGGCGGGCAGGTGTTCGCCCTGTTCGTCATCGTGATCGCCGCCGCCGAGGTGGGCGTCGGTCTGGCCATCGTGTTGCAGCTCTACCGGCTGCGCGGCAGCGTCGCGCTGGACGAGGTGAGCCTGCACGAGCACCCACCGGACTCCGGACCGGAGCCGGCGGTCGCCGCCACCGGCAGCGGGAACGCCACCGGCTCCGCCGCCGACGGGGTGGGGGCCAGGTGACCCTCGACATCGTGCTCGGCTGGCTGCTGCCGGCCGTACCGTTCGGGGTGGCCCTGGCCGGGCTGCTGCTGCCGCAGCGGTCCCGGGCGGTCGCCGCCGGCCTCGGCATCGCCGGTGCCGCCGCGAGCCTGGTCATCGCGGTGTTCCTGCTCGTGTCCCTGGACGGCGCCGCCGCCGAGGGATCCGCGCTCTGGGTCGAGTTCGGTGACCTGGACGTGACCGCCGGGGTACGCCTCGACCCGACCGCCGCCCTGGTCGCGATCGCCGTGGCGGTGGTCGCTCTCGCCGTGCAGGTCTACTCGGTCGGCTACCTCGACCACGACGACCGGTACGCCCCCTACGCCGCCCAGATCAGCCTCTTCACCGCCGCCATGCTGCTGGTGGTCGTCGCCGGTGACCTGCTCCTGCTGCTGGTCGGCTGGGAGGTGATGGGCATCTGCTCCTACCTACTGATCGCGCACGACCGGCGGCTGCCGGAGGCACCGGCGGCGGCGGTGAAGGCGTTCCTGGTCACCCGGGTCGGTGACGTCGGCTTCCTGCTCGGCATCGCGGTGCTCGGCTTCACCGCCGGCAGCTTCCGGATCTCCGAGGTGCTCGCGCACGACTTCCACCCGACCACGCTCACCGTCGCCTGCCTGCTGCTGCTGGCCGGGGTGGCCGGCAAGAGCGCCCAGTTCCCGCTGCACACCTGGCTGCCGGACGCGATGGCCGGCCCGACCCCGATCTCGGCACTGATCCACGCCGCCACCATGGTCGCCGCCGGCATCTACGCGGTGACCCGGCTCTACCCGCTGTTCGTGAAGTCGCCGACGGCGTTGACCGTGCTCGGTGTGATGGGCGCGGTCACCCTGCTGCTCGGCGCGCTCGCCGCCACCGCCCAGGACGACATCAAACGGGTGCTGGCCTGGTCGACGGTTTCGCAGATCGGCTACATGGCCGGCGCGCTCGCCGTCGGCTCGCCCGCCGCCGCGCTGTTCCACCTGCTCAGCCACGCCGCCTTCAAGGCGCTGCTGTTCCTCGCCGCCGGCTGCGTCATCCACGCCACCGGCACCAACTCGATGGCGGCGATGGGCGGGCTGCGCCGCCGGATGCCGGTCACCTTCTGGTGCACGGTGATCGGGCTCGGCGCGCTCGCCGGGGTGCCGCCGCTGGCCGGGTTCTGGAGCAAGGACGGCATCCTCGCGGTCGCCGAACGGGCCGCGCTCGACGGTGCCGGCCCGGCCGGCGCACCGGTTGGCTGGCTGGTCTGGATCGCCGGCCTGGTCGGGGTCGCGGTCACCGCCTGGTACGCCACCCGCCTGCTGCTGCGCGCCTTCGCCGGCTCCTACCGGGGCGAGGCCGCGCCGCACGACCCGCCCGCCCTGCTCCGCTGGCCGGTGCTGCTGCTGGCGGTGCCGAGCACGCTGTTCGGGATGGTCGCGTTCGCCGGGCCGTTCGCCGGCTGGCTCCTGCCGCCGGCCACCGCCGAACACCCCTCGAACCTGATGCCGCTGGACGAGGAGCTGATCCACTTCGGCCCGCAACTGGTCTACCCGGTCGCCCTGCTGCTGCTGGGCGCGGGACTCGCCTGGTGGCGGTGGCGGCGGGACCCGGCCACCGACCCGGCGCTCGCGCTGGGCCCGCTGCGGCCCGCGTTCGACCGCGCGTTCTGGCTCGACGAACTCCAGCACACCCTGGTCGTACGCCCGGTGACGGCACTGGGCCGGATCGGGCGGCGCGGCGACGAGGTGCTGGTCGACGGGGCGGTCGAGGGCGTCGGCCGGGGCAGCGGTGCGCTCGGTGACTCCCTCGGCGTGCTGCACCGGGCCGGGCTGCCGAGGGCGGCGACCGCCGTACTGGCCGGGGCGTTGCTGATCGGGCTCGCCGCCGTGTTGATCGGAGTCGGCGGATGAACGCCGGACAGGTCGGACTCGTCGCCATCCTGGCCCTGCCGGCGGTCGGTGCGGTGATCGCCGCCGCCCTGCCCGAACGCCTCGACCGGGCGGGCCGGGCGGTCGCCACCGGTTTCGCCGCCGCCACGCTGGTGGTGAGCGTGCTGCTCTTCTTCGGTGTCGGGGGCGGCGGTTTCGCCCACCAGGTGCCGGAGCAGGGGCCGCCGGGCATCCACCCGTGGCACGAACTGGACTGGACCTGGGTGCCCGGCCTGGACCTGCGGTTCCACCTCGGCGTGGACGGGATCTCGTACCCGCTGGTCATCCTGACCACGCTGCTGACGCTGCTCTGCTGCGCGTACACCTGGTGGCGGGCACCGGCACCGGGCCGGGGCCGTACGCTGGCCGCCCTGCTGCTGGTCATCGAGGTCGGCATCCTGGGCACCTTCCTCGCCCTCGACCTGGTGTTGTTCTTCGTCTTCTTCGAGGTCGTCCTGCTCCCGATGTACGCGGTGATCGCGATCTGGGGCGGGGAGCGCCGGGTGCACGCGGCCCGGAAGTTCGCCCTCTACACCCTGTTCGGCTCGGTGCTGCTGCTGGTCGGCGTCTTCGTCGCGGTCAGCGCCGCCGGCACCGCCGACATCGTCGAGCTGACCGGCGGGACCGGGCTGTCCCGGACCACCCAACTGGTGGCGTTCACCCTGTTCGCGCTCGCCTTCGCGGTGAAGAGTCCACTCTGGCCGCTGCACTCGTGGCTGCCGGACGCGCACAGCCAGGCGCCGACCGTCGGCAGTGTCATCCTCGCCGGGGTGCTGCTGAAGATGGGCACGTACGGCCTGATCCGGATCGGGGTCGGGATCACCCCGGAGGGCGCCCGCTGGGCCGCGCCGGTGCTCGGGGCGCTCGCCGTCGCGGCGATCATCGTCGGCTCCCTGGTCTGCCTGGCGCAGACCGAGCTGAAGCGGCTGATCGCGTACTCCAGCGTCGGGCACATGGGGTTCGTCGTGCTCGGCATCGCCACCGTGACCACCACCGGAATCCAGGCGGCGCTGATCGGCAACATCGCCCACGGCGTCATCACCGGACTGCTCTTCTTCGTCGCCGGGGCGATCAAGGACCGGACCCACACCGGGGAGTTGGCCGCACTCGGCGGGCTGCGGGAGACCGCACCCCGGCTCGCCGGGCTGCTCGGCTTCGCCGCCATCGCCTCGCTCGGGCTGCCCGGACTCGCCGGCTTCTGGGGGGAGGCGTTCGCCATCGTCGCCGCCCTGCGGCACGGCGGACCGTACTGGACGACGCTCGGCGTGCTGGCCGCGTTCGGCGGGGCGCTCACCGCCGCGTACTTCCTGCGAATGCTGCGCCGGATCAGCCACGGCCCGGCGACGCCCGCCGTGGCCAACCTGACCCCCCGGGGGTACGGCGTCGAGCAGGCCATCTGGGCACCGCTGGTGGTGTTCACGCTCGCCATCGGACTGCTGCCGCCGATCGCGCTCGACGTCGCCGACGAACCGGTGAAGGCCCTGATCGAGGCGATCTCATGAACCTGACCCAGAGTGTGGACAACATCGCGCTGCTGCCGGCGTACCTGGCCGCCGGCACCGCCGTACTGGTGCTGCTGGCCGACCTGGTGGCGGGCCGGCGGGGCGCGACCAGCGCCGTGTTCGCGGTCGGCGCGGCCGCCACCGCCGTCGGGGCCCTGGTGGTCGGCGCGGGCGACAACCGGCAGACGTTCTGCGTCGGCGACGCCTGCTCGTTCCTGTCCACCGGCCGCAGCGGGCTGATCGGTGCCCTGTTCGCCCTGCTCACCCTCGGGGTGCTGGCGTTCTCGGTGCCGCTGCTGCGGGCCGGGGAGGTGCCGGCGGGGGAGTACTGCTTCCTTCTCGCCTGCTCGATGACCGGCGGTGTGGTGCTCGCCGGTGCCGGCGACCTGATCACCCTGATCGTGGCTCTGGAAACCCTGACCCTGCCGCTGTACGTGCTGGTCGGGCTCCGCCGCCGCAGCGTGGCCGGCGCCGAGGCCGCCGTCACCTTCTTCGTGGTGAGCGTGGTGGCGACCGCCGTCACCCTGCTCGGCGCGGCCCTGCTGTACGCGGTCACCGGGGCGCTGCACTTCCGCCTGCTGGCCACCGCCTTCGCCGCCGGACCGGACCTGCTGGACGTCCCGCTCACCTCGGCCGCGGTGGCGCTGGTGGTGCTCGGGCTGGCATTCAAGATCGCGGCGGTGCCGTTCCACGCCTGGGCCCCGGCCACGTACGACGGCGCCCCGCTGCCGGTCGCCGCGTACCTCTCCACCGCGTCGAAGCTCGGCGGTGTCGTCGCCCTGCTGGCGGTCACCGGGATCGTCGCCCCGGTGGCCGGTGCGGTGGTGTCGGACGGGTCGGTTCCGCTGGCGAACGCCGTACTGCCGGGGTCGGTGACCGGACCGGTGCTGGCCGCACTGGCGGTGCTGACGATGACCGTCGGCAACCTGGTCGCCCTCCGGCAGACCCGGATGGTCCGCCTGCTGGCCTGGTCCTCGGTCGCCCAGGCCGGTTACGTCATCGCCCCGCTGGGCGCGTTCGCGCTCGCCGACGGGCGCACCGGCGACGCGTTCGGGACGGCGCTGACCGCCGCGCTGGCGTACACCGTCTTCTTCGTGCTGCTGGAGCTGTCCGCGTTCGGTGCGGTGATCGCCCTGCGGGCCGGGCACGGTGACGGTGGGGAGATCGGTGACTACCGGGGCGCTGCCCGTCGCCGCCCGGCCGTCGGCATCGCGCTGGCGCTGGCGCTGGTCGGGCTCGCCGGGTTGCCACCCGGACTCGCCGGCCTGTTCGCGAAGGTCACCGTGGTCCGGTCGCTGCTGTTCGGCGGTTCCGACTGGCTGGCCCTGGTGGTGGCGGTCAACGCGGTGATCGGACTGGCCTACTACGTACGGGTCGCCGCCACCCTCTTCTCGCCCGCCGGGGACGCCACCGCGAGTGAGCGTCCGCCCGGCGTACGGGTGCCGTGGCCGGTCGCCGCGGCACTCGCCGCCGCCACCGTGGTGACGGTCGTCATCGGCTTCGCCCCACAACTCGTGCTGGACGCCGCCGCCGGTTGGTGACCGGTGGCGGCGAACCGGACTTCGGTGCCGAGAACTCCACCTCGTACCCCCGTCTTACAGGCAATTCTCAGCTATATGGGGATTGTTGATGGGTATCGAGTTGTTGGAACGGTCAGCGGTTTCACGAGAACCGCGCACCGAAGGAGTGATAGTGCACAGCCACCGCAACGGTCTCAAGACGGCCGCACTGCTCGGCCTGCTCACCGCGCTGATTCTCGGCGTCGGTTACGCGCTCGGCGGCAGCGGCGGTCTGGTCGTCGCCGTCCTGGTTTCGCTGGGTATGAACGCGGCCAGCTACTTCTGGTCGGACAAGCTCGCGCTCCGCTCGATGCGGGCGAAGCCGGTCACCGAGGCGGAGTTCCCGGCGCTTTACCAGATGGTCCGGGAGCTTTCCACCTCCGCCGGGCAGCCGATGCCCCGGCTCTACGTCAGCCCGACCATGCAGCCGAACGCGTTCGCGACCGGGCGTAACCCGCAGCACGCGGCGGTTGCCGTGACGACGGGCATCACCCAGATCCTCGACTACCGCGAGTTGCGGGGCGTGATCGGGCACGAGTTGTCACACGTCTACAACCGGGACATCCTGATCTCCAGCGTCGCGGCGGGTCTCGCCGGCATCATCACGATGCTGTCGTACTTCGCCTGGTTCCTGCCCATCGGTGGCGGGGACGACGACGACGGCCCGAACCCGGCGGCGCTGCTGCTCATGCTGATCCTCGGCCCGATCGCCGCCAGCGTGATCCAGCTCGCCATCAGCCGGAACCGGGAGTACGCGGCGGACGCCTCCGGCGCCACCATCACCCGTGACCCGCTGGCCCTGGCCAGCGCCCTGCGGAAGATCCACGAGGGTACGCAACGGCTCCCGTTGCCGGCCGACAACCGCCTCACCTCGACCGCCCACCTGATGATCGACAACCCGTTCAGGGGTGGCGGCCTGGCGGGTCTGTTCTCCACCCACCCGCCGATGCAGGAGCGGGTACGCCGGCTGGAGCAGATGGCCCAGAACTCCGGGCCGGTGCAGTTCCAGCGCTGAGCCGGTGCTGACTCGCTGAGCGCGTACCGACGCCACGGCGACCGGCGGGATCCCGAACCAGGGGTCCCGCCGGTTCGGTGTTCTCCGCGCCCGGTCCACCGCAACCTGGTACGCGTCGACGGCTTCCGGCCGGAGTAAGTCGTTTCACCCCGAGGCGACCGGGGCGTTAGGGTCGAGGGGCTTTCCGCTCGTTACACCCCCGTCCCGTGACCAGGAGGTCGATCCCCGTGGCTGCGCTGCGCCAGTATCTGTTGGTCTGGCGGATCCCCGGCGCGCCGATGCTGCTGATCACCGGCATCATCGGCCGGCTCGGCATCGGCATGACCCCGCTCGCGCTGCTCCTGGTCGTCGAACAGGTCACCGGCAGGTACGCGCTCGCCGCCGCGGCAGGAGGCGTGTACGCCCTGGCCGGCGCCGCACTCAGCCCGATCGCCGGCCGAATCGCCGACCGGATCGGCCCGACCCCGGTGCTCGTCGTCACCGCCGTGGCGCACCCGCTGGCCCTGGTCGGGCTCCTGCTCGCCAGCCGGGCCGGAGCGGACGCGCTCACCATGATCTACCTCATGTCGGGTGTCGCCGGTGCGACCTTCCCGCCGCTCACCGCCGCCATCCGGGGCGCCTGGAACGACCTCACCGAACCCGGCTCCGGCCGGTACGGGCTCCGCAACACCGCACTCGCCGCCGAGACCTCCCTGTTCGAGGTGGTCTTCGTACTCGGCCCGCTGCTGGTCGCGTTCTTCGTGCTGCTCGCCGACGCCACCGCCGCGCTGATCGGGGCGGCCGTGGTGACGCTCGTCGGCACCCTCGCCGTCGCGCTCGGGCGGGTCATGCGCGGCTGGCGCCCGCACCCCACCCACGCCCACGCCACCGGCCTCGGCCCACTGCGCTCCGGCGGCTTCTCCGCACTGCTGCTCTGCGCCGCCGGTCTGGGACTCGCGTTCGGCGCCGCCGGTGTGGCCGTGCCGGCGTACGCCTCCGCGCACGTCCCCGGCGACGCCGAGAGCCTGGCCGGTGTCCTGCTTGCCGTCTGGGGGGTCGGCAGTGCCATCGGCGGGGTCTGGTTCGGCACCCGGCGGCCGGCCCCGAACCTGACCCGACAGTTCGCGCTGCTGCTCGCCGCCGTCGCGGCCAGCTTCGCCGTCTTCGCGCTGATGCCGCACCCGGTCGCGCTCGGCGTCGCACTGGTGATCGGCGGGGCGACCATCGCACCGGCGCTGACCCTGGAGAACACCATGGTCGGGCGGATCTCGCCGGGCAGCATGCTCAATGAGGCGTACACCTGGTTGGTGACCGTGTCGGTGGCGGCGAGCGCCGCCGGTGGCGCGGCGGCCGGGTTGATCGTCGACCAGGTCGGCGTACCGTGGGCTTTTCTCTTCGCCGGTGCGGCGGTCGCCGTCGCGGCCGGGGTCGCGGCGCCCCGCCGGGGCCCGATCGCACGGGCCGAGGCCCGCGAGGCCGTACGCGTGGAGCAGGCGCTCGCCGCCGAACTCGTCTGACCCGCCCGGGCCGGTACGCGCTCCGGCGTGGACCGGCCCGGGTGACCCGCCCACGGCTCCGGCTGCGGCCCGCGCCGTCGGCGGGCCGCAGCGGACGTGTTACCGGTAGTTCGTGAATTGCAGGGCGACGCCGAAATCCTCGCTCTTGAGCAGCGCGATGACGGCCTGGAGGTCGTCCTTCTTCTTGGCGGTCACCCGCAACTGGTCGCCCTGGATCTGCGCCTGTACGCCCTTCGGCCCCTCGTCGCGGATCTTCTTGCCGATCGACTTGGCCTTCTCCGAGTCGATGCCCTGGATCACCTTGCAGTCGATCTTGTAGATCTTGCCGGAGGCGCGGGCGTCGCCGGCGTCCAGCGCCTTCATCGAGATGTTCCGCTTGACCAGCTTCTCCCGGAAGACGTCCAGCGCCGCCTTGACCCGCTCCTCCGTTTCGGCCTGCAGGCTGATCGCCTCCTCGCCGGACCAGGAGATCTCCGCGCCGGTGCCGCGGAAGTCGAAGCGCGTGCCGAGCTCCTTCTCCGTCTGCCGGAGGGCGTTGTCGATCTCCTGCCGGTCGACCTTGCTGACGATGTCGAACGACGGGTTGGCTGCCATGATCATGCTCCTGCTGGGTCGCGGTATGAAGATGTCCCGGACGGCTGCTGGGCTGTCCGACATGCCGACCATACCCAGTTGCGAAGGTGCCCGGTGCAACCGCTATCCTTGCTTCCGCTGCCGCGTTAACCGTGGCGGCACGCCCTGGCGGGTTGCCCGAGCGGCCAATGGGAGCGGACTGTAAATCCGTCGCGAAAGCTTCAGAGGTTCGAATCCTCTACCCGCCACCAGGTGCGGTTATCGCCCCTGACCAGCAGAGATGCCGGTCAGGGGCGATTCTCGTTGATCCAGCCGAGTCCAGCCAGATCCGGCCGTCCACGGCTCCCCGTGGGCAGACGGTGGGCGGGGGAGCCGCCCGGCAGCCGGTCACCGGTGCCAGAGTCGGCCCTCGCGCATCTTGTCGATCATCCACCGGCCGTACCCGCTGGCCTGTAGCACCGGCTCGATCTGCGCTGCGGACGCGTGCGCGGGAAGCAGTTGCGTGACGAGTCGTGCGATCGCGTCGCGGGTGTCCGCCAGTTCCACCGTCATCCGACGCTCCTCCTCGCACAGCCGGTGCAACTCGTCGTGACGCCAGTCGCTCCCGGAGCCAGGGGTATGGGGCATGGTGCGCACGCTAGAAGCCCGGCGGCCGGCTGTCACCCGCGTTTGCCGTCCGGCGGATCTCTGGTACGACCGCGCCGGAACCACCGACGGTCGAACGCGCCCGTGACGGGTAGCCGGAACCCCGGGAGCCACGTGACTTAGGTCACGTGGTGTCTGCCGCTGCTGTCCTCGTTTGCACTGTCGGTCGACGTCACCGAAGACCGGGCTCATGTCAAGACCTGCACCGGCACGAGCTGCCGATGCGCGGGTACGCCGGGAAAACAAGATCGGTGCGGGCGATCGGGTCGAAGGATGTTTCGTCGGCGATCGTGCCGATTGCCCACTCATGGTGATGTGGTGACCGCCGGCGGTGTGCTTATCGGGTGGCCGGCAACTGTCGTACCGGCTGACTCAATCACCGGTCCAAAGTGTACGAATACCTTCTGTGATTGGCGCCGCGACCTCGTATCGACTGTTTGTCGTACCCGATACCGAGATCTTTGCTCCGGCGGCACTCAAGTCGCCATGAATCGAGCCGTCGAGCGGTGGTCCGGAGGGGGCGTCCGCTGCCCGGAGGGCCTGGATTGCCACGCATTGTGTCGCCGGGGTGAGCGTTGCGTTGACGTCCGAGCTACGGTGCGGTGCAGCAGGTCGGAGGTCGGTTGGCCGGGGAAGACCGTCCGATATGGGGAGTCTTGAAGGCATAAGTTCGTTAGGTCGATTATGAGGTGGCACGCGATTTAGACCGGGTTTTCTGATTCGAGGAAAAGTTCACTTCGTGCGGTACGCGCACCAAGTCGGGGATCTGTGATACTTGGGGTTGCATCCAGCCGGCGGAGTTGTCCCTACCGTTCGGTTGGAATTTGCGGGATCGGCGGCGCGGCAGGCCCGTACCGCTTTGCTGCCTCCGGTAGCTGTGGCACCATCATGGAACCTCCACCTCCTCTCCGTCATTCTCTCGACAGGAGCCAACGATGTCTGCACGACGGCTGTGTCGGCTGCTTGGCCCAGCCCTTGCGCTGGCAGGTCTCTTCGGTGCGATGTTCGTCGCCGAGGAGGTTCATACCTTCACTCAGTTGACCTGGGAGTGGACGGCTGGCTTCGGTGCCGCATCTGCGGGGCCGGTGGGCGGGAGCGGCGTTTAGGACGACCTCGCGGCTCCGTCTCTCGGACCCGCTGGGAACGCAACCAAGGGAGCGGTATGGCCAGGCGGCAGTCCTCGTCACGACGACCCGCTGAGCACGCCTGGTTCCTCACCGCTCCGCTGGCCATCTTGGCGGTGCTCTGGTCCGTTGCGTTGGGGATCCTGGACATCCCGGCTACGGAGAGCCATCGCGTCGCCAGTTCCCCGGGCTATTGGCTGATCGCCATCATCCTGATGGTCGCCATGGTGGTGACCGAAGGGTCGATGACCCACTTCGTCATTCGGCGACAGACCTTCGGCGTCACCATCACCGAGATTCCACTGGTTCTGGCGCTGTACTTCCTGCATCCGCTGACCGTGGTGCTGGCCTACACCCTGGCGTCGGTGATCACCCAGCTCAGGCGCAAGTTCGGCACCGCGAAGGCCGTCTTCAATGTGGCGAAGACCGCGGCCGCGACCTCGCTGGCCGGACTGGTGCTGCAAGCGCTTCCCGCCATGGAGGGCGCCGGGCCGGCCACCTGGGGCATCCTGGCCGCCGGGGTCAGCACGATCACCCTCGTCACCGTTGCCGCCGTGGTCGGCGTGATCACGCTGATGCAGGGCCCTCAGGCGGGCTGGGAGGCGGCCCGGACCTCCCCACCGAGCCTCCTCGTTGCCGCAGCGAACGTGGCGCTCGGACTGATCGTGCTGATCGCGCTCGTCACCACCTGGTGGTCGGTGCTGCTGCTGGCCGTGCTCGGCGGCGGTCTGGCGTCACTCGGGCGGTCCTACGCACAGTTCTTCCGACAGCATCGCACGCTTGCCGACATATACGACCTCACCAGGGCGATCACCCGTAGCGGTCAGGACGGCACGTTGGCGGACGTGATGCTCGGCCGCGTCCGGTCACTGATGCAGGCCGAGTACGCGACCCTGTGGCTGCCCGCCCAGGGGCGTCACCCCGAGGTGCTGCTCACCGCGCGGGTGGACGATCCCGGCCTGCTCGACTTCGACCGGACACCACCGGTCCTCCGCGCCCGCGCGCAGCAGGAGATGCAGACCATCGCCGTCGGTAAACGAGTGGAGGACGACGAGAAGACGCGGCATGTGTTGCGCGCGGCGGGGGTCAAGGACGTGATCGTCGCTCCGCTCCGCTCCGGCCAGGCGGTGATCGGGACCCTTGAGGTGGTCAACCGGCTCGGTGGCGCCACGCATTTCGTGCCGGGGGACGTCCCCATCTTCGAGACGATCGCGGCCCACGTGGCGGTGGCGCTGGAGAATTCCCGGCTGGTCGACCGGCTGCGCCACGACGCGTACCACGACGGGCTGGTGGACCTGCCGAACCGGCGCCGGATGACCGAGGCCCTGGAAGAGGCGGTACGGGTCCGGGCGCCCGGTGAGGTGGTCGCCGTACTCCTTTTCGACGTGGACGGGCTGCGTCAGGTCAACGAGTCGCTCGGGCACGCGGCCGGCGACGAGGTGCTGACCGAGGTCGCCTCGCGGCTGCGGTCCTGCGCTCCGGCCGCCGCGCTGGTCGGCCGGGTCGGTGGGGACGAGTTCCTGGTGACTCTGCGGGTGGAGAACGCCGAGGCGGCCACCAACCTGGCCGCCGAGCTGCGCGAGCAGATCCAGGACCAGATGGTCTTCGGGACGCTGGTGCTCGACGTGGACACCGCCGTCGGGGTGGCGATCCACCCGGACCACGGCAACGACCCGGAGACGCTGCTGCGCCGGGTCGATCTGGCGGCCACCGCCGCGAAGTCCACCCCGGGCAGCATCCAACTGTTCAACCCGGCGCTGGAGTCCCGGTCGATGCACCGCCTCGGCCTCGCCGGTGACCTGCGCCGGGCGCTGGACAACGACGAGCTGGAGGTCTACTTCCAGCCCAAGGTGACCCTGGACGACCGGCGGCTGGTCGGGGTGGAGTGCCTGGCCCGCTGGGAGCATCCGGCGCACGGTCCGGTCTCGCCGGAGGACTTCGTGGCGGTCGCGGAGCACACCGGTCAGCTGGAGCGGCTGACCGAGGCGGTGCTGCGGGAGGGGCTGCGGCGCAGCCGGGACTGGACCGCTGGTGGCGAGCCGCTCGCGGTCTCGGTCAACCTCTCCGCCCGTACGCTGATCGACCAGCATTTCCCGGAACGGGTCCAGGAGTTGCTCGCCGAGTACGGCGTGGCGCCGGAACTGCTGACGTTCGAGATCAAGGAAGCCGGGGTGCTGGACGGGACCAACCGTCCGATGCCGACCCTGCGCCGGTTGCGCGAGGTCGGCGTACGCCTCTCGGTGGACGACTTCGGCACCGGTTACTCGTCCCTGTCGTACCTGCGCCGCTTGCCGGTGGACGAGGTCAAGGTCGACCGTTCCTTCGTGCAGGGGATGGCGACCGACCCGGTGGACCTGGCGATCGTGAACGCGGTGGTGACGCTCTCCCAGCAGTTCGGCCTCTCGGTGGTCGCCGAGGGCGTGGAGAGCGAGCTGACCCTGGAGCTGTTGCAGGACATCGGCTGCCAGATCGGCCAGGGGTTCCTGTTCAGCCGGCCGCTGCCGTACGAGCGGCTGGAGGCCTGGTTCGGTGCCCAGGCGGAGCCCGAAGCCGCCGCGGCCACCGACGTACGCCGGCTCCGCGCGGTCCCGTGAGGCCGGTCGGATGGCCGGTGTGCAGGTGTTACGCGACGCCCCGGGATCCGATTTCCCCACCGCTGGATCGCCGTGTACTCTTACCCCTGCGCGCCGAAAGCAAGATCGCGTCGCCCCCTTAGCTCAGTCGGCAGAGCGTCTCCATGGTAAGGAGAAGGTCTACGGTTCGATTCCGTAAGGGGGCTCAGAGGGTTCAGCTGGACCCGCCTGCGGCGGTGTAGCTCAGATGGTAGAGCAAGCGGCTCATAATCGCTGTGTCGCCGGTTCAAGTCCGGCCACCGCTACTCTCGGCGCCCGGGCCAGGTCCGGAAACCGAAGTGAAGGGCGCCAAGTGGCGCCCACTTTGCATGTCCGCGTAGTAGGCAGGTAGGCTGCTACGTCGTAGTTGATCCTTAAGCGAGGAAGGCACTCCGCCGTGGCGAAGGCGACCGATGTCCGTCCGAAGATCACTTTGGCGTGTGTGGAGTGCAAGGAGCGCAACTACATCACGCGTAAGAACCGTCGTAACGACCCGGACCGTATCGAGCTGAAGAAGTTCTGCCCCCGGGACGGCAAGCACACCGTTCACCGCGAGACCCGCTAGCACCGCTGGCCGGTTTGTCGCCGGCCGCGCAGTCTTTCCCACATCGCCGTACCGATCGGGCTTTCGCCCTCGGTGCGGCGATCGTGTTTGTCCGACCGGCGTCTCGCCAAACGGTGATCGAGGATCCGGGAGTGTAGGTTCGCGGCATGTCGTTGGACCCGTCTTTTGTTGGCCGCAGTTATCCGCCGACCGTCCCCTACCAGGTGGGGCGGGAGAAGATCCGTGAGTTCGCGACCGCGATCGGCGCGACCGATCCGGCGTACCACGATCCGGAGGCCGCGCGGGCGCTCGGACACGGCGACGTGGTCGCCCCGCCGACCTTCCCGGTGCTCATCACGATGGCGGCGAGCCAGCAGCTCATCGACGATCCCGCGCTCGGCATCGACTACAGCCGGGTGGTCCACGGCGACCAGCGGTTCGCCTACGCCCGCCCGGTGGTCGCCGGGGACGAGCTGGTCTGCGTCAACACCGTGGAGGCGATCACCTCGCGCGGTGGGCACGATTTCCTGACCACCCGGACCGACGTCTCGACGGCCGCCGGCGAGCCGGTGGTCACGGTCTGGTCAAAGCTTGTCGTACGCGGGGAGGGCTGACGTGGAGCTGCCGGTCAAGACGTTCCGGGTCACCAGGGCGGATCTGATCCGCTACGCGGGTGCCTCCGGTGACTTCAACCAGATCCACTGGAGCGACCGGGTCGCGACCAAGGTGGGGTTGCCCGGAGTGATCGCCCACGGCATGTTGACCATGGCGTTGGTCGGCCGGGCGGTCACCGAGTGGGCCGGTGCCCCCGACGCGGTGGTCGAGTACGGCGTCCGGTTCACCCGGCCGGTGGTCGTGCCCGACGACGACGAGGGCACCGAGATCGAGGTACGCGCGGTGGTCCGCGAGGGTGCCGAGCCGGGTCTGACCAGGCTCGACCTGACCGCGACCTGTCTGGGTGAGAAGGTGCTGGCGCAGGCGCGGGCGATCATCCGCGGCCCGATCGCCGCAGCCTGACCGTCGATCTTCGCCCGCGCCCGTCCGGCCCCGATCGGCTTGCCGCACCGGGCGTTCGGCTACTGCGGGTGAGGTGCCGGCGGGGAGTTCGGCACGCGGTGGTGGCCGGTTGGGAAAGTCGGTCGTCTACCCGTACACTGGTCCGCCGTGGGGCAAGTAGGCCCTACTCAGGCACGCATGCCCGGGTAGGAACGGCTTTCCCGCACAGGGGTGTAGCTCAATTGGCAGAGCAGCGGTCTCCAAAACCGCAGGCTGCAGGTTCAAGTCCTGTCACCCCTGCGCCTTAGGCCTGACCGTTCCCGGGGGTCGGAGTCGCTGACGCGACGATCGTCCCGTGGTGGTGGCATCGGCGGGGCTGTTCTGGAGCGGGTCGCCCCCGCCGAAGGCAGTTTCCGTCGGCTCCGCCGGCCGCGGCCCGTCCCGGGGGACGGTAGGGTCCGGGTTTCGGCCGAGCGCGGTACTCGTACTCGGTCGGCGTGACCAGCGTGTCGTGCGTCCACCCGACGTACGAACCCAGCACCCCCCGACGGAGGGCGAAGTGGCCGAGAGCAACCGGCGCGGCGAGGACGCCGCGGACGACGACCGTCTTGACGACGAGACGATCGACGACGCTGTCGACGATGACGCCGACGAGGGCGAGGAGCCGGTCTCGCGCGGTGGCACCGCCACCCGTTCCCGGACCAAGGCGGAGTCGGCGGACAGTCGGCCGAAGGCCAAGTCGGAAACCCAGCGGGTGGGATTTTTCGGCCGGATCGCCCGGTTCTTCCGCGAGGTCGTAGCCGAACTGCGTAAGGTCATCTGGCCAACCCGGAAGGAACTGCTGACCTACACCGCCGTGGTGGTCGTCTTCGTCGCCGTGATGTTGACGATCGTGGCCGGGCTGGACTACGGGTTCGCCCAGGGCGTGTTGTGGGTCTTCGGTAACCCCAGCTGACCAGCTGTCGCAGCTGATAGTGACGGAAGTGAGCAAGCGTGCCTGAGTACGACGAGACCGCCGGACCCGTGGACGAGCAGTCCGCGGTGGCGACGGCGGCCGGTGACGAGTCGGTCGAGGCCGCCAGCGAGCCGGATTTCGATGAGATCACCGAGTCGGAGCCGGACGAGGACTACGACCCCGTCGCTGAGCTGCGGCAGAAGCTGCGCTACGCGCCGGGTGACTGGTACGTCGTGCACTCCTACGCCGGATACGAGAACAAGGTCAAGACCAACCTGGAGACCCGGATCACCAGCCTTGACATGGAGGAGTTCATCTTCCAGGTCGAGGTGCCGACCCGCGAAGAGGTCGAGGTCAAGAACGGCAAGCGGTCCCAGATCCAGGCGAAGGTCTTCCCCGGTTACATCCTCGTCCGGATGGAGCTGACCGCGGAGTCCTACTCCTGCGTGCGGAACACTCCGGGCGTGACCGGCTTCGTCGGCGCGACCGACCGGGTCGACCGGCCGGCTCCGCTCTCGCTGGACGAGGTGCTCAAGTGGCTCGCGCCGGCGGTCGAGGCCGAGACCAAGGGCGGTAAGGCGAAGCCCGAGGTGCGGGTGCTCGACTTCGAGGTCGGTGACTCGGTGACCGTGACCGACGGTGCCTTCGCGTCGCTGCCGGCCACGATCAGTGAGATCAACCCGGACCAGCAGAAGCTCAAGGTGCTGGTGTCGATCTTCGGTCGGGAGACCCCGGTGGAGCTCAACTTCAACCAGGTCGCCAAGATCTGACGTACGTGGATGGGCGTCGGGTCCGGTCGGGCCCGGCGCCCATCGTCGTCTCGTCGGCCACGACGGCGACCTGGGCGGATCGCCGGGCTACGGCCTGCGCTATCCTAGAACGTCGCCCCGTTGGTCGCGCTGACCGTGCGCGCCCCGTGACGGCAACGTCCGGTGCACAACCACCAGATATCAAGCCCCAGGAAGAGACATGCCTCCGAAGAAGAAGCTCGTCAAGACGTTCACGCTTCAGCTGCCGGCGGGTCAGGCCACTCCGGCTCCGCCGGTCGGCCCGGCGCTGGGTCAGCACGGCGTCAACATCATGGAGTTCTGCAAGCAGTACAACTCGCAGACCGAGTCGCAGCGTGGTGACATCGTCCCCGCCGAGATCAGCGTCTTCGAGGACCGGAGCTTCAGCTTCGTGCTGAAGACCCCGCCGGCCGCGCGTCTGCTGATCAAGGCCGCCGGTGTGGCCAAGGGCTCCGGGGTGCCGCAGAGCGAGAAGGTCGGCTCGATCACCCAGGCGCAGCTCCGCGAGATCGCCGAGAAGAAGATGGTCGACCTCAACGCGAACGACGTGGAGCAGGCCGCGAAGATCATCGCCGGCACCGCCCGCTCGATGGGCATCACGATCAAGTGAAGCTCTCCACCCTCGGGGTGGCGAGTTCGGAATTCGTGGGAGGGCGCGCCGACGGTGCGACCCGCCAGACACCACAGGAGTGACGAGAGATGCAGCACAGCAAGAACTACCGCAAGGCCAGCGAGGTCATCGACCGGGACAAGCTCTACACCCCGGCCGAGGCGGTCAAGCTCGCCAAGGACACCAGCAAGGTGAAGTTCGACGCCACGGTCGAGGTCGCGATGCGCCTCGGCGTCGACCCGCGTAAGGCCGACCAGATGGTCCGCGGGGTGGTCAACCTGCCGCACGGCACCGGTAAGACCGCCCGCGTGATCGTGTTCGCCGCTGGCGCGAAGGCCGACGAGGCCGTTGCCGCCGGAGCGGACGAGGTCGGCACCGACGAGCTGGTCGCCCGGATTCAGGAGGGCTGGCTCGACTTCGACGCGGCGATCGCCACCCCGGACCAGATGGCCAAGATCGGCCGGATCGCGCGGATCCTGGGCCCGCGCGGCCTCATGCCGAACCCGAAGACCGGCACCGTGACCATGGACGTCACCAAGGCCGTCTCGGACATCAAGGGTGGAAAGATCACCTTCCGGGTGGACAAGCACTCGAACCTGCACCTGATCATCGGCAAGGCCTCCTTCACCGAGACCCAGCTGATCGACAACTACGCCGCCGTCCTCGACGAGGTGCTGCGGGCCAAGCCGTCGGCGGCCAAGGGCAAGTACCTGAAGAAGGTCACCGTCGCCACCACCATGGGCCCCGGCGTGCCGGTCGACCCGAACGTGGTGAAGAACCTGCGGGGCGACGCGGCCGAGGCCTGAGTCACCCTCGGGCCTCCGGGCCCGATCGCGTACGAGGTGAAGGGGCTCCACCCGCGACGGGTGGGGCCCCTTTCCGTACCCGGATCTGGCAAGCTCGTCGGCATGCGTCTCGACGATGTCTGGCTGCGCTACCGGCGGCGTACGCCGTGGGTGCTGCGGTCGGTCGAGCTCGACCTGGCGCCCGGTCGGGCGGCGGTGGTGCTGGGGCGCAACGGGGTGGGCAAGTCCACCCTGCTCCAGTTGACCGCCGGGGTGCTGCGGCCGACCCGGGGCGTCGTACGCGACCGGCCCCGGGTGGTCGGGTGGGTGCCGGAGCGTTTTCCGGCCGACCAGCCGTTCACGATCGAGGGATACCTGACCTCGATGGCGCGGGTGCGTGGCCTCTCCCCGGTAGCGGCCGGGCGGGCGACGGCGGCGTGGACGGAACGGCTCGGGGTGGCGCGGTACCGCGATGTCCGGCTGCCGGAGCTGTCCAAGGGCACGGCGCAGAAGGTCGGCCTCGCCCAGGCGCTGCTCGTACCGCCGGAGCTGTTGATCCTCGACGAGCCCTGGGAGGGGCTCGACGCGGCTTCCCGCGAGCTGGTGCCCGACCTGATCACGGAGGTGCTCGCGGCGGGCGGGTCGGTGCTGGTGAGTGATCATCGGGGCGAGACGGTGCGGCTGCCGCAGGCGGCGCACTGGATGGTCGACGACGGCACGGTCACCGTCGGCAGGCCGACCCCGGCCGCCGGCAGCACGGTGGTGGAGATCGAGGTCCCGACCGCCGACGCCACCGGCACCGTCGCCGCCCTGCGCGCCGCCGGCCACCGGGTGATCCGGGTACGCCCGGCGCCGACCGCGCCCGCCTCGGCCGCCGGTGGCCCGCCGCCCTCGTCGACTCCGGCCGCCGGTGGTGTGCCGCCCGCGCCGACCACGGCTGCCGGTGGCGCGCCGACCGGCGACCCGTCGAGCCGGGGCGAGTTGACCGGAAGCGAGCTGACGCCATGATCCCGTTGGCCCGGATGCGGCTGGCCGGGTTCGTCCGGACCGGTCGGGCGATCGCGCCCCTGATCGCCGGTCTGGTCGTGCTGACCGTGCTCTACGGCGGGGGGCGGGCTCAGGCGGGGGAGGCGTACGGCGTCTCCGCGGTGGTCCTCTTCCCGGTCCTGGCCTGGCAGACCAAGCTGCTGCTCGACGTCGAGCCGGACGTGGCCCGCCGGTTGGCCCTGGTGGCGGTCGGCAGCCGGGGCCGGGAGCTCTCAGCCGGTCTGGTCGCCGCCGCGGTGGCCGGGTTCGGCACGGTGCTGATCGCGTTGGTGCTGCCCTGGCTCGTCGGTGGGGTGACCGGCCCGGAGAAGCCCGAGCATCTGCCGCTGGCCGAGGGCATCGCCCTCGGCGTCTGGGCGCACCTGCTGGTGCTGCCGGCGGCGGTGGCGCTCGGCGCCCTGGCCAGCCGGGCCGCCACCGACAGCCCGTTGTACGGGGTGCTGATCCTGGTCGGCGGGGTGGTCGGGGCGATCGTCTTCGGGCTGCGGGACTCGGTGCTGCCGTGGGTGGCCCCGCCGCTGATGGCGACCGCACGGGCGACCATGGCCGGGCCGAGCGGAGTCACGGTGGCGGAGCTGACCGGACACGCCGTGGCCTGGAGCGCCGCCGCGCTGGCCCTGTACGCCTGGCTGCGTCGGCGCCGGGCGTGACCCGGCTCACCCGGCGTGGCCCGTTCGGCTACTGATTTGGTGGGAGCGGACGCGTCCCGTACGCTTGACAAGTTGCCTGAGCTTCGACTCGGGTGACCGTAACCACCAAAGACCGCTGGCCACCGTGCTCCGGCACGGTTGAAGGTCCCGTTCGACGGGCGGCCCGCGCAGGCGGAAACGGTAGCGCTCCGGTCATGATCACGTGACCCTGTCGCCCCGTGCGCCTCGCGCCGGGGCGTTTCTCGTTGCTGCGGTTCCTTCCTACCTTTCACGAAGGTAACCAGCCTTTAGCAATGAGAGAGGAGGGACATGGCGGACAAGCCGGTTCGGGCCGACAAGGCCACGGCCGTCGCCGAACTCACCGAGAGCTTCCGTAGCTCGGGTGCCACCGTGCTGACCGAGTACCGCGGCCTGACGGTCGCCCAGCTGACTCAGCTGCGGCGCTCGCTGGGTCGGGACACGACCTACTCGATCACCAAGAACACGCTGGCCAAGCGCGCTGCGACGGACGCTGGTATCCAGGGTCTCGACGAGCTGTTCACCGGTCCTACCGCGCTGACCTTCGTCGGCGGCGACGTCGTCGAGGCGGCGAAGGGCCTCCGGGACTTCGCGAAGGCCAACCCGAAGCTCGTCATCAAGGGTGGCGTCTTCGAGGGTCGGGCCATCTCCGCGGAAGAGGTCACCAAGCTCGCCGACCTCGAGTCCCGTGAGGTGCTGCTGGCGAAGCTGGCCGGCGCGATGAAGGGCAACCTGAGCAAGGCCGCGGCGCTGTTCCAGGCGCCGCTGTCCAAGACCGCCCGCCTGGCTGCGGCGTTGCAGGACAAGCGCGAGAAGGAGGGCGCCGAGGCGGCCTGACGGCCGGCTCGAGCGCACCCGATCAACTTTCGAAAGTACGAGGAAAGGACGCCAGCCATGGCGAAGCTCAGCACCGACGAGCTGCTCGACGCGTTCAAGGAAATGACGCTGATCGAGCTGTCGGAGTTCGTGAAGCAGTTCGAGACCACCTTCGAGGTCACCGCCGCCGCTCCGGTCGCCGTTGGCGTTGCCGGCCCGGCCGGCCCGGCCGCCGAGGCGGAGCCGGAGCAGGACGAGTTCGACGTCATCCTGGAGGCTGACGGCGGCAAGAAGATCCAGGTCATCAAGGTCGTGCGTGAGCTGACCGGCCTGGGCCTGAAGGAGGCCAAGGACCTCGTCGAGGCCGCCCCCAAGGCTGTCGTCGAGAAGGTCAACAAGGAGACCGCGGACAAGGCCAAGGCCAAGCTCGAGGCCGAGGGCGCGAAGGTCACCCTCAAGTAGTTCCACCCGGCGCACGGTTCCGGGTGGCGTTGGCGCCAGCACCACCCGCGTACGTGAGCTGACGCACACCGCGTCGTCGTGGGCGGCGGTCCGAGATCGGATCGCCGCCCGCTGCTGTCTGCTGACAGCAGGTGATCAGGGATTTGGCGCGCCGGCCCGGCTGCCGGGTGGGGCGTGGACCGGCACTGTCGGGGGAAAGACGTTGCTTGACCGGGGTTCCAGCCCTTGACGGGGCAGGGCACCGGCAGGCACGCTGACACAAGCAAGACCTTCCGCGCTTGCTACGGCCATCACCTGGGTCGTGCTGTCGGCACCCGCCGGCGACGCTCCTGGTGGCCCTGCGGGGAGCGTGCGAAAGACGTGCGAGCGCGTATCTGAACGCGTGGCGGCCTCGGGCCTCGGCACGTTTCGCAACGCCCTGCCGTGCCGGGCTGGACAGCGGTTAGCCGCTCGGCTACACTGCTAGTTTGCGCTGCCTTCCGACTTGACCCCTGCTCGGAATGTCCGATTGTGGATATTTCTAGTGGGGTCATTGGAGTGCACGCGAAACAGCCGTTCTGCAGCACCGGTCCTCGGAAGGACGCATCTTGGCAGCTTCCCGCCCTGCGAAGACCAGTCGTACGTCGAGCGCATTCGCGCCCCGCCGAATCTCATTCGGCAGGATTACCGAACACCTCGAGGTCCCCAACCTCCTCGCCATCCAGAACGAGTCCTTTGACTGGCTGGTCGGCAACGAGGCTTGGCAGGGCCGGTCGGCCGACGACCCGCACGCACGCTCGGGTCTCGCGGAGATCCTCGACGAGATCAGCCCGATTGAGGACTTCTCCGGCACTATGTCCCTGTCCTTCTCCGCTCCGCGCTTCGACGAGGTCAAGGCCTCGATCGAGGAGTGCAAGGAGAAGGATCTGACCTACTGTGCTCCGCTCTTCGTGACCGCGGAGTTCACCAACAACACCACTGGCGAGATCAAGAGCCAGACGGTGTTCATGGGTGACTTCCCGATGATGACGCCGAAGGGCACCTTCATCATCAACGGCACCGAGCGCGTCGTGGTCAGCCAGCTCGTCCGGTCTCCGGGCGTCTACTTCGACAAGCAGCCGGACAAGACCTCCGACCGCGACCTCTCCAGCGTCAAGGTCATCCCGAGCCGGGGTGCCTGGCTGGAGTTCGACATCGACAAGAGAGATACGGTCGGTGTCCGCATCGACCGTAAGCGCCGGCAGGCCGTCACCGTCCTGCTCAAGGCGATCGGTTGGACCGGCGAGCAGATCCGCGAGCGGTTCGGCTGGTCCGAGCTGATGATGACCACCCTGGAGAAGGACCACATCGCCGGGGTGGACGAGGCGCTGCTCGACATCTACCGCAAGCTCCGGCCGGGTGAGCCGCCGACGCGCGAGAACGCCCAGACCCTGCTCGACAACCTCTTCTTCAACCCGAAGCGGTATGACGTAGCCAAGGTCGGCCGGTACAAGTTCAACAAGAAGCTCGAACTGCAGGTGCCGATCACCACCGGCACGCTGACCGAGGACGACGTCGTCGCCACCGTGGAGTACCTCTGCCGGCTGCACGCCGGTGAGGACGGCTACGAGGCCGACGACATCGACCACTTCGGCAACCGGCGTCTGCGTACCGTGGGCGAGCTGATCCAGAACCAGGTCCGGGTTGGTCTTTCCCGGATGGAGCGGGTCGTCCGCGAGCGGATGACCACCCAGGACGTCGAGGCGATCACGCCGCAGACCCTGATCAACATCCGCCCGGTGGTGGCGGCGATCAAGGAGTTCTTCGGTACGTCGCAGCTGTCCCAGTTCATGGACCAGACCAACCCGCTGGCGGGTCTCACCCACCGGCGCCGGCTGAGCGCGCTCGGCCCGGGTGGTCTCTCCCGTGAGCGGGCCGGCTTCGAGGTCCGGGACGTGCACCCGTCGCACTACGGCCGGATGTGCCCGATCGAGACGCCGGAAGGCCCGAACATCGGCCTGATCGGTGCGTTGTCCACCTTCGGGCGGGTCAACCCGTTCGGCTTCATCGAGACGCCGTACCGCAAGGTCGTCGAGGGTCAGGTCACCGACCAGATCGACTACCTCACCGCGGACGAGGAGGACCGGTTCGTCAAGGCGCAGGCCAACGCCCCGTTGCGGGCCGACGGTCACTTCGCCGAGGACCGGGTCCTGGTCCGTCGGAAGGGCGGTGAGGTCGACTACGTCGCCCCCACCGCGGTCGACTACATGGACGTCTCGCCGCGGCAGATGACCTCGGTCGCGACCGCCATGATCCCGTTCCTCGAGCACGACGACGCCAACCGGGCACTGATGGGCGCGAACATGCAGCGCCAGGCGGTGCCGCTGGTCAAGGCGGAGGCGCCGCTCGTCGGAACCGGCATGGAGTACCGTGCCGCGGTCGACGCCGGTGACGTGGTCGTCGCCGAGGTCGGCGGTGTGGTCGAGGACCTGTGCGCCGACTACGTGACGGTGCACCAGGACGACGGCCACCGTCGTACCTATCTGCTGCACAAGTTCCGTCGCTCCAACGCCGGCTCCTGCGTCAACCAGAAGCCGGTCGTCTTCGAGGGCGATCGGGTCGAGGCCGGCCAGGTCATCGCCGACGGTCCGTGCACCGACGAGGGCGAGATGGCGCTCGGGCGAAACCTGCTCGTCGCGTTCATGCCTTGGGAGGGGCACAACTACGAGGACGCGATCATCCTGTCGCAGCGCCTCGTCCAGCAGGACGCCCTCACCTCGATCCACATCGAGGAGCACGAGGTCGACGCCCGCGACACCAAGCTGGGCCCGGAAGAGATCACCCGCGACATCCCGAACGTCAGCGAGGAAATGCTCGCCGACCTCGACGAGCGCGGCATCATCCGGATCGGTGCGGAGGTCGTACCCGGCGACATCCTGGTCGGCAAGGTCACGCCGAAGGGCGAGACCGAGCTGACCCCGGAGGAGCGTCTGCTCCGCGCGATCTTCGGTGAGAAGGCGCGTGAGGTCCGGGACACCTCGCTGAAGGTGCCGCACGGCGAGACCGGCACGGTCATCGGTGTGCGTACCTTCTCCCGCGAGGACGGCGACGAGTTGCCGCCGGGGGTCAACGAGCTGGTCCGCGTCTACGTGGCCCAGAAGCGGAAGATCCAGGACGGCGACAAGCTCGCCGGCCGGCACGGCAACAAGGGTGTCATCTCCAAGATCCTTCCGGTCGAGGACATGCCGTTCCTGGAGGACGGCACGCCGGTCGACATCGTGCTCAACCCGCTCGGTGTGCCGAGCCGGATGAACATCGGTCAGGTGCTGGAGACCCACCTTGGCTGGGTGGCCAAGACCGGGTGGCAGGTCGAGGGTGACGACGCCGACTGGAAGCGTCAGCTGCGCTCGATCGACGCCGACTCCTCGGTGCCGGACACCAACGTCGCGACGCCGGTCTTCGACGGTGCCCGCGAGGAGGAGATCGCCGGTCTGCTCTCGTCGACCCTGCCCAACCGGGACGGCAAGCAGCTGATCGGGGCGAGCGGTAAGGCACAGTTGTTCGACGGTCGTTCCGGCGAGCCGTTGCCGAGCCCGATCGCGGTTGGCTACATCTACATCCTGAAGCTGAACCACCTGGTCGACGACAAGATCCACGCTCGGTCGACCGGCCCGTACTCGATGATCACGCAGCAGCCGCTGGGTGGTAAGGCGCAGTTTGGTGGCCAGCGGTTCGGCGAGATGGAGTGCTGGGCGATGCAGGCGTACGGCGCCGCCTACGCCCTGCAGGAGTTGCTGACGATCAAGTCCGACGACGTTCTGGGCCGGGTCAAGGTCTACGAGGCGATCGTCAAGGGCGAGAACATTCCCGAGCCGGGTATCCCGGAGTCGTTCAAGGTGCTGCTCAAGGAGCTGCAGTCGCTCTGCCTGAATGTTGAGGTGCTCTCCAGCGACGGCGTGGCCCTGGAAATGCGCGAGACCGACGACGAGGTCTTCCGGGCGGCGGAGGAACTTGGCATCGACCTGTCCCGGCGCGAGCCGAGCTCGGTCGAGGAAGTTTGAGGTTGAGGGCTGGGGGTCGGCTCGTCCGACCTCCAGCCCCAACGGAAGCCAAGCAGTAAGTACGACACGACACGAGGGATACATAACGTGCTCGACGTCAACTTCTTCGACGAGTTGCGCATTGGCCTGGCTACCGCGGACGACATCCGCCAGTGGTCGCACGGCGAGGTTAAGAAGCCCGAGACGATCAACTACCGCACCCTGAAGCCGGAGAAGGACGGGCTCTTCTGCGAGAAGATCTTCGGTCCGCAGCGGGACTGGGAGTGCTACTGCGGTAAGTACAAGCGAGTCCGGTTCAAGGGCATCATCTGTGAGCGCTGCGGCGTCGAGGTGACTCGCTCCAAGGTGCGTCGTGAGCGGATGGGCCACATCGAACTGGCTGCCTCCGTCACCCACATCTGGTACTTCAAGGGCGTCCCGAGCCGGCTGGGCTACCTGCTCGACCTGGCTCCCAAGGACCTCGAAAAGATCATCTACTTCGCATCGTACGTGATCACGAGCGTCGACACCGAGGCACGTCACCGCGACCTGTCCACGGTCGAGAACGAGATCCTGGCCGAGAAGCGTCAGTCGGAGAACAGCCGCGACTCGGAGATCGAGAAGCGGGCCGCCAAGCTGGAGGCCGACCTCGCCGATCTCGAGGCCGAGGGTGCCAAGGCCGATGTGCGCCGCAAGGTCAAAGAGGGCGGCGAGCGCGAGATGCGCCAGATCCGCGACCGGGCGCAGCGCGAGATCGACCGGCTGGACGAGGTGCTCGACACCTTCCGCAAGCTGGACGCGAAGCAGTTGGTCACGGACGAGCTGCTCTACCGGGAGCTGCGGGACCGGTTCGGTGAGTACTTCACCGGCGGCATGGGTGCCGAGGCGATCAAGGCGCTGGTCCAGAACATGGACCTCGACGCCGAGGCGGAGAACCTCCGCGAGATCATCCGGTCCGGCAAGGGTCAGCGGAAGATCCGGGCGCTCAAGCGGCTGAAGGTGGTCGCGGCGTTCCTGAACACCCGCAACTCGCCGCTCGGCATGGTCCTCGACTGCGTACCGGTGATCCCGCCGGACCTGCGCCCGATGGTGCAGCTCGACGGTGGCCGGTTCGCGACCTCGGACCTCAACGATCTCTACCGCCGGGTGATCAACCGGAACAACCGGCTCAAGCGCCTGATCGACCTGGGCGCGCCGGAGATCATCGTGAACAACGAGAAGCGGATGCTGCAGGAGGCCGTCGACGCGCTGTTCGACAACGGCCGCCGTGGCCGGCCGGTCACCGGTCCGGGTAACCGCCCGCTGAAGTCACTCTCCGACATGCTCAAGGGCAAGCAGGGCCGGTTCCGTCAGAACCTGCTCGGCAAGCGCGTCGACTACTCCGGCCGTTCGGTCATCGTCGTCGGCCCGCAGCTCAAGCTGCACCAGTGCGGTCTGCCCAAGCAGATGGCGCTGGAGCTGTTCAAGCCGTTCGTGATGAAGCGGCTGGTCGACCTCAACCACGCGCAGAACATCAAGTCCGCGAAGCGGATGGTCGAGCGGCAGCGGCCGGTCGTCTGGGATGTGCTGGAAGAGGTCATTGGCGAGCACCCGGTGCTGCTCAACCGGGCGCCGACCCTGCACCGTCTCGGCATCCAGGCCTTCGAGCCGCAGCTGGTCGAGGGTAAGGCGATCCAGATCCACCCGCTCGTCTGCACCGCGTTCAACGCGGACTTCGACGGTGACCAGATGGCGGTGCACGTGCCGCTCTCCGCCGAGGCCCAGGCCGAGGCGCGGATCCTGATGCTGTCGTCGAACAACATCCTCAAGCCGGCCGACGGCAAGCCGGTGACCATGCCGACCCAGGACATGGTGATCGGGCTCTACTACCTGACCCACCTCACCCCCGGTGAGGTCGGCGAGGGTCGGGCGTTCAGCTCGGACGCCGAGGCCCGGATGGCCTTCGACAACGGTGAGCTGCACCTGCAGACCCCGATCAAGATCCGTCTGCACGGCGTGATCGGTGTCGACAACGGGGCGGGCCAGCCGAAGTGGACCGAGCCGGAGGGCTGGGTCCAGGGCGAGGCGCTCACCGTGGAGACCACGCTGGGTCGGGTGCTGTTCAACGAGACCCTGCCCCAGGGCTACCGCTTCGTGAACTACGAGATCCGCAAGGGTCAGCTCTCCGCGATCGTCAACGATCTCGCCGAGCGGTTCCCGAAGGTGGCGCTGGCCGCGACCCTCGACGGGCTCAAGGAGGCCGGTTTCCACTGGGCCACCTGGTCCGGCGTGACGATCGGTATGCAGGACGTCATCGCGCCCCCGCGCAAGCCGGAGATCCTGGAGCGGTACGAGAAGGAAGCCGACCGGATCGACAAGCAGTACCAGCGGGGTCTGATGACCGCCGAGGAACGTCGCGGCGAGCTCATCGAGATCTGGACCAAGGCGACCAACGAGGTCGCCAAGGAGATGGAGACCGCGCTCCCGCAGGAGAACCCGCTCTGGGTCATGATCAACTCAGGTGCTCGCGGTAACCTGCTCCAGCTGCGCCAGATCGCCGCGATCCGTGGCCTGGTGGCCAACCCCAAGGGTGAGATCATCCCGCGGCCGATCAAGGCCAGCTACCGGGAGGGTCTGTCCGTACTGGAGTACTTCATCTCCACGCACGGTGCCCGTAAGGGTCTGGCCGACACCGCGCTGCGTACCGCCGACTCGGGTTACCTGACCCGTCGTCTGGTGGACGTCTCGCAGGACGTGATCATCCGCGAGGAGGACTGCGGTACGGACCGTGCCATCCCCATGCAGGTCGGCGAGTTCCTCGGCGGCAAGCTGGTGGTGCACACGCACGCCGAGACCGGCGTGCACGCCCGTACCCTGGCCGACGACATCAAGGGCGCCGACGGCAACGTGGTCGCCGAGCGGGGGATGGACCTCAACTCCATCCTGGTGGACAAGATCGTCGAGGCCGGTGTCGAGACGGTCCGGGTGCGCTCCGTGCTCACCTGCGAGTCCAAGCTCGGGGTCTGTGCGGCCTGCTACGGCCGTTCGCTGCCGACCGGTAAGTCGGTCGACATCGGCGAGGCGGTCGGCATCATCGCCGCCCAGTCCATCGGCGAGCCGGGTACGCAGCTGACCATGCGTACCTTCCACACCGGTGGTGTCGCGGGTGAGGACATCACCCAGGGTCTGCCGCGTGTGCAGGAGATCTTCGAGGCCCGGGTGCCGAAGGGTAAGGCGCCCATCGCCGACACCCCCGGTCGCATCCGGATCGAGGACGGCGAGCGGTCGCGCAAGATCATCGTGGTGCCGGACGACGGCAGCGAGGAGATCGTGTACGACAAGATCTCCAAGCGGGTCAAGCTCCGGGCCCACGACGGCGACCACGTCGAGGTCGGGCAGAAGCTCACCGAGGGCACCATCGACCCGCACGAGCTCCTGCGCATCCTCGGCCCGCGCGCGGTCCAGGTCCACCTGACCCAGGAGGTCCAGGAGGTCTACCGCTCGCAGGGTGTGCTGATCCACGACAAGCACATCGAGATCATCATCCGCCAGATGCTCAAGCGGGTCACGGTGATCGACTCCGGTGCGACCGAGTTCCTGCCGGGCGTGCTGGTCGACCGCGCGCTGTTCGAGTCGGAGAACCGCCGGCTCGTCTCCGAGGGCGGCGAGCCCGCGGCCGGTCGGCCGGTGCTGATGGGTATCACCAAGGCATCGCTGGCCACCGACTCGTGGCTGTCGGCGGCCTCCTTCCAGGAGACCACCCGGGTGCTCACCGACGCGGCGATCAACGCCCGTAGTGACTCGCTCATCGGTCTCAAGGAGAACGTCATCATCGGAAAGCTCATCCCGGCGGGTACCGGCATCAGCAAGTACCGCAACGTCCGGGTGGAGCCGACCGAGGAGGCGAAGGCCAAGGTCTACTCGATGACCGGGTACCCCGAGACCGACTACGGTTTCGGGCCGGCCAGCGGGCAGGCGGTTCCGTTGGACGACTTCGACTTCGGGTCGTACCGCTAACCAGAACGGGTCCGGGCGCCTCACGTGTCGTACTCACGGCGCGTGGGGCGCCCGCCTGTTTGTAGGCTGGCCGGGTGGAGATGACGCCGGTGACCCTGCCCGGACCGCTGTTGCGGCACCCGCTCGACCCGGACCCGGTGCGCTCGACGAAGGCGCGGGCGGTCTTCGCGCTGGGCCTGGTGGCCGCGCTCACCGGGGTGTTCCTCGGTGGGATCGTGCCGGCCACGGTCGCACTGCTGCTGGCACGGCAGGCGCGCCGGGAGGCGTACGCCTCGGCCGGCTACCTGACCGGCGCCGCGTTGCTGCACCGGGGCGAGCGTCTGGCCCGGGCCGGCATCACGCTCGCCGTCGCCACGGCGCTGGTGGTGGCCGTGATCGGGCTGCTGCACCTCGCCGGCACGCCCGGCGGCCAGGACTTCGCCCCCACCATCGACTAGCGCGCCGCCCCGGCGGGACACCGCCTAGAGTGTGAGGACCCGTGGGAGGACCGCTCCGGTCCGCGCCCCGGGGAACATGGCTGTCGGAGGGGGACGTCGGTGACGGAAGAGGCGCGGCCACCCTCGGGACCGGGGAGCCGGCCACCGGCGTACCCGTCGTCGGGTTTTCCGTCGACCATGCCGCCGCCGGCCGGCCCCGGCGGACCGGCCCCGGTGCCCCAGCCCCCGCGCGAGACGTGGCGCCCACCCCGCCGGGTCGACCCCGTTCCCGGTACGCCGTTCGGCCTGGCCTACCTGGATGTGCCGCCGATCACCTCCGGGCTGGCGGTCGGCGCGCTGGCCGCCGGCATCGCGGGCATCCTGGTGTCGCTGCTGGTGCTCTGCTTCGGGCTGTTCGGGGCGGGTGAGGGGTGGGGTGCCTGGGTGGCCGGGGCCTTCGGGGTCCTGGGCGGGCTGCTCGGCGGCGCGGCGATCATGCTCGGTGTGCTCGGGCGGCGGCAGACCCGACCCGACGCGCCCTCGTCCGGGGTCCGGTTCGTCGGCACCGGGCTGGCGGTCTCCGGGATCTGGTGCGGTGCGGCGGGGCTCACGCTGACCGTGGTCGCGTTCGGGCTGGCGGTGCTCCTACAGCTCAGCTGAGCCGGTGCCGGCCCTGGTCCGGGGGCCGGCCGGGCCGAATCCCTGCGGGGCCGGTACACTTGCTGCTAGTGGTGCCTGCTGCGGGCGCACGGGCGGAACGGGCCGGGGAGCCGGGAGCGGCTCTTCGGGGAACCCCCGTTTTGACCTGGGTGCTTCTGGTAGGTACCCTTCCCCTCGTGCCCGGGCTCGCCCGGGCAACTCGTGCGTGCTCCCGAGCCGGTATCCGGCCATCGAGCAGCGTCACGACACAGTCGAAGAGGTCGGCGGGCACCGCTCGCTGACCGGATAAAACCGGTGCGGGCGAAAGCGCGCAGCGGGACCGCGGACGGGCGACACGCCCGACCGCGGGTGCCGGAGCCATCCACGGACGGGTTCGGTTCGGAATGTAGGAGAGTCACCCACCCGGGCGACTACGACCAAGGCGCGACCGCCGGGCAGGCGGTCGGAGGGAGCGGAAAACCCGGTGCCCACCATTCAGCAGTTGGTCCGAAAGGGCCGCCAGGCTAAGACAACGAAGACCAAGACGCCCGCGCTGAAGGGCAGCCCGCAGCGGCGCGGCGTGTGCACGCGTGTTTACACCACTACCCCGAAGAAGCCGAACTCGGCGCTGCGCAAGGTCGCCCGTGTGAAGCTGAGCAGCCAGATCGAGGTGACCGCGTACATTCCCGGCGTCGGGCACAACCTGCAGGAGCACTCGATCGTGCTGGTTCGTGGCGGCCGGGTGAAGGACCTCCCCGGCGTGCGCTACAAGATTGTCCGCGGCTCGCTGGACACCCAGGGCGTTCGTAACCGCAAGCAGGCGCGCAGCCGTTACGGCGCGAAGAAGGAGAAGAGCTGACATGCCGCGTAAGGGACCCGCTCCGCGCCGGCCGTTGGTCGCCGACCCGGTATACAACTCGCCGCTGGTCACCCAGCTGGTGAACAAGATCCTGCTTCGTGGCAAGCGTCAGCTCGCCGAGCGCATCGTCTACGGCGCCCTTGAGGGCTGCCGGGAGAAGTCGGGCACTGACCCGGTAGTCACCCTCAAGCGGGCGATGGACAACGTGAAGCCGACCCTGGAGGTGCGCAGCCGCCGGGTCGGTGGCGCGACCTACCAGGTGCCGGTCGAGGTGCGCCCGGCCCGGGCGACCACCCTCGGTCTGCGCTGGCTGGTCACGTACTCCAAGGCGCGTCGGGAAAAGACGATGATCGAGCGCCTGATGAACGAGCTGCTCGACGCGAGCAACGGCCTCGGTGCCGCCGTCAAGCGGCGCGAGGACACGCACAAGATGGCCGAGTCGAACAAGGCCTTCGCGCACTACCGCTGGTAACACGCCTCGTGCCGCCGCCGCAGGGCGGCGGCACGACCAGGTTGTCGAGACGACGATAAGTAGGGATTGAAGTGGCCGCCGCAGACGCGCTCGCCAAGGTACGCAACATCGGCATCATGGCGCACATCGATGCTGGTAAGACCACGACCACCGAGCGGATCCTGTTCTACACCGGCATCACGTACAAGATCGGCGAGGTCCACGAGGGCGCCGCCGTCATGGACTGGATGGAGCAGGAGCAGGAGCGGGGGATCACCATCACCTCCGCCGCCACCAAGTGTGAGTGGCATGGCCACACGATCCAGATCATCGACACGCCCGGCCACGTCGACTTCACGGTCGAGGTCGAGCGGTCGCTGCGGGTGCTGGACGGTGCGGTCGCGGTATACGACGGGGTCGCCGGTGTCGAGCCGCAGACCGAGAACGTCTGGCGCCAAGCGGACAAGTACAACGTTCCCCGGATGTGCTTCGTCAACAAGCTCGACCGGACCGGTGCCGACTTCTTCCGCTGCGTGCAGATGATGATCGACCGGCTGAACGCCACCCCGCTGGTGCTCCAGATCCCGATCGGGCTCGAGGGTGACCACATCGGTGTCGTCGACCTGATCGGGATGCGCGCGCTGACCTGGCGTGGCGAGACCCAGAAGGGCGAGGACTACGCGATCGAGGAGATCCCGGCCGACCTCGCCGAGTCCGCCGCCGAGTGGCGCGACAAGCTGCTGGAGACGCTGGCCGACGTCGACGACTCGGTGATGGAGAAGTACCTCGAGGGTGAGGACATCACCGTCGACGAGATCAAGGCCGCCATCCGGCGGGCCACGATCGCGGGCAAGGCGAACCCGGTGCTCTGCGGTTCGGCGTTCAAGAACAAGGGCGTCCAGCCGATGCTCGACGCCGTGGTCGACTACCTGCCGTCGCCGCTGGACATCCCGGCCGTCGAGGGCACCGCGACCGACGGCGAGACCGTCCTGCTGCGCAAGCCCTCGAACAGCGAGCCGTTCGCCGGTCTGGCCTTCAAGATCCAGACCGACAAGCACCTCGGCAAGCTCACCTACGTGCGGGTCTACTCCGGCACGCTCGAGTCCGGTTCCCAGGTGGTCAACTCCACCAAGGACCGCAAGGAGCGGATCGGCAAGATCTACCAGATGCACGCCAACAAGCGGGAAGAGCGTCCGTCGGCCCAGGCCGGCGACATCATCGCGGTCCAGGGTCTGAAGCAGACCACCACCGGTGACACGCTCTCCGACCCGGCGAACCCGGTCATCCTGGAATCGATGACGTTCCCGGAGCCGGTCATCAACGTGGCGATCGAGCCGAAGACCAAGTCCGACCAGGAGAAGCTCGGCACCGCGATCCAGCGGCTGGCCGAGGAGGACCCGACCTTCCGGGTCCGGCTCGACGAGGAGACCGGCCAGACGGTCATCTCCGGCATGGGCGAACTGCACCTGGACATCCTGGTCGACCGGATGCGCCGCGAGTTCAACGTCGAGGCCAACATCGGCAAGCCGCAGGTGGCGTACCGCGAGACCATCCGCCGCAAGGTGGACAAGGTCGAGCACACGCACAAGAAGCAGACCGGTGGTTCGGGTCAGTACGCCCGGGTCATCGTCAGCCTCGAGCCGCTGCCGCTCGGCAACGACCAGCCGACGTACGAGTTCGTGAACGCGGTCAGCGGTGGTCGTATCCCGCGGGAGTTCATCCCGTCGGTGGACGCCGGCGCCCAGGACGCCATGCAGTACGGCACCCTGGCCGGTTACCCGCTGGTCGGCCTGAAGCTGACGCTGCTCGACGGGCAGTACCACGAGGTCGACTCGTCCGAAATGGCGTTCAAGATCGCCGGCTCGATGGTGCTCAAGGAAGCGGCCCGCAAGGCCGATCCCGCACTGCTCGAGCCGATGATGGCCGTCGAGGTCACCACCCCTGAGGAAAACATGGGTGACGTCATCGGCGACATCAACTCCCGCCGCGGCATCATCCAGGCCATGGAGGAGCGGAGCGGTGCTCGCATCGTCCGCGCCCTGGTGCCGCTGTCGGAGATGTTCGGCTATGTCGGCGACCTGCGGTCGAAGACCCAGGGCCGGGCTAGCTACAGCATGCAGTTCGACTCCTACGCCGAGGTTCCCGCGAGCGTCGCGAAGGAGATCATCGCGAAGGCGACGGGTGAGTGAGCGGAGACGCTTCGCTCGCCCGATGCCGGGCCGGTGATACCGCTAGGGCCACGGGCGGGTAATCTCGCCCGCGGTCTGCCCGGGCCGGGCTGCAAGAGACCAGGCCTGAAGGTTTCACCGCCGCAAGACCCAAGTACTTCCCGGCCGGAAATCGGTCGGTAAGGCTGTCGACAGAGTCCTGAACGCCGAATGGCGTGCCGGGCGTACGAACCAAGAAGTCCACAGGAGGACACCAGTGGCGAAGGCGAAGTTCGAGCGGACTAAGCCGCACGTCAACATCGGCACCATTGGTCACATCGACCACGGTAAGACGACGCTGACGGCGGCCATCACCAAGGTCCTGCACGACAAGATGCCCGACCTGAACCCGTACACGCCGTTCGACGAGATCGACAAGGCGCCGGAGGAGAAGGCCCGCGGCATCACGATCTCGATCGCACACGTCGAGTACCAGACCGAGGCGCGGCACTACGCGCACGTTGACTGCCCCGGTCACGCCGACTACATCAAGAACATGATCACCGGTGCCGCGCAGATGGACGGCGCGATCCTGGTGGTCGCGGCGACCGACGGCCCGATGCCGCAGACCCGCGAGCACGTGCTGCTGGCCCGCCAGGTTGGCGTGCCGTACATCGTCGTGGCGCTGAACAAGAGCGACATGGTCGATGACGAGGAACTCCTTGAGCTCGTCGAGCTCGAGGTTCGGGAGCTGCTCTCGAACCAGGAGTACCCGGGCGACGACCTGCCGGTCGTCCGCGTCTCGGCGCTGAAGGCGCTCGAGGGCGACCCGGAGTGGACCGACAAGCTCATGGACCTGATGAGCGCGGTCGACACCTCGATCCCGCAGCCGGCTCGCGAGACCGACAAGCCGTTCCTGATGCCGGTCGAGGACGTGTTCACGATCACCGGTCGTGGCACGGTCGTCACCGGCCGGGTCGAGCGTGGCGTTCTCCTGCCGAACGAGGATGTTGAGCTCGTCGGTATCAAGGAGAAGAGCTTCAAGACCAAGGTCACCGCGATCGAGATGTTCCGCAAGACCCTGGAGGACGCTCGCGCAGGCGAGAACGTCGGCCTCCTGCTGCGCGGTACCAAGCGCGACGAGGTCGAGCGTGGCATGGTCGTGGTGAAGCCGGGGTCGAACACCCCGCACACCGAGTTCGAGGCGACCGTCTACATCCTCTCGAAGGAAGAGGGTGGACGGCACACCCCGTTCTTCCAGAACTACCGTCCGCAGTTCTACTTCCGGACCACGGACGTTACCGGCGTTGTCACGCTGCCCGAGGGCACCGAGATGGTCATGCCGGGCGACAACACGACGATGTCCGTCAAGCTCATCCAGCCCATCGCGATGGAGGACAACCTCAAGTTCGCGATTCGTGAGGGTGGCCGGACGGTCGGCGCCGGGTTCGTCACGAAGATCATTAAGTAAAAGGTAACCCCGATTAGCGTTGCCGTCGGTAGTACGGCATACTACTCAGGTTGCGTACCGACCGTTTGTTGGCGCGTGCCCGGGAGTCCCGGGTAGGCGTCGACGAAGAGTCGCGCGTAGGGTGGTTGACCGCCACAGTGGTCAACCACCCTCGCACGGCGTCCGCACCATGTTTTGCATGACGGACGCCTCGACCGACCCGCGAAGGTCAGATCGCCTCGGGTAACCCCGGGCGGAGTCTGATCCCGGAGCGCGACACGCCCGACCGCGGGGGTCGGCGAAGTGGGGCTCTACCAGGTGGTGAGCACCCGCAAGACAGCGGCATCGAGAGAAGGAACAGAAGCCACCATGGCGGGACAGAAGATCCGCATCCGGCTCAAGGCCTATGACCACGAGGTCGTCGACTCCTCGGCGCGGAAGATCGTGGAGACGGTGACGCGCACCGGGGCGCAGGTCGCGGGCCCGGTGCCGCTGCCCACGGAGATCAACCGTTTCTGCGTGATCCGTTCGCCGCACAAGTACAAGGACTCGCGCGAGCACTTCGAAATGCGCACGCACAAGCGTCTGATCGACATCATCGACCCGACCCCGAAGACGGTCGACTCGCTCATGCGCCTCGACCTGCCGGCTGGCGTCGACATCGAGATCAAGCTGTAGGGACCGGACTAATGGACAGGCAAGTTAAGGGCATCCTGGGCGCCAAGCTCGGCATGACCCAGGTCTGGGACAACAACCGCGTTGTCCCCGTGACCGTGGTGCAGGCCGGCCCGTGCGTCGTGAGCCAGGTCCGTACCACCGACAAGGACGGGTACTCCGCGATCCAGTTGGCGTACGGCGTAGTTGACCCGCGCAAGGTCAAGAAGCCGCGGGCCGGGCACTTCGCGAAGTCCGGTGTGGCCCCCCGGCGGCACATCGTCGAGCTGCGCACGGCCGACGCGTCGGAGTACGAGCTCGGTCAGGAGGTGACCGTCGACTCCTTCGCCCCGGGCGGGTCGATCGACGTGACCGGCCGGACCAAGGGCAAGGGCTTCGCCGGTGTCATGAAGCGGCACGGCTTCCACGGCCTGCGCGCCAGCCACGGTGTCGAGCGCAAGCACCGCTCGCCCGGTTCCATCGGCGCCTGCGCGACCCCCGGTCGCGTCTTCAAGGGCGTGAAGATGGCCGGTCGGATGGGCGCGCGTCGCTTCACCGTGCAGAACCTGGTGATCCAGGCGGTCGACGCCGAGCAGAACCTGCTGCTCGTCCGCGGCGCCATCCCGGGCCCCAAGGGCGCCCTGGTGCTGGTTCGTTCCGCGGCCAAGGCGCAGGCGAAGAAGGGCGGTGTGGCGAAGTGACCTCCGTTGACGTGCGCACCGTCGAGGGTGGCAAGAGCGGCTCGGTCGAGCTGCCCGACAGCATCTTCGACGTGCAGGCGAACCTCTCGCTGATGCACCAGGTCGTGGTGGCCCAGCTGGCCGCCGCGCGCCAGGGCACGCACAAGGCGAAGACCCGCGGCGAGGTCGCCGGTGGCGGCAAGAAGCCGTACAAGCAGAAGGGCACCGGTCGCGCCCGTCAGGGCTCGATCCGCGCGCCGCAGTTCGCCGGTGGTGGCGTCGTCCACGGCCCGGTGCCGCGTGACTACAGCCAGCGGACCCCGAAGAAGATGAAGGCCGCCGCGCTGCGCGGTGCCCTGTCGGACCGGGCGCGCGCTGGCCAGGTGCACGTGGTGGAGTCGTTCGTCGGTGCCGAGAAGCCGTCGACCAAGGCGGCCCTGGCCACGCTGACCAAGCTGACCGAGGCCAAGCGGGTCCTGGTCGTGCTGAGCCGGACCGACGAGATCAACTGGCTCTCGCTGCGCAACGAGCCGCGGGTGCACCTGATCGAGGCCGGCCAGCTCAACACGTACGACGTGCTGGTGGCCGACGACGTGATCTTCACCCGGGACGCGCTGGACGAGTTCCTGCGGGTTCCGGCGGCGGCACAGGGTGCGGACGAGTCCGGAAGTGAGGGCGACGAGAAGTGACAACGATCGCCGACCCGCGGGACATCATCGTCGCGCCGGTCGTCTCCGAGAAGAGCTACAGCGAGCTGAACCGTAACTGGTACACCTTCCTGGTGCACCCGGACGCGAACAAGACCGCGATCAAGATCGCTATCCAGCAGATCTTCGACGTGCGCGTCCTGACGGTCAACACGCTGAACCGCGAGGGCAAGCGCAAGCGGACCCGTAACGGGTTCGGCCAGCGCAAGGCCACGAAGCGCGCGATGGTGAAGCTGGCTGACGGCGACCGCATCGAGGCCTTCGGCGGCCCGGTCAGCTGAGGGGTGTAGACAATGGCAATCCGTAAATACAAGCCGACGACGCCTGGCCGACGTGGCTCCAGCGTCGCCGACTTCGCCGAGATCACCAGGTCGACTCCCGAGAAGTCGCTGCTGGCTCCGCTGCCGAAGAAGGGTGGGCGTAACGCCCACGGCCGGATCACCACCCGGCACCACGGCGGTGGGCACAAGCGGCAGTACCGGCTGATCGACTTCAAGCGGGTCGACAAGGACGGCGTGCCGGCCAAGGTCGCGCACATCGAGTACGACCCGAACCGCACCGCGCGGATCGCGCTGCTGCACTACGCCGACGGCGAGAAGCGCTACATCGTGGCGCCGAAGGACCTGAAGCAGGGCGACGCGGTGGAGTCGGGCCCGACCGCCGACATCAAGCCGGGCAACAACCTGCCGCTGCGCAACATCCCGGTGGGTACCACCATCCACTGCGTGGAGCTGCGTCCGGGCGGCGGGGCCAAGATGGCCCGCTCGGCCGGTGTCGGCATCCAGCTGCTGGGTCGCGAGGGCGCGTACGCCACGCTGCGTATGCCGTCCGGTGAAATCCGGCGCGTGGACGTGCGCTGCCGGGCGACCGTGGGCGAGATCGGCAACGCCGACCAGTCAAACATCAACTGGGGCAAGGCCGGCCGCATGCGGTGGAAGGGCAAGCGCCCGACCGTCCGTGGTGTCGCGATGAACCCGGTCGACCACCCGCACGGTGGTGGCGAGGGCAAGACGTCCGGTGGTCGTCACCCGGTGAACCCGCAGGGTAAGCCCGAGGGCCGCACCCGTCGTAAGGGCCAGCCGAGCGACCGGCTGATCGTCCGCCGCCGCTACGCGACCCGCAAGCGCGGCTAAGGGAGTTAGGTAGACATGCCTCGCAGCTTGAAGAAGGGCCCGTTCGTCGACGACCACCTGCTCAAGAAGGTGGAAGTACAGAACGAAAAGGGCTCGAAGAACGTCATCAAGACGTGGTCCCGGCGTTCGATGATCATTCCGGACATGCTCGGACACACGATCGCCGTGCACGACGGGCGCAAGCACGTTCCGGTGTTCGTCACCGAGGCGATGGTCGGGCACAAGCTCGGCGAGTTTGCGCTGACCCGCACGTTCAAGGGTCACGAGAAGGACGACCGGAAGAGTCGCCGGCGCTGAGCCGGGCCACGGATAAAGGATCAAGGGGTTTCAGCGATGCCAGTTAAGGGCGACGCTCCGGTGCTTCCGGGCGCGCGGGCGGTTGCGCGGCACGTGGGCATCTCGGCGACGAAGGCTCGCCGGGTGGTCAACCTCGTCCGCGGCCTGCCCGCGAAGGAGGCGCTCACGGTGCTCCAGTTCGCGCCGCAGGCTGCGAGCGAGCAGGTCTACAAGGTGCTCGCGAGTGCGATCGCCAACGCCGAGAACAACGAGCGGCTGGACCCCGACGCGCTGCTCGTGAGCGAGGCGTACGTCGACGAGGGCCCGACGATGAAGCGGTTCCGGCCGCGGGCGCAGGGCCGGGCGTACCGGATCCGCAAGCGGACCAGCCACATCACGATCGTGGTCGAGGCGGTCGCGCCAGCCACGCCGAAGCGGGGCGGGGCGAAGAAGGCCGCACCGGCCAAGGTCGCGCCGGCCACCGAGGCCGAGGCTGCCGACACGCAGAGCAAGACGGAAGGTGCCGAGTAATGGGTCAGAAGGTTCACCCGATTGGGTTCCGGCTTGGCATCTCGACCGACTGGAAGTCCCGCTGGTTCGCGGACAAGCTCTACAAGGACTACATCGGCGAGGATGTCAAGATCCGCCGGATGATGTCCAAGGGCTTGGAGCGGGCCGGCATTTCCAAGGTCGACATCGAGCGCACCCGGGACCGGGTCCGGGTCGACATCCACACCGCACGGCCGGGCATCGTCATCGGCCGTAAGGGCGCGGAGGCCGACCGGATCCGTGGCGAGCTGGAGAAGCTGACCGGCAAGCAGGTGCAGCTGAACATCCTCGAGGTGAAGAACCCCGAGTCGGACGCGCAGCTCGTCGCACAGGCTGTGGCCGAGCAGCTCTCCAGCCGGGTCAGCTTCCGTCGGGCGATGCGCAAGTCGATGCAGTCGGCGATGAAGAACCCGATCGTCAAGGGAATCCGGGTGCAGGTTTCCGGCCGCCTCGGCGGCGCGGAGATGAGCCGTACCGAGTTCTACCGCGAGGGTCGGGTGCCGCTGCACACGCTGCGGGCCAACATCGAGTACGGCTTCTTCGAGGCGCGGACCACCTTCGGCCGGATCGGCGTGAAGGTGTGGATCTACAAGGGTGACGCCGTACCCGGTCGGGAAGCTCCGGCCGAGACCGGTCCGGCCCGTCCGCGTCGCGACCGTAGTGACCGGCCCGAGCGGCCGCGTCGTGGGCGGTCCGGTTCGTCCGGCACCACCGCCGGCGGCACCGAGGCCGGGCGCGCGGCGGCGGCGGAGTTCGCCGGCACCCCGGCCGAGGCCACGAACGACCAGGCCGCGCCGGCTAGCGCCGCGCCGGCCACTCCGGCTCCGGCCGGATCGGACAGCTCAGCGCAGGAGGGCTGACAGATGCTGATGCCGCGCAAGCCCCCGAAGGGCTTCCGCAAGCCGCACCACCCCGACCGCCACGGCGCGTCGAAGGGCGGCAACCGGGTGGTGTTCGGCGAGTTCGGAATCCAGGCGCTGGAGCCCGCGTACGTCACCAACCGGCAGATCGAGTCAGCGCGTATCGCGATGACCCGACACATCAAGCGTGGTGGCAAGGTCTGGATCACGGTCTTCCCGGACCAGGCCCTGACCAAGAAGCCCGCTGAGACCCGGATGGGTTCCGGTAAGGGCTCGCCCGAGTGGTGGGTCGCCAACGTCAAGCCGGGACGGGTGCTCTTCGAGATGTCCTTCCCCAACGAGCAGACCGCGCGAGAGGCAATGCGTCGCGCGATCCACAAGCTCCCGATGAAGTGCCGAATTGTGACACGCGAAGTGGGTGAAAGCTGATGGCCGCGGGCGTCAAGGCCGGCGAGCTGCGCGAGCTCTCCGAGGAGGAGCTGGTCGCGAAGCTGCGCGAGGCCAAAGCGGAGCTGTTCAACCTCCGTGTGCAGGCCGCGACCGGCCAGCTGGACAACAATCGCCGGCTGCAGGTCATCCGTCGGGAGATCGCCCGGATCTACACGATCATGCGTGAGCGCGAGCTGGGTCTCTCGGCCGCGCCGACTGAGGTGACTGCATCATGAGCGAGACGACCGCCCCGGAGGGGACCACCACCACCGCCCCGCGGGCCCAGCGCAAGGTGCGCGAGGGCCTCGTGGTCAGCGACAAGATGGACAAGACCGTCGTGGTCGAGGTTGAGGACCGGGTCAAGCACGCGCTGTACGGCAAGGTTCTGCGCCGTACGCGCAAGCTGAAGGTGCACGACGAGCAGAACGCGTGTGGCGTTGGCGACCGCGTACTGCTCATGGAGACCCGTCCGCTCTCCGCCACCAAGCGGTGGCGGGTCGTGGAGATCCTCGAAAAGGCCAAGTAGAGCCGGACGGGCTGCGTAAGCGGACCGGACCAGCAAGCTCAGGGTTCCGCCAGGCTCAGACGGCATGAGTTTCCGGCTGGAAGGCACAAGCCGGAGACACCAGCCGTCTGAGAACCGGCAGACATAGGAGATAGACGTGATTCAGCAGGAGTCGCGACTGCGCGTCGCCGACAACACGGGTGCTCGGGAGATCCTGTGTATCCGGGTTCTCGGTGGCTCCGGTCGGCGCTACGCGAGTATCGGCGACGTCATCGTGGCCACGGTCAAGGACGCCATTCCCGGTGCTGGTGTGAAGAAGGGCGACGTCGTCAAGGCGGTCGTCGTCCGCACCGCCAAGGAGCGGCGGCGGCCGGACGGCTCGTACATCCGCTTCGACGAGAATGCCGCCGTCATCATCAAGGACGGTGGCGACCCGCGCGGTACCCGTATCTTCGGCCCGGTGGGCCGGGAGCTGCGGGACAAGCGGTTCATGAAGATCATCTCTCTCGCGCCGGAGGTGTTGTGACCGTGAAGGTCAAGAAGGGCGACACGGTCGTCGTCATCGCCGGCAAGGACAAGGGTGCCAAGGGCAAGGTCATCGCGGCCTACCCGCGGCAGGACAAGGTCCTGGTCGAGGGCGTGAACCGGGTCAAGAAGCACACCCGCATCAGCACCACCCAGCGTGGCGCCAAGACCGGTGGCATCGTCACCCAGGAGGCTCCGATCCACGTGTCGAACGTGCAGCTCCTGGACTCCGACGGCAACCCGACCCGGGTCGGGTTCCGGATCGACGACAGTGGCCAGAAGGTCCGCGTCGCGCGTAGCACCGGTAAGGACCTGTGATGAGCACGGCTACCGAAGCCAAGACCATGCCGCGCCTCAAGGAGCGGTACCGCAACGAGATCGCGGCCGCCCTGCGCGAGCAGTTCGGTTACCAGAACCCGATGCAGGTGCCGGGTCTGGTCAAGATCGTCGTCAACATGGGTGTCGGCGAGGCTGCTCGTGACGCCAAGCTGATCGACGGCGCGGTTCGCGACCTGGCCACCATCACCGGCCAGAAGCCGCAGGTGCGACGGGCGACCAAGTCCATCGCGCAGTTCAAGCTGCGTGAGGGGATGCCGATCGGCGCGAAGGTGACCCTCCGGGGTGACCGGATGTGGGAGTTCCTGGACCGGCTGCTCTCCATCGCGCTGCCGCGTATCCGTGACTTCCGCGGCCTGGACGGGCGCAAGCTCGACGGGCACGGCAACTACACCTTCGGTCTGACCGAGCAGTCCGTGTTCCACGAGATCGACCAGGACAAGATCGATCGGCAGCGGGGCATGGACATCACGGTGGTCACCACGGCCACGAAGGACGACGAGGGTCGGGCGCTTCTGAAGCACCTGGGCTTCCCGTTCCGTGAAGACCCGAGCAAGGAGAACTGAGATGGCGAAGAAGGCGCTGATCATCAAAGCGGCCGCGAAGCCGAAGTTCTCGGTTCGCGCCTACACCCGGTGCCAGCGGTGTGGTCGCCCGAAGGCGGTCTACCGCAAGTTCGGGCTCTGCCGCGTGTGCATCCGGGAGATGGCCCACCGTGGTGAGCTGCCCGGTGTCTCCAAGGCATCCTGGTAAAGGCCCAGCAGCGTCCTGACCGTTGGTCGGGGCGAGGATCGCAACGCCGTAGGCCCCGGGCCGTGTGCCCCGGGAACCGCGGTGAGAAAGGCTGACAAACACCAATGACTATGACTGACCCCATCGCAGACATGCTCACGCGTCTGCGTAACGCCAACCAGGCGTACCACGACCGGGTGACGATGCCCTACTCGAAGATCAAGGCGAACATCGCCGAGGTCCTCAAGACCGAGGGTTACATCGCCACCTGGTCGGTCGAGGAGCCCGAAGAGGGCGCCGTCGGCAAGCGACTGGTCGTCGAGCTGAAGTACGGCCAGAGCCGCGAGCGGAGCCTGGCGGGTATCAAGCGCGTCTCCAAGCCCGGTCTGCGGGTGTACGCCAAGTCGGACGGGCTCCCCCGGGTGCTCGGCGGGCTGGGCGTGGCGATCATTTCGACGTCCCAGGGCCTGCTCACCGACCGGCAGGCTCGCAAGCGGAGCGTTGGCGGGGAAGTCCTCGCCTTCGTCTGGTAACGGGAGACAGGTAGAAATGTCGCGTATTGGACGTAAGTTGATTCCGGTTCCCGCCGGTGTCGACGTCACGATCACCGGGCCGACCGTGAAGGTCAAGGGCCCCAAGGGCGAGCTCACGCACACCCTGGCCGAGCCGATCAAGGCAGAGCGGGGCGAGGACGGACAGCTGGAGGTGACCCGTCCCAACGACGAGCGTCGCGCCAAGGAGCTGCACGGCCTGAGCCGTACCCTGGTGGCCAACATGATCGTCGGGGTGACCGAGGGTTACCGGAAGACGCTGGAGATCGCCGGCACCGGTTACCGGGTCACCGCCAAGGGCAGCGACCTCGAGTTCGCGCTCGGGTTCTCGCACCCGGTGATCGTTCCGGCCCCGGCCGGGATCACCTTCACCGTCGAGCGGCCGACCCTGTTCCACGTGGCCGGCATCGACAAGCAGCAGGTCGGTGAGGTCGCCGCCAAGATCCGGAAGATCCGGCCGCCGGAGCCCTACAAGGGCAAGGGCGTGAAGTACCAGGGCGAGGTCATCCGCCGCAAGGCTGGAAAGGCAGGTAAGAAGTGAGCGCCACGCTGCTCAAGCGCCGTCGCGGCGTTGCCGCCAAGCGCGCCGTCGGGCGGGCGCGGCGACACTTCCGGGTTCGCAAGAACGTCAGTGGCACCGCCGACCGTCCCCGGTTGGTCGTCACCCGCTCGCTGCGGAACATCACGGCCCAGGTGGTCGACGACACCAAGGGACACACCCTGGCGTCGGCGTCGAGCCTGGACACGTCGCTGCGCGGCGGCGAGGGCGACAAGAGCGCCCTGGCCGGCAAGGTCGGCGCACTGCTGGCCGAGCGGGCCAAGGCCGCCGGCATCTCCAAGGTCGTCTTCGATCGCGGTGGCAACCGGTACGCGGGGCGAATCGCCGCGCTCGCCGACGCCGCCCGCGAAGCCGGGCTCGAGTTCTGACGGGCGTCTGATGCGCGTCGGACGAGGATCGCAAGTTAGTAACCCCGTCACGAGAGATAAGGAAGGCTGCTGATGCCAGGTCAACAGCGCCGTGGCGGCGGGTCCGGTGGCAACGAGGGTGGTCGCCGCGACAACCGCCGTGAGGGCGGCCGCGGAAACGCGCCCGTCGAGAAGACGCCGCACATCGAGCGGGTCGTCGCGATCAACCGTGTCGCAAAGGTCGTGAAGGGTGGTCGTCGCTTCAGCTTCACCGCTCTGGTGATCGTTGGCGACGGCGACGGCACGGTCGGCGTGGGCTACGGAAAGGCCAAGGAGGTGCCCGCGGCCATCGCCAAGGGTGTCGAGGAGGCCAAGAAGCACTTCTTCAAGGTGCCGCGGATCGCCGCGTCGATCCCGCACCCGGTGCAGGGCGAGGACGCCGCTGGCGTCGTCCTGCTCAAGCCGGCCAGCGCCGGTACGGGTGTCATCGCCGGTGGACCGGTGCGGGCCGTGCTGGAGTGCGCCGGGATCCACGACGTGCTCTCCAAGAGCCTCGGATCGTCGAACCCGATCAACATCGTGCACGCCACCGTCGCGGCCCTGAAGGGGCTGGAGTCGCCGGAGGCGGTCGCGAAGCGTCGCGGCCTGCCGGTGGAGGATGTCGCGCCGGCCGCCATGCTGGCGGCGCGGGCGGGGGTGACCCGCTGATGGCTCGGCTCAAGGTCACCCAGCTCCGGTCCGACATCGGGACCAAGCACAACCAGCGGGAGTCCCTGCGGTCGCTCGGTCTCAAGCGGATCAATGACGTGGTGGTCAAGGAGGACCGTCCCGAGATTCGGGGCATGATCTTCACCGTGAGCCACCTCGTGAAGGTCGAGGAGGTCGAGTAATGACGATCAAGGTCCATCACCTGCGCCCGGCGCCGGGATCCAAGACCGCCAAGACCCGCGTGGGTCGTGGTGAAGGCTCCAAGGGCAAGACCGCCGGACGGGGCACCAAGGGCTCCAAGGCGCGCAAGAACATCTCGGCGGCGTTCGAGGGTGGGCAGATGCCCATCCACATGCGCCTGCCGAAGCTGAAGGGCTTCAAGAACCCCTTCCGGGTCGAGTTCCAGGTCGTGAACCTGGACCGGCTCGCGGAGTTGTTCCCGAACGGCGGCCAGATCGGTCCGGCCGAGCTCGTCGAGGCGGGTGCGGTCCGCAAGGGCCAGCCGGTCAAGGTGCTCGGTGCCGGGGATCTCGGTGGCGTGACGCTCCAGGTCTCCGCGCACGCGTTCAGTGCGTCGGCCAAGGAGAAGATCGCTGCTGCTGGCGGCTCGGCCACCGAGCTGTAGGACGTAACGCGGCCGTGACGCCCGTCAGTTGTTTTCAACTGACGGGCGCTACGGTCTACTAAGGGACGGTGTCCCTCGTTAACATCGGACCCGGTGTATGTTCGTGGGCACACCTGCCCGGATCACCGCCGGGCTGTTAGAGTCCGATCCCAGCACTGGTATCGGGCTACCGCTCGACGACCACCCTAAGCCGCGCCGGACCACCGGCGGCCCGCCTCGCGCAGGAGGATGAAGTTGCTCTCCGCCTTTTTCAGTGCGTTTCGTACGCCTGACCTGCGCAAAAAGCTGCTGTTTACAGTAGCTATCATCGGCGTCTACCGACTCGGTGCGACGCTGCCCAGCCCGGGTGTGTCCTTCGGCAACGTGCAGAAGTGCCTGGACACGATCCAGACCGACGGCGTCCTGTCGCTGTTGAACCTCTTCTCCGGCGGCGCGCTGCTGTCGCTGTCGGTCTTCGCGCTGGGCATCATGCCCTACATCACCGCCTCGATCATCCTGCAGCTGCTCACCGTGGTGATTCCGCGGTTGGAGCAGCTCCGCAAGGAGGGTCAGTCCGGTCAGGCGAAGATCACGCAGTACACCCGCTACCTGACGCTCGGCCTTGGCGTCCTCCAGGCGTCGGCGTTCGTGGCTCTGGCCCGCTCCGGGCAGCTCTTCAACAACCAGTGCAACGAGTTCCCGATCGTTCCGGAGAACACCGGGCTGCCGATGTGGCTCACCCTGGCGGTGCTGGTCATCACGATGACCGCCGGTACCGGTGTGGTCATGTGGCTCGGTGAGTTGATCACCGACCGGGGCGTCGGCAACGGCATGTCCGTGCTGATCTTCACCTCGATCGCGGCCCGGCTGCCCGGTGAGGGCTGGTCGATCAAGACCTCCAAGGGCTGGGACATGTTCCTCCTGGTCATCCTGCTGGTCCTGGTGGTCATCACGCTGGTGGTCTTCATCGAGCAGGCGCAGCGCCGGATTCCGGTCCAGTACGCGAAGCGCATGATCGGCCGGCGGATGTACGGCGGCACCTCGACCTACATCCCGCTCAAGGTGAACCAGGCGGGTGTGATTCCGGTCATCTTCGGCTCGTCGCTGCTCTACCTGCCGCAGCTGGCGCTGCAGTTCTTCGACCAGAACAACCCCGGCGACGTACAGACCTGGGTCCAGAACAACCTGGTCGACCCGAGCAGCCCGACGCACATCGTCGCGTACTTCCTGCTGATCATCTTCTTCACGTACTTCTACGTCTCGATCACGTTCAACCCGACCGAGGTCGCGGACAACATGAAGAAGTACGGCGGGTTCGTGCCGGGTATCCGCCCGGGCAAGCCGACCGCCGACTACCTGGACTTCATCCTCAGCCGGATCACCCTCCCGGGTGCCTTCTACCTGGGCGCGATCTCGATCCTCCCGAACTTCTTCTTCATCTGGCTGGACAACCAGCAGTACCAGAACTTCCCGTTCGGTGGTACTGCGGTGCTCATCATGGTCGGCGTCGGTCTGGAGACCGTGAAGCAGATCGAGAGCCAACTGATGCAGCGGAACTACGAAGGGTTCCTGCGCTAGATGCGACTCGTTCTGGTTGGTCCCCCTGGGGCGGGCAAGGGGACCCAGGCCGAGTTCATCGCCGCCCAGCTGGCCGTGCCCAAGATCTCGACGGGTGACATCTTCCGCGCCAACGTCACCCAGGGCACGCCGCTGGGGGTCGAGGCCAAGCGCTACATGGACGCCGGCAAGCTGGTGCCCGACGAGGTGACCATCAACATGGTGCGCGGCCGGCTCGCTGAGCCGGATGCCGCCGAGGGATTCCTGCTCGACGGCTTCCCGCGCACCACGCCGCAGGCGGCAGCCCTGGACAAGCTCTTGGCCGACCTGGGCACCGCGCTCGACCTGGTGATGGAACTGGTCGTGGACGACGACGAGGTGATCCGCCGGCTCTCCGGCCGGCGGACCTGTCGGGGCTGCGGCAAGATCTGGCACATCGAGTTCGACGCGCCGACCCATGAGGGCATCTGCGACCGCTGTGGGTCCGAGCTGTTCCAGCGGGACGACGACAAGGCCGAGACGATCGCCGAGCGGCTCCGCGAGTACGCGGACAAGACCGCACCGCTGGTCGACTACTACGGCGCCCAGGGCAAGCTGGTGGGGATCGACGCCACCGGACCGGTGGAGGATGTCACGGTCCGGGCTATCGATGCGCTCCGCTCCTACGGGGGATAGGGTCGGGTAACGGTGTGGGGTTGGGCCCCACCGTGCCCCGCTCTGGGCGGTCAGGCTTGATCCCGCCGCGGGTCACGGTGGGGCCCAACCCAGCGTCCGTCCGGCAGCCGGGGAGCGCGTCACACCATCCGTTGACGAAGAGTGCGGGTGTCAGGGTGGTCTCTGGGCCGGTGAGCGAAAGGTAGAGCGGCATGCGCCGTCACCAGCTGGATATCCAGCTGAAGACCCCGGAGCAGATCGACAGGATGCGGTCTGCCGGACTGGTCGTCGCGGCGGCGTTGGCTCGCATGCGCGAGGCGGTCGCACCCGGGGTCTCCACCGCCGATCTCGACGCGATCGCCGAGTCGGTGATCCGGGACGCGGGTGCCATCCCGTCGTTCAAGGGCTACCACGGCTTTCCGGCGTCGATCTGCTCCTCGGTCAACGAACAGGTGGTGCACGCCATCCCGTCGGCGGACCAGGTGCTGCGGGACGGCGACCTGATCTCCATCGACTGCGGTGCGGTGCTCGACGGCTGGCACGGCGACGCGGCGATCACGGTCGGCGTCGGCGAGGTCCGGCCGGAGCTGCTCCGGATGGCCGAGGTCGCCGAGGACGCGATGTGGGCGGGTATCGCCGCCGCCGCGCGGGGCTCGGCCAACGGCCGGGGCCGGCTCACCGACATCTCGGCGGCGGTGGAGATCGCCGTACGCAAGGGCGGGCGGTACGGCATCGTCGACGGGTACGGCGGACACGGCATCGGCACCGAGATGCACCAGGACCCGCACGTGCTCAACCACGGGCGGCCGGGCCGGGGTCCCCGGCTGGTGCCGGGCATGGCCCTGGCGATCGAACCGATGATCACCCTCGGCTCGCCCCGGACGGCGGAACTCGACGACGGCTGGACCGTGGTGACCCGCGACGGCTCGGTGGCGGCGCACGTCGAACACTCGATGGCCCTGCTGCCGGACGGGGTGTGGGTGCTCACCGCCGCCGACGGTGGCCGGGCCCGTCTCGGTGATCTGGTCACCGCCTCGCAGCCGGCCACCTCCGACTCCGTCTGAGCGACGGCGAGTTGCCGGCCGGGGTACCAGCCCGGACGAGCCACCGGGCGACGGAGGCGCTCGCCAACGTGGCGCGGCGGTGGCATCCTCGTACTCATGCAGCGGCGGGGCGAGATGCGGGCGGCGGATGCCGATCGGCAGCTGGTCGCCGAGCGGCTCCGGGTCGCGGTCGACGAGGGCCGGCTCGACCTGTACGAGTACGACGAGCGGTTGCGTGCGGCGTACGCCGCGAAGACGTACGCCGAGTTGGACGCCCTGGTGGCCGACCTGCCTGAGCCGGCGTTGGCGCCGCGCGCGGGTCTGACCCCGGCCGGCGCTACGGCGACGCGCGACCCGCTGGTTCCCGGTCCGAACGGCCGCTACCCGGGTGCCACCCGGCGGTGGCTGGTGGAGAACTGGACGCCCTACTTCTCCGTCGTGGCGGTCACGGTCGCGTGGTGGGCGGTCATCTCGGTGATGGCCGGGGAAGTGCTCTACTTCTGGCCGATCTGGGTCGCCGGGCCATGGGGCGCTGTGCTGCTGGTCGGCACGGTCAGCGGTCTGGCGCAGGGCAAGCCGCAGTTGGTGGCCGCGCAGCGGGCCCGGAGGAAGGCGGCGAAGCGGGCCCGTCGGGAGCGTCGGTCGGAGTCGGTGCCGGCGACGGCCCCGGACCGGCAGTCTGTCGGGCGCCCGGAGTTGGAGCGGTCGGCCGGGTCGGACCTGCGGTCGGAGTTGGCCGGGCGGGTCGAGCCGGGCGAGCGGGATGGCTGGCAGCTCGGCGGGAAAGCCGGCTAGTATCGGCTGGTTCGTCCGATCCGCCACACCGGGGGTACCTCGGTTTGGCGTCGATCCGTGGGCGAGCGTACACTGGCTGATCGGCGCACAGCGTCCACTCCGGCATGCCCATCCTGCGCTTCGGTGGGAGTCGGAGCCGCGGCTGGTCCGGTTGGCTGATCTTGACGAACAGGCATCCGGGTAAGGCGTTGTGAGCCGTCCGGAATTACCGACGTCAGGACAGCGGAGGACATGCCGAAAAAAGACGGAGCCATCGAGATTGAGGGTCGGGTCATCGAGCCGCTCCCGAACGCGATGTTCAGGGTCGAGCTTGCCAACGGCCACAAGGTGCTGGCTCACATCAGCGGCAAGATGCGGCAGCACTACATCCGCATCCTGCCCGAGGACCGGGTTGTCGTCGAGCTCTCGCCGTACGACCTGACCCGAGGGCGCATCGTCTACCGCTACAAGTGAATCCGGCTACGGATTCAGTCATCTGACGACGGCCGGATTGTCCGTGTCCGTCCTCGAAGTCCGGCGCCGTTTCCGCGTCGTCGGGCCTTATGGGAAGTAAGGCAAACCCGTGAAGGTCAAGCCGAGCGTCAAGCGGATCTGCAACAAGTGCCGGGTGATCCGCCGGCACGGCCGGGTCATGGTCATCTGCAGCGACCCGCGCCACAAGCAGCGCCAGGGCTGATCCGATCGGCCGGCCACTAGACCGGCCGGTGTCGGGCAGCCTCGTCGCCGATCCGTAGCGCAAGAGGATCCAGCACCACCACAGAAGCTCGTCCCAGCCACGAGCGCGCGTGCACATCAAGCGGTGCACTCGTGGCTGACCCCCGGTCGGAGGCCGGGGCCCACCGGGGCAGGTGGGATGGGTCGGGCCAGAGACCTCCGCGAAACACCACGAGGAGCACGCCCGCGCATGGCACGTCTAGCCGGCGTCGACCTCCCCCGCGACAAGCGGATGGAGATCGCGCTCACTTACATTTTCGGGGTCGGTCGGACCCGGGCAGTTCAAACGCTCGCCGCGACCGGGATCTCTCCGGACAAGCGCGCCAAGGACCTCACGGACGAGGAGCTGGTCCAGCTCCGCGACCACATCGAGGCCAACTTCAAGGTTGAGGGTGACCTGCGCCGCGAGGTCGCCGCTGATATCCGCCGCAAGGTCGAGATCGGCTGCTACGAGGGCATCCGGCACCGCCGGGGTCTGCCCGTCCGTGGTCAGCGGACCCGTACCAACGCACGGACCCGTAAGGGCCCGAAGCGGACCGTGGCAGGCAAGAAGAAGGCCGGCCGGAAGTAACAACCGGAATTCCGGTCCCGCTCGCCAGAGCGCGGGCCGATTTCCCGATACCGGAATCCGGGTTCAGCTCGATAGAGCCTGGCCGGACTTCCCACACTAGGAGCGCACAGACTTATGCCACCGAAGGCTCGCGCCGGGGCCGCCGTCAAGAAGGTCCGGCGCAAGGAACGCAAGAACGTCGCCCACGGGCAGGCGCACATCAAGAGCACCTTCAACAACACCATCGTGTCCATCACGGACCCGACCGGTGCGGTCATCTCCTGGGCCTCGGCCGGCCAGGTTGGCTTCAAGGGCTCCCGCAAGTCGACTCCGTTCGCCGCTCAGCTGGCCGCCGAGGCCGCCGCGCGTCGGGCGATGGAGCACGGCATGCGCAAGGTCGACGTGTTCGTCAAGGGCCCCGGCTCCGGCCGGGAGACCGCTATCCGTTCGCTGCAGGCCGTCGGGCTGGAGGTCGGGCAGATCTCCGACGTCACCCCGCAGCCGCACAACGGGTGCCGTCCGCCGAAGCGTCGTCGGGTCTGAGAGGTAGAGAGAGATGGCTCGTTACACCGGTGCTGACTGCCGCCGTTGCCGGCGGGAGAAGATGAAGCTGTTCCTCAAGGGCAGCAAGTGCGATGGCCCGAAGTGCCCGTTCGAGTCCCGGCCGTTCCCGCCCGGACAGCACGGCCGGGGTCGGACCAAGGAGACCGAGTACCTGCTCCAGCTTCGTGAGAAGCAGAAGGCCCGTCGTGTCTACGGCGTGCTGGAGAAGCAGTTCCGCGGTTACTACGAGGAGGCCGTGGCCAAGCAGGCGAAGACCGGTGAGGTCCTCCTGCAGATCCTCGAGTCGCGGCTGGACAACGTGGTCTACCGGGCGGGCTACGCCCAGTCCCGGGACATGGCCCGCCAGCTGGTCAAGCACGGTCACTTCATCGTGAACGGCAAGAAGGTCGACATCCCGTCGTACCGCATCAAGGAACACGACATCATCGAGGTTCGGGCGAAGTCCAAGGAGATGACCCCGTTCGTCGTGGCGCAGGCGCAGTCCGGTTCCCGGACCGTGCCGGCGTGGCTGGAGGCGATCCCCAGCCAGATGAAGATCCTGGTGCACACGCTCCCGGCCCGGCAGGTCATCGACACGCAGGTCCAGGAACAGCTGATCGTCGAGCTCTACTCCAAGTAGGCCCGAGAAAACCGTTCGGATCGGGCCGGGGTCGGCCGTACGGCACAGCGTTGCCGTGGTCGACCCCGTCCCGCCCGGGTGGTCGCCAGCGAGCTGGCAAGGCAACACAGACGGGCGTCAAATGGTGGGCGCCCCGAACCAAGGAGAACAGAAGTGCTCATTACCCAGCGGCCGACCCTCTCCGAGGAGTCGATCAGCGAGACCCGGTCCCGGTTCACCATCGAGCCGCTTGAGCCGGGCTTCGGTTACACCCTGGGCAACTCGCTCCGGCGTACGCTGCTGTCGTCCATCCCGGGCGCGGCCGTGACGTCGATCAAGATCGACGGCGTGCTGCACGAGTTCACCACGATCCCCGGTGTCAAGGAGGACGTGGTCGAGCTGGTCATGAACGTCAAGGAGCTCTGCGTCAGCTCCGACCACGACGAGCCGGTCAGCATGTACCTGCGCAAGCAGGGCCCCGGCGACGTCACCGCCGCGGACATCCAGCCGCCGGCCGGGGTGTCGGTGCACACCGGTGACCTCAAGCTCGCCACCCTGAACGGCAAGGGCCGGCTCGACATGGAGCTGACCGTCGAGCGGGGTCGCGGCTACGTCACCGCCGCGCAGAACAAGCAGTCCGGCGCCGAGATCGGCCGGATCCCGGTCGACTCGATCTACTCGCCGGTGCTGAAGGTGACCTACCGGGTCGAGGCGACCCGGGTCGAGCAGCGCACCGACTTCGACCGTCTGATCATCGACGTCGAGACCAAGGCGTCGATCGGCCCGCGTACCGCACTGGCCTCGGCCGGTTCCACCCTGGTCGAGCTCTTCGGCCTGGCCCGGGAGCTGGACGAGACGGCGGAGGGCATCGACATCGGCCCGTCGCCGCAGGACGCGCAGCTCGCGGCGGACCTGGCGCTGCCGATCGAGGAGCTGGACCTCACCGTCCGCTCCTACAACTGCCTCAAGCGCGAGGGCATCAACTCCGTTGGTGAGCTCATCGGGCGTACCGAGGCAGACCTCCTCGACATCCGGAATTTCGGTCAGAAGTCGATCGACGAGGTCAAGATGAAGCTCGCCGGGATGGGCCTGGGGCTGAAGGACTCGGCTCCCAACTTCGACCCGGCGCACGTCGTGGACACCTTTGGCGAGGGCGACTACGACACCGACGACTACCGCGAGACCGAGCAGCTTTGATTTTCGGCTAGCTGGAGATCAGCTGCCCACTATTGAGGAGCACCAAGCATGCCCACGCCCACCAAGGGTCCCCGCCTCGGCGGCAGCCCCGCGCACGAGCGGCTGATGCTGGCCAACCTGGCCACCGCGCTGTTCCAGCACGGCAAGATCAAGACGACCGAGACCAAGGCCAAGCGGCTGCGGCCCCTGGCGGAGCAGCTCATCACCAAGGCCAAGCGCGGCGACCTGGCCAGCCGCCGCAAGGTGCTGGGCACGGTGAAGGACAAGGACGTCGTCTACACCCTGTTCGACCAGATCGCGCCCCGGTACGCCAACCGCCCGGGTGGCTACACCCGGATCGTGAAGACCGGACCGCGCAAGGGCGACAACGCCCCGATGGCGATCATCGAGCTGGTCGAGGAACTGGTCGTCGCCCCCGCGCCGGCCGGCACCGCGCAGAAGACCGCCGCCCGCAAGGCGGCCCAGCAGGACAAGGTCGAGGCGCTCGCCCCCACGGACGAGACCGAGACCCGTCCGGCCGACGCCGGGGACCAGGACGCCGAGGCACCGGAGTCGGTGTCGGGCGACACGGCGGCTGCCCGCGAGGACACCGACGAGGCTGACAACGCCAAGTCCTGATCCGGGGCTACGTCGGGCCCGGCACCCTCTCGCGGGGGTGCCGGGCCCGTTCATTTTCCGGGTACGGGCGGGTTCAGGGGGTACGGGAGTGGACGGTTACACCCGGGTACGGCTCGATGTCGCGTACGACGGCACCGACTTCTCCGGATGGGCGGCCCAGCCGGGGCGCCGTACGGTCGCCGGTGTGCTGACCGAGGTGCTGGCGCGGGTGCTCGGCGTGGACTCGGTGACCGGGCTGACGGTGGCCGGGCGTACCGACGCCGGGGTGCACGCCACCGGCCAGGTCTGTCACGTCGACCTGGCCGATGCCGCCTGGGCGCCGGTCACCGACACGTTGCTGCGCCGGTTGGCCGGACTGCTCCCGGGCGATGTCCGGGTGCGCGCCATCACCGAGGTACCCGAGGAGTTCGACGCCCGCTTCGCGGCGACGTTCCGGCGGTACGAGTACCGGGTGACCGACGCCCCGTACGGGGTGGAGCCGCTGCGCCGGCACGAGATCCTCGCCTGGCCGCGCCCGCTGGACCTGGCCGCGTTGGCTGCCGCTGCCGCCGGCCTGGTCGGCGAGCACGACTTCGCCGCGTACTGCCGGCGCAAGGAGCACGCGACCACGTTGCGCGAGGTCACCCGGCTGGACTGGCGCCGGGATCCGGACGGGATCCTGGTGGCGACGGTCCAGGCGGACGCGTTCTGCCAGTCGATGGTGCGCAGCCTGGTCGGGGCGATGCTGGTCGCGGGCGACGGGCGGCGGCCGGTCCAGTGGCCGGCGGGGCTGCTCAGCCGGCGGGAGCGGTCGAGTGAGGTGACCGTGGCACCGGCGCACGGACTGACCCTGGTCGAGGTCGGTTACCCGACCGACCCGGCCGAGTACGCCGACCGCGCGCTGCGTACCCGCCGGTTGCGACTTCCGGCCGAGGCGTGACCGCGAGGCACGGGGCGGGTCAGGCTACCGGGGTGGCAGCGGGGGACGGGGCGACCGGCACGGTGGCCCGGCGTTCGAGCACGTTACCGCGCAGGTGCAGTTCGATCATGTCGAAGAGGATCTGACGGGCGTACGGATCGTTGTCGCCGATCGCCGTACGGTCGGTCTTGGCGATCACGCAGTAGACCAGGTAGTGCCCGCGTACGTGCCAGCCGACCTGCGCGGAGGCGAGGGCGATCGCCTCGGTCCCCGTGCCGGCGGCGAGGCCCTGGAACCGACCCTTGCCACCGTCCACGAGCGGCTTGATCTTCTGGTGCGCCCATTCGGCGCCGGTCGCGTCGGCCAGGTTGAACACGCCGGCGGTGACCAGGTGGTTGCCGCTCGGCGAGCGCAGGGTGCCGCGTACGACCTGGTCGCAGCCGAGTTCGGTGAGCAGCGTGTTGATCTCGCCGGTGGCGGCGGCGGTGCAGTCGGTGCCGGCCTGCGTCCGGAGCACCTGGTACGCGGGCTCGGCCGGGTTGATGACGATCTGTTCGGCCGGGAACACCTCGGACTCGGTCAGCGGTGTCGGGTCGACGGTTCGCGAGCTGATGTCGCGGGGCAGCGCGGTCGGCGGGGTGGAGTCGGCCGATTCGCGACCTGCCCGGCCCTGCCGCTCGTCGGCGATGATGAAGTAGGAGCCGAGCCCGCAGACGGCCAGCAGCACCAGCGCGCCGAGCCCACCGATCACCCACTGCCAGGTGCGCTTCTGGTCGCGGGTCGACGCCACCGGCGCGCCGGCCGCGCTGTTCCCGCTCCTGGCGACGACCATCGCGGAACCGGTCCGGACGGGCACCAGCGCGGACCCGGGGCGCGTGGGAACGAGGGATGCGGCGGTGGGTGATCCGTCGCCGCGTGCGGGGTTGTTCGTGGGCGAGGGGTACGACTGTCCGGAGCCGCCGGTCCGGGCGGCTCGGAGCTGCGCCATGCTGACCTGGGCCGTGCCGGTGCGGGGCGGTGGCGGATCCGGCGGTGTCGGTGATCCGCCCGAAGGCGGACGCATACCGGGGAGCGGCCGCTGGGCGCCACCCGAGACCGGTCCGGGGGCGCCCGATGCCGGGGCGCCGGGGCGGTTCGGTGCCTCGCGCGACGTTCCCGGCAGTGCGGGGGCGGGAAAGCGGGACGACGGTCGCGCCGGGTTGCCGCCCTCGGCACCGCCCCGGCCCGGCGGCACCCGATCGGGGGCGGGCCGCAGCGGTGCCCGTTGCACCGGAGGTCGGGCAGTGCCGGGGCCGGTGGAGCCGACCGTGCCACCATCGGCGCGCGGCCGTACGTCGGGCGGTGGCGGCAGGGTCACCTGTTCCGGTGCCGGCCGGCGATCGCGGGCCGGCTGGAGGGAGGGCCGGGCGGAGGGCTCCGGTTGTCGGGCCGGGCCCGCCGGCACCCGAGGTGGGACCACGCCCGGCCGTGGGGCGAACACGGGGGCCGGAGCGTCCATCTCCGTTCGTTGGCTGGGCAGCGCCGCCGCCCCGGTCGCGCCCGGACGCCGGGCCGGTTGCACCGGCCGAGCCGTCCCCCGAGCGTGGTCCGGTGGTGCCGCCGGCTGAGCCGGGGCTGGACGCGGAGTCGGTGCCGGGCGCGGTAGCGGGACCGCCGGAGCCGGGCGTCCCGGTGCCGTTCGCACCGCTGGCGGAACGGCCAGGTGAGGCGGTTCCGCTCGGCGTCCGGCCGACGGTTCGCGTTCAGGTGAGGGCTGGCGTCCGGGCGACGGCTGGCGTCCGGGACGGGCGAGGCCCCAACGGTCGGCGTCGGGCGCCTCAGACAGTGGCCGTCGCAGTCGTCCGGCCGGCAAACCCGAACCCGGGTCCGACCGCTGCTCCGGTGCCGGCGGGTCGGGCGGGGACGGCGGCCTGGGATCGGCGCGACGGTCTCCGGTCAGCGGCCCGCGAGGTGCGGGCGGACGGCCCCGACGAGCGTCCCGGTCGGCCCGCTCGGGGTCACGGTCGGATGGTGGGAGCCACCCACCGCTACCCGTACCGCGCCCGTCTGTCATGTCGCTCAGGGTAATGGAAAGGTCTCATTTGGCGCCTCTCCCAATGAATCACGCCAGATGAAAGACGAGACATTCGGGCAGGAAACTCCGGGGGTACGGAGGGGTCGACCACGCCTGCGACGCAGAAACAGCGGTAGGCGAGAATGCGATGCGTGACCGGCGACCACTACTTCACCCCCCAACCCGGTACCGCCCCCGACCGTCGTGAGATCGAGTTCTCGGCCGCCGGGCGGGACTACTCGTTGACCTCGGCCGGCGGGGTGTTCTCCGCCGCGCGGCTGGACCCCGGCACGGCCGTACTCCTGCGCAAGGCCGACCTGCCCGAGCCCGGCGCGGCCGGTCCGCTGCTCGACCTGGGCTGCGGCTACGGCCCGATCGCCTGCGTGCTCGCCACCGAGGCACCCGACGCCACCGTCTGGGCGGTCGACGTCAACGAGCGGGCCCGCGAACTCACCACCGAGAACGCCGTACGGATCGGCGCCGCCGACCGGATCCGGGTGGCCGCCCCCGACGAGGTGCCCGACGACGTCACGTTCACCGAGATCTGGTCCAACCCGCCGATCCGGATCGGCAAGGCCGACCTGCACCTCCTGCTCGCCCGCTGGCTGCCCCGGCTCGCCCCGGACGGTGTCGGCTGGCTGGTGGTGGGCCGGCACCTCGGCGGCGACTCGCTGCACCGCTGGCTGACCGAGCAGGGCTGGCAGGTGGAGCGTCCGGCCAGCCAGAAGGGCTACCGGGTGCTGCGGGTCACCCGCTGAAACCCGGTACCGCCAGCACCGACCGACAAGGCAGGATGCCCGCGTGGGTTACATAGACGTGGCCGGGGTCGGCTACACACTGCCGGACGGCCGGGAACTCTTCGCCGACGTGTCGTTCCGGGTCGGCGAGGGCGCCAAGGTGGCCCTGGTCGGCCCGAACGGCGCCGGCAAGACCACCCTGCTGCGGATGGTCGCCGGTGACCTGCCCACCCAGACCGGCGGCATCGCCCGCTTCGGCGGCCTGGGCGTGATGCGCCAGTTCATCGGCATGATCGGCGACGAGTCGACGCTGTACGACCTCGTCCTGTCGATCTCGGCGCCCGTGCTGCGCACGGCCGGGGCCCGGCTCGCCGCGGCGGAGGCGGCGCTGCACGCCGCCGAGGTGCGCGGCAAGTTCAGCACCGCCGCCGGCAAGGCCCAACTCGCGTACGCGGACGCGCTGGCCGCCTGGGGCGAGGCCGGTGGGTACGACGCCGAGGTGCTCTTCGACACCGTCTCCACCATCGTGCTCGACCTGCCCTGGGAGACGAGCCGTACCCGGCCCGTACGGACCCTCTCCGGCGGGCAGCAGAAACGGTTCGCGCTGGAGATCCTGCTCCGGGGCGGGGACGAGGTGCTGCTCCTCGACGAGCCGGACAACTTCCTCGACGTACCGGGCAAGCGGTGGCTGGAGGGGCGGCTGCGGGAGTCGACCAAGTCGGTCCTGTACGTCTCGCACGACCGGGAACTGCTGGCCCAGACCTCGGATCGGGTGGTCGCCGTCGAGGGCGGCAGCGCCTGGACGCATCCGGGCGGCTTCGGCAGCTGGCACGAGGCGCGGGTGGCCCGGCACGCCCGCCTCGACGAGCAGCGTCGCCGCTGGGACGAGGAGCACCAGAAGCTGCGTGACCTGGTGCTGATGTACAAGCAGAAGGCGGCGTACAACGATGGCCTGGCCTCGCGTTACCAGGCCGCGCAGACCCGCCTGCGCAAGTTCGAGGAGGCCGGCCCGCCACCGGTCCCGCCGAAGGACCAGGACATCCGGATGCGGCTGTCCGGCGGGCGGACCGCCAAGCGTGCGGTGATGTGCGAGCAGTTGGAACTGGACGGCCTGACCTACCCGTTCGACCTGGAACTCTGGTACGGCGACCGGGTCGCCGTCCTCGGTGCGAACGGGACCGGGAAGTCGCACTTCCTGCGCCTGCTCGCCCGTGGTGGCACCGACCCCGATCCGGCCAACGGTCCGGTCGACGGTGGTCACCTGCTGGCGCCGGTGAACCACGCCGGCGTGGTCCGGCTCGGTGCGCGGGTCCGACCGGGTCACTTCTCGCAGACCCACGACCGCCCGGAGTTGATGCAGAAGACCCTGGTCGAGATCCTCTGGCGGGGTGACGACCACCGGCAGGGGATGGACCGGCACGCGGCCATGGCGTCGCTCAACCGGTACGAGCTGGCCGCCCAGGGCGACCAGCGTTTCGGCACCCTCTCCGGCGGGCAGCAGGCCCGGTTCCTGGTTCTGCTGCTGGAACTCTCCGGTGCCACCCTGCTGCTGCTCGACGAACCGACCGACAACCTCGACCTGGCCTCGGCCGAGGCGCTCGAAGAGGGGCTGCGGGCGTTCGACGGCACGGTGATCGCGGTCACCCACGACCGCTGGTTCACCCGGTCGTTCGAACGGTTCGTGCTCTTCGGCGCCGACAACGAGGTGACGGAGACCCCCGAACCGGTCTGGGACGTCGGCTGACCGGCGGCAACAGGCCTCCTCCGGCGGCCGGCGAGGGCATAGGGTTGATCACGTGACTGAGATGACTTTCCGCCGGTTGGGCGACTCCGGGCTGATGGTGTCCGTCGTCGGTGTCGGCTGCAACAACTTCGGCCGGAAACTGGACGCCGAGGGCACCCGTGCGGTGGTCGACGCGGCGCTGGATGCCGGGATCAACTTCTTCGACACCGCCGACATCTACGGTGAGCCGAAGGGCGCCTCCGAGGAGCAGTTGGGTGCCGCGCTGAAGGGCCGGCGCGACGACGTCGTACTGGCCACCAAGTTCGGCATGGACATGCTCGGGGCCAACGGCCCGGACCACGGGGCGCGCGGTGCCCGCCGCTACATCAACCGCGCGGTCGAGGCGTCGCTGCGCCGGCTGGGCACCGACCACATCGACCTCTACCAGATGCACGAGGTCGATCCCGGCACCCCGATCGAGGAGACGCTGAGCGCGCTCGACGACCTGGTCCGCGCCGGCAAGGTGCGTTACCTGGGCAACTCCAACTTCTCCGGCTGGCAGATCGCGGACGCGGCCTGGGTGGCCCGGACTCGCGGCTACGCACCGTTCATCAGCGCGCAGAACCAGTACAGCCTGGTGGAGCGGCACGTCGAGACGGAGATCGCGCCGGCGGCCGAACACTTCGGTCTCGGCCTGCTGCCGTTCTTCCCGCTCGCCAACGGCCTGCTCACCGGCAAGTACAAGCGCGACGAGACGCCGCCGACCGGCAGCCGGCTCTCCGGTGGCGGACGGTACGCCGAACGCCTGGCCGCCGCGCCCTGGGACACCATCGAGGCGATCGAGAAGTACGCGGCCGAGCGCGACCTGACCCCGTTGCAGGTGGCGATCGGCGGGCTGGCCGCCCAGCCGGCGGTCGGCTCGGTGATCGCCGGGGCGACCACCCCGGAACAGGTACGGGCGAACGCCGCCGCCGGTCTGTGGCAGCCCTCGGCCGACGACCTGGCCGCCCTGCGCGCCATCCTCTGACCCGCGCCGCACACTGTCCCCGCCCGTACGGGGTCCGGAACGTTCGGTTCCGGGCCCCGTACGGCGGTGTGGGTGCGGTGGGCGGCGGTCAGCCGAGCCGGTGCCGACGGGTCGCCGTGACGAAGGAACGCCAGGCGGTGGCCGGGAACGCGAGCACCGGCCCGTCGACGTCCTTCGAGTCGCGTACGGCGACAACCGTCGTGCCGGCCGCCCGGCCACCGGAGTCGGCCACGGCGACCAGAGCCGCCACCTCTACGCAGTTCGCGTTCGAGCCGCTCCGGCTCGACCTGCGCCAGACGGCCCCGGAAAGCTGCGTACCGGTCATCGCGGTCTCACTTCCGCTCGTACTCCCCAGCCACCCGCGCAATGAAGTTTACCGATGCGATGGGGCTCAGGGCGGCTTCCGCGAGCCGGACCGCCTCCCGCCGGAAGAACTCGACCTGGTGCCGGTCGTCGAGGAACAGGCCGGTGAGCTTGTGGTCGAGGTAGACCACCGACCGGTCGCGCGGGAAGTCGAGCAGCGCGAACGCGCCGTCCAGTCCGGTGTGCGCCCCGGCCGCCAGCGGCACCACCCGGAGGGTGACGTTCGGCCGCTCGCTGGCCGTGACCAGGTGCCGGAGCTGCTCGGCCATCACCTGTGAGCCGCCGACCGGGCGGCGCAGGGCGGCCTCGTCGATCAGGGCGTGCAACGCCGGTGGGGCCTCGCGGGTGAGGATCTCCTGCCGGGCCAGCCGGGCGGCGATCCGGGGCTGGGTGTCGACCTTCCGTACGCCGCAGGACTCCATCACCGCCCGGGTGTAGTCCGGGGTCTGCAACAGCCCCGGTACGAGCAGCGGCTCGCAGCCGATGATGGTGCTCGCCTCGGCTTCGAGGTGGATCAGCGTGCGTGACTCGGCGGAGAGCCCGACGGCCGCCTCCCACCAGCCGGGCTCGGCGGCCCGTTCGACCTGGCGGAGCAGGGCGGCCCGCTCGTCACCGGTGACCCGGTAGATGACCAGCAGGGCGGCGGCCTCCTCGGTGCGTACCTGCTGGCGGCCGTGTTCGAGGCGGGACAGTCGGGAGGGTGGCCAGGCCAGTTCGGCGGCGACCTCGCGCAGGCTCAGCTGTCGGCGTACCCGTAGTTCGCGGAGCTGGCCGCCGATGTTGCGACCGGCGACGGCAGGCTGGGGGCGGCGGGGCACGGCGCTCAACTGTTGCGGTTGCGGGCGAGCAGTACGGCCGTGCCGGCGGCGGCGATCAGCAGCGCGCCGCCGATCAGCCACCACACACCGGTGCTGAGACCGGTGTCCTTGCGCAGTGCGACCGGGTTACCGGGCGGGGGCTTCGGTGCGGTCTGTTCGGCCTTGGCCTCGACGGTGACCACCGCCTCGGCGGGGGTCGGCGCGGGTGCGGTGACGGTGACCTGCCAGCGGCCGGGGGAGAGGATCGGTCCGGTGGTGTAGAAACCCTGCCCCTCGCCGGAGGGTTCGAGCTGGATCGGCCCGACGGTGTCGCCGGTGCCGTCGGTCGCCGTGAGTACCAGCCGGACGATCGTCTCCAGCTGGTGGCCGTCGGCGTAGCTGGCCCGGATGGTCACCCCGGTGGCGCCGTCGCCGGCCACCTCCAGGTTGAGCTTGCCGTCGTGCGCCGCCGCCGGCGTCGTGGACAACAGGAGCACCGGTACGAGAGCCAGCGCGGCGAGCAGGACTCGCAGGGGTCGCATCAGAGGTTCCTTTCAACACGCCGACACCCGGACGGTGCCGCGGGGTGGGTCCAGTGTGTCGGCTGGGGGCGGCCCGGCGGCAGAGCTGTGCGGTCGTGAATTGGTGCGGAGGGTCTGGGTGGTGCGCGCAACGGTGGTGCCCGGTGGTGCGCCGGGGGGGGGGGGGGGGGGGGGGGGGGGGGGGGGGGGGGGGGGGGGGGGGGGGGGGGGGGGGGGGGGGGGGGGGGGGGGGGGGGGGGGGGGGGG
>NZ_JBVJHT010000032.1:0-66729 GCF_055586685.1 Micromonospora sp. NPDC049529
GAGAGCGGGAGATTGGGGGGCGAGGGAATGGGGGGGAGGGGTTTGGGCGGGGCGCGCGGCGGGGTTTCCGGGGGGGGGGGGGGGGGGCCCCCCTCCCCCCCCCCCCCGCCCCGGGTGTGGTGCGGTTACCGCGATGCGGTACGGGTGGTTACAGCTTGCCGCCCTGCTGGATGCGGGTCGGATCCTCGGCGAGGCGTCCCGTTCCTTGGACCGGCTTGTCGGCGTTGGCCTTCACGCCCGCCTTGGTGGCGGTGCCACCGAGCCGGACGATCATGGCGTCCGCGTCCCTGGTCAGTACGTCGCGGACATCCGCGTCGGAGACCAGGGCGGTGTCGGCGACGAGCGCCTTGTACGCGGTCAACTGCTGCACCGCCCGCTTGTCGTCACCGGCGGCCTCCGAGTCCCGGACCGCGGTCAGCTTGTTGGTGAGCTGGCGGTGGGCCTTGGTGGAGAGCCGGTTGGTGGCCTTGAACCGGTCGTGCAGGTTCTGCATGTCCCGGAACGAGGTGGTGACGAAGAACCGTACCGACGAGGTCGTGGTGTTGCCGGCCTTGTCGGTCGCGGTGACGGTCAGCTCGTGCAGGCCCAACGACAGGTCGTAGAGCGCCTGCAGGGTGTTGTTGGCGTACGGCTGGCCGTCCAGCGTGCCGATGGTGGCTTCCAGACCGGAGGTCGGGTCGACCGCCTGCCAGGAGACCCGGACGTCGGCACTGTCACCGTAGAGCTGGCCGTCGGCGAGGCCGGAGACCAGCACGGTCGGCTTGGTGCCGTCGATCTTGAGCAGCGCCGACTTCAGCGTCTCCTCGTTGCCGGCCGCGTCGGTGGCCCGGTACAGCAGCTCGTGCTGCCCGTCGCCGCTGACGTTGACCGCCGTGGTGTACGGCGTCCAGGGGCCGCCGTCCAGGGACCACTCCAGCTTGCTGACCCCGGCACCCGCGTCGGTGGCGGCGAGCGTCACCGGGATCGTCCCGGCGTGCCATCCGCTGTCGCTCGGGGGCGCGAAGGTCGCCGAGGTGACCGGCGCGGTCGCGTCGATCTTGAGGTCGACGGTCTTCGCCTCCTCGACGTTGCCGGCCTCGTCGGTCGAGCGGAACCGCACCTGGTGGGCGCCGTCACCGGAGACCAGGATCGGCTCGGTGTAGGCGGTCCAGGTGGTGCCCGCGTCGAGCTGGTACTCGGTGCTCGCCACTCCGCTGCCACCGGTGTTGTCGGTGGCGGCCAGGGTGACCGTGGTGGCCGCCTTGTACCAGCCGCCGATGGGCGTACCGGCCACTGCCGCGGTGGTCACCGGTGCGGTCGAGTCGTCGACCGTGGTGCTCACCCGGAAGTAGTCGAACGTCGCCGGCTTCGACGCCTGCTGGGCCGCGCCGAGGGTGAACAGACCGAACTTGGGCGTGGTGCCCACGGCCGCGTTGGTCAGGCTCCCCAACGACGTCCATTCGGTCCCGTCAGCCGAGTACGACGCGGTGTACGTCGTACCGGCCTTCGACAGCCGCAGGTGCCAGATGCCCTGGGTCAGGTTCGACCCGTTCGGCTGCGGGTCCTGCACCACGGCGGCGATCTCGCTGCGGAACTCGATCCGCCGGGTCAGTGGCTGACCCGCCTGGTTGTCCGCGATGTAGTCCAGCTTCAGGTAGTTGTCGTCGTCGCCGTAGACGAGGAGACCACCCTGCTGGTACTGCTCGTTGAACTGGCTACCGTCGATCTTGGTCTCGATCGTCCAGTCACCGGCCGGCGCGTTCTGCAGGATGAAGTTCGACGGCGGGGTGCCGCCGCCCTGGTAGATGTCGCCGTTCGGCACGTCGATCTGCAGACCGCCACCGGTCACCCGGTAACCGTTCGGGTCCTCCCGGACGATCGCGTTCCACTTGCACTTGTCCAGGCTGGTACCGGTGAACTCGTCGGACGGCACGACCGGGCCGGCCGGCTCGTCCGGCGTGATCTGGAACCAGTCGAACAGGGCGTCCACCACGGGGGCCGTGGTGTTGCCGTTGAGCGCGAACAGGCCCACCTTCGGGTTCTCGATCCCGGCCAGTGCGGCCGAACGGCCGACCGGGGTGAAGGTCTGGCCGTCGGCCGAGAAGGCCGCGGTCAGGTTGGTGCCGTCGCTGATCAGGCGGACGTAGACCGTGTTACCCAGCGTGGCCGGTGCGGCGACCGCGTCGGCGGCCTCGTTGCGGGCCGTGCCGGCGGTCTCCCGGATGAACTCGATCTTCCGGCTGCCACCGAAGAGCAGATCCACCTTGGCGTAGTTCGCGTCGTCGCCGTAGAGGATCAGACCGGCCTGCTGGTAGTCGGTGGTCGCGTTCAACGTCACCTTGGTGGTCGCCTGCCAGGCACCGTTCGGGGCCGGCTGGAGCACCACGTTGGTGGCGTTGTTCGTGCCGCCGTACAGGTCGCCCATCGCGGTCGGCAGCACCAGGTTGCCGCCGCTGACCGAGTAGAGCTGGTTCTCCCGGATCACGGTCGACCAGCGCGACTTGTCCAGCGAGGTGCCGGTGAAGTCGTCCGAGCGTGCCCCGAAGCAGGACGTGTTCGGCGCGGTCACCTGGACCGGGACGTTCACGAACGTGGAGGCACCACGGGCGTCGGTCACGGTCAGGGTGGCGGTGAAGTTGCCCGGCACGGTGTAGGTGTGCGAGGCGTTGATGGTGTTCGCCGTGCCGCCGTCACCGAAGTCCCAGGCGTACGTGAACGGGGCGTCGTTCTCCGGGTCGGTGGCCGTACCGCTGAAGGCGACCGTCACCGGCGCGACGCCGGCGGTGGGGTTCGCGGAGGCGGTGACCACCGGCGGGGCGTTGTCGGTGATACCCCGGCCGAGGAAATCGGTCCAGTTCACGTTGAGGATCGCGCCGGTTCCGGTGGAACCGACCGGGTTACGCGCCACGAAGTACAGCGTGCCGCTGCTGGTGCTCGGGGTGGTGATCGCCGCCGGTACGTCGACGAACGTCTGCCAGCCACCGGTGCTCGGCACCGTGGCGGTCGCGACCAGCGGGCCGTCGACCGCGCCGGTACGGACCTCGATCCGCGCGCCGCCGCCGGCCGACGCGGCCCGGAAGCGAAGCGAGTCGATGCCGGTCAGGTTGGCCGGCTCGATCGCCCACCAGTCGCCGTCCTCGATGAACCCGATGTTCTCGAATCCACCGGCGGTGTCGGTGGTCGCCTGACGCTGCACGCCCGGGTCACCACCGCTGGTCGACCCGGCCACCCGGCCGGTCGAGGTGTAGTACTCGGCCTGGGTGCGCTTGGGCTGCAACTGCTCGATCGACCGCCCGGTCAGGGCGTGCGAACCGCCGGCGCCACCGGCGTCGGTGTAGCTGGCCTCGAAGACACCGAAGACGTTCGCCTCGGCGCCGTGCCCGGAGGCGAGCAGCGTCTGGACCGAACCCTCACAGCCGGTGTACGACTGAAGCGGGTGCGCGTGCTGGTCGTGGCCCAGGTAGTACTGCAACGTGACCCGGTCACAGTCGATCGTGCCGTCCTCGGGGTCGGTCACGTTGACCTTGTACTTGACCAGGTCGCCCCACTCGAAGAAGCCACCGTCCGGCGGGAACTCGATGGAGACGGTCGGCGCGGTGTTGCCCACCGTGACCGGTACGTTCGCCACCGCGGTCCGACCCTTGGGGTTGGTGACCGTGAGCTGCGCGTTGTAGTTGCCCGCCGCCGCGTAGGTGTGCGCCGGGTTCGGGTCGGTCGAGGTGGCGTTGTCGCCGAAGTTCCAGGCGTACGTGAGCGTGCCACCGTCCGGGTCACGTGACCCGGCGCTGGAGAACTGCACCGCCAGCGGCGCCGGACCCGAGGTGGGTTCGGCGTTCGCGACCGCGATCGGCGCCCGCTCACCGGCGGTGTAGTCGATCCGGTAGATGCCCGAGTTGTCGTTGTTGCCGCCGAAGCCGGTACCCCACTCGATCAGGTACAGCGCCCCGTCCGGACCGAACTCGAAGTCCATCGGCCGCAGCATGGTCATGCCGGTCAGCAGCTGGTTGATGTCGACCAGCGACTTGCCGTCCGCACTGACCTGCATGGTGTACATCTTGTTCTGGTTCCACTCGCCGAGCAGCGCCTTGCCGTCGTAGTAGGCCGGCCACTTGCGCTCCGAGTCGAGGTTCTCGTCGTACCGGTAGACCGGGCCGCCCATCGGGGCGCCGCCGCCGCCGATCTCCGGGAACAGCGGGTTGCCGCTGTAGTCGAAGTCGACCGTGGCCGAGATGGCCGGCGGGAGGTTGGTCAGGCCGGTGTTGTTCGGCGAGTTGTTGACCGGCGCAGCGCAGTTGAACTTCGCCCCACTCGGTCCGGACGGGAACGTCCAGTCGTTGTACGCGTAGTTGGCGCCGTGGCAGTACGGCCAGCCGTAGTTGCCCGGCGTGACGATGTTCCACTCGACCGTGCCCTCGGGGCCACGGTTCGGGTTCGTCGCACCGGCGTCCGGGCCGTAGTCGCCGACGTACAGGGTGTCGGTCTGCGGGTCGATGCCGATCCGGAACGGGTTCCGGAAGCCCATCGCGTAGATCTCGGGCTTGGTCAGCGCGGTGCCCGGGGCGAACAGGTTGCCGGCCGGCACGGTGTAGGTGCCGTCGTCCTCCGGGTGGATCCGGAGCACCTTGCCGCGCAGGTCGTTGGTGTTGCCCGAGGAACGCTGCGCGTCGTAGTCCTGCCGACCCGGCCGCTCGTCGATCGGGGTGTAGGAGTCCGACTCGAACGGGTTGGTGTTGTCACCGAGGGCCAGGTAGAGGTTCCCCTGGCTGTCGAAGGTGATGCTGCCGCCCGCGTGGCAGCAGGTGTTGCGCTGCGTCGGGACCTGGAGCACGACCTTCTCGGTGGCGGCGTTGATGGTGTCGCCCTCGACCGTGAACCGGGAGAGGTAGTTGCGGGCCGCGCCACCCGCGGGGGCGTAGTAGACGTACACCCAGTTGTTGGTGGCGAAGTCCGGGTCGAGCTGGATGCCCAGCAGACCGTCCTCGTTGCCGGTGAAGACCGGCAGGGTCACCGCGGTCACCGTGGTGCCGGTGCTCGGCTTGATGATCTGGATCCGGCCGTCACGTTCGACGTAGAAGACCCGCCCGTCCGGGGCGATGTCCAGCTCCATCGGGTTGTTGGTGTTGCTGTCCAGCGACACCTTCTCGAAGCTGCTGGTCTTCGTCGCGCTGCAGTCGGCCTCGACCACGCCCGCGGCGGTCTCGATGCCGCCGAGCAGGTGGGTGAGGAACTGCGGCTCCGCGAACGACTCGTTGGTGTGACCACCACCGGTGTACCAGGAACGGCCACCCTCGTAGTCCTGACACCACGCGGTCGGGTGGTCGGCGCCCATCGCGCCGGTACCCGGGGTGTAGCTCCGCTCGTCCAGGCTGGCCAGCACGTGAACGTTCGCGCGCGGGTTGGTCCGGAAGTTGTACCACTCGTCGAAGCGGGACCACTGGGCCGGGAGCCCGGCGGTGGACGGGTGCGCCGGGTCCTCGACCTTGACCGTGGCCTGCTGGTTGGCCGGGTGCGCGTTGAAGTACGCGCCGACCAGACCGCCGTACCACGGCCAGTTGTACTCGGTGTCCGAGGCGGCGTGGATTCCGACGTAGCCGCCACCGGCCTCGATGTAACGCTCGAACGCCGCCTGCTGGGTGTCGTCGAGCACGTCACCGGTGGTGGAGAGCCAGATCACCGCCTTGTACTGGGCGAGGTTGGCGTCGGTGAACGCGGCACCGTCCTCGGTCGCGGTGACGGAGAACCCGTTCGCCGCGCCGAGCTGCTGGATGGCGGCGATGCCGGAGGGGATGGAGCCGTGCCGGAAGCCGGCGGTCTTGGAGAAGACCAGGACGGAGTACGGGTCCGCCGCTGCGGCGGCCGGGGCCGCCTGGGCGGCGCTGGGGGCTGCTACGAGTGCGGCCGCCGTGGAGGTGACGGCGACCGCGAGACTCAGCAGCGCATGACTGAGGGCGCCGCGCAGCGCGTGGCGCGGGCGAGGTCTTGACACGAAGGATCTCCTTCGTCCGGTGAGGACAACGGGGGATCCCCGGCCGGCTCGCCGAAGACCGGTTCGGGGGTGGTGGGTTTCGGCTGCGTAGCCCGCCGTGGCTGTGCAGTCGAAATTTGTCTTGTCGCTGAACAAATTAATGCTGGTCAGCGTTGGGCGGGCAATACAGCAACAAGCCAAATCGAGTAACGGTTGGGTAACCGAGGTGGATCTTCCGGATAGGACAGACAAAAGCCCACGGTGTCGCGGGTCACGTCAACCGGCCGTGGCGGGCCGCTGTGACGTGCGACCCCTTGGCGGATCCGCCCCGCCGTCGTAGTGTGGTCGACAAGTAACCCACGGGAGTCCGGTGTACCGGGCTGAGAGGGGGGCTGACAGCCCCCGACCGTCGAACCTGATCCGGGTAATGCCGGCGCAGGGAGGAGTTTGCCGTGCCCGTACTGGGACGTTTGCATCTCATCACCGACACCCGTACCGGACGCGATCCTATCGCCACGGTACGTGCGGCGCTCGCCGTGGCCGGACCCGAACTCGTGGTCCAGGTACGCGTCGAGGACGACGCCACCGACCGCGAGGCGTACGAACTGACCCGCCTGGTGGTCGACCTCTGCACCCCGTCCGGCGCGACCTGCCTGGTCAACGATCGGCTGCACGTCGCCCTCGCGGCGTACGCCGCCGGTGGCCACGTCGGCGCGCTCGACCTGCCGGTGCCGGCCGCCCGACGGGTGCTCGGACCGGACGCGCTGCTCGGCGCCACCGCCCGCGCCCCCGACCCGGCCCGCGAAGCGGTCGCCGCCGGCGCCAGCTACCTCGGCGTCGGGCCCTGTTACGCCACCACCACCAAGGACGGGCTCCCCGACCCGATCGGCCCCGCCGGTATCGCGGCCGTGGCCACGGCGGTCGACGTACCGGTCATCGCGATCGGCGGGGTGACCGCCGTACGGGTGCCGGAACTGATCGCCGCCGGCGCGTACGGCATCGCGGTGGTCGGTGCGGTCAGCACCGCCGCCGACCCGGCCCGCGCCACCGCACAACTGCTCGCCGCCCTGGAACACACCGGGGCACCGGCGTGCTAGCCGGGGCCCCCCAACCGGCGCAGGCCGGCAGCCGGGGCCCCTTCCGCACCGCCCGACGGGCCGACGTCGCGGTGGTCGGAGGTGGACCCATCGGACTCGCCATCGCCTGGCGGGCCGCGAACCGGGGAATGCGGGTGCTGCTGCACGACCCGGATCCGGGCAGCGGAGCGTCCGGCGTCGCCGCCGGCATGCTCTCCCCGGTCGCCGAAGCCTCCTTCGGCGAGGAGGCGCTGACCCGGCTGCTGCTCGACTCCGCCGCCCGCTGGCCCGGCTTCGCCACCGAGGTCGCGACCGCCGCCGGGCTGCCCGGAGTCGCCGACCTCGGCTACCGCACCGAGGGCACCCTGGTGGTCGGGCGCACCGCCGACGACCTGGCCGAGGCCCGCCGGCTCTGGACGTACCAGCAGGCTCTCGGGCTGCCGATCACCGCACTGGACGCGACCGGGCTGCACGACCGCGAGCCGTTGCTCGCCCCCCGGGTACGCGGCGGCGCGCACGCGCCCGACGACCACCAGGTGGACCCGCGCCGACTGGTCGCCGCCCTGCGGCTGGCCGCGCTCCGGGCCGGAGTGGTGTTCGTGCCCGCCGCCGTGCGCAACCTCGCCGACCTCGACGCCGGCACCATCGTGGTCGCCGCCGGCTGCGGCGCCGCCGACCTGACCGGACTGCCGATCCGGCCGGTGAAGGGGCAGATCCTCCGGCTGCGCGCCCCCGGAGGCGAACCGCCCGGCTTCCGGCACGTGATCCGGGGCTACAACGACGGTTGCTCGGTCTACCTGGTACCCCGGCACGACGGCGAGGTGGTCGTCGGCGCCACCGTCGAGGAACGCGGCGACAGCACCGTCACCGCCGGCGGGGTGCTGGAACTGCTCCGCTCCGCGACCGACCTGGTGCCGGAACTCGCCGAGTACGAACTCGCCGAGGCCACCGCCGGCCACCGCCCCGGTACGCCGGACAACGCACCGGTGATCGGCCGGCTGGCGGACCGCCCCGACGTGGTCGTGGCGAGCGGGCACTACCGGCACGGCGTCCTGCTCACCCCGGTGACCGCCGAACGGGTCGTCGACCTGCTGACCAGCGGGACGGCCGACCCGGCGATGGCGGCGTTCACCCCGGACCGGTTCACCCGGACCGGGCCCGACCGGCGGGATGTTCGAGGCGGCGACGGTCGGTACGCCCCGACCGAGGTCCGTTCGACGAGGGAGGAGATCCGATGACCGCAGAGGGTGGGGTTCCAGTGGAATTGACCGTGAACGGTACGGACCACAGATTGCCCGGCGGAGTGACCGTGGCGGACCTGGTCGCCACCGTCACCGGCCAGACCCGCGGCGTGGCCGTGGCGGTGAACGGTGAGGTCGTGCCCCGGGCCGGCTGGCCGGCGGCCGTACTGAACTCCGGCGACCGGGTCGAAGTGCTCACCGCGGCCCAGGGCGGGTGAACCCGATGTCCCAGGTGGAACAGATGGATGGTGACGTGACGGCCGGTACCGGAGCGTTCGAGCTGGGCGGGGTGTCGTTCGGGTCCCGGCTGATCCTCGGCACCGGCGGCGCGGCCAACCTGCACGTACTGGAGCAGGCGATCCGGGCAAGCGGCACCGAACTCGTCACCGTCGCGCTGCGCCGGGTCGACGCCGCCGCCACGATGCACGGCGGGCTGCTGGACGTACTCGACCGGTGCGGCGTACGGCTGCTGCCGAACACCGCCGGCTGCTACACCGCCGCCGAGGCGGTCAAGGTCGCCCGGCTGGCCCGGGAGGCGTTCGACACCTCCTGGGTGAAACTGGAGGTGATCGGGGACGACCGGACCCTGCTGCCGGACGCGGTCGAGCTGCTGCACGCCGCCGACCAGCTGGTGGCCGACGGCTTCACCGTGTTGCCGTACACCAGTGACGACCCGGTGCTCGCCCGCCGGCTCGCCGAGGCGGGCTGCGCGGCGGTGATGCCGGCCGGTGCGCCGATCGGCTCCGGACTCGGCATCGGCAACCCGCACCACATCCGGCTGATCCGGCAGAGCGTCGACGTGCCGGTGATCCTCGACGCCGGGATCGGCACCGCCTCCGACGCCGCCCTCGCCATGGAACTGGGCTGCGACGGGGTCCTGCTGGCCAGCGCCGTGACGCGGGCCGCCGAGCCGGCCCGGATGGCGACCGCCATGCGGTACGCCGTCGAGGCGGGCTGGCTCGCCGCCCGCTCCGGCCGGATTCCCCGACGGTTCCACGCGTTGGCGTCCAGCCCCGACGAGGGACGGCCGGACCTGTGACCGGCCAGCGGCCCGCGCTCCCCGTGGGGTCGCCGTGTCGCCCCGACCCGGCCCACCCGGTGCCACGCCGACCCGGACCGGACGGCGACGGCACGGCACCACCACCCACCCCGGGTACGCCGACCGGCCTGGTGGTGGTCACCGACCGGTGGCAGGCCCGCCGGCCGCTGCCCGAGGTGATCCGGGCGGCGGTGGACGCGGGCGCCCGCTGGGTGCTGCTCCGGGAGTCCGACCTGCCCCGCGACGAGCGACTGGCGATCGCCGAAACCCTGCGGGACATCCTCGCCCCGACCGGCGGAACCCTCCTGGTGGCCGGACCCGACCCGCTCGGCGGTACCGCCGTGCACCTGCCGGCGGCCGGACCGTACCCGCCACCCGAGCTGGCCCTGGTCGGCCGCTCCTGTCACAACGAGGCCGAACTGGGCCGACTGTCCACGGAGGACTACGTGACCCTGTCCCCGATCTTCCCGAGCCCGTCGAAACCCGGTTACGGCCCACCACTGCACCCGGTCGGCCTGGCCCGGCTGGTCCGGCGTACCCCGGTCCCGGTGCTCGCCCTCGGCGGCGTCGGCGAACCCGACCAGGTCGCCGCCTGCCTGCGCGCCGGTGCCGCCGGGGTGGCGGTGATGGGCGCCATCATGCGCGCCGACGACCCGGCCGCCCTGGTCGCCCGGCTCACCACCGCCGCACAGGTCGCCCGGCCCACCGGCCGGGCGGTAGGAAACGGCCAGTTCGACGCCGACGCACCGGCGGCGACGGACGCGGTACGGGGGAGCGGACGGTGACGCCGCCGGTGGCGCTGACCATCGCCGGCTCCGACTCCGGGGCGGGCGCCGGCATCCAGGCCGACCTGAAGGTCTTCGCGGCACTCGGTGTCTACGGCACCTCCGTGATCACCGCCCTCACCGCACAGAACACCCACCAGGTGCGCGCCGTCCTCCCCACGCCCCCCGACGTGGTCAGCGCACAACTCGACGCGGTCCTGTCGGACCTGCCGGTGCTGGCTACCAAGACCGGGATGCTCGGCACCGAGGAGGTCGCGAACGCGGTGGCGGCACACGCCCGCGCCGGGCTGCTGCCGAACCTGGTGGTCGACCCGGTGCTCGTCTCGACCAGCGGCCACCGGCTCGGCGTGGTCGCCGCGGTGGCCCGGCTGCTGCCGTACGCGCTGGTCGCGACGCCGAACCGGGAGGAGGCCGCGGCGATCGTCGGACGCCCGGTGACCACCACCGACGACATGGTCGGCGCCGCCGAGCAGATCGCCGCCGCCGGACCCCGGTACGTCGTCGTCACCGGCGGCGGTGACGACCACGACGACCCGACCGACGCGGTGGACGTGTTCTGGACCGGCACGACGGCCCGGCTGCTCGCCGGCCCACGGGTCCCCACCCGGAACACACACGGCACCGGCTGCTCCTTCTCGGCCGCCATCGCCGCGCGGATCGCGCTCGGCGACCCGGTCCCGGACGCGGTCGTGTTCGCCAAGGAGTACGTCGCCCGCGCGCTCGCCGGTGCGCGCGACTGGGAGTTGGGCACCGGCCACGGACCGCTGGACCACTTCGGTTGGTCCCGCTGACAAGCAGGAGGTTTGGTTATGCAGGCTCGTCGCAAGGTGTACGTGGAGGGATCACGGCCGGACATCCGGGTCCCGTTCGCCGAGGTGGAACTGGCCGGGGAGAACCCGCCGGTCCGGTTGTACGACACCTCCGGGCCGGGCAGCGACCCGGAGGTCGGCCTGCCGGCGCTGCGCGGCCCGTGGATCGCCGAGCGCGGTGACGTGGCACCGGTACGCGGTGCCGGTACCCCGCTCGCCGGCACCAACGGAAAGCGGCCGACCCAACTCGCGTACGCGCGGGCCGGGATCGTCACCCCGGAGATGGAGTTCGTGGCGGTACGGGAGGGAGTGCCGGGCGAGGTCGTCCGGGACGAGATCGCCGCCGGTCGGGCCGTACTGCCGCTCAACATCAACCACCCCGAGGTGGAGCCGGCGATCATCGGCAAGCGGTTCCTGGTCAAGGTGAACGCCAACATCGGCACCTCGGCGGTGACCTCGTCGGTCGCCGAGGAGGTGGAGAAGCTCACCTGGGCCACCCGGTGGGGCGCGGACACGGTGATGGACCTCTCCACCGGCAAGCGGATCCACGAGACCCGCGAGGCGATCGTCCGCAACTCGCCGGTGCCGATCGGTACCGTGCCGATCTACCAGGCGTTGGAGAAGGTCGGAGGCGACCCGGTCAAACTCTCCTGGGAGGTGTTCCGGGAGACCGTCATCGAGCAGGCCGAGCAGGGCGTCGACTACATGACCGTGCACGCCGGGGTGCTGATGCGGTACGTCCCACTGGCCGTCGAACGGGTCACCGGCATAGTCTCCCGGGGCGGCTCGATCATGGCGGCCTGGTGTCTGGCGCACCACCAGGAGAACTTCCTCTACACCAACTTCCGCGAGCTGTGCGAGATCCTGGCCCGCTACGACGTGACCTTCTCCCTCGGCGACGGGCTGCGCCCCGGCTCGATCGCGGACGCCAACGACGAGGCGCAGTTCGCCGAGCTGCGTACGCTCGGTGAACTGACGAAGATCGCCTGGGAGTACGACGTCCAGGTGATGATTGAGGGTCCGGGTCACGTGCCGATGCACAAGATCAAGGAGAACGTCGACCTCCAGCAGGAGCTGTGCCAGGAAGCGCCGTTCTACACCCTCGGCCCACTGACGACGGACATCGCGCCCGCGTACGACCACATCACCTCGGCCATCGGCGCGGCGATGATCGGCATGTTCGGCACCGCCATGCTCTGCTACGTCACACCGAAGGAGCACCTGGGGCTGCCGGATCGGGACGACGTCAAGGCGGGTGTGATCGCGTACAAGATCGCGGCACACGCGGCTGACCTGGCCAAGGGGCATGTCGGCGCCCAGGACTGGGACGACGCGCTGTCCAAGGCGCGGTTCGAGTTCCGCTGGGAGGACCAGTTCAACCTCTCGCTCGACCCGGAGACGGCACGGGCGTACCACGACGCGACCCTGCCGGCGGAACCGGCGAAGACGGCGCACTTCTGCTCGATGTGCGGGCCGAAGTTCTGCTCGATGAAAATCACCCAGGAGCTGAAGGAGTACGCGGCCCGGGGGATGCAGGAGAAGTCGTCGGAGTTCGTGGAGTCGGGCGGGAAGGTGTACTTGCCCTTGGCCTGAGTTCCCGGTTCAGCGGCAGGCCCAACCCCTACCAGCCACCCGCCCCGCCCCACCCCACCCCGGGGTGGGGCGGAGCTGTGTTGATCATGAAGTTAGTGCGGGTTGTCGGGTCGAACGGGGGTGCTAACTTCATGATCAACGGGGTGGGGGTGGGGGTTGCCGGCTGGGGGCGGTCTAGTCGGCGTGGTGGCGGCCGGAGGAGCGGAGGGTACGGCGGGGCGCGTCCTGAGGGCGGGGGTCTTCGGCGGGGGTTGGGGCGCCGAGGCCGCTCACCCAGTCCACGTACTCCTCGTCGGTGGCCGGGACAGGGCGTTCCGTACGGCCGCGTCCGCGCTGTGTCGGGGATGCCGGCCCGGTGGTGTCGGTGCCGTTGGTCGGCTCCGACTCGGTGTCGGGGACGGATGAGCGGTTGCGGCGGAACAGGCCGCGGCGGGGGCGCGGTGCCTTTTCTCCGGCCTTCGGCTGGTCCGACCCTGGCTGCTCCGACTTCGGCTTGTTCGGCGTCGCCTGGTCCGACTTCGGCTCGTTCGGCGTTGCCTGCTCCGATTTCGGCTCGTCGACCGGTGGCTCTTCGGGCTGCGCTTGGTCAACCCTCGGCACTCTCGTCGCCCTGGTCGTCGGTGGTCTGGTTGTCGTCGACCGTGGCTCGTCGGGTTTCGGAGCGGTGGAACTGCCTGGTTGGAGAGGCCGCAGATGCTCGGGTTCCGGGTCGGTGGCAGCGGGCGGAGTGAGGCCGGAGGTGGCCGCCGGGGTCGGGTCGGTGAGTCGGAACGGGGTACGTCGTACCGGCTCGGGCGGCGGGGACTGATCGTTGCCCGTTACCGGTTGCGGGGCCTTGTACGGCTTGCCGCTCGGAACCGGGGCGGGAGCCGTGAAGAACGGCTCGGGTGCGGTGGGCGGTTGGCGGAAGTCCGTACGGGCGGGGCCCTGGTCGGGGGTGTTGCCGCCGGTGGAGTCCGAGGTTGTGGTGGGCGCGGGGCCGGGGGAGTCCGTCCTGCTGGCGGCGGCGAAGGCGTTCCACCCGCTGTCGGTGCGTTCCTCGAAGGGCTTGCGCGGGTCGACCGATGATGGCCAGAAGTCGGCGGTGGACATGGTCGCGAGCGACGGGTCGGCCCATTCCGGTTCCGGGCGCCGGGGTGCCTGCTCGGGTCCGCTTGCGTCGCCCCGGCTCGGCTGGTGTTCGGGTGCCTGCTCGGGCGTCGTCCGGAACGGATCCGGTGCCGGCGACAGGGGATCCGAGGCCGCGCTGGGCAGGTCGGCCGCGGGGCTCACCGGGCGGACCGGATCCGGGGTCGCTCGGCTGTCGGCGGCCGGGGCCGGGGTGGCGAACCGGGAGGGTGGGGTCGGTGGTGGCGAACCGGGAGACGGGTCGGTCGACGGTGTGACCGGCGCTGCGGAAGCGGCCGGTGATGGGACCGGCGATCCGGGTCCGGAAATGGGGCTGGCGGCCACTGACGAGGGTCCCGGAGCGGGCGGGAGCGACGATCCGGGTCCGGGAATGGGTGGGACCAGTGACGAGGAGCCGAAGATGGGCGTAACCGGCGAAGCGGGCGCCGGTCGGCTCCGGCTGGTGGACGAAAGGTCGGAATCGCCAGGGTCTGTGGATTCTGGACTGTCTGGCGGAATGAGCGTGGTTGGTGGCGCCGGGGTGTGGGTGAGGAACGGTGCGACGGGGCCACCGAGCGGGTCGGCTTCGCTGGAGCGACGCGGGCTCGGGATGGTGCCGGGCTCGGCCGGCTGGGCCGCGGGGCCGTCGTCGGATCGGGCGCTGGACCACATATCGGTCGGGCGGTCGCGCCACGCCTGCTCCGCCACGCCGGTCCGTCGGTCCGTCGAGAGGTAGTCCGTGGAGGGGCGCTCGGCCGAGAGATGGTCCGCCGAGAGGAAACCTGTCGAGAGGTGGTCCGGCGACTGGTGGTCCGGCGACACGTGGTCCGGGTGAGGGTCGGTCGGTGGGGTGGCGGTCCACGGGTCCGTCGGACGGCTGGTCCAGGTCTCGGACGCCTCGCCCGGTGTGGACTGCGGCGTCCGTACGCGCTGGAGGATCTCGGTCGGCTGCAACGGGGTCGCGGTGGCCGTTTCGCTGGTCAGCGGCCAACGCATCACCGCGGCCAGGACCGAACCGAGGGCGCCCGCGCCGGTCGCGACCAGAGCACCCCAGTACGGTGCCGCCTGGTACTTGTCGCTTGCGTCACCGGGACCGGCGGCGAGGTACGCCAGCGCGAGCATTGCCGGACCGACCGCCCCGGCGGTCGCGACCACCAGCGTCGAGTGGCCCCGCCACCGGGCGAGCGCCCCGGTCAGTGCCCCGGCGACCAGTGCCAGCGCCGGCATCGTGACGATCGCCAACCGCTGGGTGGTGCCGGCACTCAGCCAGGTCGGATCCGGCACACCCAGTCGTACGGCGGGTAGCGGGTCGGTCGGGCCGAGTGACGGCATCACCGAGATCAGTGCCAACAGCCAGATTCCGCCGGTGATGAGGGCGACGTTCCAACTCACCGGCGACTGGTGCAGTGCGGCCACCGCCGCCGCGAACCCGACCAGTGCGCCGAGCCCGGCGACCAGGCCGGCGGCGAGGACCGGGTCCACCGACGCGACCTGCGCGGCGCGGGCCGGTTGCATGGACAGCGGTGCCACCGCACCGGCACCGAGAGCGGCCGCACCGGCGAGTGCCAGCCGGGTGCCGAGGGTCGGGCGGTAGTCGTACCGTCTGGCCAGCCGGTCCGCGATCACCGCGCCGACGACCGCGGCCACCATGGTGAACCAGCTCACCCAGGCGAGCTGGGCGGTCCACTGACTGACGGTGGTCGCGTCGAAGGTACGGGCGAAGCGCACGATACCGAAGCCGTACGCGAAGCCGAGCTGGCCCGCTCCGGCTAGTACGCCGACGCCGAGTGCGACGAGCAGCACCCTGCCCCAGGTCCGAAAGGCCATGCGGGGCAGGTTACGGCCCGTCGGGTTCGATCGCCACCCTGGCACCAGCGCGTCGGCGACTACTTCGGCTGCCCCGTCAGGTGGTGACACCCAGTTGCGGCAGCACCTCGCTGGCGATGAGTTCCAGGTGGTCGAGGTCGGTCAGGTCGGTCAGCCGGAGGTGCACCCGACCGGTGCCGATCTCGGCGAACTCCCCGATCCGCTCGACCAGCTGGCCCGGCGAGCCGATTACCGGGTCCTCCGGCGGCAGTGCGCTCTTCTCGTGCAGCGGGGCCGCGCGGCGCTGGGCCTCGGCCTCGTTCCGGCCGATCGCGACCACGATGCCGCTGGAGAGAACCAGTGGGTCCAGGCCGTTCGCGGCCCGGTCCACCTTGTCGCACGCGCCCAGTACCCGCTCGTACGCCTCGGCGGTTTCCTTGACCGACTTGAAGGGCATGTTGAACTCGTGCGCGAAGCGGGCGGCCAGCGCCGGGGTCCGCTTCAGGCCCTTGCCGCCGACGATGATCGGTGGGCCGGGCACCTGGACCGGCTTGGGCAGGGCCGGTGCGTCGACGAGCTGGTAGTACTCGCCCTGGTGGTTGAACCGTTCGCCGAGCGGCGTACGCCACAGGCCGGTCACCACGGCGAGTTGTTCGGCCAGCCGGTTGAACCGTTCGCCGACCGGGGGGAACGGGATGCCGTACGACAGGTGCTCGCGCTCGTACCAGCCGGCGCCGATGCCGAGGTCGACCCGGCCGCCGCTCATCTGGTCCACCTGCGCGACGATCACCGCGAGCGGGCCGGGCAGCCGGAAGGTGGAGGAGGTGACCAGGGTGCCGAGCCTGATCCGTGAGGTTTCCCGGGCCAGCCCGGCGAGGGTGACCCAGGCGTCGGTCGGTCCGGGCAGTCCGGGGTCGGCGCCCATCGACTGGTAGTGGTCGGCGCGCAGCCAGCCCTCGAAGCCGCTGTCCTCGGCGAGGCGGGCCATGCGGAGTTGGTCGTCGTAGGTGGCGCCGCGATGCGGCTCGGTGAAGAGGGAAACTCGCACGTTTATCGACCTCTCGTCCCGGCTGCCGCCGGGGAATCGCGCTCCATCAGTAGCTCGTGCAGGTCGGCGCTGCAACGGGCCACCTCTTCGAGGTGGGCGTTGCGGCCCAGGGTGCGCGGTCGGGGAATGTTGATGTCGACCACCTTGCGGATCCGGCCGGGACGCGGGCTGAGTACGACCACCCGGTCGGCCAGCAGCACGGCCTCGTCGATCGAGTGGGTGACGAACACGATCGTGGCGGCGTTCTCCATGTGTACCCGCTGCAGTTCCACCGACAGTTCCTCACGGGTGAGGGCGTCGAGGGCGGAGAACGGTTCGTCCATCAGCATCACCCGGGGATTGCCGATCAGTGACCGGCAGAGGGAGACCCGCTGTTGCATGCCGCCGGAGAGTTCGTGCGGCAGCCGCTTCTCGAAACCGCCGAGGCCGGTCATTTCCAGGAGTTCCATCGCGCGGGCCCGGTGACTCGCGCGGCGCCAGCCGAAGATTTCCACCGGCAGCAGTACGTTGTCGAGCACCGATCGCCAGGGCAGTAGGGCGGGGCGCTGGAACAGCATGGCGATGTCGCGTCGGGTTTTAGTAACCCTTTCGCCACCGACGGTAATCTCGCCTTCGGTGGTCGGTAGTAGGCCGGCGATGAGTCGGAGCAGAGTGGACTTACCGCAGCCGGAGCGACCGAGAATCGCCACGAACTCGCCCTCGGCGACGTCCAAATCGATGCCACGCAACGCTTCCACGGTGCCCGATCGCCCAGTGAAGGTACGGGACACCCCCGCGAGTCGGATCATCCGGCAGGCTCCCCATCCAACGTAGGCAGGTCAACGGCCCGGACAGGTTATCCGGAATGTCGGCGAACGGACACCCCGGGGGGCGATACCAGTTTGTTTCCGTTCCGCAACATGACACGCCTGGCGGGGCAAAGGTGGGCTTCTCGTACGCTGTGCCCGCGAAGTTTCCTTAACCACGGCCCGGCGCCCACCCCCCGGCCCCGAGCCGCCCCGCCCCACACGGCCCCTCCGGACGGTCGAAAGCCGCCGGTCGAAAGGAAATGGTGTTCATGAACAGGCTCACCCGCACGTTCGCCATCGCTGCCCTGGCCAGCACTTTGGTCATCGCGACCGGTTGCAGTGGTTCGGATGGTTCCGACACGGCCAGCGGTGGCGGTGACAACAAGACGCTGGAGAAGGTCACCTACCTGACCTCGTTCGCCAACTTCGGCCGGGACGCGTACGCGTACGTCGCCAAGGACAAGGGCTACTTCAAGGAGGCCGGGTTCGAGGTCGACATCAAGCCGGGCAGCGGCACCCTGAGCAACCTCAAGGCGATCGCCACCGGCACCGCGATGTTCACCCCGCTCGACCTCACCGGCATCCTGCAGGCCCGGGGCACCGGGAGTGCGGAGGCCAAGGACGTGACCGTGGTCGCGGGCATCCAGCAGCGGACCATGGCCGCGATCATCACCCTTGATGACAAGGGCATCACCACCCCGAAGGACCTTGAGGGCAAGACGCTCGTCGACAGCCCCAGCTCGGTGGTGCGCAACCTGTTCCCGACGTACGCCAAGCTGGCCGGCATCGACGCGAACAAGGTCAACTGGCAGAACGGCGAGCCGGCTCAGCTGATCGCCACGCTCGCCTCCGGCCAGGCCGCGGGCATCGGGCAGTTCGTCGTGGGCAAGCCCACCGTCGAGGCCGTGGCGAAGGGCAAGAAGGCCGTCGTGCTGCCGTACAGCGACGTGATGACCGACCTCTACGGCAACGTGCTGGTGACCTCCACCAAGATCGCCAAGGAGGACCCGGAGAAGGTCAAGCGCTTCACCGCCGCGCTGATCAAGGGCCTCGTCGCCAGCATCGACAACCCGAAGGAAGCCGGCGAGATCCTGGCCAAGAACGTCCCGGCCACGATCCCCGCGGCGGCTGCCGCCGAGTGTGAGCTGATGGCGGCGTTCGTCCGTTCCGCCGGTACGGGCGCGGCTGTCGGCACCATCGACATCGACCGGGTCGCCCGCAGCATCGCGATCCTCCAGGGTGCCGGCGCGATCCCGCCGGGCCTGACCCCCGAGCAGCTCATCGACGTCAGCCTGACGCCGAAGGCCTGATCGTTCCAGCGTCACGGGGGTACACCCACCGGTCACACCGGCGGGTGTACCCCCGTTCTGCTCCGGCCGACGGCCGGACCGGACGTAGAGCCGGCCGACGGCCGGACCGAATGAGGAGCCGGCCGATCGCCGGACCGAATGAGGAGTGTGAGACCGAGAAATGGCCGAGTTGACCGAGGTTCGACCCAGGGTGCCCACGACGGCGAGCCGGGAGCGTCGGGTCGGTGGGTCGCTGGCGTGGGTGGCTGTCTGGCCCGTGGTCGGGATCGTGGTCACGATCGTCGTATGGTGGCTCTCCACCGACGTGTTCCCGCTGATCCATCCGGCGGTGCTGCCACCACCGGGCGACGTGCTGGACGCGTTCGTCGCCAGGCCGGGCCTGCTCTTCGAAGGGTTGCTGGAGACCGGGCTGGAGACGCTGACCGGCTTCCTGCTCTCCACCGTGGCCGGGATCCTGATCGGGCTGGCCCTGGCCGTCTCGCAGACGCTGGAGCGGATGTTCTCCCCGCTGCTGATCGGGATCAACGCCATCCCGAAGGTGACGATCGCGCCGCTGCTGGTCTTCGCCTTCGGCTGGGGACAGCAGCCAATTCTGATCATGGTGTTCCTGCTCTGCTTCTTCCCGATCGTGCTGGCCACCACGACCGGGCTGACCACCACCCCCGCCGACCTGGTCGAGCTGGCCAAGTCGCTGAGCGCGTCGCGGATCCAGGCGTTCCGCAAGGTACGGCTGCCGGCCGCGCTGCCGCAGATCTTCGTCGGCCTGAAGGTCGCCATGCCGCTGGCCGCGATCGGCGCGGTGATCGGGGAGTTCCAGGCCGGCGCCGGAAAGGGCCTGGGTACGCAGATCATCCAGTTCGGTGGACAGGGTGACAGTGCCACCGCGTGGGTGGCGATCCTGCTCATCGGGGTCATGAGCATCGTGCTCTACTACGCCCTGGTCCTGGTGGAGCACCTGACCCTGCCGTGGGTACGGGAGACCACCTCGGCGCGGTGAGCGTCGTCCCGCGGGCCGTGCCGGCGCCGGCACCACCGGCGTCGTCCGTGTCCGGGTTTCCGCCCGGGTGGTGGCAGACGGCGGCGGCCACGGACCCCCTTGCGGGGCGATCCGTGGCCGCCGTACAGCCGTCCGGTGGAGCCGTCGGTCAGCTGGCCAGACGCCAGCGGCCACCGCGGGCCACCAGCATGCTCAGCGCCTGTGGCATCAGGCCGGAGTGGTTGTCCGGGGTCATCCGGATCGGGCCGCTGAGGCCGTCCAGCTGCGAGGTTTCCAGGACGTCGCGGATTCCGTCGCGGTCGACGCTCTCGGTGGTGCTGCCGGAACGGATGGCGGCGTCGGTGATGAGCTGGAGCGCGTCCGCCGCGAACGAGGAACTGCCGTAGTAACCACCGAACCGGGCGGTGTAGTCCCGGAACCACTGCTTGCGCGCGGCCTTGGCGGGCGTCGTCGCGATGACGTCGTCGATCACCATGGTCTGGCTGAACACCATTGTGGTGTTCTCTGCGGCCTGCCCGCCCGCGCCTTCCAGGAACAGGTCACCGGCTGCTCCCGCGTCGAAGAAGAGTTGGCCCTGGAAATTGTCCGCCCGAGCCTGGGTCGCGGTCAGGATCGATTGTTCGGGGTTCGTCCATACGATGATCGCATCCGCCTTGGCCTCGATCATCGCGGCCACCGGTCCGGTGAGGTCGGTGTCGGTCGGTTTGATCCCTTGCGGGGGGGCGACCTTGTACCTGGCCTTCTCCAGTTCGGCCTTCAGCGCCCCCTGGCCGTCACGACCGTACGTGTGATCGGTGTAGATCACGCCGACCTTTTTGATTGCCGGCCGGAGCCTCAGTTCGGCGACCAGGGCGGCGGCACTGTCGGCCGCGTTCGGTGCCAGCTTGAACACATAGCGTCGGTCAGTGATCGGGGTGGCCACGTTGTTGGCCGAGGCCAGTGCGACGGTCGGGATCTTCTTGTCGTTGATCGCGGGTGCGGCCGCCACCGCGCACGCGTCGCAGCTGCCCATGATGATGGCGCTGACCGTGGGATCGGCGGCGAACTCGGCGATGTTGCGCAGCGATTCGTTCGGGTCGGAGCGGTTGTCCTTGACGGTCAGGGAGAGCGTCCGGCCACCGAGTACACCAGACTCGTTGATCTGCTCGACCTTGAGTTCAAGGGCGCGCTTGTACGCCTCGCCGACCGGCGCCGACGCGCCGGAGAGTTCCAGGTCGGCGCGGACAACGATCTCGCCGGTGTCCTGCGGATCGCTGCTGAACTGGCAGCCGGTGAGCGACGTGGCCAGAATGGCCGAGGCGAGCACCGTGAGTGTCGCGGAGCGGATGGGCGTCAACTCAGTCCTCCATGTGCGCGGCTAGGGCGGGGTGCCCGGTCACCGGCGACGAATTCCGTCCTCAGTAGAGCGACGGGGGTGGTCTGTCGTACGGTGTGCGCGAAGCCTTCAAACCTGGAAAACCTTGCCAATGGCGAGCGCCCGGGTCAAGCGGGCGTAGTCGAGCATGTTTCAGGACGGCGATCCTACATTCGGGACGCCGATCCCACATGCTGGCGGCGGCCGGTGTTTGCGGGCGTTAACTTTCCAGATGCAAACGACCACTCTGACGATATTTGCCCAGTTCAGGGGCCCGTGAATAGAAGGGTTTCGGTGAGCAGAGTAGTGGTTCAGTCCCGTCCGACCGATTCCTGCCGTACCGCCGCTTCCCAAATCGGCCTGCTTCTGATGAAATCGCGGCCGTGCCGCGTGCGGTCCCATCCGTGGCAGCAGGCACCGGAGGGGTGGCCACGCGTGGAAGAAACGACGGAGGCGATGTCGTGAGCACCGGACCTACGACCCTGCCCGAAAACGGCCCGCCGGAGCACGGGGCACGGCGCCGCTGGCTGCCCCGACTTCGGGACACCAGGATTCGGTCCAAACTGGCGCTCATCCTGGTGGTGCCGGTCGCGGCGGTCCTCGCGCTGGCCACCGTCCGGTTGGTCGACGTCGGGCAGACGGCCTACGACGCGAACATGATCCGGTCGCTGACCGCGCTCTCGATCGACGTCTCGGCCCTCACCCAGGATCTGCACAAGGAACGGATGGCCGCGGCCACCTACCTGGCCGATCCCGCCGCGAACGCGGACGCGTACAACCTGGCCGTCCGGCGTACGGACGAGCAGATCACCGCGTACGGCGACGAGCGCAACGCCATCGGCGACGTGCCGGAGTCGATGCAGACCCGGATCGGCAAGATCGATGACCACCTGGCGACCCTGAACAACACCCGCCAGGAGGTGCTCGACCGCAAGCAGATGCTGGTGGTCGAGGCGGTGCTGCGCTACGGCGTGATCCTCACCGACCTCGGCGCCTACGGCGAGACCCTCGGTGAACTCTCCGGTGAGGGCCGGGTCGCGGACAGCCTCCGGGCCGTCGCCGCCTTCGCCCGCGCCAAGGCGGGTGCCGCCGAGGAGCAGGCGGTCGGCTTCACCGCGTTGCGCTCGGCCCGGCTCGACGAGGAGCAGTACTCGTCGTTCGTGGCCACCCAGACCAGCCAGCAGGAGGCTCTGACCTCCTTCGAGCTGGCCGCCTCGGCCAGCCAGAACGAACTGGTGGACAAGACCTACAGCGGTGACGCCGTGACGCTGGCCGAACGGGCCGCCACCGACGTCGCCCGCGCGGTCGGCCAACCGACCAACGCCGCCTTCGCCAAGAGCACCTCGGAGGCGATCGGCGCGGTCATCGACCTGATGCGCTGGGCGGAAGTCCAGCTGGAGGCCGAACTGCTCGCCCAGGCCGACCAGGCCCAGTCGGACGTGATCCGGCAGGCCGTGTTGGAGTCGATCGTGGTGTTGATCACACTGATCGTCGCCATCGCGCTCGCCGTCATCCTGGCCCGTTCGCTGAACGCCTCGCTGCGTCGGCTGCGGGAGGGCGCCCTCTCGGTGGCCAACCACGACCTGCCGGACGCGGTCGCCCGGCTGCAGAACGTCGGCAGCATCGGTGACGGCGGCGTGGAGGAGATCGTCCGCCAGGTCCGGGACCCGATCCGGCTGAACAACAAGGACGAGATCGGGCAGGTCGCGCTCGCCTTCAACGTCGTACACCGGGAAGCCGTCCGGGTCGCGGCCGAGCAGGCCGCCCTGCGGACCAGCGTTTCGGCGATGTTCCTCAACCTGGCCCGTCGAAGCCAGGCGCTGGTCGACCGCATGATCGGCGAGCTCGACATGATCGAGCGTGGCGAGGAGGACCCGAAGCGGTTGGCCCAGCTCTTCGAGTTGGACCACCTGGCCACCCGAATGCGCCGTAACGACGAGAACCTGCTGGTCCTCGCCGGTGCCGACTCCACCGCACCGCGTCGCGACGACGCGCTGCTGGTCGACGCCCTGCGCGCCGCCCAGTCCGAGGTCGAGGCGTACAACCGGATCGAGTTCGGCACCGTCGACACGGACATCTCGGTGGCCGCGCACGCGGTCAACGACGTGGTCCGGCTGGTCGCCGAGCTGCTCGACAACGCGACCCGGTTCTCGTCTCCGAACACGGTGGTGGTCGCCGACGCCCGGCGGATCCGCGACTACGTGCTGATCCAGGTCGAGGACCGTGGCCTGGGCCTGAGCGAGGAACAGCTGGAGGCGCTCAACCGCCGGCTGGCCGCCCCGCCGACCGTGGACGTGGCCGCGTTCCGACTGATGGGTCTGGCCGTGGTGAGCCGGCTCGCCTCCCGGTACGGCATCCGGGTGGAACTGCGCCGCAACGTCGAGGGCGGCACGGTGGCCCAGGTCACCCTGCCCGCCGAGACCGTGGTGCTCCCGCAGCTGCGGGGACGCGAACCACTCGCCACCCGCCCCCGGCAGCCGCTCGCGGTCGAGCCGGGTCCGGCGGCCGCACTGCCGGCCGGTCCGAGCTGGTCGGAGCCGATGACCCCGGTCGGTGCCGGCCGTACCTCGGCCGCCACCCTGACCGACCAGTGGCGTACCACCCCGCCCGCGCAGCCGCAGCCGATGCAGTGGCAGACCGCCGACGCGCGGGACACCACCATGCCGGTCGCCGCCACCGCCGCGCCCGTCACCCACCAGCTGGCCGCGCAGCCGACCGCCGCGCACCCGCTGGTCACCCCGCCGCCGCAGGCCACCCACCCCACGCTGATCGCACCGGTGGACAGCCACGCCGGTGCGCCGACCATGGCGTACCCCACGGTCCGTTCGCTGCCGCAGCGGACCGTCGGTGCCGGAATGGCTCCCAGCCCGGCACCGGCCACACCGATGTCGACGCCGTCGGCCGGGCTGCCGGCCGGACCGGTCGCCGGCATGGCCGCGACGCCGCCGCCGGCACCCCCGGCACCCCCGGTCGCACCGCCCGCTCCGGCACCCGCACCTCGGGCGGCGGAACAGGGCGAGGCGCCGATCTTCCGGGAGATGGAAGCGGTCTGGTTCCGCTCCCACGGTCAGGACTCGACCGCCATCTTCAACGTCCCGCCGGGCGGCTACCAGACACCACCACCGCCGGCCGGGCGTACCGTTCCGGCACCGCGCGGCGCCGAGACGGCCGCGCAACGGGCCAGCCTGGCGGAGAGCGTCGCCGCTCGCGGCCGGGCCACCCTGCCGGCACGCACCCCCGGCCAGACCACCACACCGGGCTACACCGCGCCGCAGACGCCGGCCGCGCCGGTTCGGGCACCCGAACCGGTGGCAGCGGCGGTCACCGCCCCGGCCAGCACCGGTACGGAGGCCTGGCGGACGGCCGCCGACGAGGGCTGGGCCCGGGCCACCCGGGCGGCCGAGCCGGCCGCCTCGGGTACCACCCGATCCGGTCTGCCCAAGCGGGTGCCGCAGGCGCAACTCGTGCCCGGCGGCGTCGAGACGAAGCCCGGTAACGCACCGAGCCGTAGAACTCCGGACGAGGTACGGGGACTGCTGTCGGCCTATCACCGCGGTGTGCAACGCGGCCGTACGGCCGGCAGTGAGCAGAACGGCACGACATCAACCAAGGAGACGAGCCGATGAACAGGCCAGCAGCGATGCAGGACATGGGTTGGCTGCTCAGCAACTTCGCCGACAGTGTGGCGGGGATCGCGCACGTGGTGGCCGTCTCGGCCGACGGGCTGCTTCTCGCCTCCTCGCGCGACCTGCCGCAGGACCGCGCCGACCAGCTCGCCGCGATCACCTCGGGCGTGGTCAGTCTGACCGATGGCGCTTCCCGGATGTTCAGCGCCGGTGGGGTGCTGCAGACCGTCATCGAGATGGACAGCGGTTACCTGTTCCTCATGTCGATCAGTGACGGTTCGTCGATGGCCGTACTGGCCGCCCGGAGTTGCGATGTCGGCCAGGTGGGTTACGAGATGGCGCTCCTGGTCGAGCGGGTCGGCGCCGCGTTGGTGCCGTTGCCACGCGAGGCCGTCGCCCGCCCCTAGCACGGAATTGACCAAGGACGGATGTCGGTGGCGCCGCAACCTGACCGGAAGGAGGTGACCGCAGAATGGACTACCCCCCGCGCCGTGAGGATCCGCGTGGTGCGCTGGTCCGGCCGTACGCGGTCACCCGCGGCCGTACCGAACCTCGCCAGGACATCGCCCTTGAGGCGGTACTCACGGCGACTCCGGCGGCGGTTGCGGAGTCCCGGTTCGCCGGGCATGACAAGCACCGCATCGCCACTGTCTGCGAGGGCCGGGCGCAGTCGCTGGCGGAGATCGCCGCGTACACCCGGCTCCCGCTGGGTGTCGCCCGAGTGCTGGTCGCCGACATGGTGGCGGACAGCTTGCTGACGCTGCACACTGCCGCTCCCCCGGAAGCGTACGAGGAGCGGATGGAACTGCTTGAGAGGGTGCTAAGTGGACTTCGCAGGCTATGACCCCGTCGGGGCACGCCGCAACCGGGGGATCACCTCCGCGAAGATTGTGGTTGCGGGCGGCTTCGGTGTGGGCAAGACGACGCTTGTCGGCGCGGTCTCGGAGATCACTCCGCTGACCACCGAGGCGGTGATGACAGCGGCCGGTGTCGGCATCGACGATCCGTCGAAGGTGCCGGGCAAGGAGACCACCACGGTCGCCATGGACTTCGGTCGTATCACCATGGCCCAGGATCTGATCCTCTACCTGTTCGGGACACCGGGGCAGACCCGGTTCTGGTTCATGTGGGACGAGATCATCCGGGGTGCGGTGGGTGCGGCCGTACTGGTCGACACCCGACGGATCACCGACGCGTTCGCTCCGCTGGACTATTTCGAGAACCGGAAGCTGCCATACGTGGTGGCGTTGAACCGTTTCGACGGAGCACCGCAGTACGCACCGGAGGAGGTGCGGGAGGCCCTGGCCATCGCCCCGCACGTGCCCTTGGTGATGACCGACGCCCGGCACCGGGAATCGGTCAAGCAGGTGCTGGTGACCGTGGTCGAGCACGCGATGGCGACCCTGCAGGCGCAGCACGGCCGGGGCTTCCCCACCCCGGTCGGCTGATCCTCGGTACGTACGCCGGCCGGGGCCGTGCGGTCGGATCGACCGGACGGGCCCCGGTCGGCTCCTCGGGGAGGGGCCGACCGGGTGGCGAGGGTCGACGACTGTCAGTCGACCGGTAGCCGGTACCCGCGTTTCACCACGGTCTGCACCACGCCCGGCGTACGCAGGGCGGCCCGGAGCCGGGCGACGGCCATCTCGACCGCGTGTTCGTCGGCACCGCGCGGCAGCGTACGCAGCAGGTCGGCGCGGGAGAGCACCCGTCCCGGAGTGGCGGCCAGCGCCCGGAGCACCGCCATCGGTGCCGGTGCCAGCGGACGTAGGTCGCCGTCGACCACGGCGGCGTGACCGCGCAGGGTGAGCAGGTGCCCGGCGACCTTCACGTTGACCGCCCGCCGGGGCAGCTCGTCGACGATGGTACGGACCAGGGCACCGAGTCGGGCCCTGGCCGGGGTGAGCACCGGTACGCCCTGCCGGCGCAGCGGGGTGGCGGTGACCGGCCCGACGCAGGCGGCCAGTACGTCCGACCGCAGCGCCTCCAGTACCGCGTCGCCGCTGGGGCCGGCGGCGCGCAGCAGCGCGCCGGCGGCCGGGGCCGAGGTGAACGTGACCGCGTCGACCAGCCGCCCGGTGATCAGGTCGACCAGCCGGTGCAGCGGGGCCGGGTCGGTCGGTGGCGCCCAGCGGTAGACCGGCACCTCGATCACGGTGGCTCCGGCCGCCTCCAGCGCGCTGGTGCACTCGGGTTGCCGTTCGCCGTGCAGCTGCATGGCGACCACCCGACCGGCGACGCCCCGTTCCCGCAGGTGGTCGACGACCTCGTCGCAGCTTTCCGAGTGCGGCGACCATTCGTCGTGCAGGCCGGCGGCCCGGATGGCGCCGCGCGCCTTCGGCCCCCGGGAGACGATGTACGCCTCGGCGAGCACCGAACGCAACGGTTCGGCCAGTCCCCACCCCTCGGCGGCCTCCAGCCAGCCGCGCATGCCGATGCCGGTGTTCGCCATCACCACGTCGGGCGGGTTGTCCAGGCAGGCGCGGGTGGCGGCGCGCAGCTCGGAGTCGTCGGCCAGCGGCACGATCCGCAGTGCCGGGGCGAGCACCACCCGGGCACCGCGTCGTTCGAGTAGTGCGGCGAGTTCGTCGCGTCGCCGGTCGGCGGTCACGCCGATGGTGAATCCGGCCAGCTCGTCGGACATCAGGTCTCCTGCCGGGTGCCGATTTCGACGACGTTGTCCCGGCAGCGGACGGGATAGGTCGGCACCGCCACTTCGGGGTCGTCGAGGCACCGGCCGGTGCGTAGGTCGTATACCTGCTTGTGCAGCGGGGAGGCGACGGTCGGGGTGTCGCCCCGGCTGCCGACGATGCCGCGCGACATCACGTACGCGCCGCCGATCGGGTCGCGGTTGCCGATCGCGAAGAGCTGCCCGTCGTGGGTCCGGAAGACGGCCACCTGTTCGCCGCCGACCAGCGCGGCGACGCCCCGCTCCGGCTCCACCCTGGGGTACGGGCAGACCGGTGTCCACCGCCGGTCGGCGGCACCGTCCAGGCTCATCGGCGTACTCCCTCGCTGGTGCTCGGTTCTCCGGACCGGATCGCCGTCGGCGGCCGGTCGGCGCTACTCATGGTGGGCAGGCCGAGGGCGACCGGCCGGCGTCCGGTGGGTGCGGGGACGGGTTGGCCCCGTTCGACGGTGAAGCTGATCGACGGGTCGGGGGTGTCCGGCGCGTTGACGAACGAGGTGAACCGGGCCAGCCGTTCCGGGTCGGCGAGGGTTTCCCGCCATTCGTCGGCGTAGTCGGTGACGTGCCGGGCCATCTCGGCGTCGAGTTCCGCGCAGAGCCCGAGACTGTCGTCGACGATCACCGACCGGAGGTGGTCGAGGCCGCCCTCCATCGCCTCCAGCCAGCCGGCGGTGCGCTGCAACCGGTCCGCCGTACGGATGTAGAACATCAGGTACCGGTCGAGGTAGCGGATCAGTTCCTCGGTGGACAGGTCGGTGGCGAAGAGTTCGGCGTGCCGGGGCCGGAAGCCGCCGTTGCCGCCGAGGTAGAGGTTCCAGCCCTGGTCGGTGGCGATGATGCCGAAGTCCTTGCTCCGCGCCTCGGCGCACTCGCGGGCGCAGCCGGAGACCGCCGACTTGAGCTTGTGCGGGGCGCGTAGTCCCCGGTAGCGCAGTTCGAGGGCGATGGCCAGGGCGACCGAGTCCTGTACGCCGTACCGGCACCAGGTGTCGCCGACGCAGGACTTCACCGTGCGCAGCGACTTGCCGTACGCGTGGCCGGACTCGAAGCCGGCGTCGACCAGTCGTTGCCAGATCCGGGGGAGTTGTTCGACCCGGGCCCCGAACAGGTCGATCCGCTGTCCACCGGTGATCTTGGTGTAGAGGTTGAAGTCGCGGGCCACCTCGCCGATGACGATCAGCTTCTCCGGGGTGATCTCGCCACCGGGGATGCGCGGCACCACCGAGTACGTCCCGTCGCGCTGGATGTTGGCCAGGAAGTGGTCGTTGGTGTCCTGGAGGGCGGCCTGCTCCCCGTCGAGCACGTAGCCGTTGCCGAGCGAGGCGAGGATCGAGGCGACCACCGGCTTGCAGATGTCGCAGCCCCGGCCGCGCCCGTAGTCGGCGACGAGCTGGGAGAACGTACGGATGCCCCGGACCCGGATCAGGTCGAACAGTTCCTGGCGGCTCTGGTCGAAGTGCTCGCAGATCGCCTTGGACAGCTTCACTCCGGAGACGGCGAGCAGTTGTTTGAGCATCGGCACGCAGGAGCCGCAGCTCGTACCGGCGCGGGTGCACGCCTTCAACTCCGGTACGTCGGCGGCGCCGTCGGCGATGGCGGCCACTATCTGGTCCTTGGTCACCGCGTTGCAGGAGCAGACCTGGGCGGTGCCGGGCAGCGCGGCGATGCCGCCGCCGGCGCCACCGCCCTCCCCGGCCGGGGCGAGCAGGGTCAGCGGGGGACCGGGCAGCGGTCCGCCGACACTGGCCCGCAGCGTCGGGTACGCCGACGCGTCGCCGACCAGCACCCCGCCGAGCAGGGTCTTCGCGTCGTCGGAGAGGACGAGCTTGGCGTAGCTGCGGGTGGCCGGGTCGGTCCAGGTGACGTCCAGGCTGCCGGGCGTGCTGCCGTGCGCGTCGCCGAACGAGGCCACGTCGACCCCGAGCAGCTTGAGTTTGGTGGCGGTGTCGGCGCCGGGGAAGGTCGCCGTGCCGCCGAGTAGCCGGTCGGCGACCACCTCGGCCATCGCGTAGCCGGGGGCGACCAGGCCGTAGCAGGTACCGGCGATGGCCGCGCACTCGCCGATCGCCCAGATCCGTGCGTCACCGGTCCGGCAGGTCTCGTCCACCTCGACGCCGCCGCGCGGGCCGATTCCCAGGCCGGCGGTCCGGGCCAGGACGTCGCGGGGTCGGATGCCGGCGGCGACCACCACCAGGTCGGTGTCGACGGTGCCGCCGTCGGAGAGGACCAGCCCGCTCACCGCGCCGTCCGGTCCGGGGCGTACCGCGGTGGTGGCGGCGCCGAGGTGCAGCGCCACCCCGAGTTCGTCGACGTAGCGGCGGAGCATCGCGCCACCGGCCTCGTCGACCTGCACCGGCATCAGCCGGGGGGCGAACTCGACCAGGTGGGTGTCGAGGCCGAGCAGGCGCAGCGCGTTGACCGCCTCCAGACCGAGCAGGCCGCCGCCGATGACCGTGCCGGTGCGCCGCCCCCGCGCATAATCCCGGATCGCGTCCAGGTCGTCCAGGGTGCGGTAGACGAACATCCCGGCCCGCAGGCCACCGGCACCGTCGGGGTGGGCGGCGCCGTCGATCGGCGGCACGAACGGGTACGAGCCGGTCGCCAGCACCAGCGCGTCGTACGGGTACTCGCCCGCGTCGGTGTGTACCAGTCGCCGGTCCCGGTCGATGCCGAGCACGGGTTCGCCGAGCCGGTGGTCGACCCCGCCGTCGGGGGTGTGCAGGCTGAGTTCCTCGGCGCTCACCCCGTCCAGGTATGCCGAGAGCCGGACCCGGTCGTACGCCGGCCGGCTTTCCTCGCCGAGCACGGTGACCTGCCAGCGGCCGTCGGTGTCGCGGGCCCGGAGCGCTTCGACGAAGCGTTGGCCGACCATGCCGTTCCCGACCACGACGAGTTTCATGCGGTTCATCCGGACACCTCCGCGGAGTCGGCTGTGGACAACCAGTTGACGATTCCCTCGACGGCGTCGCGGCAGCTGCCGCAGCCGGTGGTGGCCCGGGTGGCGGCGACGACGTCGTCGACCGACCGGGCGCCCGCGCGCCAGCAGCGCACCAGGGCACCCTTGCGGACCGTGTTGCACTGGCAGACGGTGGCGGCGTCCGGCATCAGCGCGGGTGAGTCGGCCGGGGCGCCGGACGACCGGTCGCCGAGGGCCCGGCCGAGCAGCAGGGCGCGGCGGTCGATCGGCACCGGGCTGCCCCGGTCGAAGAGTTGGATGACGGTGCCGACGGCCGGGTTGTCGCCGAGCATGATCGCCCCGGTCAGTCGTTCCCGGACGATCCGCAGCCGGGCGTACGTGCCCCGGGCCGGGTCGGCGAAGCTCAGCTCCTCGACCGCCGGTTCGGTGCCGTCGACGGGGGTCAGGTCGCCCATCGCCGCGAGGTCGATCCCGGCCGCCTTGAGCCGGGTCACCGGTGCCTGCGGCCGGTAGCGGGTGCCGGTGGAGTCACCGGTCAGCACCTCCGCCAGCACCCGGGCCTGGGCCCAGGCGGGCGCGACCAGGCCGGTGAGCTGCCCCTCGTACTGGGCGCAGTCGCCGATGGCGAAGATCCGCGGGTCGCTGGTGCCGAGCCGGTCGTCGACCACGACGCCCCGTTCGACGGTCAGGCCGGCGGCTCGCGCCAGCCCGGTCTCCGGTCGTACGCCGCAGGCCAGCACCAGCAGGTCGGCGCTGAGTCGCTGGCCGGCGGCGAGTTCCAGGGTGACCCGGTCGTCGTCGACGTGCACGGCGGTGGCGGAGGTGTCGAGGTGGCTGGTGACGCCGAGCCCGGCCAGGGTCCGGGCCAGCACCGCACCGGCGGCCGGGTCGAGTTGGCGGTTCATCAGGTGCCCGACGGGGTGGACCACCCGCACGTCGAGGCCGCGGGTGGCCAGACCTCGGGCCGCCTCCAGGCCGAGCAGGCCGCCGCCGAGCACCAGCGCGGTCCGCGCGCCGGTCGCGGCGGCGAGGATCCGCCGGCAGTCGTCGAGGGTACGGAAGGCGACCACCCGGTCGGGCAGCCGGTCCGGATCGGGTACGAGTCCGGGTAGCGGCGGCACCAGCGCCCGCGCGCCGGTGGCGAGGACGAGGTGGTCGTACTCGATCGTGTCGTGCCGGTCGGTGGTGACCGTCGCGGCCACCGGGTCGATCGCGGTGACGGTGACGCCGGGGCGGATGTCGACGCCGTGTCCGGCCGCCTCGGTCAGCTCCACCTGCGTCTCGTCGATCTTGCCGGCGAGCAGGTTCGACAGCATGATCCGGTTGTACGCCCGGTGTGGTTCGGCGCCGAGCACCACGATCTTCCGGTCCCCGTCGCGGGCGCGCAGCTCGCTGGCCAGCCGGGAACCGGCCATGCCGTAGCCCACGATGACCACCCGCCCGGTCATGCCCGCTCCACCCGGACCGCGCAGACCTTGAACTCGGGCATCTTCGAGGTCGGGTCGAGGGCGTCGTTGGTCAGCGAGTTGGCCCGTGCGGCGCCGCCCCAGTGGAACGGGGCGAAGACGGTGTCGACCCGGATGGTGTCGCTGAGCCGGGCCGGCGCCCGCATCTCACCCCGTCTACTGTGGACCGTCACCTCGTCCCCGTCGGCGACGCCGAGCCGGTGGGCCAGGTCCGGATGCAGTTCGACGTACGCGTTCGGCGCGGCGGTCCGCAGCGGCCCGATCCTGCGCGTCTGCGCCCCGGACTGGTACTGGGCCAGCACCCGCCCCGTGGTCAGGTAGAGCGGATAGTCCGGGCTGACCTCCTCGGCGGCCGGCCGGTGCTCGACCGGCACGAACCGGGCCCGCCCGTCCGGGGTGGGGAACGACTCCGTGAAGAGGCGCGGGCTGCCCGGCCGGTCCTGCGCCGGACAGGGCCAGAACACCCCGTCCTCGGCGTCGATCCGCTCCCAGGTGACCCCGGCGTAGTCGGCGATGCCACCGGCCGACGCCCGCCGCAACTCCTCGAACACCAGTCGCGGATCCGCCGAAAACCTCGGCCCGCCGCCGTTGCCGCCCGTACCGTCTCCGTCGGCCCGGTTCGGGGCGCCGCCGCGTTCGGCTCCGCCGCCCGTTCCGTTGTCACCGAGCCGGCGGGCCAGTTCGGCGATGACCCACAGGTCGGTGCGGACCCCGACCGGTGGCGGGCGCAGGGCCCGTCGCCGCAGCACCCGGCCCTCCAGGTTGGTCATCGTGCCGTCCTCCTCCGCCCACTGCGCGGTCGGCAGCACCACGTCGGCCATGGCGGCGGTCTCGGAGAGGACGAAGTCGGCGACGACCAGAAGGTCGAGGTCGGCCAGCCGGCGCTGAATCCGGCCGGCGCGGGGAGCGGAGACGACCGGGTTGGAGCCGAAGACCAGCAGCGCGCGGGGGCCGGTCGGGGAGCCGATCGAGTCGAGCAGTTCGTAGGCGGAGATGCCCGGACCGGGCAGGTCGTCCGGTTCCACACCCCAGACGCCGGCCACGTGGGCGCGGGCCGCCGGGTCGTCGATCCGCCGGTAGCCGGGCAACTGGTCGGCCTTCTGGCCGTGCTCGCGGCCACCCTGCCCGTTGCCCTGGCCGGTGAGGCAGCCGTACCCGGAGCCGGGGCGACCGGGCAGTCCGAGGGCGAGCGCGAGGTTGATGAACGCGGTGACCGTGTCGACGCCCTTGGCGTGCTGCTCGGCGCCGCGGGCGGTCAGGATGATGGCGGTGCCGGCGGTGCCGAGGGCGCGGGCCGCCGCCTCCAGGTCCGCCACGGGTACGCCGGAGAGCCGTTCGACCCGCGCCGGCCAGTAACCGGCGACGCTGCGGCGTACGGCGTCGAAGCCGCCGGTGCGGCTCTCGATGTAGTCCCGGTCGAGCCAGCCCTCGGTGACGGCGATGTGCAGCAGCGCGTTGGCCACCGCCAGATCGGTGCCCGGCATGGGTTGCAGGTGCAGGGTGGCGTGGCGGGCGGTGGCGGTCACCCGGGGATCGATCACGATCAGGTTGCCGCCGCGCGCCTTCTGTTCGACCAGGTAGCGCACCAGCGGCGGCATCGTCTCGGCGACGTTCGCCCCGACCAGCAGCAGGGTGTCCGCGCCGGCCAGGTCGGCCAGCGGGAACGGCAGTCCCCGGTCGACGCCGAAGGCCCGGTTGCCGGCGGCGGCGGCCGAGGACATGCAGAACCGGCCGTTGTAGTCGATGTTGCGGGTACGCAGCGCCACCCGGGCGAACTTGCCCAGCGTGTACGCCTTCTCGTTGGTCAGTCCGCCACCGCCGAACACGGCGACCGAGTGTGGGCCGTGTGTCGCCTGGAGTCCGGTGATGGTGGTGGCCACCCGGTCCAGTGCCTCGTCCCAGGTCGCCGGCCGCAGTTCGCCGGTGAGCGGGTCGCGTACGAGTGGGGTGGTCAGCCGGTCGGGGTGGTCGAGCAGTTCCGCCGCGGTCCAGCCCTTCTGGCACAGCCCGCCCCGGTTGGTGGGGAACTGCCGGGAGCGGACCTCGACCCGTTCCGGTGTGGTGCGAAGCGTCATCCCGCATTGCAGCGCGCAGTACGGGCAGTGGGTGTCGACGTCTGGTGTTGACATGGCTACGCCGGGTGTCGACACACCGGGGTGTGTCGTGTCCCGCGCAAGGTCCGTCATGTCCGAAGCGTGGACGGGGGTGGTTTCGCGGCCGGGTCCCTTTTGTTTCGTGCCTGCTAAGAGGCGCTCACAGTCCGTGTGGGCAGCGGGTTAGTCGATCCGGCCTATAATATGGGAAAGTCGTCTCATATCTTAGGAGTGGCGATGAGTGTGGTGAACCTCTTCGAGGCCGCCGCCGGCACCTATGACCAGGCCAGACGCAGGTTGGTGCCGTGCTTCGACGAGTTCTACGGCACCGCCGTGGAGGTGGCGGCACCGGTGCTGCGGGCGGCCTTGGCCGCTGGTCGTACCCCCGAGGTTCTCGACCTCGGCGCCGGCACCGGCCTGCTCTCGTCGCTCGTCGGCGCGGCCGTTCCCGGCACCCGGATCACCCTGCTCGACGCCGCACCGGCGATGCTGGCGATCGCCACCGACCACCTGACTGCCCAGGGGGTGCCGCACACGGTCGAGGTGGCCGATCTGGCCGGGCCGCTGCCCGACGGCCGCTACGACGCGGTGGTCACCGCGCTGGCCGTGCACCACCTCGACGACCCCGGCAAACAGGCGCTCTACCGGCGGATACTCGACGTGCTCCGCCCCGGCGGAGTGTTCGTCAACGCCGAGCAGGTGGCCGGGCCCACCCCCGAACTCGACCGTCGGTACGCCGAGGTGTGGCTGGCCCAGATCACCGCCCTCGGCTCCGACCGGGCCGAAATCGACGCCGCCCGCCACCGGATGTCCTACGACCGCCCCGCCCCGGTCACCGTCCAGTGCGACTGGCTCACCGACGCCGGCTACACCAACGTCGACTGCCTCTTCAAATCCTGGCGCTTCGCCGTCCTCGCCGGCCACCGCCCCACCACCCCACCGCCCCCGACTCGACAGTTGTAGAGAAATAGGCGTTATCGAGGGCGGCGAAGCTCCTCTTTCTCTACATCCGTGCCGGGGTGGGGAGGGTGGGGGTGGGGAGGGGTTCTCACGAGTGGGGGGTGGGGGTGGTGCGGGGATGGTTGCAGGGTGGACGCGGGACGCGAACCGGGCGGAAATCGATCGCACCTAGCTTCTGGCTCGTCCCCGAACGAGAAGGAGCCGGCCCGTGAGTACAGCCTCCACGACGGCGGACGCCGAAGAGGTCCCGACGACCACGCCCACAACAGCCGGTACGCGACCGCCGGTCACCGGTCCGGGGCCCGCGACAGCGCCCGGCCGGCGGCACCGGATCGACGACTGGCGACCGGAGGACCCGACCTTCTGGCGGGTCACCGGCGCGGCCGTCGCCCGGCGCAACCTCATCTTCTCCGTCCTCTCCGAGCACGTCGGCTTCTCCGTCTGGAGCCTCTGGTCGGTGCTGGTGCTCTTCCTCGGCCCCGAGTACGGCATCGACCCGGCCGGGAAGTTCCTGCTCACCGCCGTACCGACGGCGCTCGGGGCGGTGCTGCGGCTGCCGTACACGTTCGCGGTCGGGGTCTTCGGGGGCAGGAACTGGACCGTGATCAGCGCCGCCCTACTGCTCCTGCCGACGATCCCGATGACGATCCTGATCGAGCCCGGCGTCTCGTACGGCACGCTGATGATCCTCGCCTGTCTCGCCGGGGTCGGCGGCGGCAACTTCGCCTCCTCGATGGCGAACATCAACCTCTTCTACCCCGATCGGCACAAGGGGTGGGCGCTCGGCCTGAACGCGGGCGGCGGCAACCTCGGCGTGCCGGCGGTGCAGCTCGTCGGGCTGCTGGTGCTGGCGACGGCCGGCGCCGCGTACCCCCGGTTGGTGCCGGCGGTCTACCTGCCGCTGATCGTGCTCGCGGCGGTGCTGGCCGCGCGGTACATGGACAACATCTCCCCGGCGGCGACCGGACGCGACGGTTCGGCCGGTGTGCCGGACAGGGGTGGGGTGCCCGGTGAGCGGGGCGCGATGCGGGAGGTGGCCCGGGACCCGCACACCTGGATCATGTCCTTCCTCTATATCGGGACCTTCGGGTCGTTCATCGGGTTCGGCTTCGCCTTCGGACAGGTGCTCCAGGTGCAGTTCGGCGACCGGTTCGCGACCCCGCTGGACGCCGCGTACCTGACCTTCCTGGGGCCGCTGGTCGGCTCGCTGATCCGACCGCTGGGCGGATATCTCGCCGACCGGTGGGGCGGGGCGCGCGTCACCTGCTGGAACTTCGTGGCGATGGCGCTCGGCGCCGGCACGGTGCTCTACGCCTCCGGTCGCGGTTCACTGCCGCTGTACCTGGTCGGCTTCACCTCTCTGTTCGTCTTCTCCGGCATCGGCAACGGTTCCACGTACAAGATGATCCCGGCGATCTTCCGGGCGCGGGCCCGGATCGCCGCCGGGGTGCTGGCCGAGATTCCGGTGGAGGCGGCGCGGCGGGCGGCCCGGCTGGCCGGTGCGTTGATCGGGATCGCCGGGGCGGTCGGCGCGTTCGGGGGAGTGCTGGTCAACATCGCCTTCCGGCAGTCGTTCCTGGCCTACCGGACGGCCGACGCCGCCTACGTCAGCTTCATCGCCTGTTACGTGCTCTGCGTCGCCGTCACCTGGGCGGTCTACCTCCGGCCGTCGGTCCGCCGGCTGCCCGGCGTGTGAGCGGGCCCGCGTCCGGCGTGGAAGCGGGCCGGTTGCGGCCCGCTTCCACGGGTGTGATTGGCTAGGCGGGTGCGATCGAACTGCGGCTGGTGACCCGAGGGCCGACTGACCGGCCGGTGCGTACCGGCGGGCACGGCGGCGGACGGTGGCGATCCGTAGCCCCCGTTTTGACCGCGTGCGGGCCGGAAGAGTAACATCGCCTGCTGTTGTGTGACAGCCGAGGGCGTGCCCCATCAGGTACGCTTGGTCGTTCGTGCGCGCCTGGTGACCGGTGCGCGACCCCAGACCGACGACGAGACAAGGTAGACCTGTGCGTACGTACAGCCCGAAGCCGGGTGAGATCGAGCGTCAGTGGCACGTTATCGACGCCGCTGATGTCGTGCTGGGCCGTCTGGCCACCCACGCTGCCACGTTGCTGCGTGGCAAGCACAAGCCCACTTTCGCGCCGCACGTCGACACCGGTGACTTCGTCATCGTCGTGAACGCGGGCAAGGTCGCGCTGACCGGTAACAAGCGGCAGACCAAGATCGCTTACCGCCACTCCGGCTACCCGGGCGGCCTCAAGCAGGTCCGCTACGAGGAGCTGCTGGCCAAGCGCCCCGAGCAGGCCATCGAGCTGGCCGTCAAGGGCATGCTCCCGCACAACAAGCTCGGCCGGCAGCTGATCAAGAAGCTGAAGGTCTACCCCGGTGCCGAGCACCCGCACATCGCGCAGGCGCCGGTGCCGTTCGAGATCAAGCAGATCGCGCAGTGAGCGCGGACGAAGGAATCAGCATGACCGACACCATCGAGGCCGAGCCCACTCCGGTCGTCGACACCGAGTCCCCGGCCGAGACCGAGACCGCCGCTCCGGCCGCCCCGGTCGCCCGCACCCCTCGCGGTGACCGGCCGATCCAGACCGTCGGCCGCCGCAAGGAGGCCATCGTCCGGGTCCGCATCGTCCCCGGCAGCGGCAAGATCACCTGCAACGGGCGCGAGCTTGAGGCGTACTTCCCGAGCAAGGTCCACCAGCAGCTCATCAAGGAGCCGCTGGTGACCGCCGAGAAGACCGAGCAGTTCGACGTGATCGCGAACCTCCGTGGTGGCGGCACCACCGGCCAGGCCGGCGCGCTGCGCCTCGGCATCGCCCGGGCGCTGATCGTCAACGAGCCCGACGACCGCCCGGCGCTCAAGAAGGCCGGCTTCCTCACCCGGGACGCCCGGGTCAAGGAAAGCAAGAAGTACGGCCTCAAGAAGGCCCGCAAGGCGCCTCAGTACTCGAAGCGCTGATCAGCTTCACCCCCTTGCACGTCTGACGGACGGCCGGGTCCGCCTCCCCTCGCGCGGTGGCGGCCCCGGCCGTCCGTATTTTCCAGTGGTCTGCTCCCCGGAGGTACTCGCGCATGGGCCGGTTGTTCGGCACGGATGGCGTACGTGGACGTGCTAACGCCGATCTGACCCCCGAGTTGGCGCTCGCGGTCGCCGTCGCGGCCGCGCACACCCTCGCCGAGTCCGATCTCGGCCACCGGCCACTGGCCGTGGTGGGCCGGGACACCCGGGCCAGCGGCGAGATGCTGGAGGCGGCCGTGGTGGCCGGCCTCGCCAGTGCCGGCGCCAACGTCGTACGGGTCGGCGTGCTGCCCACCCCGGCGGTGGCGTACCTGGTCGCGGAGACCAAGGCCGACCTGGGCGTGATGCTCTCCGCCTCGCACAACCCGATGCCGGACAACGGGATCAAGCTCTTCGCGGCCGGCGGCAACAAGCTCCCCGACGAGGTCGAGCTGAAGATCGAGGCGGCCATCGAGGCGAACGGCTCGTCCGACTGGAACCGGCCCACCGGCGCCGGTGTCGGCCGGGTGCACGACCTGCTCGACGGCGCCGACCACTACATCCAGCACCTGGTCGGAAGCGTGTCGCACCGGCTGGAGGGGCTCAAGGTGGTGGTCGACTGCGCCAACGGCGCCGCCTCCGACCTGGCCCCGGTGGCGTACCGGGAGGCCGGCGCCGAGGTGATCGCGATCCACGCCGAGCCGGACGGGATCAACATCAACGAGGACTGCGGCTCGAACCACCTGGCCCGGCTCCAGGCCGCCGTCGTCGAGCACGGTGCCGACCTCGGCATCGCGCACGACGGCGACGCCGACCGGTGCGTCGCGGTCACCGCCGACGGCGCGGAGGTCGACGGCGACCAGATCCTGGGCATCCTCGCCCTGGCCATGCGCGACGGCGGCACGCTCACCTCGGACACCGTCGTCGCGACCGTGATGAGCAACCTCGGCCTGCGCATCGCCATGTCCCGCGAGGGCATCCGGCTGATCGAGACCAAGGTCGGCGACCGGTACGTGCTGGAGGAGCTGCGCGCCTCCGGGCTCGCCCTCGGCGGCGAGCAGAGCGGGCACATCGTGCTCCCCGAGTACGCCACCACCGGCGACGGCCTGCTCACCGCCCTGCAACTGATGTCCCGGATGGCCGGCACCGGACGCTCGCTCGCCGACCTCGCGTCGGTGGTGGTGAAGCTGCCCCAGGTGCTGATCAACGTGCCGGTCGGGGACCGTACCGTCGGCGCGGGGGCGCCCGCCGTACTGGGCGCGGTCGAGCGGGCCGAGGCTGAACTGGGCGAAACCGGACGGGTGCTGCTCCGGCCGTCGGGCACCGAGCCGCTGGTCCGGGTGATGGTCGAGGCCGCCACCCAGGAGATCGCGCAGACGGTGGCCGAGCGGATCGCCGCCGAGGTGCGTACCGCGAGCCCGGTCGGCTGACCGGCACCGCCGACGCCGTACCGGGCCCGGCCCGCTGTCGGCGGGACGGGGCCACGGTCGGTGTCAGTGCAGCGTACGGAGGCGGCTGACCGCCTCGGCCAGCACCTCGGTCCGCTTGCAGAAGGCGAACCGGACCAGTCGACGCCCGGCCTCGGTGGTGTCGTAGAAGACCTGGCTCGGAATGGCCACCACCCCGCACCGTTCGGGCAGCGTACGGCAGAACTCCACCCCGTCCCGGCCGCCGAGCGCGGTGATGTCGGCGGTGACGAAGTAGGTCCCCTCCGCCGACAGCACCTCGAACCCGGCATCGGTCAGGCCGGCGGTGAGCTGGTCGCGTCGGGCCTGGTGGGTGGCGCGGAAGGTGTCGTAGTAGTCGTCGCCGAGGGCGAGCGCCACCGCGACCGCCGGTTGCAGCGGTGCGCCGCCCGAGAAGGTGAGGAACTGCTTGACCCGCAGCACCGTGGAGACCAGTGACGCCGGGCCGCTCGCCCAGCCGACCTTCCAACCGGTGCAGGAGAACGTCTTGCCGGCCGAGGAGACCCGCAGCGTCCGCTCCGCCATGCCGGGCAGGCTGGCCAGCGGGATGTGCGGGGTTGACGCGTCGGTGTAGACGAGGTGCTCGTACACCTCGTCGGTGACGGCGTAGGCGCCGTACTCCTGGCAGAGTTCGGCGACCAGGGCGAGCTCGTCGGCGGTGAAGACCTTGCCGGTCGGGTTGTGCGGTGAGTTGAGCAGCACCAGCCGGGTCCGTGGTCCGAACGCGGCGCGCAGGTCGGCGGGGTCGAAGCCGTACCGCCCGTCGCCGACCGGGCGCAGCGTGACCGGGCGGCGGACCGCGCCGGCCAGGGCGATCGAGGCGGCGTACGAGTCGTAGTAGGGCTCGAAGCAGACCACCTCGTCGCCGGCCTCGCAGAGCCCGAGGATGGCGGCGGCGATCGCCTCGGTGGCCCCGGCGGTGACGACCACCTCGCCGTCCGGGTCGTAGGAGAGGTCCCAGAACCGGCGCTGGTGTTCGGCGACCGCCGCCCGCAGGGCCGGGATGCCGGGCATCGGCGGGTACTGGTTCTGCCCGCCGCGCAGTGCCTCGGCGGCGGCGGCCAGCATCTCGGCGGGTCCGTCGGTGTCCGGGAACCCCTGTCCGAGGTTGACCGCACCGGTGCGCGCCGCCAGCGCCGACATCTCGGTGAAGATGGTGGTGCCGAACGGGCGCATCCGGTGCACCAGCGGGTCCTGGGCGGTGGTTGTGGTCACCGGGTCAGCCTAGGTGGGGCGGGTCGGTGCAGTCGATGGTGCGGCGTGCGGTCCGGTTGTCGGCCGGTCCGGTTGTCGGCCGGTCCGGTTGTCGGCCGGACCGTACGGGGCCGTTCAGTCGATGGTCAGGCCGGCGCAGGCCGCCGTCGCGTACGGACCGCTGGCCGAGTTGGTGATCACCTCTTCGCCGTCGACCAGGATCGTGCAGGTGATCTGCCCGGCGCCGGTCGCGGTGCGGATCGCCAGTACGGTCACCACGCCCGGATCGGGCATGGCGAACTCCACCCGCCAGGGCAGGCTGGTGGCGCCGAGCTGTCGGGGCATGTTCGGGTATTCCAGGTAGCTGACCTCGGCCGGCCCGTCGCCGCTGACCTGGTAGACCACCTGACGGCCGGTGCGTACGGTCGGTTCGGGTTCCGTCGGTGCGGGAAGCGCCGGCCCGCCCGCCTCTCCGCTCGACGGCGGTGTCGGGGCTGCCACCGGCCCGCTCGATTCGCGCCAGTTCACCAGCCCGGCGATGGCGACGCCGGCTCCGCCACAGAGCAGCACCGCCAGTACGACACCGACCGCGACCAGCCCGGTGTTGACCCGAACGGGTACGGGCGGTGGGGTCGGCTCCCAGGGCGGCGGTGCGGGAGCCCAGCCGGGTGTGGCTACCCAACCCGGCGGCGTTCCGGCGGAGGGGTGGTCGGCGGAGTAGGGCGGCGGTCCGGCGGAGGGGTGGTCGGCGGAGTAGGGCGGGTGGGAGACCGGGTAACCGGGCAGGCGGGGATCGGCGGGTGGGTAACCGGGCGGTGGGGGATATCCCGTGGGGTAGGCGCCCGACGGGGGACGGTCGGGCGGAGTCGGTGCGGACCAGGCGGAGTCGGGTTCGTACCCGGCCGGGGTGGTGTGGCCGGCTGCCGGCGACTGCCACGGCGCGGCTGTCGGCGGTGTCCACGGTTCGACTGCGGGTGGTGTCCACGGCTCGGCTGCGGGTGGTGTCCACGGCTCGGGTGCGGGCGGTGCTGCCCAGGGCGACGGGGTGGGGTCGGGGGTGGGCTCGGCGGGCGGCTGCGGTGGTGCCGGTTCGCTCATCGGCTGCGCTCCAGGGGCGTCGGGTGGCGCCGGGGGCGGTACGGGGCGGCCGTCGGCCCCCCTCCAACGGTCTCGCACCGGGCATCGCCCGACAACCCGTTGACGACCCAGGGTTGCGACTCGTTGGCGTTCAGTGAGTGTCGAATCAACCAAAGCCCACCCACCACTGCCCTGCCTGCCCTCCGGGGCCCCACCTCCACTCGCCGGCCTCGTCGATCATGAAGTTAGTGCGCCTGATCATGGATTCCGAGGTGGCTAACTTCATGATCAACGGGGAGGCGGGGGGGTGGGGAGGGCGGGGAGGTGGGGGGTGAGGGGGTGAATTGGGGGTGCTGTCCCGTTGCTTCCTGAAATTCACCTATCACTCATGCCGGATGCTTGATAAGTGGCCTTTCGAGCACACGTGCTGAGCGAAGTTCGACTAGGCTCGGGGCTATGTGTGGAATCGTGGGCTACGCCGGTGCCCGACCGGCGCTGAGCATCGTGTTGGACGGGCTGCGGCGCCTGGAATACCGCGGCTACGACTCGGCGGGAGTGGCGATCGTCTGCGACGACGAACTGCTGACCGAGAAGAAGGCCGGCAAGCTGGCCAACCTGGAGAAGACCCTGGCCGAGCGGGTCAGCGCCGATCCGGACGGCTGCCCCACCCCGAAACTCGGCATCGGCGACGGCACCACCGGCATCGGGCACACCCGCTGGGCCACCCACGGCGGGCCGACCGACCGCAACGCCCACCCGCACCAGTCCCGCGACGGCCGGGTCGCCGTCATCCACAACGGCATCATCGAGAATTTCGCCAAGCTCCGGGCCGAACTCGAAGCCGACGGGATCGAGTTCGACAGCGACACCGACACCGAGTGCGCTGCCCACCTGCTCTCCGCCGCCCTGGCCGACCTGCGCGCCGCGGGTGAGCCGGACGGCCCGCAACTGCTCGCGACGGCCATGCGCAGCGTCAGCCAGCGACTGGAGGGCGCCTTCACCCTGCTCGCGGTCGACGCCGCCGTGCCCGGTGCGGTGGTCGGCGCCCGCCGCAACTCGCCGCTGGTGGTCGGCCGGGGCGTGGGCGAGAACTACCTGGCCAGCGACGTCTCCGCGTTCATCGAGCACACCCGCGAGGCGGTCGAGCTGGGCCAGGACCAGGTCGTCCTGATCACCGCCGACGGCATAGAGATCACCAACTTCGACGGTACGCCGGCCGTCGGCAAGGACTTCCACATCGACTGGGACGCCTCCGCCGCCGAGAAGGGCGGCTACGACTACTTCATGCTCAAGGAGATCGCCGAGCAGCCGCAGGCGGTCGCCGACACCCTGCTCGGCCGGCTCACCGAGAACGGCGAGATCATGCTCGACGAGGTTCGGCTGACCGACCAGGACCTGCGCGACGTCGACAAGATCTTCATCGTGGCGTGCGGTACGGCGTACCACTCGGGACTGGTGGCGAAGTACGCGATCGAGCACTGGACCCGGATCCCGTGCGAGGTCGAGCTGGCCAGCGAGTTCCGCTACCGCGACCCGGTGCTCGACCGGTCCACGCTGGTGGTGGCGATCTCCCAGTCGGGCGAGACGATGGACACCCTGATGGCGCTGCGGCACGCCAAGGAGCAGAAGGCCCGGGTGCTGGCGATCTGCAACACCAACGGCTCCACCATCCCGCGCGAGTCCGACGCGGTGCTCTACACCCACAGCGGCCCGGAGATCGCGGTTGCCTCCACGAAGGCGTTCCTGACCCAGCTGGTGGCCTGCTACCTGATCGGGCTGCACCTGGCCCAGGTGCGCGGGGTCAAGTACGCCGACGAGGTCGGTGCCGTGGTCGCCCAGCTCCAGGAGATGCCGGGCAAGCTGCGTGACCTGCTGGCCGACATCGAGCCCGTACGCGAGTTGGCCCGGGACCTGAAGTCGGCGCCGACCGTACTGTTCATCGGCCGGCACGTCGGCTACCCGGTGGCGCTGGAGGGTGCGCTCAAGCTCAAGGAGCTGGCCTACATGCACGCCGAGGGGTTCGCCGCCGGTGAGCTCAAGCACGGCCCGATCGCCCTGATCGACCAGGGCACCCCGGTCGTGTGCGTGGTCCCGTCGCCGGCGGGCCGGGGCATGCTGCACGACAAGATCGTGTCGAACATCCAGGAGGTACGGGCCCGTGGCGCCCGGACCATCGTGATCGCCGAGGAGGGCGACACCGCGGTCCTGCCGTACGCCGACCACCTGATCACGGTGCCGCGTACGCCGACGCTGCTCGCCCCGCTGGTCACCACGGTTCCGTTGCAGGTGCTCGCCTGCGAGATCGCCGCCGCCCGTGGGCACGACGTCGACCAGCCGCGCAACCTGGCCAAGTCGGTCACCGTCGAATGAGCCACCCCGGACCGGTCCGGCCGCTCGTGCGGGTCACGAGACGGCTGGGCCGGTCCGACTGATCGTCCGGGCCGGGCCGGGCGGGTCGCGAGCACCGGGCCGGTCCGGACGATCGTGAGCACCAGCCCGGTCCGGGTGGTCGCGAGCACCGGGCGGGTCTGGGCGGTTGCGGGCACCGGGCCGATCGGGGCGGTCACCGGGCGCGGCCGTCGAGCGTGATCCGGGCCACCGCGTCCAGGGCCGGGTTGCCGGCGTCCCAGTAGCCGGTGTGGCCGCTCGACCGTCCCTCGAACACCCGGGCGCCGAACGTCGGTCCGCTCGGATCGGCGCCGAACCACAGGTCCTCGGCGGGCCGGCCGAACGCCACCAGCGGACCGAGGCCCGGCAGCGCCGCACCGACCACGGCCCGCCCGACCAGGTCGTCCGGTCCCGCCGCGTAGCGGATCACGTCGTTGTCGGCGGTGCTGGCCCAGACCCGACCGGACGGCAGGTCGAGGTCGGTGGCCCGGTCGACACCGACGCCGGGCGAACCGAGGAAGACCACCTGGTCGGCGGCGAGCCCGTGGTCGCGGGCGGTCGCGCCGACCACCAGCGACCCATAGCTGTGCCCGAGCACGGTCTGCCGGGCCGGTGCGTCCTCGTGGGTGGCGCGCAGACCCTCCTGGAAGCTGTGCAGCGCCGGCCCGGCGTCGCGGGCCGGGCCGGAGCCGAGCGCCTCGTCGAGGAAGTCCGGGGCGTCGTAGTCGAGCCAGAGCACCACCGAGGTCCGCTCGGTCGGGTCCAGCGCGGCGCTGCGGGCCGCCATGAGCTCGGCCCGACCCAGTTCCCCGCCGATGGTGGGCAGGTCGCTGGTCATCCCGGGCACGTAGGTCAGCACGTTCTCCGCCCGGTCCGGGTCACCGATCGCGACGATCGCCCGGCCGTCGCGGGCCGGGTCCAGGCCGAGCAGGTAGGCGCGGGGCCCCGCCTCGGCGGCCAGCCGGTCGCGGATCACGTCGAGCCCGGCGAGGGTGCGGTCGATCCGGGCCAGTTCGCCCGGCACCACCGGGGATGGCCGGGCTGCCCACAGGGCGCCGCGTTCGGCCAGCAGGGCGGCCCGCTGGCGCTCCAGCAGCAGCCGGTTGGCCTGGTCCCGGTCCCGCGCCGGTACGCCGTCCAACCGGCCGATCCGGTGCGGCTCGTGCCCCACCAGCCAGCGCCGTTGCGCCGGGGTGAGCGTGGCCCACCAGCGGCGCACCAGCACCGGGTCGGTGCCCGGTGGCGGTGGACCGGTCGGCGGCGGCCCGGCCCAGCCGGTGCCCGCGTCGGCGGCCAGGTCGGCGAGTTGCCGGGCCGTGTCCAGGTCGGCGATCGTGGCCAGTTCCAGCGCCGCCCGGATCCCGTCGGCGACGTCCGCCACGGCTGCCGTCGTACGCGCGTCCGGCTGGTTTCCCGTTGCCAGCGGGTCCGGCCGGATCGCCTCGGGGTCGGGCGTGGCGACGCCGCGCCGGTCGACCAGTACGCCCCGGGCGGTGGCCATCCGTACGGCGCTGTCCAGCATCGCCTTGGCTCGGGCGAGTTGCGTGGCGTAGCCGGCGAGGATCTGTTCGACCTCGATGAACACCGGTCGGCTCGCGGTCAGCTCGGCGGCGAGCCCGTGCAGCCGCCGGTCGGCCGCCTGCCCGGCCGGACCGGACCAGTCGGCCCGGAGCGTGGCGGCGGTGCCGGTCAGCTCGGCGGTGCGCCGGTCGGTCGGGTCGAGCAGCCCTCGCCAGGCGGAACCGGCGCCGCGCCAGGCCGCCGGATCGGCCGACCAGAGTTGGGCGTACCCGATCATGGCCGTCACCGGCCGGCGCCGAGCCGGATCGCGGCCCGGTCGTCGGCGGTGTCGTAACGGTCGGCGGCGGTCCGCAGCCCGTCGGCGGTTGCCGCCGCCCGGCCCCCGAGGTCGCCGAGCCAGGCGTGTACGGCCGATTCGAGCGCGTCCAGTGCCGTGCCGGCGGCCCAGCCGGGAGCCGGCACCAGCAGCCCGGCGGGCCCGCTCGCGCCGGCCAGTCCGTGGCCGAGCCGGTGCCCGGTGGCGGCGAGTTGGTCCGCCGCCCCGCGCAGCGTCCCGGTCCGCACCCGGATGAGATCGTCCTGCATGCCGCCCCCTTACCGATGTCGATGTCACCTCGACGCTAGGGCGCCGTGCCGGCCGCCCGGAAGCCCTGTGGACAACCGGGGTGGGGTCCGGCCCACCGGTTGTCCACAGGGGTTGTACGGCCACGTGCCGGGAGCTAATCTGCACGCCCGGGCAAGCCGGTTAGGGTGGGAAGCGTGATCGTCGCAGTCGGCATCGACGTGGTGCTCGTCGACCGGTTCACCCGTGCCCTGGCGCGTACGCCGTTGCTGGCCGACCGGTTGTTCACCGCGGCCGAGCGGTTCACCGGGTCCGGCAACCCCCGTTCGCCCGAGTCGCTCGCCGCCCGGTTCGCGGCGAAGGAGGCGGTGGCGAAGGCCCTCGGTGCCCCGGCCGGTCTGCGCTGGCACGACTGTGAGGTGGTCGCGGATCCGGACGGCCGCCCCTGGCTGACCGTCTCCGGCACGGTCGCCGCCGTGGCCGCCGAGCGCGGCGTCAACCGGTGGCACCTCTCGTTGTCCCACGACGGCGGCATCGCGTCCGCCATGGTGGTGGCGGAGCGGTAAGCCGCTCGGCGGGCACGGAGCGGTAAGCCGCTGGTCGGGCACGGAGCGGTGAGGCGCCGATCGGGTACGCGGCGGTGAGGCGCCGGTTGGGCGCGGCGCCGGGCCGTGGGTGGTGACGGAAGCACGAGCGGAACCGGAGGGGGCGCGGCGATGAGTGGACGAGTACGGGTGACGCGGCCGGAGCCGGCCCGGCGGGTGACGCGGTGAAGCCGGCCTGGCGGGTGGCGGATGTCCGGGCGGCGGAGACCGCGCTGATGGCGAAGCTGCCACCGGGCACGCTGATGCAGCGGGCCGCCGCCGGTCTGGCCCGCCGTTGCGCGCTGCTGCTCGACGAGCTCGGCGGGGTGTACGGGGCGTCGGTGCTGCTCCTGGTCGGCTCCGGGGACAACGGCGGGGACGCGCTGTACGCCGGTGCCCGGCTGGCCGGGCGCGGTGCGGCGGTGCACGCGCTGCTGCTGAACCCCGAGCGGGCGCATCCGGGCGGGCTGGCGGCGTTGCGGGCGGCCGGTGGTCGTACCGTCGAGGACCTGCCGGACCGGGCGGACCTGGTGCTGGACGGGATCGTCGGGATCGGGTCGACCGGTGGCCTGCGGGAGCCGGCGGCGCGGTTCGTCGGCCGGCTGGGCGGGTTGCGCGGGCGGGGCGGACGGCGGGCGGTGCTGGTCGCGGTGGACGTACCGAGCGGGGTCGACGTCGACACCGGGCACGTGCCGCCGACCTTCGACGGTACGGGCGGCGCGGTGAGCGCCGACGTGACGGTCGCCTTCGGGGTGCTGAAACCGGCGCTGGTGGTCGGTCCGGCGGCGGTCCGGGCCGGCCAGGTGGACCTGGTCGACATCGGTGTACGGCCGTGGCTGCGGGCCACCCCGGCGCTGCACGTGACCGAGTGGTCCGACGTGCTCGACTGGTGGCCGTGGTCGGGTCCCGAGTCGGAGAAGTACAGCCGGGGCGTGGTCGGGGTGGCGACCGGTTCGGCCACCTATCCGGGCGCGGCGGTGCTCTCCGTCGGCGGTGCGCTGGCCGGGCCGACCGGTCTGGTGCGCTACGCCGGCAGCGCGCGGGACGAGGTGCTGCGGCAGTATCCGTCGGTGATCGCCACCGGGCGGGTGACCGACGCGGGCCGGGTGCAGGCGTGGGTCTGCGGTTCCGGGTTGGGCACCGGCGAGTCCGCCGCCACCGAGTTGCGCTGCGTACTGGCGGCGCCGGTGCCGGCGATCCTGGACGCGGACGCGTTGACGATGCTGGTCGACGGGTCGATGGCGGACCGGTTGCGGCAGCGGGATGCGCCGATCGTGATCACTCCGCACGACCGGGAGTTCGCCCGGCTCTGCGGCGAGGCGCCGGGCGAGGACCGGGTCGGTGCGGCGTTGCGGCTGGCCGCCTGGATGAACGCGGTGGTGTTGCTCAAGGGCGACCGTACGGTGATCGCCACTCCGGACGGCCGGGCGGTGGTCAACCCGACCGGTACGTCGGCACTCGCCACCGGCGGCACCGGTGACGTGTTGGCGGGACTGCTCGGGTCGCTGCTCGCCGCGGGGTTGCCGGCGGACCGGGCGGCGATCGTGGCCGCGTACCTGCACGGGCTGGCCGGGCGGGAGGCGGCCCGGCACGGCCCGGTGACCGCTCCCGACGTGGTGGCCGCGCTGCGGGACGTGGTGCCGAGCTGAACCGGTCCGGACGCGCCCCGGAGCCGTGGTCGGGCCGGTTGTCCGGTCCCGATCCTGATCTCGGTTAGTAGTCTGGCCTCATGTGGCAGGCTGAGTTGCGCGTTGATCTCGACGCGATCCGGGAAAACGTGGCCCGACTGCACGCCGGCACGACCGCCGAGCTGATGGCGGTGGTCAAGGGCGACGGGTACGGCCACGGCATGGTGCCGGCGGCGTACGCGTCGCTGGACGCTGGCGCCGACTGGCTCGGTGTCTGCACCCTGGACGAGGCGCTGACCCTGCGCCGGGCCGGGATCACCGCACCGGTGCTGGCCTGGTTGCTCGCACCGGGGCTGCCGCTGCACGAGGGGGTGGTGGCCGACGTCGACCTGAGCGCGGCGAGCCTGGACCAGCTCGGCGAGATGGTCAACGCGGGTCAGCTCGCCGGTCGACCGACCCGGGTCCACCTCAAGATCGACACAGGGCTGTCGCGGGGCGGCGCGTTCATCGACGACTGGCCGGTCCTGGTCGAGGCCGCCGCGAAGGCCCAGGCCGACGGGCTGGTCGAGATCGTCGGCGTGTGGAGCCACTTCGTCTACGCCGACGCCCCCGGTCACCCGACCATCGACCGGCAGCTCGGCGTCTTCCACGAGGCGCTCGCCCTGGCCGAGCGGGTCGGGATCCGCCCGCGCTACCGGCACCTGGCTAACTCGGCCGCCACGCTCACCCGCCCCGACACCCACTTCGACCTGGTACGTCCCGGAGTCTCCGTCTACGGCCTGTCGCCGATCGCGGGCGAGACGTACGGACTGCGGCCGGCGATGACCGCCCGCGCCCGGGTGATGCTGACCAAGCGGGTGCCCGCCGGCAGCGGGGTGTCGTACGGGCACACGTACGTCACCGAGCGGGAGACGACCCTTGCCGTGGTGCCGCTCGGCTACGCCGACGGGGTGCCCCGGCACGCCTCCAACACCGGCCCGGTCCAGCTCGCCGGCAGGGTGCGCCGGATCGCCGGCCGGGTCTGCATGGACCAGTTCGTGCTCGACTGCGGCGACGACCCGGTGGCCGCCGGGGACGTGGCGACGCTCTTCGGCGACGGGACGGACGGCGGCCCCACCGCCGACGACTGGGCCGAGGCGGCCGGCACCATCAACTACGAGATCGTCACCCGGTTCGGTGGCGTCCGGGTGCCCCGGATCTACGACGGGGCACCCGTGCCGACCGGGCCGGTGACCAACACTCCGGAGGTGTTCCGGTGAGCCGAGCGGGTACCCGGTTCAGGCTGGGTCGGGGCGGCGTACCCCGGTCCGGGCTGGCGCGGGCGGCCGGGATCCTGGGCGCGGCGGTGGGTGTCGCGGCGGCCGGGGTGGCCGCCGGGCTGGCCGCCGAGCGGGCGGTGGTCCGGCGGGCCAAGGCGGTCCCGGACGACCCGTACGCGGAGGAGGACTTCGGCGAGTTGCCGTACGACAGCGCGTGCACCGTCGAGACCGCCGACGGCACCGACATCCACGTGGAGCTGGTCGAGGTGACCGATCCGGCCGCCCCGCCCCGCCCGACCGTGGTCTTCGTGCACGGCTTCTGCCTCGACATGGGCACGTTCCACTTCCAGCGCAAGGCGGTCGGCGCGCACGGCCAGCACCGGATGCTCTTCTACGACCAGCCCGGCCACGGCCGCTCCGGCAAGCTGGAGTCCGGCGAGTACGAGCTGCCCGCGCTCGGTGAGACGCTCCGGTCGGTGATCGACCATCTGGTGCCGGAAGGCCCGTTGGTGCTGGTCGGGCACTCGATGGGCGGTATGACCATCATGGCGTTCGCCGAGCGGTATCCGGAGATGTTCGACAGCCGGGTGGTCGGCACGGTGTTGATGGCGACCTCGGGCGGGCTGCTGGAGGAGACCAAGATCGGTCTGCCGGCGATCATCGGGCGGGTCGGCACCCCGCTGCTGCCGCTGGTCAACAACGCCACCAAGCTCACCGGCGGGGTGATCGACCGGGCCCGGAAGGCGTCGGCGAACATGGCCTGGCTGCTCACCCGCAGGTACGGCTTCGGCACCCCGAACCCGAGCCCGGCCCTGGTCTCGTACGTGGAGCGGATGAACGCCGGCACTTCCGCCGAGACCGTCGCCCGCTATCTGCGTACCCTCTACACCCACGCCCGCTACCCGGCCCTGATGGCGCTGAAGAACACCCCGACCCTGGTCATCGTCGGTGACCAGGACATGATCACCCCGGTGACCCACTCGGAGGAGATCCTGCGCCGCCTGCCCGAGGCCGAGTACGTCAAGGTCCCCGACGGCGGTCACGTGGTGATGCTCGAACACGCCGACGAGGTGAATGCGGCCCTGCTCGGCTTCCTTGACAGACTGGCCCGATGAACGCGGCTGATCCGACGAACACGGCTGATCCGACGAACCCGGTCGTCGAACTCTCCACGGTGGACGACACGCGGTCGTTCGGGCGCCGGTTGGCGGCGCTGCTGCGCGCCGGTGACCTGCTGGTGCTGACCGGTCCGCTGGGCGCCGGCAAGACCGCGCTGACCCAGGGGATCGGAGCCGGTCTCGGGGTGCTCGGTGACGTCACCTCACCCACGTTCGTGATCGCCCGGGTGCACCGGCCGGACCCGGACAGTGTCGGCCGGCGACGGGCCGACCGGCCGGCGTTGGTGCACGCGGACGCGTACCGGCTCGGTGCCGCCGTCGACCCCCGGGCCGAGATCGACGACCTGGACCTGGACGCGTCGGTGGACGACGCGGTGACCGTGGTCGAGTGGGGCGAGGGCCTGGTCGAGCAGCTGGTCGACGCCCACCTGCGGGTCCGGATCGACCGGCGCGACGACGACTCCCGCCGGATCGAGCTGGTCCCGGTCGGCGGCGACTGGGCCGAACGCCTCGCCGACCTGTAGCGACGATTCCTACCACCTGGACACGGGTACGGCTTGTCGTACCGGGCTTCTAGAGTCGCGGGCGAGCGTTCGGCCTTGCCCTAACGACACCGAGCCTCCCCCGAACGACACCAGTCTCCCGAAAGGTGACCGATGACCCTCGACCTGCCCGCCCTGCTGCCGTCGGAGTGGCGCACGGTGCTGGAGCCGCACCTCGACCCGGCCCGCACCGCCGAGCTGGCCGAATTCGTCGCCGCCGAGTACGCCACCCAGACCGTCTTCCCGCCGGTCGAGGACCTGTTCTCGGCGTACCGGCTGTGCGCGCCGCAGGACTGCCGGGTGCTGATCCTGGGCCAGGACCCGTACCACAAGGCGGGGCAGGCGCACGGGCTCAGCTTCAGCGTGCGCGAGGGGGTGTCGGCGCCGCCGTCACTGCGCAACGTCTTCAAGGAGCTGGCCGAGGACCTGAGCGTGCCGGCCCCGCGCGGCGGCAACCTCTCCGGCTGGGCCGCCCAGGGTGTGCTGCTGCTCAACGCGGTGCTGACGGTTAGGCAGGCCACGCCGGGCTCGCACGCGAACAAGGGCTGGGAGGAGTTCACCGACGCCACCATCCGGGCCCTGAACGCCCGCTCCGAGCGGGTGGTCTTCCTGCTCTGGGGCAGTTACGCGCGCAAGAAGCGGGAGCTGGTCACCAACCCGGCGCACGTGGTGCTGGAGGCCGGCCACCCCAGCCCGATGAACCCGCGCGGTTTCCTCGGCAGCCGGCCGTTCAGTGCCGCCAACAAGGCGCTCGCCGACGCCGGCCTGCCCACCATCGACTGGGAGCGGACCGCCGGCTGACTCGCCGACGCGGGGCGGGCGACGCACGGGCCGGGTCGCCCGCCGCCGGTCCGGACGGGTCGGCCGGGCCGCTCGCCGTCGGCCGGGATGGGTCGAATCTCACCCGGCCGGGTCGTGACGGGCGGTAATCGCCCTCCGGCTAGGGTTCTGGGGTGCTCGTACTCGTGGTGGACTCATCGACCCCGGCGGTGACCGCGGCGCTCGCGGAGGTGACGGCCGAGAAGGTCGTGTTGCGCGCCGAACGCCGCGCGGTGGACGCACGCGCGCACGGTGAGCTGCTCGCCCCGGCGATCGAGGCGGTGCTGGCCGAGGCCGGTGCGCGCCCGGCCGACCTGACCGCCCTGGTCGCGGGCCTGGGGCCGGGGCCGTTCACCGGTCTGCGGGTCGGGCTGGTCACCGCGGCCACGATGGGTCAGGTGCTGTCGATCCCGACCTACGGTGTCGGTTCGCTCGACGCGCTCGGCCGCGACGCCGGCCCCGGCCGGCGGGTGCTGGTCGCCAGCGACGCCCGGCGCCGGGAGATCTACTGGGCGGCCTTCGACGAGGCGGGCGAGCGGGTGGCCGGGCCGGCCGTCGACGCCCCCGCCGTGGTCGCCGGCCGGCTGGCCGAGCTGGGGGTCACGGTCGCGGTCGGCGAGGGCGCCCAGCGGTACGCCGACGTCCTCGGCCTGCCGGTCCCGGCCGAACCGACCTACCCGTCCGCGTACGCCCTGGCGGAGCTTGCCGCCGACCGGGTCCGTGCCGCCGCACCCGGTGAACGGCTGGTCCCGCTCTACCTGCGCCGGCCGGACGCGGTCGCGGCCACCGGCCACAAATCGGTGCTGCCGTGAGGCTGACCCGGTTCCGCTGGTGGCACATCGACGACGTGCTGGCGATCGAGGCCGATCTGTTCGGCGCCGAGCAGTGGTCGCCGGGCATGTTCTGGAACGAGCTGGCCAGCGGTCACCACTACCTGGTGGCGCTGGACGACGCCGGGGCGCTGATCGGTTACGCCGGGCTGGCGGTGACGCCGGACGAGGCGTGGGTGCAGAACATCGCGGTCCGCCGGGACGCCCAGCGCGGCGGGGTCGGCCGGGCCCTGCTGGAGGCGTTGCTGGCCGAGGCGGGGCGACGCGGCGTACGCAAGATCCTGCTGGAGGTGGCGGTGGACAACCCGGCCGCCCAGCGGCTCTACGCGACGTACGACTTCGAGCCGGTGGGAATCCGCCGGGGCTACTACCAACCGAGCAACACCGACGCGCTGGTGATGATGCGAGATGGCTGACGAGCCGCTGATCCTGGGGATCGAGACCTCCTGCGACGAGACCGGGGTCGGGATCGTGCGCGGGCACACCCTGCTCGCGGACGCGCTGGCGTCCAGTGTCGAGGAGCACGCCCGGTTCGGTGGGGTGGTGCCGGAGGTGGCCAGCCGGGCGCACCTGGAGGCGATGCTGCCGACGATGCAGCGGGCGCTGGACGACGCGGGGGTGACGCTGGCCGACGTCGACGCGATCGCGGTCACCGCCGGTCCGGGTCTGGCCGGTGCCCTGCTGGTCGGGGTCGCGGCGGCCAAGGGCTACGCGGTGGCCGCCGACAAGCCGGTGTACGGGGTGAACCACCTCGCCGCCCACGTGGCGGTCGACACCCTGGAGCACGGACCGTTGCCGGAGCCGGCGATCGCCCTGCTGGTCTCCGGCGGGCACTCGTCGCTGCTGGTGGTGGACGACCTGGCGACCGGGGTGACGCCGCTCGGCGCGACCATCGACGACGCCGCCGGTGAGGCGTTCGACAAGGTGGCCCGGTTGCTCGGGCTGCCGTTCCCCGGTGGGCCGCCGATCGACCGGGAGGCGCGGGCCGGCGACGCCGCCGCGATCGGGTTCCCGCGCGGGCTGACCGCACCGAAGGACCTGGCCGCGCACCGGTTCGACTTTTCCTTCTCGGGGCTGAAGACGGCGGTGGCCCGCTGGGTCGAGGCCAAGCAGCGGGCCGGTGAGCCGGTGCCGGTCGCCGACGTGGCCGCCTCGTTCCAGGAGGCGGTCTGCGACGTGTTGACCGCGAAGGCGATCGACGCCTGCCGCAGCCGGGGCATCGAGACGCTGGTGATCGGCGGTGGGGTGGCGGCGAACTCGCGGCTGCGGGTGCTGGCCGAGCAGCGGGCCGCGAAGTACGGCATCACGGTGCGCGTCCCCCGTCCCAAACTCTGTACGGACAACGGCGCGATGGTGGCGGCGCTCGGTTCGCACCTGGTGGCCGCCGGGGTCGCGCCGAGCCGGCTGGATCTGCCCGCCGACTCGGCCATGCCGCTGACCGTGGTGAGCGTGTAGTGAAGGGGAAGAGGGAACGGAGATGGCGGACGTGATCGTGCGGATGTGGGAGGCACGCGCGGAGCCGGCCGGGTTCGCCGAGTTGATCCTCTGGGTGACGGAGACGGCGCTGCCGGAGTTCGATCATCACCCGCTGCACATGTCCAGCGAGGTCTTCTCCTCCACCGACAACCGGCTCGTGGTCATCTCGAAGTGGCGGGGGAGCCCGCTGAGCCTGCCCGAGCCGCCGGCCCGGTTGGTCGCCCGTCCGCCGCACGTGTGGGATTTCGCTCAGGTGGACCGCTGACGCACCCGCCCGCCGCACCCCGCCCAATTTCAACGTTTTGCCAGCTCAGGTACGCTGTAGGTGGCTGCCGTCCCGAGTTCGGGTCGGCCCGTACGGGGTCCCTGCGGGGGCGCCGGACGGGCGGAATCTTGACGCGGGGGGCGGCTGATGGGCAACAATAGATGCAAGGAGGGGAGTATTCCCCGACGGTGGTGTCGTCAGCACGGTGGACTTCCGGCTCAGCCGGGGGGAAACCCGGCGCCATCGGTCACCCCAAGGGGCTAAGCTCCCGCGGCTCGGTGGCGGAAAAGACCTCCGACAGTCACCAGAGTCCGCATCGCCATCCAGTCTGTCTCCATCCGGGGTTCAGGTCGGCCGGCGATGTCCCGTGTCTGCCGGAGGTTCTCGATGGATGTTTCCGCCCTCACCTGGATCATCACGCTGGTCGTGTTGGTCGGTGTGCTCCTGCTCGACTTGTTGATCATCGGTCGGCGACCACACGAGCCGAGCATCAAGGAGTCGAGCCTCTGGGTCGGCTTCTATGTCGTACTCGCCCTGCTGTTCGGGTTGGGGGTGTGGGCCACCTCCGGGGGCAGGTTCGCCGGTGAGTTCTACATCGGCTGGCTGACCGAGTACAGCCTCTCGATCGACAACCTCTTCGTCTTCGTCGTGATCATGGGACGGTTCGCCGTACCCCGGCAGTACCAGCAGACCGTACTGCTGATCGGTATCGTGCTCGCGCTGGTCATGCGGGGTGGCTTCATCGCCGCCGGGTCCGCGCTGGTGTCGCAGTTCTCCTGGGTCTTCTACATCTTCGGCGCCTTCCTCGTCTACACCGCGATCAGCTTCGTCCGGCAGGGCGAGATGGACGCGGCGGACGTGAAGGAGAACGCGCTGGTCCGGTGGAGTCAGTCCCACCTGCCGCTGTCGAACTCGTTCAACGGCACCAAGCTGACCGTGATGAGCGAGACCGGCAAGCGCCTGTTCACCCCGATGCTGCTGGTCCTGATCGCGATCGGCACCACCGACCTGATCTTCGCGCTCGACTCCATCCCGGCGATCTTCGGCGTGACCAAGGAGCCGTACCTGGTCTTCACCGCGAACGTGTTCGCGTTGATGGGGCTGCGGCAGCTCTACTTCCTGCTCGGCGGGCTGCTCGACCGGCTGGTCTACCTCAACATCGGCCTCGCCGTGGTGCTCGGCTTCATCGGGGTCAAGCTGGTGCTGGAGGCGCTGGCCGACAACAGCCTGCCGTTCATCAACGGCGGCGAGCACGTCGGCTGGGCACCGCACATCCCGATCTGGCTCTCCCTCACCGTCATCCTCGGTTCGCTGATCATCGCGACCATCGCCAGCCTGCTCAAGGCGTCCAAGGACCGTAAGCGGGAGCTGGCCGACGTCGGCACCCACTGACCCACCCGGCCGGGGCCGATCGTCCCGGCCGACCAGAGCGCAACCGTCGGGCCCGTCCGGGTGTCACCACCGGGACGGGCCCGACGGCCGTCGATGCACCCGGTGCCCGGTGGTGTCTCGACAAACCCGGACGACTGCGGCGAGGATGAATTCCCGGTCGCGGAACCGCGATCGGGACACGGGGGAGCGAGAGATGACAACGAGCGCCGCGATCAATCCGTTCGAGTCCGCCAAGGCCGACCTGCACGAGGTGCTGGCCACGCTGCGCCGGGACAGCCCGGTGGTCGAGGTGGCCCTGCCGACCGGTGTCACCGCCTGGCTGGTCACCCGGTACGCCGACGCCCAGCGGGTGCTCGGCGATCCGTTGTTCGGCAAGACCACCTCCGCCGGTGGCTTCTCCTACAAGGGCATGGTGCCGCCGGACGTGGCCCGAGCCGTGGGCCGGCACATGCTCGCCATCAACCCGCCCGACCACACCCGGATCCGACGCCTGGTCTCCGGCGCCTTCACCGCCCGACGGATGGCCGCCCTGCGACCCCGGATCGAAGAACTGGCCGAGCAGTTGCTCGACCGGATGCCGGCGAACGGCCAACTCGACCTGATCGACCACTTCGCCTTCCCGTTGCCGATCCAGGTGCTCTGCGAACTGCTCGGCGTGCCGGCGGAGGATCAGGACGACTTCCGTCGGTGGACCGACGCGATCGTGACCGGGCCGGTGAACCCGGCCGGGCTGCCGCCCGCGCTGGTGGCGATCGTCGGCTACATCCGGGAGCTGCTGGAAACCAAGCGGCGGCAGCCGGCCGACGACCTGCTCTCCGCGCTGATCGCGGTCCGGGACGACAACGACGACCGGCTCAGCGACGACGAGCTGATCTCGATGGTCTACCTGTTCCTGATCGCCGGGCACGAGACCACGGTCAACCTGATCGGCAACGGGACCCTGCTGCTGCTCTCCGACCCCGACCGGTGGGCCCGGATCGTCACCGAGCCGGAGCTGATCCCGAACGTCGTCGAGGAGCTGCTGCGCTACGAGGGCCCGGTGCAGAGCGCCACCTTCCGTACCGCACTGAAGGAGACGGAGATCGGTGGGGTGACCATCCCGGAGGGCGCGTTCGTGCTGGTCTCGCTCCTGTCGGCGAACCGGGACGGGGACCGGTTCACCGACCCGGACCGGCTCGACCTGGACCGGCCGGCCACCCCGAACCTGGCCTTCGGGCACGGCATCCACTACTGCCTCGGCGCCCCGCTGGCCCGGCTGGAGGGGCAGATCGCGTTCCACGCCCTGTCCCGCCGCCATCCGGCGATGCGCCTGGGCGTGCCGGTCGAGGAGATCGCCTGGCGGCCGGGCCTGCTGCTGCGCGGGCTGACCGCCCTACCGGTGACCCTCGGCTGAGGCCGACCGTCCTACCGGTGGCGCTCGGCTGAACCGTCTTCCGGCGCCGGGGGCGCGGCGTACCCGGACTGTGGGCCGGCGTCGGCGGCGGCCCGCGCGAGGATCTCGTCCGCCTCGACCCTGGCCGCCCGCAGGATCTTCGCCGCCTCCCGCCGGGCCTCGGCACGCTGGTTCTCGGCCTGCTCCTCGGCCAGCCTCAGGATCTGCCCCACCCGGTCGCCGAGCCCGGTCAGCGTCGGTCGGGGATCGCGCTCGCGCGGCGTGGACGCGGGCGCGTCCCCGTCCGGGGCGACGAGCGAGGTCGGCTGCGACCGGGGCCGGACGAGGAGCAGGGCCAGGCCCACGAGCAGGACCGCCCAGGCGTAGCCGTGGGCCGCGCCGTCGGTCATGGCGCCGACACCGATGCCGATGCCGGCCCCGACCACCACCATCGCCAGGTACCTGGACATGACAGCCTCCCGCCCTCGTACGCCGCCACACATGGTCTCCCATCCGCGCAAGCGGGGGCGATGTCCGGTTCGTACCCGCATTGGCGAAGCCCGTTGTGATACGCGTCGCTGCCGCGTACTCCGGTACAACCGATCGGCACCCCGACCGACTTGACTCTGCGGAATCCACAGGAGGGATCACGGCGTGCAGGCGGAGCTGGAACAGGAGTACGTCGAATTCGTCACCGCCCGGCTCGCCCGGATGCAGCGGATCGCGTACCTGCTCTGTGGCGACGCCCATCGGGCCGACGACCTCGTACAGCAGACCTTCACCACCCTCTACGTGCAGTGGCGACGGGTCCGCGCGGTGGAATACCCGGACGCGTACGTCCGGACGATGCTGGTCCGGACGTTCCTGAGCGAGAAGCGGCTGGCCTGGTCGTCGCGGGTCGACCTGACCGATTCGGTGCCGGAGCGGATCACGCCCGAGGGGCCGGGGGTGGAGGATCGGGCAGTGCTGCGGGACGCGCTCAGCCGGGTGCCGAAGCGCCAGCGGGCAGTGCTGGTCCTCCGGTTCCTCTGCGACCTGCCGGTCGACGAGGTGGCCCAGTTGCTCGGCTGCTCGCCCGGCACGGTGAAGAGTCAGACCTCGCACGGACTCGCCGCGCTGCGGCGGCTGCTCGGCGCGGAGACGCTGGCGGCCTGGGATCCACGCGGTGTGAAAGGGGGGCGAGTAGTTGCGCGAGTTTGACGACGACGAGTCGGCCCGGTCACTGCTGGGGATGCTGGCCGACGACGTACCGCCGCCGCCGCGGGTGGACATCGGCGCGCTGGTCCGTACCGGTCGGCGGCGGGCCCGGCGTCGGCGGCTGGCCGGGGCCGCCGCGACCGCGTTGGTGACGCTGGGGGCGGTTGCCGTCGTGCCGGTGGTGGTCGACGTGGCGAACCGGTCCGGGCAGGAGCGGCCGGTGACGGCCGGCGGGGCGGCCCAGCCGGAGGAGGCTCCGTTGCAGCCGGCGGTCTGCACGCCGTACCAGTTGCCGCTGCCGGAGCCGGAGCCGACGATGACCAGCGAGGTGCTCGGCGGAGACCCGTCCGGCCGTTACCTGGTTGGCACGGCAACCGACAGGCGCGGGCAGTCGTACGTGCTCCGGTGGGACCGGGGCCAGCTCACCACGCTCAAGGTGCCGATCACCCAGCCGACGCACCTGGTGGTCAACGCACGCGGTGACGTCGCCGGTGACGGTTACACCGGGGACGCGAAGCGGGGCGAAACCATCGCCTGGGTGTACCGGGACGGCCAGTTCACACAGTTGCCGACGGGCGGCGGGGTGCCGCTCGCCGTGGTGGGGATCAACGAGCGCGGCGACATTCTCGGCACGATCCAGGGCGGCACGGTCGTCGCGCCGGGCGTACCGTCTCCCACCTCGACGCACGCTGGGGTCCCGTCGGAACCCGGCGCTGCCGGTGGGGCGGCGGATCCGTACAACGGGTCGGCTGACATTCCGGCGGGCAGGCTGGGCAAGACCTATGGTCTGCGGTCGGTGATCTGGCCGGCGGGCAGGCTGGACGACGTCCGTGCGCTGCCCGTTCCGGCGGGCGCGGGCTTCGTGACCCTGGCGGGAATCGACGACGACGGCACGGCAGTCGGCACGAGTCTGGCGAAGCCCGTGGTGCCGATCGGTGCTCGGGTCGTGGATCCGATGACGGTCGGGGCACGCGGCCTGGTGTGGGCACCGGACGGCACGGTTCGCGAGTTGGCCGCGCCGCCCGGGTACGGGCCGGACGTCTCGATCCAGTCGATCCGCAACGGATGGGTGATCGGTTCCTACCGGAGCCCGTCGGACGGCATGGTGACGGCGCGGTGGAACCTGCGCACCGGTGAGGTACGGCCGCTCTCGCTGAGGTTCGTGACCTCGGTCAACCGCTACGGCTGGGTGGGCGGGTACGTGGTGGACGCCAACGGCACGCTCGCCCCGGCGCTCGCCACCGACGACCGGAACCTGGTGCTGCCGCTCGCGAAAGGCTTCGTCCGGACCGGTGAGCTGCCGATCAACGTCGTGATCAGCGACAACGGCCAGCAGATCGGCAGTGTCCTGGACAACGCCACCCGGAAGGCACGGGCGGCGTTCCGCTGGAGTTGCGTCTGAGTTCCGACCCGCTGATTGCAAAGGAGTCTTTGCAAGGCTAGCTTTGCAAACATGTCCGAGGATCAGATCAGGCTCGACCCCCGTTCGCTGCGCGGCATCGCCCACCCACTCCGGGTGCGCATCCTCGGTCTGCTGCGCGAGCACGGGCCGGCCACCGCGACCGGCGTGGCGCAGCGACTCGGCCAGTCCACCGGCGCCACCAGCTACCACCTGCGCCAACTCGCCACGTACGGCTTCGTGGTCGAGGACTCCGAGCGCGGGGTGGGACGAGAACGCTGGTGGCGGGCCGCGCACCGGTCCACCACCCTCGACTGGGAGAGCGTCGTTGGCGCACCCGCCGACGCGGAGGCGTACATGCGGGCGGTCGCGGGGGCATACGCCGACCAGGTCGAGCGGTGGCTGGGTGAGGCCGCCGGGACCGAGCCGAAGTGGATCGAGGTGAGCACACTCAGCGACTGGCGGCTCCGGCTGACCGAGGCGGAGGCCGCCGAACTGCACGCCGAGGTGTTCGCGCTGGCCGAGCGCTACCGCCGCAACGACCCGGACGTTCCGGCACCGGACGACGCCGAGTCGGTGGTGCTCCAGGTGCAGATCCTGCCGTTCACCCGCCGACCTGACGACGATGTCTCCACGACCGCCGTCGGACCGTCCGACGGCGGCTCGACCGGGGACGCCGACTGATGAGCCGCCGGACGCCGCTCGTCGGGCTGCTGACCGCCGAGGCGATCTCGCTGGTCGGCAGCCGGATGAGCATGGTCGCGCTGCCCTGGTTCACTCTCGTCTCCACCGGCAGCGCGACGAAGACCGGGCTGGTGGCGTTCGCCGAGATGCTGCCGTACGTGCTGGCCTCCGCGTTGGGTGGGCCGCTCGTCGACCGGTTCGGCGCGCGCCGGACGAGCATCGTGGCCGACCTGGGCAGTGCGGGCGTGGTGGTCGCCGTACCGCTGCTCTACCGCGCCGACCTGCTCGGCTTCGGTGCGCTCGTCGGGCTGGTCGCCGTCGCCGGACTGCTGCGCGGTTTCGGTGACCCGGCCAAGCAGGTCATCTTCCCGGAGACGGTCGCCGCCGCAGGGGTCGACATGACCCGCGCGACCAGCCTGCACGACGGGATCGGCCGGCTCGCGACACTGCTCGGCGCCTCGCTCGCCGGCCTGCTCATCGCCGCCCTGGACGCACCGACGGTGCTGCTGCTCGACGCCGGTACCTTCGCCGCCGGTGCGCTGATCGTCGCGGCCACCGTGCCGCGCCCCCGGCCGACGCCGGAGCCGGAGCGGGAGCCCGATCCGGTCGAGTCGGAGTCGTACCTGCTGGCGTTGCGGACCGGGCTGCGGTTCATCCGGCAGGACCGGCTGATGCTCGGCCTCCCGCTCCTGGCCTTCGTGACGAACCTGGCCGACGCGGCGTACGGCACCGTGCTCGCGCCGGTCTGGGCCCGCGACGTGGTCGGCTCCCCGGTCGCGCTCGGTTTCCTCTCCGCGGCGTTCGCCATCGGCGCGGTGCTGGGCAACGTGGCCTTCACCGCAGTGGCGCCGAGGGTGCCCCGGTACTGGGTGTTCGCGATCGGGTTCCTGATCGCGGGCGCACCGCGTTTCGTCGTGTTCGCCATCACCGACCGGCTCTGGGTCGTCTACGTCGTCTCGTTCGTGGCCGGGGTGTCGATCGCCGCGGTCAACCCGATCTTCGGTGCGCTCGCCTACGAGCGGATCCCGCAACAACTCCGGGCGCGGGTCCTCGGGCTGACCCGCGCCGTTTCGTACGCCGGGATCCCACTCGGCGGCCTGCTCGGCGGAGCGGCGGTCGGCGGGCTGGCGCTGCCGGCGGCCTGCCTGCTCTTCGGGATCGCGTACCTGGCGGTGACGCTCTGGCCGTTCTTCGACCGGGCCTGGCGGACCATGGACGAGCGTCCGACGCCGGCCCGCGAGCCGATGCCGGCCTGACCTGTACCGGAATCGCCCGGCGCCCGGCCGGTGCCCAGGGGACGTACATCAAAGATGATGTGAATACGCAATCTCTGATGTAGAAGATAATTGCGATACTCCGGTTCGCCGCTCGGAGGGTCAGATTGATCGCAGTCGGTGGCCGGGCGGCGGGCCGGGGATCCAACCAATGAATCGGTTGTCGAGTTGCGCCGGATCGAGTTCGCCGAGCTCGGTCGCCGCCCGGTCCCGAAAGTGGGTCATGAAAGTCCGGAGTCGGTCCGGATCTCGCTCGTAGAGAATCCGCAACCGGTGGCGAAACGTCGGGCACGGCCACGGCTTACAGCAGTCGACACATTGCCACCTGCTGTCGTTGCGGTGCGCGGAAGTCAGGTCGTCGTCCACCGTGCCGGAGCCTTTCTTCTACGTGTCGTCACACCAGGTAGATCTCGCGTGTCGTGCCCTCCGTGCCGGTGAGGGTGAAACGGCCGTCCGGCGCGAGTTCGTGCAGCAGGGCGGCGACCCTGATCGCGCGGTTGATCGCATCGGTGCGGTTGCCGTCGACGGCGGCGAGCCGGCTGAGTGCGTCGTCGGCCGACGAGGTGAGGTTGAAGGTGACCTTGACCAGCCGGGGACGTTCGGACTCGTTCATCGGCGGGGGATCGGCGGCCAGCCGACGAACCGGGCGTAGAGGTCCTCCGGCGGGGCGCTGGGCCGAAACTCGGCCAGGTCATGCAGCGCGTCGATGTACTGGGCGGACAGGTAGAGGCAGAGTGCGATCCGGTTGCGGTGGAACTCCGCGAGCAGCATCAGTCGGGCCGGACCGCACGGCCACCGCGCCGCGCAGACCCGACAGAGCCAGGTCGGCCGCATCGGCACGTGGGGCCGCATCCGGGTACGGCCGGCCGTGGTCACGCCGGTCCGGGCGGGTCATGCCGTACCCGTCCGGAGACACCGATCGCGAACGGTTCCGGTGGCGGGGGAGCGGGTGTGGCGGCGTACCCCGGTCCTCGGTTGGTCGGACGTCTGCGGGTGGACGGAGCCGGCGGGAGGTCGGTTGTCATCTCGCGCGGTGGATCGTTTGTCGGTGCACTCGCATTTGTTGTCGTGACGGATTCGCGTCTCTCGTCCAGCACTGAGAATCTCCTTTTGACATGCATTGGAAGGGGCCGCCACAGGCATGACGTATGGGGGAGCCGGGGCGGCCCCGCAGTCCCGCCCGTCCGGGTCCCATTTGCCGATGGGTCCGAGCGGATCCGCTGAATACACTCTGGACTATGCCCCCGATCCAGGGCAGGATTCTTCGATGTACCGTCCGCGTCAGCTCACGTACTTACAGACGGAGTAAGTAAATGAACATCGATATGTGGATCCGGGCACTGAAGGCCGCTCGATCAAGTGCCGGCGTCTCCCAGGAAGGGCTCGCGACTCTCATCCCCTGGAGCACGTCGACCATCGCCGCGATCGAAACCGGTCGCCGCCGACCGACGATGGAATTCGCGGTGGCGGCGGACACGGCGTTGCACACCGGCGGCCTGCTGGCCGAGATGCTCGACCTGGTGAACCGGGAACGGACGGAGAACTGGTACGCCAAGTGGCGCGGATTCGAGGAGCACGCGGTTGGCCTACGCTCCTTCGAACCCTGCCTCATTCCGGGCATGCTCCAGACGGAGGACTACGCCCGAGCGATCATCTCGGCCGGCGGCCTGCTGCCCGAAGCCGAGGTGGAGAAGCTGGTCGCGCTGCGGATGCAGCGGCAGCAACTGCTGTTTCGCGATGATCCACCGTTCTGCATATTCGTCCTGGACCAGAACGCGCTGACCCGCCCAGTCGGCGGTCATGCGGTGCTCGACGCCCAGCTCGGGCACCTGAAGCAGCTCGCCGGTCTGCGGCACGTCCGGATCCACGTCGTCCCGGCCGACTGCGGTGAATACGTCGGCCTCACCGGCGGTTTCATGCTGGCGGAGCTGCCTGACCACGACCAGGTGGTCTACCTGGAAAACGTCGCCCGTGGACAGGTCGTTGACGACCCGGATCTGACCCGGTTGATCAACCGTAAGTGGGATAGCATTCTTGGAGCAGCCCTGTCTGAGCAAGCCTCGTTGGAACTGATCACGAAGCTGAAGGTGACCCCATGACCCCCACTCCGCAGTGGCGGAAGTCGACGCGGTCTGGCGACGGTGCCAGCAACTGTGTCGAGGTTGCGGACAACTTGCCCGGTCGTGTCTTCGTCCGGGATACCAAGGATCGTGACGGTGGGACGCTGACCTTTGCTTCCGACGCGTGGCGGGCGTTCGTCGCCGAGGTGGCGACCCGTCAGCCGTAGCGACCCCTGTTGAGCCCAGCGAACAGCGCCCGCCCCGGCCATCGGAGGCGGGCGCTGCTTTGGTGTGGCTGCGCTCGCCCAGTCGGGCATCATGCGGGAATCCGATGATCGCGAAGGGTTTGGCCTGCCATGACGAGCCAAACTCTTCGCGATCAAGCGCGTTGCCCGTGTGCTCTGGCGTACCTCTCGGTTTCGGGATATCTTCCCAGATGTGGGAGGAACCAGCGAGGCCGAAGCACAACTGAGCCCCGCCGACGCCCGGCTCGCCGCCCGCTTGGCAGGGTTGCGGAGCGAGCACGGGTGGTCGCTGGACGAACTGGCCAAGCGATCCGGGGTGAGCCGATCCACGCTCTCCCGGATCGAACGCGGCGAGATCAGCCCGACGGCGTCGCTGCTGGGCAAGCTCTGCACGGTCTACCAGCGCACCCTGTCCCGGCTGCTCAGCGAGGTCGAGTCCGATCCACTGTTGCTGGTGCGCGCGGCCGACCAACCGGTCTGGACCGACACGACCACCGGCTTCCGGCGGCGTTCGGTGTCACCGCCGCACGCCGGACTGCGGGCCGAGGTGATCGAGGGGACGCTGCCGGCCGGCGCCACCATCGGCTACGACGAGCCGTCGGTGCCCGGCCTGGAACAGCACCTCTGGCTGCTACAGGGCAGGTTGCGGCTCACCGTGCAAGGCGACAGCTACGGCCTCGAACCCGGCGACAGCCTGCGGTTCCGGCTCTGGGGCCCGTCCCGGTTCGACTGCCCCGGCCCGACGCCCGCGCGGTACGTACTCACGCTGGTGTTGCCGTGACCGGGGCGACGCCTGTCGAGCGGGTAGACGCCGACGGACTCGATGACGGCGCACTCGCCGAGCTCGGTGACGTACTGCACGCGTGCGTCGAGGCCGGGGCGAGCGTCGGGTTCGTGCCGCCGTTCGGCGTTGCCGACGCGCGGCGTTACTGGCGGGACGTACGCGGGGCGCTGGCGCCGGGTGCACGGGTGCTGCTGGTCGTCCGACAACAAACAAGGATCACCGGGACCGCGCAGGTGCTGCTGACGATGCCGCCCAACGGCCGCCACCGCGCCGACGTCGGCAAGGTCCTGGTGCATCCGGCCGCGCGCCGGTCCGGGCTCGGCCGGGCGCTGATGGCCGAGGTCGAGCAGGTCGCCCGGGAGTACGGGCGCAGCCTGCTCGTGCTCGACACCGTGACCGACTCCGCCGGTGAACGGCTCTACCGGGCGCTCGGTTACCAGGCGGCGGGGGTGATCCCCGGTTACGCGCTGTCGACGCAGGGCACGCTGGAGGACACCAGGGTGATGTATAAGGTGCTGCCGCCGATCAGCGGGTGACCGCCATGAAGACGTACAGCAGGACCAGGGTCGTCACCGCGACCGCGACGACGACCAGCAGGTCGCGGCGGCCGTTGGTGGCGGCGGCGTCCGCCGGGGGCGGTGCCGTGGGCAGGTCACGGGTGACCTCGGCCAGCTCGCCCAGCGTACGGGCGGAGTAGACGACACCGAGGCGTTCGGTGAACTCGTCCAGGGTCAGCCGGCCCTCGGCGGTGTGCCGTTGCAGGTCGTCGACCACCCGTTGCCGGTCGTCGTCGCCAGCCCGCATCTGCACGTCCACGCTGGACAGCGTACGCACGAACGTCAGGCGGCGGCATCCAACGGATCGGCGAGCAACTGTTCGAAGGCCAGCTCGGCCGCGCCGATCAGCACCGCCTCGTCACTGAGCTGCGGGGTCCGCAGCCGCACGTGGTCGCGGGGGACGGGCAGCGCCATCGCGTTGAGTCGGCTGCGTACCTGGGTGGCGGCGGCGAGGTAGATGTCGCGCAGCGGGCCGCCGAAGATCACCACGTCCGGGTTGAAGATGTTGATCAGGTTCGCCACGCCGAAGCCGAGCCAGTCGCCGACCTGCCGTACGGCGGTCTTCGCGCTGGCGTCCCCGTACGCCGCCGCCTCGACCACCGCGCGGGCCGCGTCGTGCCCGAGCGCGTGGCCCCGACCGGCGGCCTGGAGCAGGGCGTACTCGCCGATCTCGGTCTCCCAGCAGCCGCGTGAGCCGCATCCGCACGGCTGGCCGCCCGGATGCACCACCATGTGGCCCACCTCGCCGCCGAAGCCGCCGTGTCCGGTCAGCCGCCGCCCGCCGACGATGATGCCGGCGTCGACGCCGACGTCCTGGTGCAGGAAGATCACGTTGTCCAGGCCGGCCGCCGCACCCCTGATGTGTTCGGCCAGGGCGCTCACGTCGGCCGCCCGGTTGACCAGGATCGGCCGGTTCGAGTCCAGGTCGGCGGTGAGCACCGGGCCCAGCGACCCGTCGACCCAGTCGGTCGGCGGGTGTACGTGCACCGCCCCGTCGCGCCCGCGCATCATGCCGCAGACCGCCACGCCCCCGCCGACGTAGACGGAGCCCTTCGGCACCGCCTGGAGCATCTCCTTGAGGAAACCGGCCAGCACCGGCACCGACTCCTCGGCCGGCAGATCCGGTGGGCGGGGTGCCTCCCGCCGGTCGAGCACCACACCGCCGAGCCCGACCCGGGCCACCCGCAGCCGGTCCACCTCGATGCTGAACGCGTACGCGTAGACCCGGGCGGACTCGGGGGGGGGGGGAGAGGGAGGGGGGGGGGGGAGGGGGGGGGTGGGGGGGGGGGGGGGGGGGGGGAGGGAGGAGGGGGGGGGGGGGGGGGGGGGGGGGAGGGGCGGGGAGACCGAGATCAGATGTTTCGAGTGGCGCTTGGCGGCGTTGTTG
>NZ_JBVJHT010000033.1:0-49699 GCF_055586685.1 Micromonospora sp. NPDC049529
CGACACCATGGCCATCGGCGCCCTCGCCCTCCTACGCACCCGAGGCATCAAAGTCCCCCAACACATCAGCATCACCGGCTTCGACGACATGCCCACCGCCCGCGACGTCACCCCCACCCTCACCACCGTCCGCCTCCCCCTCGCCGACATGGGCGCCCGCGCCATGACCCTCGCCCTGCAACCGCCGGAACCGAACCACGCCGAACAGATCCCGGCCGAACTCATCCGCCGCCAGAGCACCGCCCCACCGCCGGCGCGTCACATGACTCCGAATCGGCTGCGGAGCAACTCATGATCGCCTCTCGTACGCCAATTGATTTCGCTCCGACCACTGTGGAAGCATGCGCCCGGGTAGTAGACACGACGCTTGGGGAGCACGCGTGCAGCGGCAGTTCGGCACCAAGGTCACTTATGTCGAGGTACGCAAACTCGTAGCAGACGCCGGTTCGGACAGCGCTGTGATCCATGCCGTCGACCGTCTCCTCTCGGCAGGGCTGATCCTCTCGCCGGTGCTGCTGGGACCGGCCGCCGTACCGTTGCTCGCGCTTTTCGACATGAAGACCGATCTCGTGATGCGGGCCAAGGAGATCGCCGGAAAGCTCGCCAGCCGCAACGGCACCTTCCTGGAACGCAGCGAATCCCTGGCCGCCGGGCACTTCCTGATCACCTACACGGCGTTCTTCTCCGCGTACGACGAGCTCGTGGGCCCGTTGCTCGCGTCGTTGAAGCCGTCCGACGCGGGGGGTGAGGCCAAGATTCTCCGACTGCCGACCCGGCACGCCTCCGAACCCGGAGAGCCATCGTCCGAGTTATACGTCGGTCTCCCGCCGGTATCCCTTCCGCACCCGGCGGCGACGTTCGGCAGCGAGGATGAGGAACGGCTGAAGCTGTATCGGGGAATGAGCGAGCGGTTGGCAGCCACCCTTAAGAGCCTAGACGACTGGGACACGCATGACGTCTCTCAACGGAACCTGATTGATCAGCGGATCGGGGACCTGGCTGACCTTGCCGGCCGTTACTACTACGCCCAGTATCTCGACCTCATGTTCAGCAGCCGTGACTTCTTCACCTGGGCCTCCACGTACGAGCATGCCAAGAGCCAGTCGCTGATCGTGGACCAGGCATTCGAGACGAACGAGCAGGTGCGGGCGGCGCGGGCTGCGATCGACGGGCTCGACGTCGGACTCCGCCGGCTGGAGAGTTCGATCAGCGCGCTGCATTCGTCGCAGCCTTCCTCGTCCGGCTCCGCCGACACGCAACGGGTGACGGCGGCGCTCGCCGCCGTTCACGCGGCACGGATCGAAGAGCCGATCATCAGGGACGACTACGACGATCCAGATGGTGGACCGGTACTGGCCTACCCCAGCAAGGCCGCGGCGTTCGTTCCGCAGGCGTATCGAACGGTCCGGTACGCCAGTCGGCAGCTCAACCTTGAGGACGAGCGTGTCTGGAATGCGGCGAGTACGCAGGAGGACCTGGCCGGGTTCGTCGTGCGATACCTCTCCTCGCCGTACAGCACCGAGGCACCCTTGCTCGTCCTCGGTCAGGCGGGCTCCGGTAAGTCGTTGCTCACCGAGGTGATCGCGGCACGGCTCGCGCCGCCCGCGTTCAACGTGGTCCGGATCGAGTTGCGCGACATCGACCCGGAGACAAAGTTCCAGAGTCAGATCGAGAGCCAGATCTACGACGATTCGGGCGAGGAGGTCAACTGGGTCACGTTCGCCGAAAGCCTGGCTGACAACCCGCTCGTGATCATCTTGGACGGCTACGACGAGCTGCTACAGGCCAATGGACGGGTGTTCAGTAACTATCTCGACGAGGTGCACCGCTTCCAACGGCGCGAAGCACAGGTCGGCCGGCCGGTCCGGATCGTGGTGACGAGCCGGATAACGCTGATCGACAAGGCGGTCATTCCGATCGGATCCTCGATTCTGCGACTGGAGGAGTTCGACGAGTCGCGGCGCCGGGAGTGGAGCAAGACCTGGAACACCGTCAACACGGGTTACTTCGAGCAAGCCCGGGTGCGGCCCTTCGGCCTGCCGGAAGAGGGCAGGCTGGTCGACCTGGCCCGGCAACCGCTGCTGCTGCTGATGCTCGCGCTCTACGATTCGCAGGCGAACCAGCTCGGCGACGCCAACCTGGACCAAACCATGCTCTACCACAGTCTGCTCAGCCGCTTCGTGGAACGGGAGCGGACAAAGGGCGAGGCTGGCCCTCGGTTCAAGGCACTCTCGGCCGGCGAGCGTGCGGCTTTGATCGACGCCGACCTCGGACGGCTCGGTGTGGCCGCCATGGGTATGTTCAACCGGCAGGCCCTCCACCTGAACCGCAGGGACCTGAATGCGGAGATCGCCTACTTCGACACCGGGCAACCTGTGCCGACCCGAGCGGGCGCGGTGCCGCTCACCCAGGCTGATCTCCTGTTGGGGAGCTTCTTCTTCATCCACGAGTCGCGGAGCCGGTCGGGCGACCCGGACGACTTCTCGCAGGGCGAGGCCGCCGCGTTCGAGTTCCTGCACAACACCTTCGGCGAGTTCCTCGCGGCGGATTTTCTCCTACGGCACGTCCTCGCCCACAGCGAGCGGGTTTCCGACCTGCGGAGAAATCCCGGGTTGGCAACCGTGTTGCAGGATCAGTTGTCGCTGCCGGACAAGAACTGGTTCGCCTGTCTCTCGTACACGGTGCTGCACAGTCGTCCGGTGGTGCTGGAGATGCTGCGTGAGTGGCTACCGCACCGGCTGGCCCAGCTCGGCCGCGATCGGGCGGAGATCGCCACCTGCCTTCGGCTGGTCGTCGACCGGCAGTTGGAGGACATCCTCCATGCCGCACCCCCGTCCTGGTTCACCGCCGGGGCGGACAAGACGCCGTACGAGCCCGTCGCGCTGCTGGGTCACCTGTCGATCTACACGCTGAACCTGGTGGTCCTGGCGGCGGTCGTCGGCGACGACGCGTACGAGTTCCGCGACGTCAATCCGGGCGCCGGTGGTGCCACCGCCCTTCCGTGGGACCGCCTGGTCCAGCAGTGGCGCTCGTGGTTCCCGCTCGACGCGATGGCCGGCGTCACCGCCGCGCTGCGGACCGAACGAGCAGACGACGTTGTCCGGGTGTGGCCCCGGGACAGCCGACTCGTGCCGCTGAACCGGTCGCCGGTCGAGGCACTGCTGAACCTGAGCGAGGCACTGTCGGACGACCTGTCCGCCGGGCTCGCCGGTCTCGCGGTGGAACGGGTGCAGGGACTGCCGGCGAAGAGGATGCAGCGCGCACTCGACGCGCTCGAACGACAGGGCGTGGATGTGTCAGTCGAGCGGCTGACGCAGGCGGCACGTCGGGACCCGGCCGCCCTGTATGGGCGGCGGTTCAGGAGGACGCTGGAGGCCGTCACCGTATACGCGGTGGTCGGGTCCGGCACCGACGGGCTGTGGCCGGGTTCGCTCTGGAACCTGTTTGAACTGCTCCGCTCGTCCGGTATGCCGGAGGCACTGCTCTACCTGAATCTGTTGCGCGGCTTCGACGATCCTGAGCGCTTTGTCGCCCTGTCGCCATATGAGGCGGCCTTGCTGACCGAGGTCAAGAGTAAGTTTCAGCCGCTGTGGCTGGACGATCTGGTCAGTGAAGTGACGGCGTCGATGCCCAACCTGCTACAGACGCCGCTGGCCGCACCCCTGCTGCGTGTCGCGCGCTTACAGGCGCCTAGACGGGGATACGAGAGTGTTTTCAGAATGCTCCGCGCGGTGTGGGCGGGACCGGCTCCCGACCTTGAGACAGCGATCCAATACGCTCGCGCCTGTGTTGAGTTTCCGGAATCCAACCGGATCAGCGATGCCGACGAGGCGCTTGCGGCTCAGCTGATGTCCGCCGGAGGTCTCGGACAGATTTCGGCCCTGTCCTGGATCGAACTGCTTGAGGTCGTGGGGGCGGAGACTACCGCGCTACCGCGATCCGCCCTGCTCCTACGTGACCTCAGCGTCCACCTGGTGTCGGGCGGTTCAAACAGTAGCCGGGCGCTCGTTACGGCGATGACCCTCCGCGAGGAGATCTGGGACCGACAGGGTGACTGGCGCGATGTGGGAGATCGGCTACTGCTCGCCACCGATGACGCGCTGGCCCGAAGGAACCTGGCGATCCTCCTTCGAGCGGCCCGACGCTGGGACAAGGCAGCACACCTGATCGTCTTCGTCGAGCACGCGCTGCCCGACTCGCTCGTAACCAGGCGGGCACTCAGCCGGCGTGACGCAGGCACTGACGGTGAGGCTCTGACCTGGATGCGACGACTGCTTGGAGGGGCAGGCGGGGACTTGGACCGGTACGTCCTCACCGTCGGTACGGCGGACGACCTCGCCTGGCTGGAGGCTCAGCTCGTCAGTGGGAAGAGCACGGCACCGCCGCCGGAACCGCGATCCCATTCATAAGGAAAGGCAATCCTTATCGGCTGGGGAGTGCGACATACGCTGGTCGGTTGATTCGCCGAACCGGCCGCCTCGGCCAGGGGGCCGCTCTAACGTGTGGGGAAAAGGGAGAGGAAAACCCATGACCCAGATGTTGGAAATGCCGCGCGTACAGGACTGTTCGGTCACGGACTGCGGCTACAACCACGACGGATGCCACGCCTTCGCCATCACGATCGGCCTCGGCAACTCCCAGTGCGACACGTTCATCGACAGTGCGGACAAGGGCGGCACCGACGAGGCGAGCGCGCAGGTCGGCGCGTGCAAGCGGACCGAGTGCCGGCACAACGAGGGGCTTGAGTGTCACGCCTCGGCGATCACCGTGGCACCGGGACTCGACGCCGCCGACTGCCAGACCTTCACGATGGCCTGAGCCACGGCAGCCGCCGCCGGTTGCCCGTACGGAGCCGGTGGAGCGCGGCCAGGTTGCCGAGGCCGACCAGAACCAGCAGACCGGCCGCGAACCAGAACCCGGCGCCGGCCTCGTAGCTCAGCTGGGGCGGATAGCTGCCGTACTCCCGCTCCATCCGGCGCAGCAGCAGCCACAGCCCGACCGACAGCGTGCCCGCCGAGCCGAGCGCCGCGACAGCCGTCACCAGCATCCGGGTGGCGGTCCGGCGCAGCAGCCCGGCCAGCACGCCGACCAGAATCCCGAACGCGGCCACCACGAAGGCGGGCTGCGCGGGCACCATCCGGGACTCGTCCGGGTCGGACATGTGCACCGGGACCGTGACGATCTCCTGACCGCGCACGTCGTACACCGTGTTGTCGGAATCGACGAACACCACGCGGTACAGGCCCTTGGCGCCGGTGGTGAGGCCGGCGCCGGACCACTGCTCGGTGAGCCGGACGTCGCGGTCCTCGTTCTCGACCGCGACCACCGCGAACGGCAGCGCGAACATCAGCCCCACCAGCCCGAACAGCAACGGGTCGAGTACCGCCCGGAGCAGTGCCATCGGCCACCCCCTGACAACCAGGGTGCGGCGCCGACGTCTCCGTCCGATCGCGACCAGATCTCGATGTCCGATCGTGACCGGATCCCGATCAGTCGTCAGCGGCCCTCGGCCAGGTCCATCGCCCGGTAGATCCGCTGCTCCGACACCGGGTACGGGGTGCCGAGCGCCTGGGCGAACACGTTCACCCGCAACTCCTCGATCAGCCAGCGGATCTGCCGTACGGCGTCGTCGTTGCGGCGCCCCGGTGGCAGGTTGGCCAGCATCTGGTCGTACTCCTGCTGGACCTGGGTGATCCGGGCGAGCTGGTTGCGGTCGCGTACGGGGTCCTGCGGCAGCCGGTCGAGCCGCCGTTCGATAGCGGTCAGGTAGCGGGGCAGGTCGGCCAGGCGGGCGTAGCCGGTCTCGGTGACGAAGCCCCGGTGCACCAGGCCGGAGAGCTGGGCCCGGATGTCGGCCAGTGCCGCCACCAGGGTCAGGCTCGTGGTCCGACCGAGGCGCTGCTCGACCGCGTACGCCGCACTCAGCGCCCGCTGCACCCGGCCGACGACCTCGACGACGGTGTCGACCAGGTCGGCGCGGACCTTGTCGCGCAGCGCGGCGAAGCCCTCGGCGTCCCACGCCGGCCCGCCCGCGTCCACCACCAGTTTGTCGATCGCCGCCCCGGCGGCGTCGTCGAGCAGGTCGAGGACGTTGCGGTGCGGGTTGCGGCTCAGCGCCAGCTTCGCCTCGTTGCTCAGCCGACCCTGGAGGAACTTCACCGGGGAGGCGACGGTGAGCCGCAACAGCCGGCGGGTCCCCGCCCACATCGCCTGCTGCGCCTCGGCCTCGGAGTCGAAGACCCGTACGCCGACGGTTTCGCCCTCGTCCACCAGCGCCGGATAGGCGGTCACCCGGTAACCGGCCCGGACCTGCTCGATCGTTCGGGGCAGGGTGCCGATGCTCCACTCCCGCAGCCCGCGCCGTTCCAGTTCGGGTGCGGCGGCGGCGACGGTCTGGCGTACCTCGGTCTTGAGTTGGCGTTGCAGCGCGGGCAGGTCCCGGCCCTGGGCGACCGCCTTGTTCTCGTCGTCGAGGACGCGGAAGTTGACCCGCAGGTGCGCCGGCAGCTTCTCCAGGTCCCACGACTCGCGGGGCACGGTCACCCCGGTCAGCCGGCGCAGCTCGCGGGTGAGCGCGTCGACCAGCGGCTCCGGTCCGGGTTTGATCGCGGCGAGCACGGCCCGCGCATAGTCGGGCACCGGGACGAAATTGCGGCGTACGGCCTTCGGCAGCGACCGGATCAGCGCGATGACCACCTCTTCCCGCAGCCCCGGCACCTGCCAGTCGAAGGTCTCCGCCGGCACCTGGTTGAGCATCGGCAGCGGGATGTCGACGGTGACCCCGTCGGCGGTGGTGCCCGGCTCGAAGCGGTACGTCAACGGCAGCGCCAGCCCGCCCGAGTGCCACTCGTCCGGGTAGTCGGTTGCCGCGACACCGCCGCGACCGTCGTTGATCAGCATGTCGCGGTCGAAGGTGAGCAGGTCCGGCTGTTCCCGGCGGGCCCGCTTCCACCAGCTGTCGAAGTGCCGACCGGAGACCACCTCGGCCGGGATGCGCTGCTGGTAGAAGTCGAACAGGGTCTCGTCGTCGACGAGGATGTCCCGCCGCCGGACCCGGTTCTCCAACTCCTCGACCTCCCCGAGCAGTTCCCGGTTGGCGTGGAAGAACGTGTGCGGGGTCTGCCAGTCGCCCTCGACCAGGGCGTGCCGGATGAACAACTCCCGGGACAGCTCCGGGTCGATCCGACCGAAGTTCACCTTCCGGTTGGTGACCAGCGGGATGCCGTACAGGGTGACCTTCTCCTGGGCCACCACGGCGGCCTGCTTCTTCTCCCAGTGCGGTTCGCTGTAGGTCCGTTTCACCAGGTGCTGGGCCAGCGCCTCGACCCACTCCGGCTCGACCTTCGCCGCCACCCGACCCCAGAGCCGGGAGGTCTCCACGAGTTCGGCGGCCATCACCCAGAGCGGGGGACGGCGGGCCAGCGCGGAACCGGGGAAGATCGCGAACTTCGCGCCCCGCGCACCGAGGTACTCGCTGCCGCGCCCGCCGCCGGTCGGCGCCGCCGAACCCTTCGCGGTCTGGATGTCCTTCACCCCGACGTGGGAGAGCAGACCCGCCAGCAGCGACTGGTGGATCCGCCGGGGATCGACGGTGACCTCGGCGGTGTCCCCGTCCGGCACCGGCTCGGCGGGCCGGGTCGGTTCCGGTTCGCGGCGGGCCGGCTCGGCGCCGCCCCGGTCCCGGCGGTCGCGGCCCGGTCGCTGCCCGCGCGGGTTGCCGCCGTCGAGCGTACGGGTCACCTGGCGGAGCTGGCCGAAGATGTCCTGCCACTCACGTACCCGCAGGTAGTTGAGGAATTCGGCCCGGCACATCCGGCGGAACGCGCTGGAGGACAGCTCGCGCTGCTGTTCGCGCAGGTAGCGCCAGAGGTTGAGCAGGGTGATGAAGTCCGACTCCGGGTCGGCGAAGCGGGCGTGCGACTGGTCGGCCTGCGCCTGCTTCTCGACCGGGCGCTCGCGCGGGTCCTGGATGGACAGGGCGGCGGCGATCACCATCACGTCCTCGGCGCAGCCGTTGGTCTCGCCCTCCAGCACCATCCTGGCCAACCTCGGGTCGACCGGCAACTGCGCCAGCTTGCGGCCGAGCGGGGTGAGCCGGCGGTTCAGGTCGGTCTGGTTCGGGTCCAGCGCACCCAGCTCGTGCAGCAGGTTGACCCCGTCGGCGATGTTGCGCCGGTCCGGCGGGTCGATGAACGGGAACGCGGCGATGTCACCGAGCCCGATCGCCGTCATCTGGAGGATGACCGAGGCGAGGTTGGTCCGCAGGATCTCCGGCTCGGTGAACTCGGGCCGGTTGAGGAAGTCCGACTCGTCGTAGAGCCGGATGCAGATCCCGTCCGAGGTACGACCGCAGCGGCCCTTGCGCTGGTTCGCCGACGCCTGCGACACCGCCTCGATCGGCAGCCGCTGCACCTTGAGCCGGTGGCTGTAGCGGGAGATCCTGGCCGTACCGGGGTCGATCACGTACTTGATGCCGGGGACGGTCAGCGAGGTCTCGGCGACGTTGGTGGCCAGCACCACCCGCCGGTTGGCGTGCGACTGGAACACCCGGTGCTGCTCGGCGGTGGAGAGCCGGGCGTAGAGCGGCAGGATCTCGGTGCCGCGCAGCCGGGGTTTGCCCTGGACGAGCCGGCCGAGCGCGTCGGCGGTGTCCCGGATCTCCCGCTCGCCGCTGAGGAAGACCAGGATGTCGCCCGGCCCCTCGGCGGCCAGCTCCTCGACCGCGTCACCGATCGCCTGGACCTGGTCGCGTACGTTGTCGCCGTCCTCGGACTCCTCGTCGGTGACCTCGACCAGCGGCCGGTACCGCACCTCGACCGGGTACGTCCGCCCCGACACCTCCACCACCGGCGGCCCGCTGTCGCCGTCCCCGCCGGGTACCGCCCCGGTGCCGAGACCGCCGAAGTGGCGGGCGAAGCGGTGCGGGTCGATCGTCGCCGAGGTGATGACCACCTTCAGGTCGGGCCGGCGGGGGAGTAGTTGCCGCAGGTAACCGAGGATGAAGTCGATGTTGAGGCTGCGCTCGTGCGCCTCGTCGATGATCAGCGTGTCGTACTGGTGCAGCATCCGGTCCTGCTGCAACTCGGCCAGCAGGATGCCGTCGGTCATCAGCTTGATCAGGCTCCGGTCGCTCACCTGGTCGGTGAACCGCACCTTGTAACCGACCGCCCCGCCCAGCTCGGTGCCGAGTTCCTCGGCGATCCGGTCGGCCACCGTACGGGCGGCCAGCCGGCGCGGCTGGGTGTGCCCGATCAGCCCCTGGACGCCCCGCCCCAGCTCCAGGCAGATCTTCGGAATCTGGGTGGTCTTGCCGGAGCCGGTCTCGCCCGCGACGATCACCACCTGGTGGTCCCGGATCGCCGCCGCGATGTCCTCGCGCTTCTCGCTCACCGGCAGCTCGGCCGGATACGTGATCACCGGTACGGCGGCCCGACGCCGGGCCAGCCGCTCCTGCGCCCCGGCCAGCTCGGCGGCGAGTTCCGCACCGGCCAGCTCCAGCTTGAGCGGGTCCCGGATCCGGCGTACGCCGTCTATCCGGCGCTGGAGCCGGCGCTGGTCGCGGAAGATCAGTTCGGGCAGGCGGGCCTGCACCTCTCGGATCGGTTCGGGCAGCGCGCGGGCGGATGGTGTCTGCATGTCGTCGCCAAGGATAGGCAGCGTCGCAGACGAGCGCCCGCGGTTATCCCCCGTCGCCGGTACGGTGCCCCGGCCAGCCCGCCGGCAGCGCGTACGTGAAGCCCTGCGCCCGGTCCGCCGTCGCCGCCACCGGCTCGGTCAGCGACCGGCCGTTGATCAGGTGTTCCAGTGCCCACCGGGTGCTCGGATGGGCCACGACCAGCACCCGGTGCCCGTCCCAGGCGGCGGAGAGGTCGCGCAGGAAGCGGTCCGCCTGGTCGACCACCTGCCGCAGGCTCTGCCCGTTGGGAAACGGCTGGTCGAGGTGCTCGGCCTGGCGGGCCATCACCTCGGCCAGCGGGGCGCCGTTGAGGTCGCCGAAATCACACTCGCGCAGCCGGGTGTCCCGGTGCACCGGGATCCGGTAGCCGGCGAACGCCACCTGCACGGTCTCCACCGCACGGGTCAGGTCGGAGCAGAAGATCGCGCCGAGCCCGTCGCCCCGGCGGCGCTCGCCGAGTTCCCGGGCACACCGCCGCCCGTACGCGGACAGCTCACCGGGCAGCCACCCGCTGGCCCGCCCCGCCTCGTCGTCGGTGGTGACCGCGTGCGTCTCGTAGACGATGTCGACCCCCATGCCACCGAGCCCCCGTTCAGCCCGGCGCGCCGGGATCGAGCAGTGACGGCGACAGCGGCACGTTCCCGAACCGGACGTTGCCCGGCGGCGTGCCCCAGATCAGCACCTCGACCGAGAGCTGCCCGGCGCGTACGGCCGGGTCGTTGTCGTAGAGCCGCCCGGCCAACTCCGGTTCGCCCACGAACACGCACAGTTCACCGCCGTCGGAGCCGTCCGGCCCCAGCAGCGGACCGGCGGCGAGCACGTGCCCCTGCTCCACCAGACCCTCCTGGTGGGCCCGGTGGGCCGCCCAGAGGCGGGTCAGGGCCGCCACCGGCAGCTCCGGTGGAGCGGTCGGACGGCGTACCAGGACCAGGGTGTGGTGCTCGAAGTGCATGCCCTCCAGGCTAGGGCGCGCGGGGCGGCCGGCGGTGAGATCGGTCATCTCTTACTAGGCCGGGAACCGATCGGATCCTAAGGTAAGGCGATCCTAAGCAGGGGAGGTGAGAGCTGGTGCAGGAGATCGCGCAACGACCACGGGTGGCGGTGACGCCGTCCCGCCGGTCCGGGCTGCCCCGGACCGCCGTCGTCCTCGGCGCGCTGGTCCTGCTCGCCCTGCTGGTGCTGGCCAGCCTGGCACTCGGCAGCAAGCCACTCGCACCGGCGCAGGTCTGGCACGCACTGGTCGCCCCGGACGGGGGAGAGGCCAGCAGCATCGTCAACGACCTGCGCGTTCCCCGTACGGTGCTCGGGCTCACCGTCGGCGTGGCGCTCGCCGTCGCCGGGCTGCTCCTCCAGGCACTCACCCGCAACCCGCTCGCCGAACCACGCATCCTCGGCATCAGCGCCGGCGCCTCGCTCGGCGTGGTCACCGCCATCGCCGTGTTCGGCGTCGGCACCCTCAACGGGTACGTCTGGTTCGGCATCGTCGGGGCGCTCCTCGCCGGACTGCTCGTCTTCGGCGTCGCCAACCGGACCCGCGACGGCGCCAGCCCGGTCACCCTCGCCCTGGTCGGAGCCGCCCTCGACGCCAGCCTCGGCGCCATCACCATCGGCCTGCTCACGATCGACGCCCGTACCTTCGAGGAGTACCGGTTCTGGGTCGTCGGCGGGCTCGGCGGCCGCGACCTCGACGTCACCGCCCAGGTCGTCCCGTTCGTCCTCGTCGGCCTGCTGCTCGCCGCGATGGTCACCCGGGGACTCGACGCGCTCGCCCTCGGCGAGGACGTCGCCCGGGGCCTCGGTAACCGGGTCGGCCTGATCCGGATCGGCGGCGGGGCGGCGGCGGTGCTGCTCACCGGTGCCGGGGTCGCCGCCGCCGGCCCGATCGCCTTCGTCGGACTCGCCGTGCCCCACCTGGCCCGCGCGCTGGTCGGCACCGACCAGCGCTGGACCCTCGCCGTCTCGGTGCTGCTCGGCCCCGCACTGCTGCTCGGCGCCGACATCGTCGGCCGGCTGATCGCCCCGCCCGGAGAGGTGCCCGCCGGCATCGTCACCGCCCTGATCGGCGCCCCGCTGCTCGCCCTGCTGGTCCGCCGGGCCCGGGTGGTGACCGCGTGACCGCCCCCACCACCGCCCCGCCCGTACGCGACGCGGGCCTGCTGCCCGGCCGGTCCCTGCTGCGCCTCGGCCGGATCCACCTGCTCGTCCGGCGCCGCTCGATCCTGGTCGCCACGGTGCTCGTCCTCCTGCTCGCCGGGGCCATGGTGCTCAGCCTCTCCCTCGGCACCCCGTACGTCGCCCCGGTCGACGTCCTGCACTCGCTCGGCAACCTCGGCGACCCGAACGGCACCGGCACCCCGTACGACGTGGTCGTGAACCGGCTCCGGCTGCCCCGGGTGGTGCTCGCGGTGGCCGTCGGCGCGGCCTTCGGCATCGCCGGCACCCTGATCCAGAGCGTCGCCCGCAACCCGCTCGCCAGCCCCGACGTCATCGGCATCACCCAGGGCGCCGGCCTGGTCGCCACCATCGCACTGACCACCGGCGCCTCCGCCGCGATCCTCGCCCCGAGCGCGCTCGCCGGTGGTCTGGTCGCCGCCGCGGCGGTCTTCGCTCTCGGCGCCCGGCACGGACTCGCCGCCCAGCGCTTCGTCCTGGCCGGCGTCGCCGTCGCGATGGCGTTGCGCGCCCTCACCGAGGTCGTCATGATCTCCGCCGACCCGATCGACGGGCAACGGGCCCAGATCTGGCTGGTCGGCACCCTCGCCGGCAAGGGCTGGACCGAGGCGACCTGGATCGCGGTCACCCTCGTCCTGTTGCTGCCGGTGCTGCTCTGGGCCGGCTGGGCACTGCACACCAGCGCACTCGACGACGACACCGTACGGGGACTCGGGCTGCGCCCGACCGCCCGGCGGGTCGGTCTTGCCGGAGTCGGCGTCGTCGTCGCCGCGATGGTGACCGCCCAGGTCGGCGCGGTCGACTTCGTCGCCCTCGTCGCCCCCCAGGTGGCCCGCCGGCTGACCCGCACCGAACGACCCCCGCTGGTCTGCGCCGCGCTGGTCGGGGCCCTGCTGGTGGTGCTCGCCGACCTCGCTGGGCGGCGCCTGTTCGCACCGACGCAACTGCCCGCCGGCGTACTCACCGCGGCCATCGGTGGGCCGTACCTGCTGTTCCTGCTCGTACGCGGACGCCGGAGGAATTCGTGATGCTGTCCACCCGTGACCTCGTCGCCGGCTACGACGAGCGGACCGTGCTCGACCGGCTCGACCTCGCCCTGCCGGCCGACGCCTTCACCGTCATCGTCGGACCGAACGCCTGCGGCAAGTCCACCCTGCTGCGCACCATGGCCCGGCTGCTCACCCCGCGCGCCGGCACCGTCCTGCTCGACGGTACGGCCATCCGGGAACTGCCCACCCGCGAGGTGGCCCGGCGGCTCGGCGTGCTGCCGCAGAGCCCGCTGGTCCCCGAGGGGGTGACCGTCGCCGACCTGGTCGGCCGGGGCCGGCAACCGCACCAGAGCTGGTGGCGGCAGTGGTCGGCACAGGACGCCGAGGCCGTACGCGAGGCGATGACCCTGGCCGCCGTCGACTCGCTGGCCGACCGCCCGGTGGACACCCTCTCCGGTGGTCAGCGCCAGCGGGTCTGGATCGCGATGACCCTGGCCCAGCAGACCGACGCGCTCCTGCTCGACGAACCGACCACCTTCCTCGACCTGGCCCACCAGGTGGAGATCCTGGATCTGCTGCACCGCCTGCGGGTCGAGCGCGGCCGGACCGTCGTCGCCGTCCTGCACGACCTCAACCAGGCGGCCCGGTACGCCGACCACCTCGTCGCCATGCGCGCCGGTGCGGTCGTCGCCGCCGGACCGCCCCGGGAGATCCTCACTGCCGACCTGGTCCGGGACGTCTTCGGGCTCGACTGTGTGGTCGTGCCCTGCCCGGTGAGCGGTGCGCCACTGGTGATCCCCGCCCTCACCACCCCGTCCCCGGCGAGTACGGCAACCGCCGTACTCGCCTGATCGGGTACGGCCGACCGCCGTACCCGATCGTGAAGCGGTTGCGGCGACCCGCCGTACCCGTCGAAGTTGAACCGAAAGGAACACCATGCGCCGTCCCGCCGCCACCCTCGCCGCGGTCGTCGCCCTCGGTGTCGGCCTCACCGGATGCGCCAAGAGCGACCCGGTGGCCGGCGCGACCGAGGCGCAGACGCACCCGGTTGTGCACGCGATGGGCACCACCGAGGTCCCGGTCCACCCCCAGCGGGTGGTGGTCCTCGACAGCGACAAGATCGACAGTGCGTTGTCGCTCGGCATCGTGCCGGTCGGCACCACCCTCGCCAGCGAGTCGGACGGGCTGCCCACCTACCTCGGTGACAAGGTTGCCTCGATCAAGCTCGTCGGCCTGACCACCGAGCCCGACCTCGAGGCGATCACCGCGCTCAAGCCGGACCTGATCATGGGCAGCAAGTTCCGCCAGGAGAAGTTCTACGACGAGCTGAGCGCGATCGCCCCGACCGTCTTCACCGACAAGGTCGGCATCACCTGGAAGGCGAACTTCCTCCTCGACGGTCAGGCACTCGGCAAGGAGCAGGAGGCCAAGGACCTGCTGGCCGGCTACGAGAAGCGGGCCAAGGAGGTCGGCACCAAGATCGGCGATCCGGCCGCGAAGAAGATCTCCATCGTCCGGTTCCGGGCCACCGAGATCCGGGTGTACGGACCGGACTCCTTCTCCGGCATCGTCCTGCGTGACGTCGGCCTGGGCCGTACCGAGCGACAGTTGCTGGCGAACAAGGAGGACAAGCGGTTCGACGCGGTCAGCCCGGAGCGGATCAGCGAGGTCGACGGTGACGTCATATTCGTCTGCGCGTTCGGCGAGAAGGCCGTCGTACGGCAGACCGAGGTGACCGGCGGCAACCTGTGGCGCAACCTCTCCGCCGTGAAGGCCGGTAAGGCGTACACCGTCTCCGACGAAACCTGGATGACCGGCATCGGCGTCACCGCCGCCGGCAAAATCCTCGACGACCTAGAAAAGTACCTCTCCCCCACCGCCTAACTCCCCCTCCCCCCCCGCGCTACGCGCGCACCCCCCCCCGCTCAAGATCCGCACTCTTGTAGAGAAAGAGTGGTTATCCCGCCCCGGATAGCCACTCTTTCTCTACAGGAGTGGGCCGCGGGGAGGGGTTATCCACAGGGGGTGTTGGGGAGGGGGGTGGGTGGGGAGGATGGGGGGCATGGGTCGAATGCCTCGGCGTCCTCCGGAGCTTGTGGGACGGGTGTTTTATGCGCGGGATGCTGTTCATCAGGGACTGTTGACGAAGAACGAGTTGCGTAGTGGTGCGTGGCGTCAGCTGCTGCACAATGTGTACGCCGATTCCAGGATCGAGATCTCGCACCGTACGCGGTGTCGGGCGGCCGCGTACTGGCTCTTCCCGCCCGGTTGCCTGCTCGCCGGCCGCTCCGCGGCGGTGCTCTACGGCGGGGTTTCCCCGGCCACCGGTGCTCCGGTCGAGGTGCTCGTCCGGCCCGAGTCGCGGTTCGGGCCGATGCAGGGAATGCGCATCCACGTCGCGTCCTGGGACGAGCGGGAAGCCCACCGGATAGACGGGATCGCCGTCACCGGCATCGAGCGGACCTGCTGGGATGTCGCCTGCTGGGCGGAGACGGTCGAGGCGGTTGTCGTCCTCGATTCGCTGGTCGCGGCCGGGGCGGTCACCGTCGAGCGGCTGCGCGACTATGCGCTGGCGCATGCCGGCGACCGAGGGTGGCGCAAGCTGGGCCGGGCGGCGACTCTTGTGGACGGTGGTGCCGAGTCGCCACAGGAGAGCCGGCTGCGGGTCCGGTTGGTGCTGGCCGGACTGCCCGTCCCGATCACCCAGTACGTGATCGCCCGGGCCGGACAGTTCCTCGCCCGTGTTGATCTCGCCTGGCTGGATCGCAAGGTGGCCGTGGAGTACGACGGCCTGTGGCACGACGACCCGGCCCAGTTCCACCGGGACCGGCAACGCCTCAACCAACTCGTACGCGAAGGCTGGCTCGTCATCCACGTGACCGCCAAGCGCCTGCGCGACGACTTCGATTCCATCGTCACCGAAATCCGTACCGCACTCGCCGCCCGCCGCCCCGGTGGATGAGTCGGCAGATGTAGAGAAAGAGTGGCTATCCGGGGCGGGATAGCCACTCTTTCTCTACACGAGTGAGGATTGTGGGGGTGGGTCAGGCGGCGGTGGACCAGATGGCGCTGAAGGCGGCGGCCTCGCCGGCCAGCCAGCGTTCGACCTGGTCGGCGCGGGTGGACGGGTTGCGGCGGTGGGTGACGCCCCGGCGCAGGTCGACCAGCACCGGCTCGGCGTGCGGGAGCACCTGGTCCATGTGCCGGGCCATCAGGTGCAGGCTGGCCAGCACCAGTTCGTCGCTCGGCGGTGTCTCGTCGAAGTGCAGCCGGACCGCCTCGGCGTGGCCGTCGGCGAACCGCAGCCCGAGATGTGGGTTGATCTTGACGGGGAGCCCGCCGAGCAGGCCGAGCGCGTCGTGGGTCTGGGCCAGCTCGATCGAGCGCGGGTCGCCGAGCGAGGTGAGGTACGTCAGCGCGCCCGGAACCAGCGCCTGGTAGAGCGGGCGCCAGCGGGGCTTGACCAGGTCCGGAACCTGGTTCAGGTGGGTGCCGCCGGTGTGGAACGCCAGGTCGGCCTTGAGCGCCTTGACGAACTGACCGTGCGGGTTGAAGCCGGAGCGGCTGGCCCGTTGCTTGCGCAGCCCGCCGACGAAGGTCGCCTTGGCGGGGCCGGTGCGGTCGACGTAACGGGAGAAGGCGAGCAGGGTCGCGTAGGGCAGGACAGGGGCGGCGGGCTGGGTGGCGGCGGCGGGCGCGGTGGTTGCGGTTGGCGCACTGGAGGCGGGCGCAGTCACGGCTGTCCTCCCAGGTCAGGGGCCGGATTAGTACACCCATTCTAATTGATCGGGACCGCTCCGCCCAGCCGAAAACGGCCGTACCGGACAGCGAAATAATGCTGTCCGGTACGGCCGGTGCAGGGGGTGCCGAGAGCTAGAGCTGGCCGACCTCGGTGACCCGGACGACCGCCGCGCCGGCCTCGTCGGAGGCGGCCAGGTCGATCTCCGCGCTGATACCCCAGTCGTGGTCACCGTCCGGGTCGTCGAAGATCTGCCGTACCGTCCACTTGTCCCGCTGCTGGTCGATCAGGAGCAACGCCGGACCGCGCGCCGCCGGACCGGTGCCGATCTCGTCGTACGCCTCGAAGTAGGGCTCCAGCGCGTCGGCCCAGTCGTCGCCGCTCCAGCCGTACTCGGCGTCGAGTTCGCCCAGTACGTCGTAGCGGCGCAGGGCGGCCAGCTCGACCCGGCGGAACATGGCGTTGCGGACCAGCACCCGGAACGCGCGCAGGTTGCCGGTGACGGCCGGCGGGCGCAGGTCGACCACCTGCTCGACGCCCTCCTCGGTCGGGTTGCGCAGCCGCTCCCACTCGTCGATCAGGCTGGAGTCGACCTGGCGGACCAGCTCGCCCAGCCACTCGATGAGGTCGATCAGCTCCTCGGTCTTGGCGTCCTCGGGCACGGTCTGCTTGACCGCCTTGTACGCGTCGGCCAGGTAGCGCAGCACCAGCCCCTCGGAGCGGGACAGCCCGTAGAAGGCGACGTACTCGACGAAGGTCATCGCGCGCTCGTACATGTCCCGGACCACGGACTTCGGGGCAAGTTCGTGGTCGGCGACCCACGGGTGGCCCTGCCGGTACATCTCGTACGCGGCGTCGAGCAACTCGGCCAGCGGCTTCGGGTGGGTGACCTCGTTGAGCAGCTCCATCCGGGCCTCGTACTCGATGCCGTCGGCCTTCATCTGCTGAACCGCCTCACCGCGCGCCTTGAACTGCTGCGCGGAGAGGATCTGGCGCGGGTCGTCCAGGGTCGCCTCGATCACCGACAGGGCGTCGAGCGGGTACGTCGGCGACTCCGTGTCCAGCAGCTCGATCGCGGCCAGCGCGAACGGCGACAGCGGCTGGTTGAGCGCGAAGTCGAACTGGAGGTCGACGGTGAGCCGGACCCGCCGCCCGGACGCGTCCGGCTCGTCGAGCTGTTCGACCACGCCACCGGCGAGCAGCGCCCGGTAGATCGCGATCGCCCGGTGGATGTGCTTGCGCTGGGCGGACTTGTCCTCGTGGTTGTCGGTGAGCAGGTGCCGCATGGCGGCGAACGCGTCACCGGGCCGGCTGATCACGTTGAGCAGCATCGAGTGGCTGACGTGGAAACTGGAGGTGAGGGTTTCCGGCTCGGCCTCGATCAACCGCTCGTACGTCGGCTGGCCCCAGCCGATCGAGCCCTCCGGCGGCTTCTTGCGGACCACCTTGCGCCGCTTCTTCGGGTCGTCGCCGGCCTTGGCAAGCGCCTTCTCGTTCTCGATCACGTGCTCGGGGGCCTGCACCACCACCCGGCCCATGGTGTCGAACCCGGCCCGTCCGGCCCGTCCGGCGATCTGGTGGAACTCGCGCGCCTTGAGCAGCCGGGTCCGGACGCCGTCGTACTTCGACAGGGCGGTGAACAGCACGGTCCGGATCGGCACGTTGATGCCGACGCCGAGGGTGTCCGTACCGCAGATGACCTTGAGTAGTCCGGCCTGGGCCAGGGTCTCCACCAGCCGGCGGTACTTCGGCAGCATGCCCGCGTGGTGGACGCCGATGCCGTGCCGGACCAGCCGGGACAGCGTACGGCCGAAGCCGGCGGTGAAGCGGAAGTTGCCGATCGCCTCGGCGATGGCGTCCTTCTCGGCCCGGGTGGAGATGTTGATGCTCATCAGCGCCTGGGCCCGCTCCAGGGCCGCCGCCTGGGTGAAGTGCACGACGTAGACCGGCGCCTGGTGGGTGGTGAGCAGCTCTTCGAGCGTCTCGTGCATCGGCGTGGTCACGTACGAGAAGAGCAGCGGCACCGGCCGTTCGGCGTTCTTGACCACGGCGGTGTCCCGCCCGGTACGCCGGGTCAGGTCATCGGTGAACCGGCTGACATCGCCCAGCGTGGCCGACATCAGCACGAACTGCGCCTGGGGCAGCTCGATCAGCGGCACCTGCCAGGCCCAGCCCCGGTCCGGCTCGGCGTAGAAGTGGAACTCGTCCATGATCACGAGGCCGACGTCGGCCTGGTCGCCGTCGCGCAGGGCGATGTTCGCCAGGATCTCGGCGGTGCAGCAGATGATCGGCGCGTCCTCGTTGACGCTGGCGTCGCCGGTGAGCATGCCGACGTTCTCCGCGCCGAAGATGTCGCAGAGGGCGAAGAACTTCTCCGACACCAGCGCCTTGATCGGGGCGGTGTAGAAGCTGACCCGGTCACCGGCGAGGGCGGCGAAGTGGGCACCGGTCGCCACCAGGCTCTTACCGGAGCCGGTCGGGGTGCTCAGGATGACGTTGGCGCCCGAGACGATCTCGATCAGCGCCTCTTCCTGGTGGGGGTAGAGGGTGAGCCCCTGATCCTTGGCCCAGTTGGCGAAGGCGTCGAAGAGCAGGTCTGGGTCGGGGCTGCCCGGCAGCTGATCGGTGAGCGTCATGGCCGGTCAATCGTGCCTGGATCATCCCGCCAACGCCAATCCGCCTCCCGTCCACCTCCCCCGGGGCTCAGCGGCGGTGGAAGATCAGGTCGTGGATCGGGCGGCCGGCGGCCAGGGCCCGCCGTTCGAACTTGGTCACCGGGCGGTGCTCCGGCCGGGGCGCATACCCGGCGTACGCGTTGACCAGGGCAGGATCGTCGGTGAGCGTCTGGCGCATCTGCTGGGCGTACTCGGGCCAGTCGGTGGCGCAGTGCAGGGTTCCGCCGGCAACGAGCCGGGAGCGCAGCAGCGCGACGTGGGCGGGCTGGATCAGCCGGCGCTTGTGGTGCCGCGCCTTCGGCCACGGGTCGGGGAAGAAGACGTGCACCGCGTCCAGGCTCGCCTCGGGCAGGCAGTGCAGCAGCTCGATCGCGTCGCCCCGCGCGACCCGTACGTTGGTCAGCGCGCGACGTTCGGTGACCGCCAGCAGGTTCGCGATTCCCGGCGTGTGCACCTCGACTGCGAGATAGTCTCGGCCAGAGTCGGCGGCGGCCATCGTCACGGTGGCGTCGCCCATTCCGGAGCCGATCTCCAGCACCACCGGGGCCCGGCGACCGAACAGGGTGGACAGATCCACCTGCACCTCGGGTGGGTCGGGCACCATCAGTCCGTAGTCGGACCAGAGCCGGTCCAGCGCGTCGAGATGCCGCCCGCTGAGTCGACCCCGGCGGGGATGGAAGGTGCGGATCCCGGCGACCTGCCGTGCGGGCACGGCGGTGTCGGTCGGGGGGTGGTCGGTGGAGGTCACAGGAACGTGAGCCTACGCGATCAGCGAGATCGAACGCGTGTGCTCGTCGTCACGCAATGAGAGAATTTTTTCCGTACGGCAGGCCAGGTGATGCCCGCCAGGTGCTGCCCGACGGTGCCGGGAGGTGTCATGGCGACTTCACATCGACGCGCTGGCGCGCTGCTCGCCGCCACTCTCGCCCTCTCCGGTGTCCTGCTCGTTCCGTCCCCGGCCCTGGCCGGCGACATCTACGTCCAGCTCAGTCCGAGCACCGTCGAGGCCGGCTACCTGGTCGGCATCCGGGCCAGTTGCAGTGACAACACCATGCCGGCCACGGTCGAGTCGGCGGGCTTCGGCACCGTCACCGCCCAGCCGCAGGACGGCCTGCTGACCGCGGCGGCCCTGGTACCGGAGGGCACGGACGCCGGCACGTTCCGGGTCAGGCTCAACTGTCCGGACGGGCGGAACGCCTCGACCATGCTGAACGTGGTGGCGGCCGGTCGACCCAAGCGTGGCCCGGCGACCGGTTTCGGCGGTTCCGCCGGCCCGGACGCCGGTACGCTGCTGCTCGGCGGCGGGCTCGCGGTCACCCTGATCGGTGCCGTACTCGGCCTGGTCGCGCTGCGTCGCCGGTCCGGGTCGGTGCCGACGGGACCGGTCCGCGGCCGGCACACCTCCTGACCGGTACGCCGATGGCCCGCCCGTCCTCCGCCGGCCGCCCGACCAACCCGTCCCGCGCGGGCGCGGCCCAGTCCCGGACGACCCCGTCCCGCCCGGCGGACCAGTCCTGGTGGACGTCGGACCACACCCGTCCGACCACCGCTCGCCGTCCCGCCCCCGCCCCCGCCCGTACGGTTGCCCCGCCCGTCCGGTCGTGGAGGTGGGCGAACCTCTGGGGTGGCTCGGATCGGACCCGGTACCCGCCGGCGCCCCGACCCCGGGCCGGGCGCTCGGAGCGACCGGCCCGCCGCCGCTGGGTGGGGCCGCTGGCGGTGGTCCTCGTGCTGGTGGGGGTCTTCGCCACCGGTGCCGGGCTCGGGCAGTCCGGTGGCAGCCTCTGGGCCACGCTGTTGAGCCGCTCGGACAAACCGCCGCCGCTGGACTTCCCGGTGCTGGAGCCGAGTCCGCCGATCAAGGTCGAGATCGACTCGATCGACGTACGCGCCCCGGTGCACCGGGTCGGGCTCGCCGACGACGGTTCGATCGCCGTACCGGCGCTGGACAAGCACAACGAGACCGGCTGGTACGACCGAGGACCCACACCGGGGCAGTTCGGGCCGTCGATCATCGTCGGTCACGCGGACACCCGCGACGGCCCGTCGGTCTTCCACGACCTGTCCAAGCTGCGTCCCGGCGCCCGGATCGAGGTGACCCGGGAGGACCGGTCGGTGGCGATCTTCGAGGTCAACTCGGTCGAGCACTTCGACAAGGCCAAGCTCCCGGACGACCGGCTCTACGGCTCGTACGAGCGCCCGGCGCTGCGCCTGATCACCTGCGGCGGCGAGTGGGTCGGCGGCAGCATCGGGTACGCCGACAACATCGTCGCCTTCGCCTCCCTGGTCGACTCCCGCGACGCCTGACCCTCGACCGCCCGCGTCGGCGGAATTCGGCGGCTAACCGAACTGGTCGGCGAGCTTTGTCAGCTTGTCGACGTACGCCGGCCAGTCGTAGTCGTCGGGGACGTTGGTGTTCCCCTGCTGCAAGCCGATCGCCCGGTCGTGCTGTTCGCGCATGATGTCGGCGTGACCCGCGTGGCGGGCGAGGTCGCAGGTCACGTGGACGATGATCCTTTGCAACGTCACGGCCTGTCCACCCGGCCGCCACCACGGCACCCGACCGGGGGCGTCGAGCGGTAGCTGTTCGATCGTCTGATCCGCGAACACCCGGACACGGCGATACAGGTCGATCAGCCCGTCTTTGGTCTCGTCTTCTCGCGCGTACCAGTCTGCCTGCGGGTCATCCTCGAATACCTGCGTGGAGACCAGTTCCTCGGGTGTCGGGAACTCGCGACCGAAGGTGGGCCCGAAGTAGCCGGCTTCGACATTGAGGCAGTGCTTGAGGACTCCCAGCAGGTTGTTCCCGGTCGCGGTGCGGGGCAGTCTGGCCTCGCGTTCGCTCAGTCCGTCGAGCTTCCAGATCAGGTCGTCGCGAGTCGCCCGGAGGTAGTGGTGCAGCGCAGCCTTCGGGTCGCCCAGGTCAGCCATGCCCACCAGTCTTCCTCATCCACCCGAGCCATTCGTTCTGGGCGCCGTCGTGAGGGTCGCTCATCGGCGTCTGCGTATCGGGACCCAGCCCATGAATCGGTCGAAGATCGCGCGGGGGTCGGGTGGGCCGTCCGGGTCGGCGTCGATCGCGGAGAGGTCGTTGAGGGCTTCGACGAACATGGGGGCGAGATGCAGGTTCAGGGCGAGTGTCCGGCCGTGGAAGCCGGCGAGGAGGTTCAGCCGGGCGTCGGCGCACGGCCACGGGTAGGCGTCGATGCGGCAGATCCAGAGTTGCGGTATCGGTGTGCGGAACGACCACTTCCGGCTGTGGCGGCGGCCCGCTCAGATGGTCGGGCATGGGTCGCATCCGAATGCGCACGGCGGTCGGCGGTAGCCGGGCAGGGCCTTTGTGCGGATGACGCCGACCCATCGTGTTCCCTCGGTGCCGTCGGGTCCGAGTTCGACGCCGACCAGTGCGATCCAATCGGTGCGGCCGAGGTTGACGTGCATCGGTAGGTGGGTGACCCGCAGGGTCAGTGGGCGGCCGTGGCCCCAGTCGTACGGGCCGTGTCCGAGCATGTAGGCGGTCGGGTCGACGGTGAACACGTCGCCGACCTTCACCAGGGGCTTATCGGTCATGACGGCCGCCGTTGCGGGGCACTCGGTATCCCGTGCGTTGCCCGAGGGTGAGCAGCGGCCCCAGGTTCGCCATCGGGTGGTCCGCCCGGGGCGGGCGGGACGACCCAGGCGGCTCGGCGGGTGGGGCGGTCGCCCGTGCCCCGGCGCTTCCAAGGGTCCAGGGCCACAGGCAGCCAAGCCATCGGCGGTGGTCGAACATCGTTTCTCCTATCCGTGCAAGCGGGCTGTCCGATGGGGAGGTGGAGACGGGCCCGCGCGACTCCCGCCCGTCGTTCGTACTGTCGGATCGGATTCGAGTGAAAGTGCCTGAGTTCTACCCTGGACTGAAGACCCGCAGCATCGGAATATGAACAGTCCGCAACGACCCAGACGCACCCACCGATGACAAGAGAAGGACGGGGAATGTCAAATCATCTCGGAGGATTGGGAAGAATCCTCAAGTTCGCTCGGTCCAGGTCCGCGATGACCCAGGACCAGCTTGCCGATCGCCTGCACGTGTCGACGTCGCTCATTGCCAAGTTCGAGACGAATCGACTCGTTCCGCAGTCCGACACGGCGCGGCAGCTCGATATCGTGTTCGACTCTGGGGAGCTGTTCCAGGAAACGGCCGCCGAGGCGCGGGCGATGGCCGGCGACTCGGTGTGGATCAGGCCGTGGCTGGACTACGAGGAGTACGCCACGATGGTCCGAAGCTTCGAGCTGACGGTGATTCCGGGTCTGCTCCAGACCGAGGCGTACGCGCGGGCCATCCTTCGGGATGCCGGGACGCGCGTGCCGGACCTGGATGCCACGGTGGCGACCCGGATCGCGCGGGCCGCCGTCCTGCACCGGGACGAGCAGCCGTGCCGGCTGTTCGCGGTGCTCGACGAGGCGGTGCTGCGCCGGTCCGTGGGCGGGCCGAAGGTCATGGCCGACCAACTGCACGCGCTCGTGCAGGCGTGCTCCCTGCCGACCGTCAGCGTGGTCGTGGTCCCGGCGTCGGCGGGCGCCTATCCGGGCCTCAACGGGCCGCTGGCGCTTGCCACCGTCAGCGGCCGGACCGTCGCGTTCCTGGATGACCCGCTGGACGGCCGGGTGGTCGAGGACCTGGACCGGGTCAACGCCCTCGAAGAGGTCTGGGAGTCGATCCGCGAGTACGCTCTACCCGGACGTCCGTCCCTCGAACTGATCATGGAGGCAGCGGAATCATGGAGCTGATCGACGCGCCGCGTTGGCGGAAGTCCTCCCGCAGCAACGGTCAGGGTGGCAACTGTGTGGAGGTGGCCGACAACCTTCCCGGTCGTGTGTTGGTCCGTGACACGAAGGACCGCGACGGCGGCACCCTGACCTTCGGCTCCGAGGCGTGGCGGGCCTTCGTCGGCTTCGCCAGGCACGGCTAGGTTCTGCCGCCCGGACCGTCCACATCGACCGTCGGGACCCAACGCGACGGTGACATCATTCCCGCATGACCGCTCCGACCTTCGTTTTCGTTCACGGCGCCGCCAGTAACTCGTTCACCTGGGCACCCATGCAGCGGGAGCTGGCCCTGCACGGGCATCGTTCGCTCGCCGTCGACCTGCCAGGACACGGGTTCGGCGCGACGTTCCCGGCGGCGTACCAGGCGCCGCAGGATCTCGCCGGACTGGCGACCGCGCCGAGCGCGATGGCCGGCATCGGGCACGCGGACAACGTGGCCCACGTCCTGGACGTGGTGAAGCGGGTACGCCAGCACGGGCCGGTGATCCTGGTCGGTCACAGCCGGGGTGGGTTTACCCTGACCGGGGTCGGCAATGCCGCGCCGGACCTGGTGGACCGGCTGGTCTACATCTCGGCGTGGTGCTGCGTCGACGACACTCCGGCCGGGTACCAGACCTCGGTCGAGAACGCCTCGTCCGCGTTGGCCGGCGTCGGCGGCCTGATCGCCGCGAATCCGATGGAACTCGGTGCGTTGCGCTTCAACTGGCGTACCGCCGACCCCGAACTGCTGGCAACGCTGCGGGAGGCGATCCTCGCGGACGGCACCGACGACGAGTTCCACGGATTCCTGAACACCCTGGAGCCGGACGAGAGCCTGGACGTCGGCGAGGAGCGGGCCGCCGCCGAGACCTGGGGCCGGATCCCGCGTACGTACGTCCGGCTCACCGCCGACCGGTCGATCCCGATCGCGCTCCAGGACCGGTTCATCGCCGAGGCCGACGCGCTGACCCCCGACAACCGGTTCGACGTCCGATCGCTCGACGTCAGCCACGCCGCTGTCCTGGTCCGCCCAGCCGAGGCAGCGGCCCTGCTCTCGTCACTGATCAGGTGACGAATGGCTGTCGGGGTGCTCTGGGCCGTAGCCGGGTCGAACCGGGCAACTTCCGATCGGTCGGGCCGTTACCCGGCCGTCGGCCCGGAGAGCTGTACGACCTCGAACTCCAGCAGGTTGGCGCCGGTGGAGACCGGCTTCGGGCGCTCCCCGGCGGGGGCGCCGCCCTGGCCGTGCGCCTCGCGAGCGGGGCCGGCGGCCCACGCCTGGTACGCCTCTTCGCTCTCCCACTTCGTGTAGACGAAGTAGCGGGTCTCGCCGCCCACCGGGCGGAGCAACTCGAAGCCGAGGAAGCCGGGCTGCTGGTCCACCGCCCCCTTGCGGGCGGCGAAGCGCCGCTCCAGTTCCTCGCCCGCGCCGGCCGGAACCTCGATCGCGTTGATCTTCACGACTGCCATGGCACCAGCCTAGGGCTTCGACCCGGTGTCGACCACGATCGGCGCGTGGTCGGAGGGGCCGGTGCCCTTGCGGGCCTCCCGGTCCACGTACGCCGAGGAGACCGTGTCGGCGAAGGTGTCGGTGGCGTACACGAGGTCGATCCGCATGCCCTTGTTCTGGTGGAACATCCCGGCCCGGTAGTCCCAGTAGGTGTACGGGTGCGGGCCCTTCATCGGCGTCGGCACCACGTCGCGCAGCCCGAGTTCGCGCAGGTCGGCGAGGGCCTGCCGCTCGGCCGGGGTGACGTGGGTCGATCCGACGAACAACGCCGGGTCCCACACGTCGTCGTCGGTCGGGGCGACGTTGTAGTCCCCGCAGACGGTCAGCGGCCGGTCCGGTCGCAGTTCGGCGGCGAGCGCCTCGCGCAGCGCCGCCAACCAGGCCAGCTTGTACGCGTAGTGCGGTGAGTCCGGGGTGCGCCCGTTCGGCACGTAGACCGACCAGACCCGTACGCCGCCGCAGGTCGCCGCGAGGGCGCGGGCCTCGGGTTCGGGAAAGCCGGGCTCACCGGGGAAGCCGACCACCACGTCGTCGAGCCCGATCCGGGAGAGGATCGCCACCCCGTTCCAGCGGCCGTCGCTGTGGCTGGCGGTCGTGTAGCCGAGTTCGCCGACCTCGGTGACCGGGAAGGCGCCGTCCGGGCATTTTGTCTCCTGGAGGCAGACGACGTCCGGTTGGGTGTCGGCGAGCCAGCTCAGCAACCGGGGGAGCCGGGCCTTGACCGAGTTGACGTTCCAGGTTGCCAGACGCATGTGCACAGCCTGCCGTACGCCGGGCCGGGTCGCCGGCCTTGCCGCGCCGTACGGCCGGTGGGCCCGACGGCGCGCGGCCGGTGGCGGAGTCGCCGCCGGCCGCGCGTGACCGTCAGGTGCCGGGGGTGTCCCCCGGGCGGGGGCCCTGCTGTTCGGCGAGGAACCGTTCCAGTTCCGCGCCGAGTTCGTCGGCGGTGGGCAGCGGCCCGGTCTGCGCGGAGAGCAGGTTGGCGCCGCCGCGACCGCGGGTGAACGCGTCGTACTGCTCCTCCAGGGCGTGCACCAGCGCGCCGGCCTCGTCGGTCTGGGCGACCTGCCGGTCGATGTCGGTCCGGACCAGCTCGGCTGCGGTGCGCAGGCCCTCGGTCGGCAGGAGCAGCCCGGTGGACCGGGAGATGGAGCTGAGTAGCAGTTCGGCGGCGGCCGGGTACTCGGTCTGGGCCACGTAGTGCGGCACGTGCACCGCGAAACCGACCGCGTCGCGTCCCTGCTGACCGAGCCGGAACTCCAGCAGGTGTCCGGCGCTGCCCGGCACCTGCACCCGCTGCAACCACGGCTCGTGGCCGGCGATCAACTCGGGTCGGGTGCCGTGCGCGGTGACCCCGGTGGGCCGGGTGTGCGGGACCGCCATCGGGATGGAGTTCAGCCCGACGGTCAGCCGTACGCCGAGCCGGGTGGAGAGCGCGATCACGGCGGCGGTGAACCGTTCCCACTGCATGTCCGGTTCGGGGCCGGTCAGCAGCAGCAGCGGCGTTCCGGCGTCGTCGTGCAGCAGGTGCAGTTCGAGTTTGGGATCTTCGTACGACTCCCAGTGGTCCTCGACGAAGATCATGGTGGGTCGGCGGGAGCGGTAGTCGAGCAGCTGGTCGATGTCGAAGGTGGCGATCGGCCGACCTTCCAGCGTCGACAGGAGCTGCTCGCGGGCGAGCCGGGTCGCGTTGCCGGCGTCGGTGAAGCCGGTCAGCGCCTGGATCAACACCGGCTGACCCAGCTCGGGCAGGTCGTCGGTGAGCTGGTAGAGCTCGTGCGGATCGAGCACCGGTAAGGACCTCCTCAACGGGATGCGCCTACGACAGACGACACCTCGGTGTACGCAACGCTTCCGCCATCTTGGTCCATTCCGTCCGGCGACTCTGTCGCCCCCCTTGAGCATGACTCGCGAACGGCGCTTCGGGCAGGGGCCGATGGCGTCGGTTTGCATCCGACAGCCCGGAGAACCCGACCGTACGCCCACCCCCGCGCGCCGGCCACAACACCTCTGGCCAGGCGACTTGTCTGAACGGTGGAGACCGAAAACACCGAACGTCCCAGTATCGGTCAACTTAATGGTGGAGGTGGGTGGTGATCGCTGATCTCGCCTGGCGATTCGAAGGTAAATGCCTGGATGGTCCGTCGATCGGGCTTTCGGAGGTATGACTATCTTGCCGGAGATGGTGGCTCGGATCCCCGCCTGTCGGTCGCTGCCCGGTTGACCGGCCGACAAGTGTGGCGAGGGCCACCGCATCACCCTGCGTAGTCGCGGTTTTCCGTGCCTAGCCTCGTCGGATGCGTGACGACGACAGACTTGACCCCAAGGAAGACGCCGTAGGCACCACTGACCGTTCGGACGAGGCGGCCTCCGTCGAGCCGGTTGCCGGCCCGTCCGGCGAAGACACCGACACCCACGGTCGGCTCGGCCGGCTGGCGACCGGGCTGCGGAGCGCGACCGGCACCCGGATCGGCGGACTGCGGAGCGTGACCGCCACCGGAATCGACGGACTCCGCCGGGCGGCGGCCGTCCGGACCCTCGACCTGTGGACCCGGCTGCGGGCCCTCGACTCGCGTACGTTGCCCCGGCTCTGGGGCTCGCTACGGCAGACCCGCCCGGTGCCGCGTACGGTCGCCGTTGGTCTGCTCTGCGCCCTCGGCCTGCTCGCCTTCACCCAGGGCCGGATCGTGACCGGGAACACACCCGCCGAGAGCGGGTCCGCCGCCGTGCGCGACGCGCTCGTCGAGCGGGCGCAGGCCGAACCCGCCTCCCGGTCGGAAAAGCGGGCGGCGCCCAGCCCCGACCCGGACGTACCGGCAGCGGCGCAACCCACCCCGAGCCCGGCGGCTCCCGACCGGCCCGCCCCGCCGCCGGTCGACCCCGGCCCGGTCGCCGGCCTGACCGGGGTGCAGATGGACAACGCCAAGGCGATCGTCCGGACCGGCCACGACATGGGCATGCCCCGCCGGGCGCTGATCATCGGGGTGGCGACCGCGATGCAGGAGAGCAACCTGCTCAACCTCGCCAACGACGCCCTGCCCGAGTCACTGAACCACTCGCACCAGGGCACCGGCTGGGACCACGACTCGGTCGGCCTGTTCCAGCAGCGGACCAGCAGCGGCTGGGGCCCGGTCGACAAGTTGATGGACCCGGCGTACGCCACCGCCCAGTTCTTCAACGCGCTGCGGCGGATCCCCGGCTGGCAGCAGTTGCCGTTGACCGAGGCGGCGCAGGCCGTACAGGTGTCGGCGTTCCCCGGCTACTACGCCCAGCACGAGGGCGCGGCGACCGAGGTGGTCGACGCGATCATCCCGCCGAACCGGTGACCACCATCCGGTCCAGGTCGGCCGTACGGCTGCGCCGGTTGCCGAACTCGACCGAGTTGGTGCCGGCCCGCAGTGACACGGTGACCGAGACCGCCGCGACCGGATCGTCGTCGGAACCGGTGTCCGCGAACGACACCTCGGTCTGCTGACCGTTCACGGTGACCGTGCCGGACCGGCGCTGGCTGCTGGCGTAGTACAGGGTGAGTGTGTAACGGCCGGCGGTCGGCGCCGTGAGCTGCGAGAACCGGACCGTGTTGGCGGACCCGTCACCGATGTCGGTGACCACCGATCCGCCGGAGGCGCCGCTGCGGGACCGGACGCCGGTCCGGCCCCGGCGTTCCGCCGCCGGCCCCTCGGCCTCGACCGACACGGTGAACGCGGTCGGCGGCGGCACCGGCGGCGGAAGCAGGGCCGGCTGGTTCGGCTCCGGCGCTGTCGCTGGTGGTGCCGCCGGCACCGCGCCGCCGACCGTGGGTGTGGCGACCGCCGGGGCGCCGGTCGGGGTGGCGATCGGTGTCCGGGCCGCGCTGCGGCTCGCGGCCGCTGACCGGCTGCCGCTGTCGGGAGTGCCGCTGACCGGCGCCGTGGCCGACGGCGACCGCGGGTCCCCGGCTCGGGTGACGGCCGGCGGGGCCGGCTGCACCTGCCGGTCCGGCCCGGAGCCGGACAGACCCCGGTCGAGCAGCACGGGTACGCCGACCGCCGCCGCCACGGTGGCGACCGCGACGAGCGCCGTGACCCGCCAACGCCCACCACGGGTCGGGCCGCGTCGCCCACCCCGTCGTCGGGAGCCCTCCCGCGCCGGCGGGACCGGACCCGACGGTTCGGGGTCGGTACCCGGGATCACCGGGAGCAGTGCCGTCGCGGCCGCGTCCTCGGGCCGGACCGGTCGGCGCCCGGTCGGCGGCAGCCACCCGCCGATCCGCAGCGGTACCGGATCCTCGTCGCCTGTTCCGGCCAAGTTTTCCTCCGTATGCGTCCCGGACCCGTCCAACGCCCGACGACGCTACCGCAGCCGGTCCGGTGGCCGAGCGCCCGTACGGCAGCGAACGGTCGATGCCCCGGCGGTGATCTTCGCGCCCACTTTGGACTGATTCCCCGTCCGGTTCGGTGTGGCGCTCGACCGGGGTGGGTACAACTGAGGGACAACGAGAGGGGTACGAGATGTCACCACTGGTACAGCGGCTCAAGACCTTCCTTCAGTCACCGCGCGGACGGCAGATGGTCGACCGGGGTCGGCGCGAGCTGGCCAAGCCGAGCAACCAACAGCGGTTGCGCCAGCTCATGGCCCGATTCAACGGTCGTCGCCGCTGACCGCGCCGGTGGGCGCCACCCCTACCGGACCTGCCCCCTCCCGCCCGTCCGATGCCCGCGCAGCGATCCCTCGGAGTGTCCCGTGACCGACTCTGAACCCGCCCTCGCCCCCCGTCCCGACCCGTCCCCGGACCTTCCCGGAGCTGACCCGGCCGACGCCGGGGAAGCCACCGCCGCGCCACCGGCCGGACTCTGGGAGCGGATGCGCGAGGACCCGCAGTACGCGCCGGAGCACCTGGCCCTGGAGGCGGTCCGCCGGCTCGGGCCGGAGGCGCGGGCCTGGGCCGACTCCACCCGGGCCAGCCGTCCGGAGCTCGACCGCGACGGGTTGGCCCAGCTCGCGACGAGGCGGTTCGTCGCTCGGGCGCGACTGTCCGGTGCGGTCTCCGGGGCCGCCGGACTGCCCGGCGCGGTGCTCGACATCGGGGTGCTCGCCTGGACCCAGGCCCGGATGGTGCTGCACATCGCGGCCGCGTACGGCCTCGACCCGGAGCACCCGGAACGCGCCACCGACCTGCTGGTGCTGCAGAAGGTGCACAAGGTCGCCGAGACCGCTCGGCTGGCCCTGGGGGTGGCCGCCGGGCGGGAACGCGCCGGGGCGCTGTTCGGGCGCGGCAACACCCCGCTGCGCCAGGCGGTGCTGCGGCTGAGCGTACGGCTGGCCAAGATGGCCGGAATCCGGGCGGCGAAGCGGGTCTTCGCGAAGGTGATCCCCGGCGCGGCGATCATCCTCGGCACCTGGGCCAACTCGTCGGCCACCACCGACCTGGCCAAGCGGGCGGTCGAGCTCTACGGCCAGCGCGCCGCGATCACCGCACCCGCCCAACGCGAGCCCTGATCGAACGGGGCGATCAACCGGCGAGGCCGGAGGCTCCCCAGGTGACCTCGGCGAGCTTGTTCTGGCCGTCCACGTCCGGGTGGAAGTAGTCCAACCGGTTCAGCATCTCCAGGCTGAACTTCACCTGGTGCACCGCACCGCCGTCGTGCCGGCAGCGGGATCCGTACGCCCGGCAGGCGGCGACGAGTTGCTTGTTGTACGCGTCGATCCGGGCCCGGAACACCGAACGGCGACTCGCGTCGGCGGCGGCGGTCGACGTCGGGTTCGCCAACAGGGCCGGGCAGATGCCCCGGTTCCAGACCCGGACCACCTGGGTCTCGGGGTGGCCGATCTCCCAGAGCCGGTACAGGTCGGGGATGCTGACCACCAGCACCCGAGCCTTCGGCCGCCCCTGTTTGAGTACGGCCAGCGCCCGGTCCACCTCCGCCCGGAACTGGGTCACCTCGGTCATGTCCTCGATCCGGCTCCGGCAGGCGTCGTTGGCCCCGATCAGCACGGTCACGTAGTCCGCCCCGGCGTTCACCGCCGCCGTCGCCTGCTCGGCGAGCTGTCGTGCCCGCGCGCCGGCCGCCGCCTGGTTGTGCCCGTTGCCACGGATCGCCGGGTTGGCCTCCAGCAGGCGCCGGTAGTGGCTGTCGACGCGCAGGCCGTCCCCGGACGACCAGGAGTTGCGCTGGCAGTTGCTCAACACCAGGCAGGTGCCGAAGCCGGTGCTGATCGAGTCGCCGAGCGCGGCCATCGACGCCGGCAGGTCGGGGCGGGCGGAGGGGGAGGCCGGCGGTGCGGGACTGGGTTGCCCGATCCCGCCGCCACCGCTCTCGCAGGCCAGCGCGGCGAGGGCGAGCAGGGCGACGGCGGCCGTGGTGGTCCAGCGACGAGACACTGTTTTCCCCGGTTCTTCAGCGGAAAGCACGGGTGCGGTAACTCTACGCTGACCCCGGCTATGGTCGGAACACCCTGTTCTGTCAGCTCTGCGGTTGCACCGCGCCGCCGGTCACCGCCACGAACCGGGTCGGTCGGATCGTGACGACGACCCGGTTCGGGATGTCGCTGATCTCGCCCTCGGCGCCGTACCGGCGCTGGAGGGACTGGTAGAACGACGCCTGCTCGTCGTCGGAGTCGACCGACTCCACCACGCCGCGCACCTCCAGCGACCGGTAGCCGTCCTCCGGGTCGGCGACGGAGAGCGACACCCGTGGATCGTGCGACAGGTTACGGAACTTCTGCCGCCCCCTGGTGTGGGTCATCCGGATCCGAGCGCCGTCCCAGACGAACCACATCACACTGCTCTGCGGGGAACCGTCCGGGCGGACCGTGGACAGGTGGGTGAACAGCGGCCGGTCGAGCAGGTCCGCGTGGCTGGTGGGAACCGTGGGATCAATCGTCATGATCTCGTTCTACCCCGCTGCGGCAGCGGCTACAACCGGAACCGAGGCGCCCGGAACACCCGAACAGGTTAACCGGCGACCCGGCCGGGTAGTTCGACCAGATGGCGGGAAAATCGCAGCCCACCGGAGCGAGGGGGACGGTCGGGCATCCGTACAGCGCGCTCAATCTGCGCCTGGTGCTGGCCTCGTTCGGGCTGGTGGTCTCGGCGGGACTGGGTGTGCTCGTGGTGCTGACCGGCCACTGGGTGCCGGCGGTGATCCTCTTCGTGCTCGCCGCCGTGGCCATCGTCGACCTGGTGGTCATCCTGCGTCGACGGGCCCAGCGACGCCGGGAGGAACCGCCGGGCACGCGCCACTCGCTCTTCGAGTAACAAGGGGTACGACATGTCGATCGCCACCATCAACCCGGCCACCGGACAACTGCTCAAGACGTACGACTCGATCTCGACCGAGGAGGTCGACGCGGCGATCGGGCGGGCCGACGACGCGTTCCGTACGCTGCTCGCCACCACCTTCGCCGAGCGCGGCCGGTGGATGAACGCGGCCGCCGACCTGCTGTTGCGGGAGTGCGACGAACTGGCCCGGCTGATGACCGTCGAGATGGGCAAGACCTTCGCCTCGGCCCGCGCCGAGGTGGCCAAGTGCGCGTCGGCCTGCCGCTTCTACGCCGCCAACGCCGAGAAGATGCTCGCCGACGAACCGGCCGACGCCGAGGCGGTCGGCGCCACCCGCGCCTTCACCCGCTACCAGCCACTCGGCCCGGTGCTCGCCGTGATGCCGTGGAACTTCCCGCTCTGGCAGGTGATGCGGTTCGCCGCACCGGCCCTGATGGCCGGCAACGTCGGCCTGCTCAAACACGCGTCGAACGTCCCGCAGACCGCGCTCTACCTCGACGAACTCTTCCGCCGGGCCGGCTTCCCGGTCGGCGCCTTCCAGGCCCTGATCGTCGGCTACGAGGCGGTCGAGCAGGTGCTGGTCGATCCCCGGGTCAGGGCCGCCACGCTCACCGGCAGCGAACGGGCCGGCCGGTCGGTGGCCCGGATCGCCGGCCAGGAGATCAAGAAGACGGTGCTGGAACTGGGCGGCAGCGACCCGTTCGTGGTGATGCCGTCGGCCGACATCCAACGCGCCGCCGAGGTCGCCACCACCGCCCGCTGCCAGAACAACGGCCAGTCGTGCATCGCCGCCAAACGGTTCATCGTGCACACCGACGTCTTCGACGCCTTCGCCGAGGCGTTCGCCGCCCGGATGGACGCGTTGCAGGTCGGCGACCCGATGGATCCCACCACCGACGTCGGTCCGCTCGCCACCGAGCAGGGGCGCATCGACGTCGAGGAGCAGGTCGACGACGCCGTACGGCTCGGCGCGCGGGTGCTCTGCGGTGGGCAGCGCCCGGACGGCGACGGCTGGTACTACCCGCCGACCGTGGTCACCGACCTGACCCCGTCGATGCGGATGTGGACCGAGGAGGTCTTCGGCCCGGTCGCCGGCCTGTTCCGGGCGCAGTCGTACGAGGAGGCGATCGAACTCGCCAACGGCACCAAGTTCGGGCTGGGCTCGAACGCGTGGACCACCGACCCGGACGAGCAGGAGCGCTTCGCCCGAGACCTCGACGCCGGCAGCGTCTTCATCAACGGCATGACCACCTCCTACCCCGAGTTGCCGTTCGGCGGGGTGAAGAACTCCGGCTACGGCCGTGAACTGTCCGCGTACGGCATCCGGGAGTTCTGCAACACCAAGACCGTGTGGGTGGGCGACGGCACGGCCGGCGGTGGCGCCGGTTCGCACAGCGAGTAACGCCCCTAGGCTGTGCCGCATGGAGGCACTCTTCGAGGTCGTTCTGTTCCTGGCGATCGCGACCCTGGGCGCCGCCCTGGCCCGCCGCTTCGGCCTGCTCGCGCCGATCGTGCTGCTCGTGGTCGGGGTGGCGCTGTCGTTCGTCCCCGGCTTCCCGCTCGTCCGCCTGGACCCCGAACTGGTGCTGGTCGGCATCCTGCCGCCGCTGCTGTACGTCGCCGCGATCCAGACCTCGGTGCCGGCGTTCCGGCACAACCTGCGGCCGATCCTGCTGCTCGCCATCGGGCTGGTGCTGTTCACCGCGTTCCTGGTCGGCTTCGTGGTGCACGCCGTGCTGCCGGACGTACCGCTGGCGATCTGCCTGGCTCTCGGCGCGGTCGTGGCGCCGCCGGACGCGGTCGCGGCCACCGCGGTCGCGCGCCGGATCGGCCTGCCCCGACGGGTGGTGACCATCCTGGAGGGCGAGAGCCTGATCAACGACGCGACCGCGCTGGTGCTGCTGCGGGTGGCCACCCTGGCGGCGATCGGCAGCGGGCTCGACACCTGGGGAGTCGCCGGGCAGGTGCTGGTCACCGCCGGTGGTGGGCTGCTGGTCGGGCTGATCGGCGTCGTCGTGATCGGCTACCTGCACAAGCGGATCAAGGATCCGCTGCTGGACAACACCCTGTCGCTGCTCACCCCGTTCATCGTGGTGTTCGCCGCCGAGGAGATCCACGCCTCCGGGGTGGTCGCCGTGGTGGTGGTCGGACTCGCCCTCGGACACAAGCTGCCGGTGCTGCTCTCGGCCGCCTCCCGGCTCCAGACGATGGCCTTCTGGCGGCTGGTCACCTTCCTGCTCGAAGGGCTGGTCTTCCTCCTCGTCGGGCTGCAACTGCGGGACCTGCTCAGCCGGCTCGACACCGAGATCGGCACGATGGTGCTGGTCACCGTCGCGGTGCTCGGCACGGTCTTCGTCACCCGGTTCCTCTGGATCTTCCCGGCCAGTCTCCTGGTCCGGCTGGTGCCCCAGGTACGCCGCAACGGGACCGCGCTGCCGGCCCGGGTCTCGGCCGTCCTGTCCTGGGCCGGCATGCGCGGGGTGGTCACCCTCGGCGCGGCGCTCGCCCTGCCGCTGCCCACCGACGACCTGCCCTACCCCCGGGACCTGTTCATCTGGCTCGCGTTCGTGGTGATCGTGGTGACCCTGGGGATCCAGGGCGCCACCCTGCCGATGGTCGCCCGGATGCTGCGGATCCCGGCCGACGACCCGGCCAAGGACGCGCTCGCCGAGGCCGCCGTGCAGCAGCAGGCGGGCAGGGCGGCCAGGGAACGGCTGGAGGAGGTGGCGCAGGAAGCCCCTCCGGCGGTGGTCGAACGCCTGCGCGGCCTGGTCGAGCAGCGCAGCAACAGCGCCTGGGAGCGGCTGGGGGGCAGTGAACGGGAAACCCCGTCGCAGGCGTACGGTCGGCTCCGGCAGGAGATGATCGACGCCGAACGTGACGTGTTCCGAGCCGCCCGCGACGAGGGACGGATCACCGAAGAGGTGCTCGTACGGGCGTACCGCGATCTGGATCTGGAAGAGTCGCTGCTGCGACGGAAGGGTGAGGCATGAGCTGCGCACATCTGGCCGAGGCGGCCCAGCCGGAGCCGCAGAGCACCGACGGGTGCCAGGACTGCCTGGAGAACGGCTGGTCCGACTGGGTGCACCTGCGCCTCTGCCTGACCTGCGGCCGGGTGAGCTGCTGCGACTCGTCGCCGCGCCGGCACGCCACCGCCCACTTCCACTCCACCGGCCACCCGACGATCCAGTCCTTCCAGCCCGGCGAGTCGTGGCGCTGGTGCTACGCCGACGAACAGGTCGGCTGACCGCTCAGGCCGTCGGCCGCGGTGGCTGCGGTTGCTCGCCGAGCGGGCGCAGCCGCAGCGTGTCGTCGTCGACCGCCACCAGGCGGAAGACCGTACTGCCCCGGCCGGCGGGACCGGTCAGCCGCAGCAGGTCGTCGGCGTCCGTACGCCACTGCCCCGGGGTGCGGTTCGGTGCGTCGGCCGGCCCCGGCAGGTAGTCGATGAACGTGCCGTCCGGCCGGAACTCGATCCCCTCCCGGCCCCGGGCCGGCGGGAGCGGGCGGTCGGCGGGACGGTAGACCCGTACGCCCGCGTCGTCCTCCTCGCGGACGTGCACCCAGCGGCGGAACAGCGCGTCCGGCGGTTGCTCGGTCATGTCGTCAGTGTGGCACCGGCGGCCAGCGTCGCACGCGGTCCGGCCAGGGCGGCGGCCATCCGGGCGACCTGACCGGCGGTGAACATGACCATCGCACCATCGTCGGTGTAGTCCATGAAGTTCATGAACATGTCCCCGTCCGGCCCGTTGTCGCAGGTCACCGTCGGAAAGGTGGGCCGCCCGTAGTTCGGCCCGGCCTGGTTGGGCGTGTCCGGGACGAAGTCGTCGCCACCGCAGCCGTCCCCGTCGTCGCCCCAGATGTGCCGCAGGTTGAGCCAGTGCCCGACCTCGTGCGTGCAGGTCCTGCCGCCGTCGAACGGCGCCACCGCCGTCCCGGTCGTGCCGAACGCGGAGTGCAGCAGCACCACTCCGTCGGTCTGCGCCGGCCCGCCGGGAAACTGGGCGTAGCCGAGCACCCCACCGGCGAGTTGGCAGACCCACATGTTCAGGTAACGCTCCGCCGGCCAGGCGTCCGCCCCACCGGTCGCCACCGACTTCACCGCGTCGTCCTCGGGCGCGAACGCGGTCACCCCGGTCCGGGTACGGGTGATGCCCGTCGTCGGGGCGCCGGCCGGGTCGGTCTCGGCGAGGAAGAACTCCACCCGCGCGTCCGCCACCACCGGCCGCCACACCTCGGGTACGCCGCTCACGTCCGGATTGCGCCCCCGGAAGTCGGCGTTGAGTACGTCGAGCTGGCTGCGTACCTGCTCGTCGCCGATGTTCTGCGCCTCGTCGCGCCAGACCACGTGCACCACCACCGGGACGCGTACCACCTGGTCGAGGCGGGAGCGGCCCCGTCGGCACTGGTGGAACGTGTAGTTTTCGATCTCGGCGGCGGCGGTCGCATAACCCTCGCGCGTGTCCAGCAACCGCCGGTGCACCGGCATCGTCCCGCACCGGTTGCGTACCACGGTCCCGCCTGTACCCACCGCCATTCCCCGAGTGTGCGCCCACCGCGCACCCCCACCACCCCAAGATCCCCGCACTTTCACTGAAAGAGGGGATATACCGCGCCCGATACCCACTCTTTCTCTACATCAGGCGGGTCAGATGATCTCGGGGTGGTGGGGGCGGTGGGTGGGTTAGGTGCAGGCGACGCCGTTGAGGGTGAACAGGCCGGGGGGTGGGTTGGCGCCGCCGGTGGGGGTGGTGACGTTCAGGCCGAAGGTGGCCGTACCGCCGGGGGAGATGCGGGCGTTGTAGGTCTCGTTGCGCGCCGTCACCGTGGCGCCGGACTGGGTGGCCCGGGTCATCCACGCCTCGCGCAGCCGCTGGTCACCGGTGAACGCGAAGCTCGCCGTCCAACCGTCGACCGGGGTGCTGCCGGTGTTGGTGATGGTCACCTGCGCGGTGAAGCCGCCACCGCCCTGCCAGGTGCCGTAGTTGACGTAGCCGACCCGGCAGTTGGCTGCCGGCGGTGCGGCGGCGGCGCCCTGGTCGGCGAGGAACGACGCGATCCAGGCCAACGCCGAGTTCCAGTTGATCGCCACCTCGTTGGTCGCGTACGAGGCTATGTCGTCGACGTAGCAGAACATCGGGGCGCAGCCGGCCAGCAGGTTCTCCGCGAACGGGTCGTCCAGGCTGGCGTTGGCGCCACCGGCGATCGAACCGGCCGGCGGGTTCGGCAGGGCCGGATCGTACTGGTTGCCGAAGATCCGGCTGTGCTGGTTGCGGGACGCCTGCTCACCCCAGCCGGTCACGTACGACTGGTTCAGCGCGTTGCGGCCGAAGATGTAGTCCATCCCCTGCACCGCCCCGTCCCGGTACCGCACGTCCCGGGTCAGGTCGTACGCCGTGGCGAGCACCACCGCGTTGTTGATGATGTTGCCGTTGGCGCCCCAGAAGTAGCTGCCCGCGCCGCCCGGCATCGGCAGCCCGTACGGCTGACCGGCCAGGGTGGTCAGGTAGCCGTCGGCGGCGGTGAGCACCGAGGCGCGGATCCGGTCACGTTCCTGCGGTGCCAGCCCGCTCGGCACCGTGGCGAGGTCGAGCCGGCCGAGTGCGGCGGTGCTGCCCCAGCCGAAGCCGTTGGCGTCGAAGACGTTGCCGGTGTGGTGCGGTGACGCGGTCAGGTCGGCCAGGTAGGACGCGGTGCCGGTGCTCAGGTACAGCTCGGCCGCCGCCCAGTAGAACTCGTCGCTGACGTCGTTGTCGCTGTAGGTGCCGCCGCCGTTGCCGTCGGTCGGGCTGGCGTACACGGCGGGGTTGGCCTTGGCCGCCGCGTACGCGGTCCGGGCGGCGGTGGCGCAGCGGGCGGCGAACGGCGCGTCGTAGGTGGCGTAGAGCCGGGCGCACTGGGCCGCGGTCGCGGCCAGGTTGAGCGTCGCGGCGGTCGACGGCGGGTGCAGTTCGCGCAACTGCGGGTCGTCCTCCGGGGCCAGCGGCAGCCCGGTCCAGTTCTGGTCGTGCATCTTGTGGTGGGCCATCCCCGCCTTCGGCTTGCCGGCCGGCACCTGCATCCGGAGCAGGAACTCCAGCTCCCAGCGCGCCTCGTCGAGGATGTCCGGCACCCCGTTGCCGCGCTCGGGCACCCGCAGCGTGCTGTCGCCGAGGCCGGCACCGGCACCGCCGGTCGGCGCGGTCTTGGTCCGCTCGAACGCGTTCAGCAGCTGGTAGGTGGCGATGCCGCCGTTGACGACGTACTTGCCGTGGTCGCCGGCGTCGTACCAGCCGCCGCGCGCGTCGAGGCGGTAGTCGCAGACACCGGGCTGGCACGGGACGTCGGTGTCGCCCCGGTTCGGGGCCACGCCGAGGTGGCCGGCGGGGCGGGCGTACTCGTCGCCGACCAGGTCGCCGTCGATCGCGATGCCACTGCGCTGGATGTAGAAGAACTGGAGCGAGTCGGAGCGCAGCTGCTGGTAGATGTCACCGGAGATGTCGAACGGGTGGCTGGTCTCGCCGTCGGCGGTGAGGGTGTAGCCGGTGCCGGCGGTCCGGTAGGCGGAGAAGTCGATCGTCTGCACCTGTTGGCCGGAGGCGGCGTCCACGCCGCGCGGGGTGGCCAGGCCCTGGGTGACGACGGTTCCGGCGGCGGACTTGAGCTGCCACGGCAGGGGGTCGGTGGCGGTGCTGACCACGGTGGCGTTCTTCGGGCCGCCGGGCAGGTAGCCGACCTGGTTGACCCGTACCCGGGGGCCGGTGTCCGGCACGTACGGCGGCTCCTCCTCGCCACCGCGCAGCGAGACGTTGTCCAGGCAGAGGGTGTAGCCGGCGGCGTTGCCGCCGACCTGGAACGCGACCTGGGCCAGCTCGGTGTCCATCGTGGCGGTGAAGGTCCGGGTGATCCGCTGCGGGGTCGCGGTCAGCGGCAGGTCCGCGCCGAAGAACGAGGTGTACGGTTCCGCGCCCAGCTGTACCACCGCGCGGACCGTGGCACCGGGTGTCGCCGAGGCGTCGAAGGCGAGCGTGTACTCCGATCCGGCGAGCAGCGGCACGTCGTTCTGCCCCACACCGGCGTCCCACGGGTTGGCCAGCCCACCGGGCACCACCGAGCAGAGCTGTCCGTCCTGGACCCCGGTGGTGGTCCCGTACGAGTACCAGCCGTCGCTGCCGTTGTCGAAGGTCCCGTTGGTGATCTGCTCCGGTCCGGCCGGGTCGTCCGGCGGCTCGGTGCCCGCCTCGCTGCTCAGCGACACGTCGTCGAGGCAGAACGTGTACGGCTGGGCGTTGCCGCCGAGTTGGAAGGTGAGGGTGCCGTTGGCGGAGTCCAGGGTGCCGGTGAAGTCGTACGCGAAGGTCTGCCCGGCCGGGGTGAGCGCCAGGTCCCGGGCCAGCACCGTGCTGTACGGCGCCTCGTTGAGCTGCACGTTCGCCTTGACGGTGACGGGTGCGTTGGCCGAGGCGTGCAGCGAGAGCGCGTAGTCGGCGCCGTCGACCAGCGGGATGGTGTTGTGGCCGAGGCTGGCGTCCCAGGGGTTGGCCAGGCCGCCCGGCACCTGCGCGCAGAGCCGGCCGTCGACGACGGCCAGGGTGAGGTTGTCGGTCGCCCACCAGGGGGCGGTGCCGCTGTCGAAGGTGCCGTTGACGATGTGTTCGGTGGGGGCGGCGTGGGCCGCGCCGGGGGTGAGGCCGGTGCCGGTGACGGCGAGGGCGGTCGCGGCGAGGAGCGCGACAGCCCGCCGGTGGCGTCGGGGTCGGGTCACGGAGCTTCCTTCCGGTGGGGGCAGGTGCCCGCGGTGACGCCGATCCGGTCGATCCCGCCGGTGCCGGGCGGACTGGCCCGGCGGCGGTGAACGAGACCGGCCGGTCCCGCGGCGATGGCATCGAGAGACAGCAATGGGAGCGCTCCCAATATCAGCGATGTTGCCAGGCCGTTTCTGGACTGTCAATCGTCGATCCTGAATGGGTGCCGCCGCTTCGAACTTGCCACCGGCCGGTCTGGGCTTGCCTGCCGGCTCGACCATGGCGGGCGGGATCGGTTAGCCGACAGCCCGCAGGCGACCCGTCGACTGTCGGGATCGGGGCGGAGAGGCAAAGATGGATGGTTCGGGCCCACGGGGCGATCGGGGGAAACGGGTGACCCAGGAGGACGGGCAGGCGCGGCGCGCGTCGGTGAGCCGGGGTGTGCGGCTGGTCGCGGTGCTCCTGAGCCTGGTGGTGGCGGTGGTGGCCGTCGTCACGACGGTGGTGCTCACCGGCCCGCCGGCGCAGCGGGATCTGCTCCGCGAGGCCGGGATCGTCGGCAAACGCGAACTGCTCATCGGCGTCAAGGACGACCAGCCCGGCATCGCCCAGTTCGACCAGAAGACCGGCACCTTCACCGGCTTCGACATTGACATCGCCCGGATGATCGCGGCCGACCTCGGGTTCCAGCCGGACGCCGTACGGTTCCTCGCCATCGAGAGCGAGGACCGGGCCAAGATGCAGGCGCTCTCGGCCGACGGCCAGTTCGTCGTCGTCGACCTCGTGATCGCCTCGTACAGCATCACCGAGGAGCGGGAGCGGCTCAACGGGGTCACCTTCTCCGCGCCCTACCTGACGACCGAACAGTCGGTCATCACCCGCTGGGACTACGACGGACCCGTCGACACCCTGACCGACCTGCGTGGGCGCAAGGTGTGCAGCCTCTCCACCGCCACCTCCGAGTCACCGGCGGTGAAGGCCGGCGTCGAACTGGTCAGCAAGAAGCGGATCAGCGAGTGCGTGGAGGCGCTGCTCGCCAACCAGGTGGAGGCGGTCACCACCGACGCGGCGATCCTGGCCGGTTTCGTGGCCCGGCACCCGGGGCAGCTGTCGCACCACGACATCGGCCTCGACCCGTCGGAGATGTACGGCGTCAACACCGGCGCCAACGAGGCGCTGCGGGACCTGGTCAACCTCACCCTGTACGAGTCGCTGACCGACCCGCGCGACCGCCGCTGGGAGGACGCGTTCGACCGGCACCTGCGCCCGGAGCAGTTGGTGAACCTGCCCCAGCCGGTCGCCGTCGGGCAGCAACCGGACGTGGAAGAGGTGAAGGTACGGCGGTGGCCCTGGGCGGCGGGGAGCACGTCGGTATGGTTCGAGTGACGCTGTGACTACTGAAAGTTAATTCACGGTCTTTGTAGGCCGGCTCCAGTGATCTACTAGAGACATTGTGGCCCCACTCCTGGCAGGCTGCCTGCCATGACCCTCAAGCTGCGCGCCGCCGCGGTGACCGATCGTGGCCTGATCCGGAGTGGCAACCAGGACTCCGTGCACACCGGCGCCTGGCTCGTCGCCGTCGCCGACGGAATGGGCGGCATGGCCGCCGGTGACCTGGCCAGCCGGATCGCCGTCGAGACGATCGCCCCGCTGGACCGGCCGACCGGCGACGACGACCTGGTGGCGGCGCTCCAGGCGGCGCTCGGCGAGGCCAGTGTCCGGATCCGCGCGGCGGTCGAGGCGGAACCGACCCGGCAGGGCATGGGCACCACGCTCACCGCCCTGCTCTTCTCCGCCACCGGCACCAGCCTCGCCCTGGCCCACATCGGCGACTCGCGCGCGTACCTGCTGCGTGAGGACGAGTTCAGCCAGGTCACCAGGGACGACACCTTCGTGCAGTTGCTGGTCGACCAGGGCGTCATCGACGCCGAGCAGGCGCGCAGCCACCCGCGCCGGGCGGTGGTCACCCAGGCGTTGCAGGGCGAGCCGGCCAACCCGGCGTACTCGACGCAGGCGCCGAGGGCGGGGGACCGGTGGCTGCTCTGCTCCGACGGGCTGTCCAACGTGGTCCGCTCCGACTCGCTCGCCGAGGCGCTGCGTTCGTACCCGGACCGGGACGCCTGCGCCCACCGGCTGGTCGATCTCGCGCTGCGGGCCGGTGGGCCGGACAACATCACCGTCGTGATCGCCGACGTCGCCGACGACCCGGACGAGTGAGCACCGACCGCCGTGGGCACCACCACCGTCACTGCTTGGGCGGCTTGACCCGTCCGCTCGGCTTGGCCCGGCTCGGGTCGTCCGGCCACGGGTGACGGGGGTAGCGGCCGCGCAGCTCGCTGCGTACACGCGGATAGCCGGTCTGCCAGAACGACGCCAGATCGCTGGTGACGGCGACCGGGCGACCGGCCGGGGAGAGCATGCTCAGCCGTACCGGCACCCGGCCGTCGGCGAGCCGGGGCACGTCCGCCCAGCCGAACGTCTCCTGCAACTTGACCGCCAGTACGGGCGAGGTCGGGTCGGTGTAGTCCACCCTGATCCGTGAACCGCTCGGCACGGTCAACCGCTCGGGAGCCAGCTCGTCCAGCCGGGCCGCCTGCGAGTGGGGAACCAGCCGACGCAACGCCGAGGAGACGTTGATCCGGCGCAGGTCGGCCCGCCGACGCGCCCCGGCCAACTCCGGGGCCAGCCACTGCGGCATCGCGGCCAGCAGCGACTCGTCGTCCACCGCCGGCCACGACTCACCGAAGGCCTGCCGGCAGAAGGCGAGCCGCAGTCGGGTCGACTCCGCCTCCGGCGTCCAGTCGAGCAGGGCGAGCCCGACCTTGCGTACGCCCTCCAGCAGGGCGGCGGTCAGCTCCGTCTGGTCCGGTTTGAGCGGGCGCTCGGAGAGCACCAGCGCGCCGAGCCGGCGTACGTCCCGGGCCTGGACGTCGTTGCCGGCCCAGACCACCTCCCGCTCCTCGACGAGCAGCGGCCCACCGGCCTCGCGGGCGGTCGCCTCGTCGATCACCGCCGCCAGCCGGATCTGCGCACCCCGCCGACCCGGCGCGCGGTCCGCGACCGCGATCGCCAGCCAGGCCGAGCCGGTCAGGCCCGAGCCGGCCGCCAGGTCCGCGGCGGTTCCGCCGGCCATCAGGTACGTCATCCCGCCCGACTTGCGGGCCCGCGCCAGCCGTTCCGGGTACGCGAGCCCGACCAGCAACCCGGCGGCCAGGTCGTCGGGGAGTCGACGCCCACCCCGTTCTCCATCCGGTCGGGAGTTGGTCGCGCCCGCCCGGCCGGCCCCGGCGTCCGGTCGGGAGTCGGCCGCGTCCGTCCGGCTGGCCCCGGCGTCCGGTCGGGAGTCGGCGGCGCCGCGCAGCCGGCTGACCTCGGCCCGCCAGCGGGCGGTGGCGGCCTGGTCGGCGCCGTCGCGCAGTCGTCGCCACACCACCGCGAGATCGTCGTCCCGGCCGGCGACCGAGTCCTCGGAGAGCAGCGCCACCACCTCGGCGGCCCGCTGGGCGCCGAGCGTGTCGGTGCCGTCGAGCAGCGCGCGGGCCAGGCGCGGGTGGGCACCGACCGCCGCGATCGACCGCCCGCGCGCGGTCACCCGTCCCTCGTGCCCGACGGCGCCCAGTGCTTCGAGCGTGGTCCGGGCGACCTGCATGGCCGCGCCCGGCGGTGGGTCGGGCAGGGCCAGACCGGTCCCGTCGGGCCGGCCCCAGCACGCCAGTTGCAGCGCGAACGCGGTCAGGTCGGCGGTGGCGATCTCCGGTTCCGGTTGCGCCGGCAGCCGGTCGTGGATCGCCTCCGACCAGCACCGGTACACCCGTCCGGGACCCTCGCGACCGGCCCGCCCGGCCCGCTGGGTGGCCGCCGACCGGGACACCGCCACGGTGACCAGGGCACCGAGCCCTCTCGCCAGGTCGGTACGGGCCACCCGGCTCAGCCCTGCGTCGACGACCACCCGTACGCCGGGCACGGTCAGGCTGGTCTCGGCCACGGTGGTGGCCAGCACCACCCGGCGCCGGGTGCCGGGGCGCAACGCGGCGTCCTGGTCCCGCCCCGACTGCCGGCCGTGCAGCGGCACCACGTCGACCTCGCCGCGTACGCCGGAGAGCCGGTTGGTGACCCCGGAGATCTCGCCCGCACCGGGCAGGAAGACCAGCAGGTCGCCGTCGGCCTCGTGCAGGGCCCGGCGGACCGTGGCCGCCACGTGGTCGAGCAGACGCGGGTCCACCCGCAGACCGTGCGGCGGGTCCACCGGGCGCAGCGGCGGTGCCCACACCACCTCGACCGGGTGCAGTGCGGCCGGGGTCTCGATCACCGGCACCGGGGCGGTCGGCGCGTCCGACGAACCGCCGCTGCCGAGTACGCCGGCCAGCCGCTCCGCTTCGAGGGTCGCCGACATCGCCAGCAGCCGCAGCTCGGGGCGGAGCGCGGCGCGTACCTCGACCGAGAAGGCGAGCGCGAGATCGGAGTCGAGGTGCCGTTCGTGTGCCTCGTCGAGCAGCACCGCGCCGACACCGGCCAGTTCGGGGTCGTGTTGCAGGCGTTGCACCAGCAGCCCGGTGGTGACCACCTCGATCCGGGTGGCCGCGCCGACTCGCCGCTCACCCCGTACGGCGTAGCCGACCGTGCCGCCGACCTGCTCGCCGAGGAGCGCGGACATCCGGCGGGCGGCCGCTCGGGCGGCGATCCGGCGCGGCTGGGCGACGATGATCCGGCCCTGCACCTCGTCGGTCAGCGCCAGCGGCACCAGCGTGGTCTTGCCGGTGCCGGGCGGCGCGACCAGCACCGCCGCGCCGCCGGTCCGGAGCGCGGTCAGCAGCTCCGGCAGGACGTGGCGGACGGGCAGGTCTTCGGTGATCGTCTCGGGTAGCACCGGGCCAGTCTCGCACCGGCGCGGTTACCGACGTCGGCTCGCCGGCGTTGTCGGCGGTCCGGACCGGTCGGTCGGGCGAGGTGGACCGGTCAGTCGATGGTGCCGAACGAGCCGTCGCCGGCACCGTCGACGAAGGCCGCCCACCCGGCCGGCCCGAACAGCAGTACGGGACCCGGCCGGTCCTTGCTGTCCCGGATCGCCACCGCGCCGTCGAGGAAGGCCACCTCGACGCAGTTGCCGTTGCCACTGCTGCGGCGGCTCGTACGCCAGCTCGCCCGAGTCAGGTCGATCCCCGTCATGGGTACCTCTTGTCTTCCGCCGATGAGCCACCGGAGTGATCACAGATAGTTAAGAGAAGCCTCCCGAATTCGGGTCATCGACTCCGCCGGAGTCAGCGCCATCCGGCACAGCTTCTCGTGCAGCAGGGTATACCCGAGCACGTGATCGGCTTCTTCCAGAGCCAGTCCCATCGTGAGGTTTTCCAGGTAAACCACAGACGCGTCGGCGGCCTCGGCGAAGCTGAGGATGACGTACGGCGTGGTCATCGCCGGGTGGCCGCCAGCTGTGAAGGGAAGTACCTGAATTGTAACGTTGGGTAACTTCGCTACCTGGATCATGTGCTCCAGCTGACGGGCCATCACGGTCGCCCCGCCGACCGCCCGGAGGAGGACCGCCTCGTTGAGGACGACCGACAGCTGCACCGACGGCTCCCGGTGCAGGACTGCCTGGCGTTGCAGCCGGGCGGCGACCTTCCGCTCGACACCGCTGTCGCCCGCGGTCAGTAGGTAGATCGCCCGCGCGTATTCCTCCGTCTGTAAGAGACCCGGTACCGATTCGGCTTCGTACGTCCGCAGAGCGGCGGCCTCGGCCTCCAGGCCGACATAAAATTCGAACCAGTCGGGCAGTACGTCGCTGTAGTTCTGCCACCAGCCGCGCTCCTGCGCCCCTCGGGCAATCTCGATCAGTGCTTCGGCGTCCGCCCCGGTCACCTGGTAGAGCGCCAGTGCGGCACGGACGTCCCGGGGCTTGATACCGATCTGCGCGTTCTCGATCCGGGACAGGTTGCTCTTGGACATGTCCAGTTGGCGGGCGGCCTGGTCGAGTGTCATCCCGCCCCGCTCGCGCAACTGGCGGAGTTCACGGGCGATGCGGCGGCGGCGGACGGTTGGGCTGGCTGTCACGGCGCCGAGTTTCCCATGACCGCCCGGTACGCCCGACGACGGTCTTGAAACGACTTGAATCCGGGAGTTGCATTGCATCCACCCGCCGGTGCATCCTTTTCTCCGGCGTCGATCAACAACATGTCATTCCTGTGTGGACAGTCCACACCCGGCGGACGAAGGGGAGAGTCGTGCTTCTCGCGGACGAGTTCTTCCTTATCGCCCATGACGACGCCAAGGGCAAACCCCGGCTGCACCCGTCCGCCACCGGACTGGGGCTCGCCGCCGGACTGCTCGGAGAACTCATGCTCGCCCGGCGGATCGTCATCGCCTCGGGCGAGCTCACCATCCTCGACCGGCGACCACCGGACGACGCCCTGGCACACACCGTGCTCGACCAGCTCGTCGGCGAGCCGGAGCACCGGTTGGTGCGTACCTGGCTGGGGTTCCTGAGCAACAGCGCGGCCGAGTCGGTCGGCGAGCGGTTGGCCCGCGCCGGCACCGTACGGCGGGTGGAGAGCCGGCGACTGCTGCGTACCACGATCATCTACCAACCCGCCGACATGAACGCCGCCGCCTGGCCGGTGACCCGACTACGGGCGTCGCTGAGCCGGAGCGAACCGCTGCCGGTGGCGGACGTACTGCTGCTCGCCCTGCTCGCCGCGACCAACCTGCTGCGCGAGGTGCTGTGGGGAACCGAACCCACGGTGCAGCACCGGCTCAACCAGCTGATCGACGGCCTGCCGCCACCCCTGGGCGAACTGGCCCGGCACACCGAGGCGGCTGTGGGGGCCGCCGTCATGTCCGGTCGTCTCTGACCGGTCGAACCCGACCGCCCGGGCAATCCCGGTCCGGCCACTGCCTCCCTCCTCACCCCCGGAGCAGATTCGATGGCCCCTCCCTCAACCCCCTCCCGACCGAGCAACGTCAGCTCGGCGCTCGCCAGCGGCCGGCTCGGCATCCCGTCGGTGGTCTTCTTCGTACTGTCGGCGGCTGCCCCGCTGACGGTGGTGGCCGGCGTGGTCACCACCGGGTTCGCGGTGACCGGCGTGACCGGCATCCCGTTCGCCTTCCTGCTGATCGGTGCGGTGCTGGCGATCTTCTCCGTCGGTTACGTCGCGATGGCACGGCACACCGCCAACGCCGGGGCGTTCTACGCGTACGTCGCCCGTGGGCTGGGTCGGCCGGCCGGGGTGGGCGCGGCCTGGGTGGCCCTGATCGCGTACAACGCGTTGCAGGTGGGGCTCTACGGCGCGGTCGGCGCGGCGGCGGCGCCCGTACTGGAGCAGCTGTTCGGGATCGAGGACCCGAGGTGGTGGGTGATCGCCCTGATCGCCTGGGCGGTGGTGGCCGGGCTCGGTGTGCTGCGGGTGGACGTCAACGGCTTGGTGCTGGCCGTACTCCTGCTCAGCGAGATCGCCATCATCGTCGCCTTCGACCTGGCCAACGTGCTCAGCCCGGCCGGCGGTTCGCTCAGCTTCGAGACCCTCGACCCGTCGAACCTGTTCGTGCCCGGCGTCGGGGCGATCCTGGTGCTGGCGGCCACCGGGTTCACCGGTTTCGAGTCGGCCGTCGTGTTCAGCGAGGAGAGCAAGGACCCGAAGCGGACCGTCCCGATCGCCACGTACGTCTCCGTCGCGATCATCGCCGGCCTGTACGCCCTCAGCGCCTGGGCGATGACGGTCGCGGCCGGGCCGGGCAACATCGTGGAGTCCTCCCGTGCCGAGGGGGTCGGGCTGATCTTCGTGCTCGCCGACGGCAACCTGGGCGGCACCTTCGTCAGCATCGGGCAGGTGCTCTTCCTGACCTCGCTGCTGGCCGCGATGATCTCGTTCCACAACACCACCGCCCGGTACACCTTCGCGCTCGGCCGGGAACGGGTTCTGCCGGCGCTCTTCGGCCGCACCGCCCCGCGTACGGGCGCACCCCGGGCCGCGTCGATCGCGCAGAGCGTGCTCGGGTTCGTGGTCATCGTCCTCTACGCGATCGCCGGCTGGGACCCGCTGGTGCAGCTCTTCTACTGGGGCGGCACCGGCGGCGGCTTCGGTGTCCTGCTCCTGATCACGGCCACCTCGATCGCGGTCATCGCCTTCTTCGCCCGCCACCCGTCCGGGGAGAGCGGTTGGCACCGGATCGTCGCCCCGGGCCTGGCCACCGTGGCGCTGGCGGTCGTCGTCTTCATCGCGCTGGACAACTTCGCCATCCTGCTCGGCGTGGCGCCCGACTCGTCGCTGCGCTGGGCGCTGCCGGCGGTCTACCCGGTCGCCGCGCTGCTGGGCGTGGTCTGGGCGCTGGTGCTGCGGTCCCGCCGCCCGGAGGTGTACGCCACCATCGGCCTCGGCGCGGAGAGCGCCACCGGCGGGTCGGTCCCGTCCGGCGGCACCGCCCGGCAGCCGGTCGGCTCGGCGGCCCGGCCGTGACCGGGCCGAAGATCGAGCGGGCCGAACCGGCCGAGGCCCGCGCGCTGACCGAACTGATCGCCGAGGCGTTCGTCCCGTTGGCCGCGACCGCCTGGCTGGTGCCGGATTCGGCGATCCGTCAGAAGATCCTGACCGACAACTTCCACATCTTCGTCGAGCACGCGATCGAGTGGGGGCTGGTGGAGACGCCCGATGACCGCAGCGCGGTCGCGGTCTGGCTGCCGGCGGTCGGTGAGCCGCTACCCCCGCCGGTCGACTACGACAACCGGGTCGCCGCCGCCTGTGGCGAGTTCGCCGACCGGTTTCGGCTGCTCGACGACCTGTTCGAAGCGAACCACCCGCACGAGCCCCACCACCACCTGGCCTTCCTCGCCGTCGCACCGGACCGGCAGCGCACCGGGATCGGCTCGGCACTGCTGCGGCACCGGCACGCCCGGCTGGACGAGCGGGGGCTGCCGGCGTACCTCGACGCGAGCAGCGCCGCGAGCCGGGATCTCTACGCCCGGCACGGCTACCGGGCCGCGGACCCGTTCCGGTTGCCCGACGGCACCCCGTTCTGGCCGATGTGGCGGCCGGCGGGAGGGTGAACGCCCGAACGGTCACATCGGCGGATTGACCGATCGGTGACGCGTCAGGGGCCGGGCCACATGTGGCCCGGCCCCTGACGTTCCGGCGTATCGCCGGTACCTCCCCCAAGTTCTGGTTAGTACGTCTCGCTGAG
>NZ_JBVJHT010000034.1:0-21031 GCF_055586685.1 Micromonospora sp. NPDC049529
TCCCCCCCCCCCCCCTTTTTTTTCCCCCCCCCCCCCCCCCCTCCTCCCCCCCCCCCCCCCCCCCCCCCCCCCCCCCCCCCCCCCCCCCCCCTCCCTCCCCCCCCCCCCCCCCCCCCCCCCGCGACCGGACAAGGAGGTAGGGACATGGCGAAGCCAAGAAAGATCATCGATCCACGTGTTAAGGCTGCCCGCGTCAAGTTCGGGGTGGACCTGTGGATGGCCATGGAGCTAACCGGGTCGCCGATCACCTATCGGTGGCTCGAAGACGGAGCCCAGAAAGTCCGCGGTGTGCCACTGCCGAAGGCGACGATCTGGCGGATGCGCAAGGGCGACACGCACCCGGAGTGGCGGGTGGTGGAGCAGATGCTGAGTCTCTGCGGCATTTCCGCGGACGAGATCGCCGAGCAGTGGCACCCGGAGTGGCAGAACCTCATCTCCTACACCCGCACGATCGAGTCGGCGGACTCCACGCCGTGGGCTGCCACGTCGGCGGTGATGGAGTGCGAGCTGTGCGGTGCGGCAGTTTTCAACGAGGCACGCCATCAGGACTACCACGCTGATCAAGAGGCACTGAGTCGTCGTCGGGCGCTCCGTACGGTGTCAGCAGGTGTCGGGTAAGAGGAAATGATCGAACCGTAGGGGCCCTCTCCGGAGTATTCGGAGAGGGCCCCTACGCGTGCAGCTCCCACTTGTCGAAGCAGAGCGAGTACCTGGTCGACGGCGAGAGCCTGGTCGACCTGGCTGACGACGACGCTGAGGACCTTGCTGGGCGTACCCGGCGAGGGGACGCGCGAGCGTGGTGGGTGGCCAGGTACCTGGCGTACGCGGCCGACCGGGCGTGGGATGGCGTCTGGCCGCACTGCCCGCCGCTGCTGCTGCTCACCACCACCGCGAGCCGCGCCGCTACGTTCGTCGCGGCGGCCGCGAAGCTCATGGCGACCGCCCGCCGCCAGAGCGGCCGGTACGGTGGCCAGTCCGGCCGGGACATCGCGGCCGCCGACGCCTTGGTCGTCGCCGCGTGCGGACTCGTGCGCGACCCGGCCGCCGCGGTGACCGGCACCGTGTGGAGGCCGCCGCGCAGGTGTCGCTGCCGGAGCTGCTCGTTCGACGACCAGCCGCATCGCGGTCAGGTGGCCCGCTCCGCTTGTACGCGAGTTCGCCTGTCAGGGCGCCCGGTTACCGGTCGACGGTGAGTCGGGCGACGGCGGCGTCGAGGTCGTCGTCGGTGGGCAGGGTGTAGATCCGGGTCGACTCGAGGGAGGCGTGGCCGAGCAGCTCGGCCACGGTGACGATGTCGGTGCCGGTGCGGATGAGGTCGGTGGCGAAGGTGTGTCGCAGCACGTGCGGGGTGACGACGTCGGCGAGCCCGGCGGCGGCCGCGATCGCACCGACCAGCTCGTCGGCGGTCCGCGCAGACAGTCGTTCGCCGGCCCGGTTGAGGAACAGCGCCGGGTTGGTGTCGGCACCCGGCCAGTCCCGTCGTACGGCGAGCCAGGCGTCGAGCGCGTCCGCCAGCTCCGGGTGTACCGGCACGGACCGGTTGCGGCGGCCCTTGCCCCGAATGGTCAGCCGCCGCCGGCGTTGGGTGGTGGGCAGGTCGTCCAGGTCCAGGGCGACGGCCTCGGCGACCCGGGCGCCGGCGAACCGGAGCACGGCCGCGAGGGCCCGGTCCCGCGCCGGCGCGACCTGCGCCGCCCGCTGCCACCGGATGTCGTCGCGGCCGACGAGAGCGCGGGGCGCGCGACGGCTCGGGAGGTCGAGCCGGGCGACGGCGTCGCCGTCGAGTTTGCCGAGGCCCCGCCGGATGGCCAGGTCCGAGACGGCGGCGAGGGCGGCGTTCACGGTGGCCGGGGCCCGTTTGAGGGTGGTGTGCAGGTGTGCCTTGTAGTCGCGAGCGGCCCACGCCGCGGCGTCGGGGTCGGTGAGCGGGTCGCCGTCGACGTCGCTGTCGGCGAGCCAGGCGAGGTAGACCCGGACCCGGGACAGGTAGGTGCGCCGGGCCTGCGGGGTCATGTCCGCCCGTCCGACCGCGACGGCGTACTCATCGAGCACCACGGCGTACCGACCGGCCAAGGGTGTCGCGGTTCGGCCGCGCTGACGCGGTGCCTTGTTCTCTGAACCTGATCCGGTCGGTTGCGCGACCGCTGTTGCCGCGTTCTCTGAACCCATGGGGTCGATGTTAGTAGAGACTGGACATTCTCTGAACCTGTCGCCCTCGGCAAGCCGGGCCTGCCGGTGCGGGCCGTTCGGACCCGCCCGTCACCCGTTCTGCTTCCATTCCCGCAGCACCTCGGCGGCGGCCATGCTCCTCGGGTGTTCGTGGCCGCGGATCCGTTCGATGTCGGTCACGACTCGTTCCAGGATGGTGATGGCGTCGGTGGTGCGTCCGGCCTGCTGGTAGGAGGTGGCGAGGTTGGCGCGGGCGGTGAGCGTGTCCGGGTGTTCGTGGCCGCGGATCCGTTCGCTGTCGGTCACGACTCGTTCCAGGATGGTGATGGCGTCGGTGGTGCGTCCGGCCTGCTGGTAGGAGGCGGCGAGGTTGGCGCGGGCGGTGAGCGTGTCCGGGTGTTCGTGGCCGCGGATCCGTTCGCTGTCGGTCACGACCCGTTCCTCGATGGTGATGGCGTCGGTGGTGCGTCCGGCCTGCCAGTAGGAGCTGGCGAGGTTGGCGCGGGCGGTGAGCGTTTCCGGGTGTTCGTGGCCGAGGATCCGCTGTGCTTGGTCGATGATGGTGTGCCAGTAGGTGATGGCGGAGGTGTTCAGGCCAGCGCCGCTTGGGTGGACTTCCTTTGCTGGCCCTGCCCCAGCGCACGTAGAGCACACCGCGGGCGCCGAACTCGGGTGCGTGCGGGTTGGTTCCGAAATCGGCGAGGTCAAGCATCGCCACCTCACGTCGACGCAGCCCCCATCCGTACGTGACCTTGAACGCGGTGACGTCGATATTGATCGATCCGAGCCTTGTTGAGCCCACCTTGCTGCCCGCCGCGTCACTCACTTTTCTGAGCTGGCACTCCGTAGGGCAGCTTGCAGGTTGTTGTAAATCGTCCGTGTGTGCGGGTGGTTGTTGCCGAGTACCCGCCGGCAGTCGGTGAGGGCCTGCTCGTACAGGGGGATGGCCTGGGTCAGGTCGCCTGTCGCCTGGTAGGCGCTGGCGAGGTTGTTCACCGAGGTCAGTGTGTGCGGGTGGTTGTTGCCGAGTACCCGTCGCCGGTCGGTGAGGGCCTGCTCGTACAGGGGGATGGCCTGGGTCAGGTCGCCTGTCGCCTGGTAGGCGCCGGCGAGGTTGTTCACCGAGGTCAGTGTGGCCGGGTGGTTGTTGCCGAGTACCCGCCGGCAGTCGGTGAGGGCCTGCTTGAACAGGGGGATGGCCTGGGTCAGGTCGCCTGCCGCCTGGTAGGCGCTGGCGAGGTTGTTCACCGAGGTCAGTGTGTCCGGGTGGTCGTTGCCGAGTACCCGCCGCCGGTCGGTGAGGGCCTGCTTGAACAGGGGGATGGCCTGGGTCAGGTCGCCTGTCGCCTGGTAGGCGCCGGCGAGGTTGTTCACCGAGGTCAGTGTGGCCGGGTGGTCGTTGCCGAGTACCCGCCGGCAGTCGGTGAGGGCCTGCTTGAACAGGGGGATGGCCTGGGTCAGGTCGCCTGTCGCCTGGTAGGCGCTGGCGAGGTTGTTCACCGAGGTCAGTGTGTGCGGGTGGTTGTTGCCGAGTTCCCGTCGCCGGTCGGTGAGGGCCTGCTCGTACAGGGGGATCGCTTGGGTCAGGTCGCCTGTCGCCTGGTAGGCGCCGGCGAGGTTGTTCACCGAGGTCAGTGTGTCCGGGTGATTGTTGCCGAGTACCCGCCGGCAGTCGGTGAGGGCCTGCTTGAACAGGGGGATGGCCTGGGTCAGGTCGCCTGCCGCCTGGTAGGCGCTGGCGAGGTTGTTCACCGAGGTCAGTGTGTGCGGGTGATTGTTGCCGAGTACCTGCCGGCAGTCGGTGAGGGCCTGCTTGAACAGGGGGATGGCCTGGGGGAGGTTTCCTTGGTCGTTGAGGAACGCACCGGTCTGGTTGAGCAGGTACGCCACGGCGATGCGGTCGGCATCGGGGATGGGCGGCCCGGCGCGGGTGGCGAGCGCGTCGATGTGGGGTAGCAGGGCGCGCCAGGCGGGCCAGGTGGCGGGGTCGCGCCAGTCGTCGGGTAGCGCGGTGGCCAGTGTGGTCGTGGCGGCGATGTAGGCGGCGGTGATGTCGTCGGGTTGGCGGTGTGGGTTGTCAGGGTCGGGAGTGCGGGCGACGGCCTGGACGAGTCGGTGCACTGTGATGGTTTCGGTGGTGTGGTCGAGGGTGAGCATGTTGTACGCGGCCAGCCGGCCGACCGCGTGCACCACCGCTGGTTCCTCGCCGCCGATTCCGTGCAGGATGGTGCGGGGGATTGCTTCGGGGGAGTACCAGGCCAGCGTCCGTAGGAGTTGGCCGGGTAGGGGGTCGTTGGCGAGTTTGTCGAGGGTGACCTGCCAGACCCGGGCGATGGTCCGTTCGGCAGCACGGCCTTCGCCGCCGTCGCGATACATACGGGCCGGATATCGGGCGAGCAGCCGCAGGTAATCGCGGGCAGGCACGCCGGTCTCCGCTAGGTAGGCGCCGGCCTGCTCCACGGCCAGCGGCAGGTACCCGAGCTCGGCGCAGACTGCGGCGGCGTCGGTGGGGTCGATGACGGCGTCGGCGCGGGTCACGATTGCGGTGAGCAGGTCGACGGCTTGCTGAGGTTCGAGTACGTCGAGGCGGAGCGGGGTGACGATGTCGGGCCAGCCGGTGGCGCGGCGGCTCGTTACCACGATCCGTCCCCGGGGCAGCCGGGCCAGCAGGTCGGTGATGTGGCCGGGGTCGGTGATGTTGTCCAGGATCAACAGCCACCTGTCGTGGGCGGCGAGCCACCGCACGGCCCGCTCCCGCAGGACCGGTGACGGCAGGACCTTCCCGAGGGTCGGTTGCAACGCGGTAGCGAGGGCGACCAGTCCGGTGTCGAGAGCGGCGGGACTGTCGGCGGTGATCCACCATATCGGGCTGTAGGCGTCGTGATGAATGGCTGCCCATCGGGCCACCAGGGTGCTCTTGCCGATCCCCCCGAGCCCGTGGACCGCCTGCACGACCACCACACCCGGATCCTGGGCCACCTGATCCAGCCGCCGCAGCGTGTCTTCACGACCCACGAACAACCGCGGCCGCATCGGCAGATTCACCAGGCCGGCCGGCGCCGGCACCTCCTCCGGTGCTTGCAGCGCCTCCGGCGGCAGCACCGTGTTGAACTGCAGGTTGGTCGTCTGGGGACCGGTGGAGGTGATGCCGGAGATAGTGCCGGCCGTGATCCCGCCCGACCCGGCTGCAACGGCGGGGATAGCGGATGACACCGGCGGCGCCGGATCAACCTGAGCGGGCACCGGCCGCCTGCGCCGGGGCAGCCAGGTCACCGGTGCTGGATGTTCGTCGTGTTGTTCCCGGTCGAGGCGATGCCCGTGATGTCCCCACCCGCGCTGATCGACCCCGACCCACCCGAAGACGTCACCGGGCCCTGTTCTGGTGTGGATGACCCCGACGGGGCCAGCACGACCGCAGCGACCGCAACCACCAGACTGGCGACCGCCGCCAGCCAACTGGCCACCTCCACCCCCTGCAGACCGAACACCAACGCGGCTACCCCCAAGCCGGCGGCCACCACCACACCTACCCCGATGATCACCCAACGTCGCGACAGCATCACCACATCATCAAACCGCAGTGCAACCGAGGCCATCCACGATGAGGGCACCTTTCACCGGCGGCCGTCCGATCGCCCCGCCTCGGCGAAGCCGGCGGCCTCGGCGTCGGTGATTGCCCCGTATCCGACGACCAGCCGCGTCACGGTCAGGCGGCCTGCTCTGCTTGTACGCGGAACTGGCTTGTCAGGGCGCCGGTTACCGTTCGACGGCGGCGTCGAGGTCGTCGTCGTTAGGCAGGGTGTAGATCCGGGTCGACGGCACCTCGAACCCGCCTTGGACCACCCAACTCGGGACGGCTGCGTCGTCCCGAGTCAGACCTGCGAGCATGGCGACGAACGTCGCCGCCCGCCAAGGCCAGGCCGGGCAGCAGTGGCGTAGGTGAACCCTCTCGCCGGCCGAGCGCCGGCAAGGGATGGCGGCCCGGGGAATCCCCAGAATCGACCCAGCCTCACCGTCCCGGATTTCCGCCCCCATAATGCACCTTATGGAGGCGGTTTTCTGTCACACCCCGGAGATACCCTCAAACCTCACCGGATCAGCCTAAGAACGACAAAAGGGAAGCAATGGACACCGTGGACCCCGACCTCATGCCAGACCTGTCCGACTACTCCGCGACCGCCGACGATGCCGGCGAGTGGTTCCTCTCGGACCACCCGTGGGCGGTGGCCGAGCGGACCCGCCGCCGCGCCGCGAACATCGAGCGTGAGATGGCGAACATGGCGACCGTCAGGGACTGGATCGACCGCATCCACGCTGCGGACGCCGCAGGCGACTTGGTTGACCGGCCCGCCGGCTGGCGGAACAACCTCGTGGGCCTGGCCGAGTCGATGGCGCCGGTCGTCGACGAGCACCACCGCGAAACGGTGCGGGAGTCCGCCGAGCCAGACGACGTGTGGCTGGCCAAGGAGCGCCGCGACCTGGTCCAGCGACGCCGCTGGACCGACGACAGCTACGTCTACCCCGCGCACCTGATCGGCCCAGGTGCGGCCGCGTACCCGCCGCCCGGCTGGGAGGCGCAGCGGTGACCGCGCCGGAGCCGGTGACTGTGGAGTACGACTACACGCTGTTCGAGTACAACGCGGACGGCGGCGAGGTCAGCCAGTACCGGGGCGACGAGAGCATGGAGTGGGACCTGGTCGGTGTCGACACCACCGCCGCCGACCAGGTCGCGGGCGATCGCCACGCAGTGGAAGCCGGAGGCGGCGGACGTCGCTGCCTGGATGGTGCGGGCACGGGTCGACGGCGTGGAGGCCGAGGCGTGGGATCCGACGAGCCAGGCCCCGCCGGCCGGGCCGATCAGCCGCCAGGACCTGGAGGACCAGCAGACCCGGGCGGCGAGGGCCGTGCACGAGGTGCTGGCCCGGTTCCCGCGTGAGTGGGAGACCGCTGGTGAGCTGGCCGCGCTGATGGCCGCCCTGCCGGTCGACACCCCGGTCAGTGTCGCCGACACCGTTGCCGTCGACCCCGACCTGGCGCCGGGCACACCGACCGTCACCGCGGCGGTCGCCGAGCCCATCACTCGGCTGGACAACAAGCTGGTCGACGTCATCGATGACGACGGCCGGGTCCGGCAGTACGGGCGGATGTTGCCGGCGATCGAACTGGGCGCCGTCATCGTCGCCGAGGGCGCCGCCGTGCCGGCGCGGACGGTCGCGTATCCGCGGTACGAACGTGCCCTCGAAGCGCTGGACGACGGCGACGTCGACGCCGCGCTCACGGCCCAGACGATGCTGCTGAATGAGATCGCCGCGCTGCTGACCGACACCCCGGCCGGTCCGGACGGCACCCCGGTCACGGTGCCGGCCTGGATCAGCGACGCCGACCTGCGCGGGCAGCTCGGTGTCGAGGCCGAGCGGCTGCGCCAGACCGCCGCCCGGCTCGACGCGCTGCGGATCCGGATCGCCCACGCGAAGGCCGCCGACGCGGAAGGAGACCCGAGTTGACCGCGCTGGCCGAGGTGCTGGCGGACATCGCCGCCACCGACCCGTCCCGGCACGGCCACGCCGGCCCGGACACCCCGGAGATCACGGCCCGGTACGCCCACCGCAACCGGCTGATCTGGTCCGCGCTCGCTCTGGCGCACGAGGCTGGCGTGCCGGCCGGCGTCGGCTACGACCCGAGCGACCCGCGCCCGGTCGTGGTCTACATCGACCTGCCGGTCGGGCAGATCTCCTGGCACCTGCCCGCGTACGCCGGCGAGTGGGACGGCCACAGCACCACGGAGAAGTACAAGCGCGTCGACGCGTACGTTGCCGGCCCGATCGCCATGACGCCGGCAGGCCGCCAGTGAGCGACGCCATCACCGGGGAACTGCTCCCCGCCGTCCGCCCCGCCAACGCCGTGGTGCTCGACGTCGACGGGGATCCGCCGCCGGCCGACGTCGAGCAGCTCGTGCGCGACTGGCTCATGGAGTACCGGTCGGCGAACTCCCGGGCCGCGTACCGGGGCGACATCCGCCGGTGGCTGGACTACCTGACCGCGTCCGGGCTGGATCCGCTCGGCCCGCCCACCCGCACGCACGTCGCGGCCTGGCTCGCCGTGCTCGCCGACGTCCGCGGCGAACGGGTGGCCACCCGCGCCCGCCGGCTGTCGGCCGTGTCGTCCTGGTACGACTGGCTGCGGACCCAGGGGCGGGTGTCGCACAACCCGGTCGCCGAACTCAAGCCGGAGCTGCGTCCGCAGTGGCCCAAGGAGTCCAGCCTGCCGAGCCTCAGCCGTGACGAGACCGCCGCGTTGCTGGCGGCCGCCGACGCGTACACCGGTGCCACCGGCCCGGAACGCGCTGGCGCGATCGTCTCCGTGCTGCTCTACGGCGGGCTGCGGGTGTCGGAACTGGTCGACGCGACGGTCGACCAGTACGGCCACTCCCGTGGCCACCGGGCGCTGCGCGGTTTCACCGGCAAGGGCGACAAGACCCGCGATGTGGTCCTGCCGGCCCCGGCCGCGCACCGGCTCGACGTCTACCTCGCCGGCCGGGCCGACCTGGCTGCCGACCGCGTACCCGCCCGCCCCGGCGAGAAGGCGCCGGCCCGGCCGCTGATCGCCACCGGCACCGGCCGACCGCTGGACCGGGGTACCGTCTGGCGGCTGCTGCGCAGCCTCGGCCGCCGCGCCGGCCTCCGGGTCAAGCTCAGCCCGCACGTGCTGCGGGCCACCTACGTCACGCTCTCCCGCGACGCCGGCGTGCCCCTGGAGGACATCCAGGACGGTGCCGGCCACGCCTCGGTGGCCACCACCCGCCGCTACGACCGCGCCGCCGTACGACTCGACCGGTCACCGGGCTACGCACTCGCCGCGTACCTCAGCGAGTGACCCCCGGTCGGGCCGATCCGGCGGTGGGCCACGATGACCGTGCCGGAGTTGGTCGACGAGTGGGACGACCGAATCGACGCGCAGGCCGCGCAGATGCTCTCATCGACGCCGCCGCGTACGCCGCCCCGCCAGGACGAGCCGAGTAGCTCGTGACGGCGCCTGGGTGGGGGAGGACCTCCCCGGCCGGGGGCCGGAGCGCGGTGGGGGTTAGCGCGTGCCAAGGTCGTATAAAACTCGAACCCGGGCCGATGATCAGCCGGCCGGTGAGTCGGCAGACGGCTGGACCATTGACATCCGTAACTATCATCATTGATTATTGCAATGACGGATTTCCGAACACGGGGAGGATTCATGCGTTTAAGATCGCTAGTTGCGGCGGGTGTCGCGATGTTGATCGATTTCTGACTGACTCACTGGTATGGGGGAACAATCTATGGCAAGAGGCTTAGCTCTAATCCCGCGACGAATTGATGAGGGGTCGGTTGTGAATCGACGAGTTGCCAAACCTGCACGTGCACTGGCGGTAGCGGCAATGCTGGCTGCAACCGTTGGGGTTGGAGTTGTGAGTACCGCCAGCCCTGCGGCAGCAGCTCCCACTGGGTGTAGCGCAAAGGAGAAGTATCACGTCCCTGGCGAGACTTGGGCTTACTGCTCGGGCGGGACCGGATATTTCAGGGCGATTAGCTATTGTAGTTCCACGCCAACGTCGACCTGGGGTGTCTACGCCTACGGTGGATGGCGAGGAGTGACGGGCAGCGGCGAGAGTTCGGTCGCTATTTGTCCCAGCGGGCATCCGTACCTGGTGGACGGAACATATCAGACTGGATGAATGTCCGGGACGTGATCCACGCGTTCAACGATCGGGGTTCGACGCGTTGAACCCAAAATGAAGCGGGGGGCGCACCGAGACGGATCGATGAGCAGACCAGCCTGGATTTGTGTCATCGCCCGGTGCGCCCCCCCCGGTTCCTCGGTCGAGTGCCCCGATATCCCGGGGGTTGCGCTGCGGTGCGGACGCGACCCAGGGGCCGGAGAGCCGCCAGACCAGGACCCTCCCGCGTCCGGCCAGATCTCCAGGCGCCACCGCAGGTGCTCCCGGTCGGATGGGGTGATCCACACGCGCACCCACCGGGGTACCCGATTCGGTCCGAAACAGGCTCTGCGGTCGCACTCGCACAGCGAGTCCGCCGATTTCGTGCGATTTTCAGCGGCAATGGCAAACGGTGGGCGTGTCGCTCTGTGCTCGCCTACGCTCGCCCGGTGCTGCTGACCTACGTCGACGAGTCGTTCACGCCCGAGACGTACTGGATGGGCGCCCTGCTGGTGCCGGAGTCCCAGGCGCTGCCGCTCACCGCAGCGCTCGACGCCGTGGTCGAGGATGCCGCGAAGCTGTACGGCGTGCCGGCCGGTGCCGAGTTGCACGGGTACGACATGCACAGCGGCAAGGGGGACTGGAAGGGCGTTCCGCTCCGGGTTCGGATCCCCGTCTACGCGGCGGCGATGCGGGCGATCGGGGAGCATGAGGTGTCGATCATCCTGCGGGGTGTGGACCGGGTTGGCCTGGCCCGCCGGTACGGTGTCGCGCAGAAGCCGGCGCACGAGGTGGTGCTGTCGCACCTGTTGGAGCGGATCGACGCGTACGCCGCCCAGGAGGAGCAGTTGGCGCTGGTGATCGCCGACGAGGTCGATGACCAGTCGGCGCACCGGGCGGACCTCACCCGGTACCGGGTGTCGGGAACCGGCGGGTACCGGTCCCGGAAGATCAGCCGGATCGTCGACACGCTGCACTTCGCCCCGTCGCACTCGTCCCGCCTGGTCCAGGCGGTCGACCTGGTGACGTTCCTGCACCGCCGCATGGAGACGGTGCTGCCTAAGGATCCACGGGTGGCCGCGACGAATGCCAGTCTCTGGGGGTGGGTCCAGCCTCGGGTGCACCACACCCGGTGTTGGTGGCCGCTGCCCAGCTTGCAGCCGCTGCCGGCGGCCCTGGAGACGCACGAAGGCCCCGCGCTGGGCGGGGCCTAAGGCGGTGCGGGAGCCCGGAGGCGTCCTGCACGTACGACTGTAACAGCCACAGTCGGTGACGTTCAGTATCTACTGACTTACTGACCTACTGACTTGGTAGAAGCTGCCGGCGGTCAGGCGGCGGGAGGCGTGAACCAACGTCGGCCGGTGCAGTGCCACGATGCGGAGCTGCTCGATCGCGTCGGCCACGGCGCGGGCCTCGGTCGGACGCTGCGGCCACCACTGGCCCAGGATCGGGCTCACCAGGTCGACCACGTCCCATAGCGGCGCGTCGACGGGCAGCGCGGCCAGCCCGTCCCGGCCGGCGACGAGTGCGGCGTACGCGGCCCGCTCCCACTGGTCCCCGGGCCAGCCGACCTGCCGTAGCACCTCGGCCCGGTCGACCACCACGGTGTACGCCACGCGGATGTCGGCGACCAGTTCCAGGTCGGTCAAACCGGCCAGTTCGCGCACGGACCGTTCGGCCAGCTCGGGATCGTAGGTGCCGCTCACCCAGCCGACGGTAGACGAGACGGCCGCGCCGCCGGTCGCCCACCATCGGTGCTGCGGAGGGCCAGGACAAGGGCGTCCTCGTCGACGCCGGTGATCTGCGCTGCGCGGAAGCTGTGCTCGCGGCAGAGGTCAGGTCCGGGTCAACAGCCTTGTCGCCCGCTGCTGATCTGGTAGCGGTAGCCCTGCCAGTCGATGTAGCCGATCGCGGCGACGCAGTAGTTGGCGGTGCCGGTAACCCCACGTGGTCCGGCGTAGTAGGCGTAGTTGCCGGAGTCCGCGCTGGAGCTGGCCGCGATGGTGCACGGCTGTCCCTCGCCGGACTGCTCCGTACACCGGTACGCGCGTACATAGGTCGGTGCGGCCACCCCGTACGCGGCACCCTTGTGGTAGAAGCAGGCGCTGTTCGTGCCGCCGTTGGAGGTGTTGTAGAAGATCGTCAGCTCGCCCGGACCGTAGGTACGGCTGTAGGTGATGGTCCCGGAGCACGAGACGGCGGCCTGTGCGGGTGACGCGGTGAGGACGACGAATGCGCCGCCCGTGGTCACCAGGGCCAGGAGGAGTGCGAAAACTCTGCGGACGTGATGCAAAAGCTTGCTCCCTTCGATGCGTTTCCGGTCGGGACGGACCCGCGGGCCGACGGGAGGATCTCGAACGCCGAAGCCCGGCGGGCGGCACCCGGTAGACCGCACGGCACTGCCGGATCAGGTGCCTCGCGGAGGTAGCCGGTCGTCCATTCCGCAGAAGGACCGGCGACGCTGACCGGAGATCGGCCCCGGTCAGGTCGATAAACGATCCCACCTCAAACGGTCATTCGAGATGAATGCGTTTCAAGGGCGCATAGTGCAGAGTTTGCCAAACATCGATGCTTGGGTCGATAGCGGATGACTGTCGAATCAACGACAGCCGTCCGCTAGACGCCGCCCCCGGTGACCGGGACGGGGGCGCTCCGGGCGCGCAGCAGCCAGTGCACCGCCGCCCGCCGCCCGGATCCGCGCGGTCGACGCCGACGCCGGCCGGCGCCTGGTTGACGTGCTGGTCTCCCGGACCGGCCCACGCGCCCGCATCCGCCACGACGCGGCGATCCCACGCGAGGACGCCGCGCCGACCGTGCACACCGCCTTGCTCGCCCGGCCGCTGATCGTCTGGTCGACCGAGCAGCTCGCCGCTCTGCGGCTGGCGGTGCCGCACCCGGACTGGCCCCGGGCGTACGGGTACGTCACTTCGGAACGGTCTACGCGGTGTCGCTGGACTCGGCCCGCTGGCGCGGCCAGCTCGACGAGCGCCGCGCGACGGTAGATGAGACGACAGCGCCGCCGAGACGGACCATCGTCTCGGCGAGCGCATCCCCGGCCTTCGTCGCGCGCCCCAGCTCCTGGGCGATCTGCTCCAGCCGGTTCACCTGCCCCGACCCGACGCAGCGCGCTCCGCCGAGCCCGGCAACCGCCGCTTTCTTGAGGCTGATTCCTATGCTGAAAAGGGGCAACGACTGGCAGGGAGAGCCCATGCTCGGGGACATTGCAGATTCGGTAAGCGCGGTTGCGGTAGTGGTGTCCCTGCTTCTACTGGCGCGGCAGACCAGCAAATTGCGGGAGCAGACGGAAATTACCAACCTGATGGGACGGTACGAGGCGCTCAGCTCCGCGAGCGAGCGGTACGACCAAGCCTTAATGCTGATCTTCCAGCATCCTGAGCTCCGGCCGTACGTGCTGGAAGGCCGTCCCCTCGCCGACGACGACCCTAACCGTGATCGAGCGCTGCTGGTGGCCGACATCATGGCTGGGGCGATTGACCATGCAAACCGGGTGGCGAAGCGGTTTCCGGACCCGCAACACGATCAAGGGTGGCAGCGAATCGCTGTTGCAGTCTCCCGGCGTCCGGTCTTTCAAGCGTTGTTTTCCAAGGCGCCGCACGAGTTTCCCGACTTGATGGCAGCCCTGGTCACCTCCGGACAACAACATGCTGCTGTCGAACCGGTCCTCGAAGGTCGAAGCCAGCGGTGATGGCTCACCGGGCCGGTGGGCGGGATCGTAGGTGCCGCTCACCCAGGCGACGGTAGACGAGACGACCGCGCTGCCGATGGGCAGATCACCGCCCGTACCTTGCTGCCGCCCGGCGACATCACCTGGGACGGGGCAACGCTGTCCGCCGGCGGGGTGGAGCTCGCGCAGCTCGGCCAGCCCGTCCCGGCCGGCGACCAGCGCGGCGTACGCGGCCCGCTCCCACTGGTCCCCGGGCCAGCCGGTCGCCTGGCGCAGCGCTTCGGCCCGGTCGACCACCACGGCGTACGCCGCCCGGATGCCGTCGACCAGTTCCAGGTCGGTCACGGCGGCCAGCTCGCGCACGGACCGCTCGGCCAGCTCGGGATCGTAGGTGCCGCTCACCCAGTCGACGGTAGACCTGGCCCTCGCGACTGGGCGCCGCCGGCGGCCGAACCGCCTGTCACCCCGAGAAGGGGGTGACAGGCGGCGCGCTGTTCGACATCGGTTCGCGGTCCGGACCGGGCGTCGCGGTGTTGCCGCGCCGGGTGCGGGTTGTCAGCGGAAGGGCGGAGCTTCGGTGCGGGTGCCGTCGGCGTCAACAACCGTGACTCTTCCGCCCGCTTTGCCTGCATTGGTTTGCAGCTGGAGCATCAGTTTTCGCAGCTCTTCGTCGGACGGCTTCTTCTCGTAGATCAACACCGTCTGGTTGCCGTTCGGATGTTCGAGATCGATGCGATGAACCCAGTTGCTCGGCACATTGTCGAGGTGGTACGCCGGGTCGGAGTGGCTGTTGTTGTAGGCGGTTGCGCTGATTGTCGTCACAGGGGGCAGGGTACGGCGACATCCACCCGGCCCGGACCGACCAAAGTTCCACCAGCCCCGCCGCACCCAGGCGAACCTGCGGTCGCCCCGCCACCGATGACAGGTCCGGCTGCCGCACCGGTCCGGGCCACATCGGCCTGTGACCGGACCGAGCAACGTCGTTCAGAGGGGCGTCGGGTGGCTCGTCGCCGGGGGCGTCCCTTGTCACCGCGACGTCCCCGCGACGGTCGTCTGTCAGGGTCTGTCAGCGCAGGCCACGGCCGGTTTGACAGACCGCGCGAGGGTCGACCAGTGTCCAGACTCCCTCGTGAAACGAGGGCACTCTCTCCCCAGGGGGGACGCGATCGACGTCGACCAGGCCCACGCCGACAACACCGCCCGCGCCGGCAAGGACCAGGCCGACCACAGCGGCCAGTGGCAACGCCGCGCCGCCGGGCTACGCGACGAGGCCGCCATACGCGCCGCGATGCACCCCGACCTGGCCCGGCTGGAGGACATCGGCCGCGACATCGAACAGACCGCCGCCCGGCTCCGGCGCCCACCAACACCGGCACCCCGACCGGCGCCCGAGCACGGCCTGCACCACCGCCACCCCGGCATCGACCGAGGCCCGTCCATCGGCCTGTAGCCGAACCGGGCACGTCGTTCACGGGGCCGTCAGGGGGCTCGTCGCCGGGGGCGTCGCTTGTCACCGCGACGTCCCCGCGACCGTCGTCTGTCACGATCTGTCAGTGCAGGCCACAGCCGGTTTGACAGATCACCGCCGGCCCGGTTCGTGTCCAGACTCCCTCGTGAAACGAGGGCACTCTCTCCCCAGGGGGACGCTGGCCAGCCTGGAAACGGCTTCCGCCGGTGCTTCCACAGGCCCTTCCACCGGACCTTCCCCGGCCGCTACCGTTTACGGCCGTCGATCCGTCCCCGGCGGACCTCTGTCAGTGCAGGCCAGAGCCGCTGTGACAGACCAAGAACGGGTCGCCGCGCGATCCGACACCCTATCGAGATAGGGACCACTTTCCGCCGTGGATGGTCAGCACGCGAGTACGTGCCCACCATCCACGCGGAAGCCGTTGACTTCCCTGGGAAGCAGAGCAATCCTCGAAGCCACACCACACCCACATGATCAGCACCACCTCCCCGCCCGCACCAGCAGCCAGGCGCGATCCGCGTCGCCTCGCCCACCCGCCGTACGCGGCCGGTCGGCGCCGACGCCCCCGCCACCGGCTGCCGGTCCCGGCCCGGAACCCCTCAGTTGTGGACTTGGCGCACACGGCCGGTCACGATGAGTTGATGAGTGGTCAGCAGCAACCCAGCCGGTGGGCCGGACTCCCGCCCGCCGAACGCGCCCGCCGCCAGGCACAGTCCGAGGCCGACAAGGCCCGCACCGCCAGCGACGCCAACCCCACCCAACCGATCACCGAGGCCGAGCGCCGCCGTCGCCAGAGCCAGGCCGACGCCGCCCGCGCCAACTCCGTCATCGACCACGAGGAAGCCGTCTACCGGACCGTGTCCAGCGGCGACATCAACTTCATGGACAAGCACGACTGGTAGCCCCTGCCCGGCAGGCGTCACCGGACGAGGTCCCCACGATGCTGCTGGCGGCCGTCAGGCGGTGCCGGGCAGCCCGTCCCGGCATCCGCTCATTGCCCCCGGTAGCAAGGGGGCTCTTTACCTCGTTGTGGCCCTGGTCGCCCGGCACCGACCCCCTGACCGAGGCTGCGGAAACGCCGCACCAGACAGATGCCCCAAGGGGGAGGGGGGGACGGAAGGTCCCCCCGCCCGTGCTGGCGGCACCGGAGCATACGGGGCCTCACCCCGCGTGCGGGTTTGGGAACTTCGGGCCCGCTGGTTACCTGGCGCGGGCGGGTCTATGTGGCGGTCGGCTCGCCGCCGCCGACTGGATGCGCGGGGCGCCCTTCCCGCCGCTGCTCTTGCCACCGCTGTTCGCCATGACCTCATCGTGGCGGCTCCCAGCGCCGCCAACACTCAAACCCGACCAGGAAACACTGAAGTGGAAACGGTGCGGATCTCGGTCGGGACGGTGCCCGGCGGTGCCGGGAGCAAGCTGGAGACAAAGGCAGCCTTACGGGTAGTCGAGCAGAGCGGTGGCGATCAGGCCAATGACGATCGAGACCGCCAGGATGATCACGACGAGTACGCCGACGGTGCTCAGTTCAGGTTGCTCATGCCTGCGTCGGTGACGTGGGGTGTGTCTGCGCGGGTTGCGTTCGGGGCGGTAGCCGGTTGCCTCAGGCCACTCCGACTCGTCGGCCGAGGTGTTCATGGCCTGCGACCAGGTGGGTCGGTCGGCCATGGCCCGGCCGTGCGAGATTCCGGGCGGCGGCCAGGCTTCGCCGTACGGGTGCCAGGGGCCACCGGCCGGGTGAATCTTAATCCTCGGGAGTTCCTCGGTGTCCTGGTCCTCGATCCGGCGGGCCCTAATCGTCGGGAGTTCCTCGGTGTCTTCCTCCAGTGCGGCCTTGGCGGCGAGCTCCTCGCTGTCCTCCTCGTAGTAGCTGGCGATGACCTCGTCGAACTTGTCCCGTGACGGAGACCTGTCCTTGCCGGCGAGGCGGTCGGTTGCCTTGGTGAGCCGGTCCACCTCGTCGTCGGCGAGCAGGAAATTGTTCAACAGATAGGTGGGGTCGGCACCCACCGCGACTCCGATCTTGTTGACGACCGGGAAGGACGGCAGGGTATGCGCGGCGAAGGTGCGTTCGATCACCTCGGGTGACTGACCGGTCTGCTTGGCGATCGTGTTGATCGTGTGTGCGCCGAGCTCGGCGCACACACGCAGGTACGACGCCAGTGATCGGTGCGCCGGTGTGGCGGTGGAGACCGGTGAGATGCCGACCGGTTGCGCGGTGCTGGTTAAGGCGCTGGCGCCCACCTGTACGTTGCGCAGGGCTGGGTCGGATTCGATGAAGGCCACGATCTGGGCCAGTTTTTCGCGGAGTTCGCGGAGTTCGGCGCGTTCCCAGACGCTGTCGCTGATGGCCACGTCGTGGTTGCGCCGGAAGTGTTCGGCTCTGTCGGTGAGTAGGCGGATTTGTTGGGTGGCCTCGGCGTACTTGGCCTCCAGCTCCGCGGCGCGGGTCGTCAACGTTCCTGCCGCGCGCAACGCGACGGCGTGGTCGTCGGTGAGGGTCCTGAACTCCTGGATCTTCTTCTCCAGGGCCTGCCGGGTGGCGCACAGCTCCGTGCGCAACGCGACGGCCTCTGGGATGCCCCCGCCACGGTCAACCGGGGCGGTGTCCCGGTCGCCGTCCGGCGACTCATCGTGGGCGGCGTCGTACAGCCTCCGCAGCCGTTCGTGCTGAGCGGGCCGGTCCTCGTCGGACACGCAGTGCCGCAGTACCGCCTCGATGGTCTTCCAGGGCGGACCCTTCTGTGAGCGGCTGCTCATGTGCTCCGACAGCCGTTTGGCGATGTCTCTGCTTGTCCGCGTGTCGGATTCGGCGAGTTCGAGGCGCATCCGCATCGCGAGCTGCTGGAGGCAGCCCTTCTCGCCGAACGCTGTCACCAGCAGTTGGCGGACGGCGATCAACAGTTCGGCGGTCTCCGGGGTGTGCTTGTCCCGCATATGCTGCTCGGTCCGCGGTGCCCGGGCCTGTCGCTTCGGCTTTGGTGCAGGAATCGGTGGGGTCTCGTCGGCCGGGGTGGCCATGCCTCTCCTTCACGAGGTAAGGGGTGTCCAAGTGGCCGACGAGATGCGGGGTGGGCGCGGGTGGCGGACCAACGTCGGTCGGAGGGTGTGCACACACATTGTGACCGGCCGCTGTGACGGCCCGCCGTCAGTTCTTCAATGGAGTTGACCGGGTGGTTGGCCGGGTTGTCCGAGCGTTGCCCGGTACGCGTCTGACCGCGTGACAGCACTGTATGACCGGTTGGAGCCAACAGAATCCGGACAACCAGCCCGGTCAACACCCGGACAACCGGCCAACAGGAATGATTCATGGATGCCAATCTTCCGGACATCGTGACGTTGACCGTGAGGTAGACGGACATTGCTCTGCGTAGCCAATCTGGATGCCGTCGAGGGCTCGGACAGTTCCGGCCCGAGGATCAGATCGAGGAGCGACGTGGACACCACCGGAAAGACCCAGCCGTCGTGGCGGCGCAGGACTGCGACCTCCGCCTACCAGATGAGCGTGGTCTGCGACCTCGCCGCGCTGCTCACCACCGTGGACGGCCCGGCTGAGTTGGTTCTCCGTGGAACCGCGCTCGGCCTGCGGACCCTCGCGCGGGCGCTGGAATCACCGACGATCCCGAGGCGGCGTGACCCCACCGGATGAACCGACCGTCGGTAGGGGCGCCGGTATCGGCATCGAAGCCCTCGACGCGTGAGGGCCAACCAGTGCCGTACCGGCGCCTGCGGCTCGACGAGCGTTACGGCCGTATACCTCGGCACCGTTAGCGGCGGCGTTACCTTGATCGTGACGATCGCAACGTCAGATGGGCGGCCAGATGGCCAGGACGGCGGTGATGGCAGCGCCGACGAAGCCGGCCAGGAGCAGCGGCACCGCCCAGCCGATCAGCCGGTACTTGCCGCGCACGAGGTCGGAGCGCCACCGCAGCTCCCTGGCCTTGTGCAGTGGGGTGAGTGCCGCCCCGTTGGCGGGGGTGAGCCGGGTGAGGATCGTGGCGGTGTCGGTGTCGGCGTACGCCATGAAGCCGACGTTGCCGCCGCCGAGGCGTGGCCGGGAGGCCAGGAGCAGGAGCACGACGGCGGCCAGGACCAGCACCGCGGTGACGACGCCGGCGGCGGCCGCGAGGCCGGTCAGTCCCCGGCCGGCGCCGGTGGCGAGGACCGCGAACCCGGCGGACGCGAGGATGCCGGCGACCTGGAGGTAGCCGGCGGCTTTGGGGTCGACCCGCAGCCCTTCGGGCACGCCCGGCTGACCCGCCACGGTGAGGACCTGGTCGACGTCGACCAGCTCGCCGAGCACGCCCGGTTCGAACTGACCGGACACGACGTTTCCGGAGTTGCCGGAGCCCGCTAACGCGCGGGGGGGGAACCCGCGAACCCAAAGGACGTGCAAATCCGAGACCCGGTCAGAGGTGGGCGGGGCGCCAGGTTCCGATGTCGGATCCGCTGACCGCCATGGACCTGTTCGTTTCGTGCGAGAGGGTTGGTTGGAACTCGCCGAGATCCCCGGCGGGGCGGCCGTACTCCCGGTCGCTCGATGTGATCATCAAGGCGGTCGTGTGGCCGATGGTCGTCTCCGCAGGTGGGCGGACCAAGGTGGCAACCACTTCCACCACTGGTTCGCCGAACCCGGTTAGGAAATCGGCGGCCACCGCGCCCGCGAACGTCGCCACCATCAGACAGCCGCGCAGCTTGCGTTTCCAGAGTCCCACGGCATCGAGTGTGACGACTGCGAGCGGCTGGCGTCAGCCGCTGTGAAGGCGTTCACAGGGCACGTGTCACGCCCCAACCGCCACCTGGTCAGCGCACCAGTTCGGGGCCCGAGTGGTCGCCGGTTCGAACGTTCGCACCGCCAAAAACGCGCGCGGGCGCGAGGCCCCGCCCGGGGGTGGGGGTCGGAAGTTGTCGACGACCACGCCGGAGACCCACGCCCAGCCTCCGAAATTTTCCCTACGAGGCCCGGGGGGAGCCCTGAGCGACCGGAGCGATCAGCCGGTGATCGAGCTGATCACCGCCCGGATCACGGGCGGCGCAGCGTACGGGCCGGGCGTTGACGGCACCGTTGCGGGCCAGGTCACCGGGGGTGCGGTCCGGACACCTGGCAAACGCGCGGGCGGTCCGGCCGCGTACCACCGGAGCGTTGGCGGCGGCGTTACCGGTGTCCGTTTCCGCGTGTTTCCAGTGTCCTGACCTGCGTGGTAGCACCGCTGGTGCTACCGGCGGGGGTACGCTTCGCCCATGACCGCGAAGCGCAGCATCAGCGTCCCGGACGATGTCAGCGAGTGGCTCGACGGCCAGCCGAACGCGTCGGCGGCGATCACCGCCGCCGTCCGTGCCCAGATGGCCGGCGGTCGGGTCGACGAGGTGATGCGCCGGGCCGGGATCGAGGTGACCGAGGCGGGCAAGGCCCGGTGGCGTGATCGCCTGGCGGAGCCGATGCCGGCCGACGTGCTCGACGCCGGCCGCCGGTTGCTCGACGACGCCGCGTGAGCCAGGAGATCGCGGTCGTCCTCGACGACACCGCGCTGCGGGCGTACGTGGCCGGGCAGGTCGCGGTCGGTGAGCTGATCGCCGAGATCGCCGACGAGGACCGGCAGGTGGGTGTCCCGGCCGCGTGTCTGGCCGCCGCGTACACCGCGACCACCGACGAGGTCGGTACCGCGCTGCTGGCCCTGCTGATGTCCACCCCGGCCGTGCGGCTGTTGCCGCTCGGGGTCGAACCGGGCGCCGACGATGTTCGCCAGACCGGGGCGTTCGCCCGTGCGGCCGGGGACCTGGCCACCGGTCACGCGATCCGGTCCGCGCTGGCCCACCAGGCCCACTACGCCACCGCCAAGCCCGGCCCGGCCGCCGGCATCCTCCCGGCCGGGTGGGGCGTGATCGACCTCAGCGAGGCGTAGCCGCGACGGGGGGGGAGGGGGGGGGGGGGGGGGAGGGGGGTGGGGGCCCTGTTTGTGTTGAGAGGGGGGTGTGGTGTGGGCGATGTACTCGGTCTTCATCTCTGCAGGAGGGCGGAAAAAGTGTC
>NZ_JBVJHT010000034.1:21041-49230 GCF_055586685.1 Micromonospora sp. NPDC049529
ACCAAAGGGGAGTGGACCCGAGACGGGAAGAGGGGGCCCCACCCCAAACCTTCCTCCTCCCCCCTTCGTCGCGTCGAGAGGGGTGTTTGGTCAGCCCAGCGCCTCGGTCAGCATGTCGCAGTGGGCGGCGAACACGTGTCCGTCGTACACCACGGCGAGGTGGTCGACCAGGACGTCGTAGGAGTCGGCCCGGATCCACTCGGCCCGGACCGCGTCGTCGGCGCCGACGACGCGCGGCAACCGGCCGAGGTCGTACCCGCCCATGTCGACCCGCGCGAGGTGGGTCACCATCCATGCCTCGTCGGTGGCGCGGGGGTCGGGCACGTACCGCGCCGGCGACACCTTCCAGGTGTGCTCGACGAGGCTGAGGCCGGCTTCCTCTTCGAGTTCGCGGATAGCGGCGCGCAGCGGGTCCTCGCCCTGCTCGACGTGGCCACCGGGTAGCGCCCACCCGTGGCGGTCCTCGCGTTCGATCATGACGATCCAGCGGCACCCGTCGGGGGTGGTGGCGGTGACCAGCGCGTCGGCTGCCCGAGCCTCACCCCAGTGGCCCAGCTCGCCGCGCCCGTACCGCACGCCGGTCGGCGCGTGCGGGTTGAGCGGGCGGCCGTCGACGAGTGCGAACGGGATCGCGGCGACGGCCAGCCGTGCCGCCCAGTCGATCCGGGCGGGCGGCGTCGGTGTCGGCGAGCAGCAGCCGCACCGGGATCCGCGCCGGTCGTACGGGTGTCGAGGTGGTCATTTCCTGCCTTCCTTGTCCGTGGGCCGTGGGGTTGGCCGCTACCGCGCGGGCCGGCATGGTGTCCGGCCCGGCGGAAGCGGTCAACGCCATGGGCGGGTGGCGAGGTAGGCGATCGACCAGGCGATCACGGTGCCGCCGGTCGCGGTCAGCGCCTGGCGCCATCCGCCGGGGGCGGCGATGGCCATGTAGACGGCGGCGACGGCGGCGGCGTGCAGGACGTAGACGCTGGCGCGGGACCGGCGCTGCAGGAGCACGCCGCGGTGCAGGGCGGTGAGGGAGCCGCCCGCCCAGGTCAGCCACAGCGCCCATCCCACGAAGCCGTGGTCCGAGGCCCAGTCGGTGGTGGCCGGCAGCAGCAGCGTGTTGACGGTGATGACCGCGACCAGGGCCAGCAGCAGCCAGCCGGTGTAGGCGGCGGCGCGCATCAGGCGGCGGCGATCGGCGACGGAACGGAGGGAACGGCCGACGGTTCGGACTCGGTTGCGGGGTGGCCAGAGGTCGCAGCAGCGGCGGGGCCAGAGTCCGGTGCCGGGCTGGTGGCGGTGGACGTGGGCCGGCTGGTTGTCGGGCTGGGTTGTGGGCTGCATGGCGTCTCCTCCTGGTTGTGGATGGCGAGCGGACGAACCGGGGTGATGGCGCGGGCGTGTCGGGCGACGACGGCGGCGTACTGGTCCTGGGCGGTGTGCATGTCCTCGGCGGCGGCGGCGGCTTCGCGGGCGTCGCGGGCGCGGTCGACGGCGGTCAGCGCCAGCGCGCCCACCGCGACGGTCAGCAGCACCCCGCCGATCAGCGGCGGGCCGCCGGCGCTGGCGGCGAGGTGCCCGACGGTGGCCACGCCGCCGAACACACCGCTCGCGCTGGCGACCGCCGGCCACCGGCGCCGGCCGGCGTGGGCGCGGTGGCGGCGCCGGGCGGCGGCGCGGATGGCGTCCTCGGCGAGGCGCATCCGGACGGGGTCGAGCTGCCACGCGATCAGCTCGATCGACAGCGCGTCGATGCGCTGCTGGTGGGTCAGCGCGTAGACGGTGTCCGCCGGTTGGGCGTCGCGCTGGACGGTCAGGCGGCGGATCTGGGCTTCGAGTTCGGCGACTCTGGCAGACATGACGGGCGGCGCTCCTTTACGGACAGTGACCTAACAGGCGGGTTCATAACAGGCGCGGGGGAGGGGGGTCGGCTCCTGCATAGGGGCCCCTCGGAGGGGGGAGGGGGCCCGGGTTATGAGGAGTTATCCGTTACTGGCAGTGACCGTGGTGGTGGCGGCCTCGGGGGGCAGGTACTGCCCGGTCACCGCCCGCCCGTCCGGGGCCTCCGGTCGCACGACCCGCCCCTGCTGGCCGAGTTGCGTCAGCGCGTTGGACACCAGTTGCGGGGTGGCGGAGGTGTCGCCGCCGTCGTGCAGCGCGGCGAGGATGTCGCGCGGTCCGGCCGGGGCGTTGCTGGTGCGCCAGATCTGACGCACCGCCGCCTCGACCCGATCGGCGCGGGTGCGGAACCCGGCCATCGACGTCGGCTCGACCGGATTCCCCACGGTGGCCGTCACCCGGATGGTGGCCGGCGCGGGCGGCTTGTCGCCGTCGAGCCGGCTGAAGATGTCGGCGACGGCGGACGCCATCGCCTGCTCGGCGTCGCGCTCCGGGGTGCTGGCCTGCTTCTTGGCGCCGCTGCGGGCGCGGGCGCCCCGCAGGTCGGCCAGGGATTCGTCGGTCACGAGCAGGTGCCGGCCGGCGTAGACGCGCCCGGCGGCCTGCGCCGATCCGGCGTCGAGTTCCCGCTGGTGGTAACGCCGGTTCCAGGAGATCTCATCGACGCGCGGCCCGTCGTGCAGCACCGGCTTGGACGGGTCCGAGGTCTGGACGTACTCGATCTTCGCGCGGACCGGCTCGCTGTCGCCGAGGCGGGCGTAGCACTCGCCCCGGTGGCGCAGCGGCGGCAGCTTGTAGTTGCCGGTGACCCGGCCGGCCTCCTGCTCGTCGCCACTCATGAGCACGATCTCCCGGCCGATGTTCGCGCTGGCGTCCCCACCTTTGTCGCCGAAGGCGTGGTGGACACCGCGCTGGGTGGCGGCGATCAGGTAGATCCCGGCGGAGGCGACGGCCTGGGTGCACTCGGCGTACATGTCGCCGGCGGTGACCTCCACACCGTCGTAGTACGCCTTGACCTTGGTGTTCAGGGCGAAGCTGGCCTCGTCGATGTAGATGAGGATCTTCTGGAAGTTGTGGCGGGCGGAGAACGGCTGGTCCTGGCGCCAGCGGGCGATCTCCATCGCGGCGATCAGCATCTGGAGCACGCCCTCGGCGTCGGCGCGGACCCAGTCCAGCGGCGGCCGCACGTCCTGGCCGAGGTAGGGCTCCAGCCAGGGGCCGACCAGGTCGTACAACTTCCTGGTGCCGGCGGCCCAGATCAGCGCGTCCTCGCAGCGGGTGACGTCGGCCCACTCGCGGTGGACGTAGGCCGACTTGCCGCCGGTGGTCGCGCCGAGGATCCAGGCGTGCCGGGCCACGTCGACCGGGATGGGCATGCCGTCCATGCCCCACAGCGGGTACGACGGGTCGGCCAGCCGCCGCCAGATCGGGCGGCCGGAGGCGTCGACCAGCTCGTCGACGCGCTCCTTGTAGGGGCGCACCCGCTTCATGACGTCTTCGGTGTTGGCCTGGATCGTGTAGACGCCCACCCGGTTCGGGTCCTCGCTGATCTGCACCCAGTCGGGGGCGATGTCGCGGCGGGTGATGTCCCGCAGCGCCAGGGCGATCCGCCGGGCGTCGTTGTCGTCCAACCTGGGGGCCTGCTCGACGCGGACCTTGTTGTTGACGACCCGGCGCAGCTCGATCGGCGCCCACGCCTCGATCTTCGCGCCGAACGGCGCGTTGGCCGGGCCGACCATCTGCGGGTTGGACACCCGCAGCCACTCCAACCCGGCCCGGCGTACCGCCAGGCGCAGCAGCCACGCCAGGTGCGGCTCCCCGTCGCGCGGCCCGGACAGGTCCTCGGCACTACCCAGGGCGAGCTGGGCGTGCGCGGTCAGCGCCGCCGCTGTGGTCCGCTCCGCAGCGGTCGCGGCCGGTGGCGGCGCGTACCGCAGCAGGTACTCGTGCGCCCGCGCCATCACCCACGTGCTGCTGCCCAGCACCGGCAGGACCAGCGCCCACACCGGCCACAGGTCCGGCACCGACACGGCCAGGGTGGACCAGGCCGCGTAGACGGTCACCGCCGCCACCAGCCAGCCGACCACCCGCGCCTTCGCCGGCGCGCTCAGGCGGGCGAACATCGGGGAGATTCGCACCAGCAGCCGGGCGCCGAACGCGGCCGCCGCCGCCAACAATGCCGTGGCCAGCCCCGTGATCCACACCGGCGAGCCGGTGATCAGCCACACCGCCACCCATACCGCCGAGATGAACGGCGCGCAGATGGCCCAGAACGTCTTCCACTCGATCCCCGACCGTGCTCGCCGCTTCGTCACGACGTCCTCCCCTGTTTTGCCTGGTCCTGCGGTTGTGGGTTGTGGGGGGCCGCACCAGGTGCGGCGCGGCCCCCGCGCGGTGATCGGTCAGATGGAGCGGGCCTGCGCCTCGTACGCCTCGGCCTGCGACTCGTAGTAGCGGGCGGCGAGGATCTCCCGCGCCGCCTCGGCCTCCGCGTCCCGAGCCGCCCGAGCGTGGTCCGCCGCGATGTTGGCGTTCCGGATCGTGGCCGCGGCCGCCTTGTGGGTCTCGGCCGACTCCTGGTTGGCCCGGGCGTCACGCCGGTACTGGTCAGTGGCGTCCCGGCAGGCGTCCGCCCGGTCCTGCAACGTCTGGGCCTTTTGGATCAACCCGGCGTAGCGGTTCGCCACCCGGATCGCGTCCTGGTCCGCCTCAGTCGTGGTGCTCATCTCTGGTCCTCCTGGGTCGTTGGAACTGGGGATCTGGTGCGTACGCAGCGGTGTTTGTGCAGGTGCAGACCGGTCCCACCACTCGCTGCCAGCGGTGGAATCGGAGTCATAGAACGGCGTCGTACGCCACGTCGACCCGGTCGACGAGCTGCTCGGCCGGCGGGGCGGGCTGGTGATGTCGTTCAGGTCGACCTCGATCACCGTCTCCGGCCGATGCCCACCCGGCACCGGCTGCGTCGGTGTCGCCTTCGTCGACCCGTCCTTGCCAGCCGACGTCTTGCCGTCCGTGCTCTTGCCGTCCGTGGCTTTGCCGTCCGTGGTCTTGCCGTCCGTGCCCTTGCCGTCCGTCTTGCGCTGCGCCGCCTTGGCCAGCCCCAGCAGCCCGAGCAACACCGCCCCGCCTGCGGTTTTGGCCTTGCGCCCCCCGTCGCTGCTGGCCGGGGACTTTCCCCCAGCGCCGGCCGGCTTCCCCCCACCACCGGCCGGAGGCTTCCCCCCACCAGCCGGGGACTTCCCGCCGCCAGCGGGGGCCTTGCCAGCCGGGGGCTTTCCGCCGCCAGCGGGGGCCTTGGCACGGTTGAACGGCCACAGCCCGCCCCCGGGCTTGCTGCCGGCCGGAGGCTTCCCGCCGCCGGTCGGCTTCCCGCCGCCAGCGGGGGCCTTGCCAGCGGGGGACTTTCCGCCGCCAGCGGGGGTCTTGCTGCGGCTGAACGGCCACCACCCGCCCCCAGACGTGCCACCAGCGGGGGACTTCCCGCCGCCGGTCGGCTTTCCCCCGCCAACGGGGGCCTTGCCAGCGGGGGACTTTCCGCCGCCAGCGGGGGTCTTGCTGCGGCTGAACGGCCACAGCCCGCCCCCGGGCTTGCTGCCGGCCGGGGACTTCCCGCCGCCGGTCGGCTTCCCACCGCCAGCGGGGGCCTTGCCGGTCCGGTCGCCCCGACCGGAGCCGTCCCGGCCGGTCTTGGCCCGGCGCGTGACCTTGCGCCAGGCCAGCCACCCGCCGCCGACCAGCACCGCGACCACGATCAGCCCGGCCCCCAGTAGCAGTGCCATCAGCGGCGACACCATCCACATCGCCACCACCACGGCGACGACGATCGAGATCACCACCAGGGCCACCACCAGGCCCACCGACGCCGGCGACGTCTCCGCCAGCTCCTGCGGTTTGACCTTCTCTTCCTGCGTCGGCTGATCCGTCCCCGCCGACTCGGCGGCCAACAGCGACAGATCCGGCACCACCTCCGCCGACGCCACCCCGTCAACCTCCGGGGCCGTCATCTCCGTCTGCGACATTGCGTCTCTCCTCAGTGATCAAAAGTCTTGTTTTGGCTGCTCACCCCCCAGAGTTATGAGGAGTTATGAGGCGCCCCGCGCCTGGACCGGGCCACTCGTGCACCCGGTCCAGGCGCCCCGGTGGGCGTACGCGGCCAAGCCGCCCACGACGGTGGAGGGGTGATCAGTGCGGTGGCGCCCGGCCATGCTCTGTGTCCTTCCAGAGCCCGGGGGCGGCCGTGGAGGCCGCGCCCCGGGGAACCTGATCAGCGGATCTGTGCAGATGGATCAGACGACGGCGCGCAGCCCCGGCCGCCACCCGTGGACGAGCTGCGCGACCTGGGTCGAGCGGGCCCTGTCGCCCCGGCCGCCCATCAGGTCCTTGTAGATCGCGTAGGCGGACGGATCCGGGGACAGTGCCCCGTTCTCGATCGCCGCCTGAGTCGCCGCCAGGAGCTGCCGGACGTCTTCCGGAAGACCGGCCTCGCCGGCCCCGGCGGCGGCGAGTTTTCCCCGCCTGATGCCCGTGCGACCGCCTTCCGAACGGGCCGGCGGCACGAGTTTCATGTCGGCGATCCGGGTGGCCCCGTCCCACGGCTTGGCGTTGCTCGCGTAGTCGATGACGACGCCGATCAGCCACGCGGTGAGCGCCGCGAAGATCGCGCCGAGGGAGTGGACGAGCGCTTCACCGATCGCGGCGAACCAGCCGTGGCCGCCGTTCCAGCCGCCGGTCATGTTGAGCGCGACGGAGACGATCAGCGCGCCCCACTTGGCCAGGGTGGCGCGCTTGTCGATATCGCCGCCAGCGGCCTTCAGCAGGGACTTGATGGTGATGATCCAGGCGGCCACTCCGATCAGGAGCGGCTCAATCAGCCACGCGGCCCACCACAGCGGGTCGTGCTGGTCGGCGCCCAGCAACTGCACCGCGCCGGCCTGGACACCCGGCGTGCTCCAGGCGGCGAACCCGAGCAGAACCGGCAGGCCGACGATCCACGCGGACCGCCGCACCAGCTCGACTCGCAGCGCCCGCATCTCCGCGCTGCGCTGGATGTCCGCCCGGATCCGGGCACGGGTGCCGTCCCGCGACGCCCGCCGGTACAGCTCGTCCAGCTCGGCGCCCTGCCGCTCGTCCCGCTCCCGCTCGCGCAGCTCGCGGCGCTTCGACGCCGCGTCGCCCTTGAGATCGGCGAGGGCCAGTTCGTGCTCGGCGCGCTCCTCCGCGCGCTCCAGGGCGTCCTCACGTTCCACCGACACCCGGCCACGCTCGGCGGCCAACCGCACGCGCATCTGCTCGGCCGTCTCCGACCCACGCCGCCAGCGGCGCCGTACGACCGGCTCCGGCTCCGGCTCAACCGGCACGGGCAACGGTGCCTGCACCGGCACGATCTCCACCGCAACCGGCACTTCGACGGCGACCGGCGCGGCCGGGGCCGGGGCCGGCGGCTCGATAGCGGCCGACGTGGCCACCACCGTGCCGGCCGGCACCAGCAGCCCGCCGCGGCGCTCGAACTCCTCGACCTCGGCGACCGCGTCGAGCAACGCCGTCCAGTCCCTGGTGGTTCCCTGGTCGACGCTCACCGCGCCGCCTCCTGTTCGGTCGTCGTGGTGAACCGCTCGTCGGCGATCAGGCGCTCGGCGGCGCCGAGCAGCTCGCGGGCGATCTCGTCTTCGGCGCACGTCACGTGGCACGCCTCGCCCCGGCCGTCGCGCAAATTCGTGCCGGTGCCGCAGATCCGGCAGGGCAGCGAGTTCTCCGGGTCGTAGTGGTGCTTCCCCGACCAGTCGAGGTCGACCCGCACCAGTACCCCGCCCGCCATCACACGGTCCCCCGCTCGATCAGCGCGCGGACCAGGCGGTGCGCGGCGAGGCCGGCACCGGTCGCGGCCAACACCCCGGCCGCCGCGAGGATCAGCGGCTCCGGAACCGCGCCCAGGTCGAGCGCGTCGGCCAGCTCCGGCGCCGTGGCGTACGCGGCCGCCAGCGGCGCGGCCAGCACGGCCCCGCCCATCGCGAGGACCCGGGCGCCCCGGCCGGTCGCCGTCGCCGGCAACCCCGGCACGGTGTCGACCCACTGGCCGTCGCGGCCGGACATCGGCCACGCCGCCAGGCACTCCGGGCACGCCAGCCCGGCCGGGCGGATGGTCACCAGGACCGTGTCGTCGATCGGGCAGATCGCCCCGACGTCGTCGAGTCGCAGATCCGGCGGCGCGTCGAACAGGTCCCGCAGGTCCAGCTCGCCGGGGACGACCCGCAGGACCACGGCCGTGGCCTCGGCCGGCGCGGCAGCGACCGCCTCCGTGGTAGTGCCAGTGGGCTCCTCTTCCTCTTCGGGGCCCCAGATGTCGACGTTCGTCAGGACCGTCATGCCGCCACCCCCCAGCCAGCACGCGCCAGGTCTTGCAGGTCGCGCAGTCGGGCGATCGGAGCGTTCGTGCCCGGGGTCAGCAGCGCGGCGGTCGGGTCGTGCTCGACCATCCGGCCGCCGCCGTCGACCTTGGCCCGGTACAAAGCCGCGTCGGCGGTGTGCAGCACCGCCGGCACCGGCTCACCGGCGTAGGCGTGGACCACGCCGACGCTCGCCCCGATCCGGACCGTGCGGTCGCCACCGATCGCGATCGGCCGCGACAGCACCACGACAACCTCGCAGCCGAGTCCAGCGCTGATCGCCGGACCCGGCGAAGGCGCCACGATCACGAACTCGTCACCGCCGAGGCGAGCCACCACGCCGCCCGCGTCGACCAGCCGACCCAGGCGCCGGCCGACCTCGACCAGCACCCGGTCCCCGGCATCGTGCCCGTAGGAGTCGTTCACCGGCTTGAAGTCGTCCAGGTCGATGACTAGCAACGCGTACGACTGGCAGGTCATCGTGATCCGGTCCAAGCCGGCGTCCAGGCCGGCCCGGTTCGACAACCCGGTCAGCGAGTCGGTCACCGTACGCCGCTCGGCCGCCGTCGCCCGGCGCACCAGCCGGCGGTGGTCAGCGGCAGCCGCGACCACACCAGCGGTCACCAGCGCACCCGCGCCCAACCCCAGCAGCACCCGCGCGCTCACTCGGACACCCCCGCACCGGTCGCCGCCCGCCAGGCGTCGACAACCCGCTGAGGGACGCGGCCGCGGAGGTTGCACTCGATGCCGGCCTCAGCCGCCCAGGCCCGAACCACCTGCGGATCCACGTCCACCGTGGTCGACACGCGGTAGTCACCACCGCTGCGGCGCGACCCCCGCAGCTGCTGCCGCACGGCGGCGAGCTCCTCGGCGAGGCGGGCTTCCGTCTCGGCCAGTTCCTTGCGCGCCTTCTCGGCGGCCACGCGGGCGTCCGCCTCGGCCGTCTCAACCTGCACCCGCTGGGTCAGGTCGGCCAGCGCGGTAGCGATCCGCTCACCGAGCGACCGCGTACGGGCCGACTCGCTGCCCTGCGCCAAGCGCAGCACCTCGTCCACGGCCAGCGTGACCGGCTCCGTGGTGTTCTCGACCTGGTCAGCGGCACTCGACGCCGGGTCGACCGTGGTCGCGGCGGTGGGGGTGTTCACCCGGATGCCCATCGGCATCGGGTCGCCGGCCGGGCGACGCTCGCCACGGGCCGCACGCAGCATGTCCGCCCGCTGGTCGGGACTGATCGTCGCCGTCATGCCAGCACCGCCGTCGCCGGCACCAGCACCCGCAGCGCACGCAGCGCCCGACGCTGGAGCATCTTGACCGCGCCCTCGGTGCGGCCCATCAGCCGTGCGGTGTCCTCGATCGACAGACCCCGCAGGTAGCGCAACGCCACGCACCGGCGCTGCGCGTCGGGCAGCTGCTGCACACCCGCCAGCAGGGCCTCCTGGGCGATGCGGTCGACCGCAGCCTGCGCCGGGTCCGCCTCAGGGCGGGTGTCGGACTGGTCAGCGTGACGGATCTCGTCGACCGGCCGCTCGAACCGCGTCCGGCCGCTGCGGTAGTGGTCCTTGACCAGGCCCAGGGCGATCGTCGTCAGCCAGGCGCCGAAGTCCGCGCCGCGCCAGGTGAAGCAGTCGATCCGGGTCAGCGCCCGCAGGAACGTCTCCTGGGTCAGGTCCTCGGCGAGCTGCCGGTCGCTGGTGCGGTACAGCACCAGGGCGGTCACCTGGTCGACGTAGCGCGAGTAGATCTCGCCGTACGCGTCCCGGTCACCGGTCTGCGCACGCGACACCAAGTCACGCACCTCAGCGCTGACCAGCGGCGACGGCCCGGACAGCGGATCCGCCGGCCTGGGTCGTACTCTCAGAGCAGGCATCTTTTCTCCTTCTCAGGGGTTGGGGGGATGCCATGGCCTCGGTGGGCTGCAACCCGCCGAGGCTTTTTCTTGCTCTGCAGGTCTGTATGCAGACCTACAGTCATTCGCTACGTTAGGTGTCCGTCCGCTCAGTCGTCAAGGGGGTCTGTATGCAGACCGGCGGAAATTAGTAAGGTGGGAGATATGAGTACCGGCGCCACCGACGCGCGACCTCTGCAAGTTCGAGTTGCGGACGAAATCCGCATGAAGATCGAGACGGGTGAGTACGTCCCGGGCCAGCAGTTGCCGACGCTCGACGAACTCGCCGAGGCGAATCTGTGCAGCCTGGCCGTGGCCCGCAAAGCCATCGACCTGCTGAAACAGCAAGGGCTGGCAGTCACCCTCCAGGGCAAGGGGACATTCGTCCGGCAACGGCCGTCTGCGCGACGGCACGGCATCGAGCGGTACGCGAAGAGCCGCTGGCGCGGGGGCAAGGCAATCCTGGTGTCGGAGGCCGAGACCCAGGGGCTTGTGGCCACCCAGTTGATGCGCGAGCTCGGGGAGGCGCCAGCGCCGCGTGCTGTCGCGGAACGTCTGAAGATCGACGAGGGAACCCCGGTCTGGGTCAGACGGCGTACAACCCTGGTGGACGACAGACCGAACCAGCTGGCGGACTCCTACTACGAACTGGACGTCGTCGGTGGCACGCGCATCCAGGAGGAAGACACGGGCCCTGGTGGTGGGTTTGCCCGACTGGAGGAAGCGGGGTACGAGCTTGACGAGATTTGCGAGGAATGGTCGATACGCATGCCGACCGGACCGGAGAGCGTGGCACTGCGTCTACCAGCCGGCACCCCGGTTGCCGACCTGATTCGGACGACCTACGACACCACCGGCCGGCCGGTCGAGGTGATGCTCGCGGTGATCGCCGGCGACATGGCCCAGATGGCATACCGGTTCAAGATCCCCGACTGACGAAGGACCATCACCCCAGTGCACATCACACGCGCGGCGACCGTATCCGCACCCGGGTCTATCAACGAAGATCTCTACCTAACTGGCAGCGGATGGGCGCTGGTGCTGGACGGCGCGGGACGATACCCAGACAGGACGGGGGGATGCATTCACTCCGTCACCTGGCTCGTGGCACGTCTCGCCGATCACATCGGGCATTTCCTGACGTCGGCACCAGCACTGAGCCTCGCGGATACCGTCCGTAAGGCAATCCAGGCAACCATGGCCGACCACAGCAGCACCTGTGACCTCACCGATCCGCTATCGCCTGGCGCTGCGCTCGCAATCGTGCGCCTGTGTGACGAGGCAGTTGAGTGGCTGGTGCTGGGCGACTGCGCCGTGGTGCTCGACCAGACGAGCGGTGAGCATCTGGTGGTTATCGACGACCGGGTCGACCATCTGCCCGGCGCACCGGTCGTCGAGACGCAAGTGCGCACCTACGACCCGGCTTACGTAGCTGATGTTCGCAACCGGGCTGGTGGCTTCTGGGTTGCTGGCGCGGTCCCGGCCGCAGCGGACAATGCCCTGGTGGGATCCGTCGCACGCGGCAGCGTCACCCGTGCGTTGCTGTGCTCTGACGGGGTTAGCCGCCTGACCGAGCGGTACGGCTGGACATGGTCCGACGTGTTCGAGCGCGCCGCTGACGGCGGGGCCGAGTCGCTCATCGAGGCCGTGCGGCAGGCAGAAGCCGCCGACCCGGATCCTCGACGTTGGCGAGGTAAGCGCCATGATGATGCGACGGTTGTTCTGCTTTGCCCAGGGACCGGGCGGTAGGTGAATGTCAAAGAGAATGACTCTGTGACGACCCACCGAGTCAAATAAGATCGAAAAACATCGACTTGTCGATGGGCCGCCCGGGTGGTTCGGTGATCAGGGTGAACTACACCGCCGTGGTTCGGGATGCGTGTCGCGTCCCGATTCGCGGTCAACCGGGCCGTAGGATCCGGCGGACGAAGACTCTACTGGGGAGGTAGGGCTAACGAGAGCTAACTAGCCCAAAACGCCCAACTGAATACAGCAAAAGAGCCCCAAACCCCGTTTCGTTTGGCCGCGTCACGGGTCTGAGGCTCACTTCGCTTTTAAAGCTCGGAGGACATCGTAGCACCCACCTCCGGGCTGGGTGCCTTTTTGTGTCCGAACACGCGTGCATTGCGTTCGGTCGATGGATGCTGTCCGCGACCAGCGGGTTTGTGGCACCCCGCCCTACCCTCATCGCCTTGCCGTGTGCGAGGTACACCACCACCGTCGCGTGACGGTGGCCCAGGACGTAAGCCCATGCGGTGGTTCAGGGTGTCCGCCATGCCGGAGGACCTTGGACTGTCGCCGCACCGTGCCGCGCTTGGTGCACACGTGGTCGACGTCGACGAGCAGTTCGCCGCTGGCGGTGATGTTCGGTGACCGCCGCGGCGTTGGACCCTGCGCGGGCGCCGTCGCGGGCGTTGGCTGGCTTCTGCGCGTCCTGCCGGGCTCTCGGCCAGCTCGTCGCGGCCGTCACCCCGTCCGGTACGGCGTGCCAGTACCACCTGCGGCACGCCGGTTCGCCCCAGCGCGGCCGCGCTGCCGAGTCCGCCCCCCCCGTGCGTCGGCCCGGCCGCCGGGCCGCGAGCAAGGTCCCGGGGTGGCGGCGCCGGTTCCTGCGGGGCCCGGCGGTCCGGAAGGCACCGAACGACACCGGGTCGCGGCGGCGGCTGTCGCCGGAGCGCCTGGAGGATGATGCCGCGCGGGTGGTGGTCCAGGCGATCGCCGCGCGCCGGGCGTACCGGCCGATCGGTTGGCTGGCCACGGTCCTGTACGACCTGGACACCAACCGGCCGCCGGGGGCGAGCCGGGTCGACGCGCGGACCAACATCGCCCGGCTCGCCGCAGTGGCTGCGACGTCGGCGGACTGGCGGTCGGGTCGACGTGGTCGCCCGGGTCGACAGGTGGCGGCGGCGCTGACCGGTCGGTCGGAGAAGACCATCACCCGGCACTTCGCGTTGCTGGAGTCGCGGGGGCTGGTCGAGCGCGTGGTGGATGGTGCGCTGCTTACCGCCGACCAGCGGGCCGAGGCTCAGGAGGACCAGGACGTCAGCCCGGACCAGCGGGCCCGCTGGGTGAATCGGGCCGAGTGGACCCTGCTCATCCCCGAGTGGGTGCGTGAGGTTACCGATGAGCAGATCTGGCCCTACGTCGAGCAGGCCGCGACGCTGCTCGACGAGTTGGCGGCACCGGCCCGGGGACACCGGGCTGTGGACAACGCCGTGGGCCCGGCTGTGGATAACCGCCCTGGTCGTACTGCTGGAACCGGATCTGTCCCCCCCTCGATTGGTTTTGATGTTCTGACGTCACTTCCTCTACGTCGCAGCTCTTTCTCGTTGCTACCCGCTGTGGACAAACCGGCGCGGGCCCCGTCGCGGGTCCCGGTACAGAAGGGGCATAAAGGCGGCGCTCCGCGCCACTCATCGACAACAGAGGGGGCGAAATCCGGTGGCGGCATCTCACCTGGAGCGGCACGTCTGGCCCGTGACCTGGTCATGGACGCCCGTTTTCCGTTCACCCGGGGGCCGGGCGACATCTGGCCCATCGCTGGTGTCATGCACAAGCTGGGACTCGGCGAGTGGACGGCCGACGACGTTGCGGCCGAGGCCGAGTTGCGCCTGGCCGAATGCCGCAAGGCCATGTACGACAAGGTCAACGCGCCGGCGCTGTACATCAAATGGCTGATGAAGAAGGCGGTGCCGGCCGAGCCGCCGGCCCAGATCGCGGCCGCGCTAGCCGAGTCCGCCCGCGCCGAACGGAACGCGTCCGTCAACCGGCAGTCCCGGCAGTGGCGCGAGCTGACCAACCAGCGGATCGACCCAGCCGTCAGCGCCGGCGCCCAGGCCGCCCGCGCACTCGTCGACCGGCTCGCCGAGGAACGCCGGCAAGCCAAGCGGGCCGAAGCCCAGCGTCGTACCGAGCGGCACAGCGACCGCAACGTTGATCATGTTGGTTAACAGGGGGAGTCTCGTGAGCTACGTCGACTACGCCTCGGTTGATTCCGACCCCGACAACCAGGGGTGTTGGTAAGAACGGTGACACCAGGGGCCAAGTAGTTGATCTTCGCGGACTGTCGGAAGCGCCCGGTGGTGGTTGAGCTGGTGTCCCGTTAGGGGATCCCCAAACGGACACATGATCAGAGATCGGCCGCGTGCCATGCCGCGGTGACACATAGCTCATCGACGGTCCAGCGGCCGGCGCGTTCACCGTCACGCAGGAGCCGCCGCACCGCTGGCAGATCCGCCGTCGGTGGGACATCGAGGACGACAAGTCCGAACATGCCCGCCCCACTCACCTGCACAGGGGCGAAGTCAGCCAGGACGACTTCCTCAAAGTGTTCGAGGACGCTGTCATCAGGTGCCCAGATGCGGATCGCGCAGTAGCCCGATGCCGTGATCTTCTCCTTGACCCACCACTGCCCGTCGCGGTCCTGTTCAACACGAAGGATGTCGTGCTTCGCTGCGTCGAACGCGCCCCATGGTGACCTCGGCAGCCGCACCCGGTCCGGCGCCACCAACTCTGCGCCCATCCCCATGCTCGTCGCATTGCTGCCAGGCGGCATGAGAAACCACACCTGTACCCACCCGTCCGGCAGGTTGGACATCGAGTTCCTCCTGTTGGTGATCGAAGTACATGGATCATTGTCGCTACGACCTCTACACGGACGCTTCGGCACGTGCAGTATGGAGCGGTGACTGATGCGGGCGATGACTGGAGTCAAGCGGCCGGCTGGTATCCAGATGTTGCTGCCGCAGGGGACGCCAGCCGCGCGTGGCAGGCCGAGTTCGACCGTCAAGAAGTGCCGCTCCGGGCACGTCAGCGGGAGAGCGTCAACCCCCATCGCACCGCAACGGTTGAGAACGGTGAGCTGCATGCCGACCTGCTCCTGAGCCCGTGGAAGCGGCAGTTCCGCCTCGCGCTCCGTGCCGGCAGGACCACCCTGCTGCAGGGGTACGCGCCCGACCTGGCGACGGCCGCCGACGCGGCGCAGCTGTGGCTGTCCCGGACACGCCCCGGCCACGTCGCGGCAGCCTGGCCGTTTCTGGGATCGGTAGCCCTCGCCGAGGCGCGGGAGCGCGGCGACTCCCGGGAGTCGAGCTGGCTGCTGTTGCACGAGAACCACTGTGTAGATCCGGTGGTAACCCGTCTGTCCGCGTTCGTCGCTCTGGCCTTCCACCAGCCGCAACTTCGCGCACTGCGGCCGTACACCAGCCATTGGACGCTGTGCTTCAGCCGTACGCCACGGTGGCCCTACAGCCGGGACCATCCGACGGTCGCCCCGGTAGAGGCTCCCGGTCGGTACCTGGTGCGCACGCGCGACGGCCGAACCTACGACGAAACCGACGCCGCCGGCGCGCTAGCGCTCGTGCTGGCCAAACTGCCGGACTGATTCGACCTTCCGTCCGGGTCGCCAATCAAGATCCTCGCTAGCGCCAATCTCTGTACCGATGTTCCTTAACCCCGGACTGGTCGATCGTGGTGCGCGTCGAAGACGCGCGCGACGTCTTCGACGGGGCCCTGAGCTGGGGCTGAGGAGGGCCGCCGAGGCGCTCGGCATCCTCGACTGGACCCGCCGCTCACCGATCACCGCCTGAGCGACTGCGAAGATCGTCCGCCTGTTCTTCGCGGAGATGCCCTACGGCCCTACCGGGCCGTAGGGCATCTCGCGTTCTCGGACCGAGATTCGCTCAATCTACGTGTAGGTAGGTCAGCGAGGCCCAAGCTGCGCAGCACCGCGCCGAGGCCCACGCTGCCGAGCGCGCCATCGCCGTCATCAACGAAACCCAGCGCCGGGAGGCCGCCGAGGCCCAGACCGCCGACCTGCGCGACCAGCTCAAGACCACTCGCGCCGAACTCAAGATTGCAACGCGCCGACCGGGCCGAGGCCAGCATCACCGTCGTCACCACCGAGCGCGACGCCGCCCGCGCCGACGCCGACCGTCTCGGCGCCGAGCTCGTCGACGCCGGCCGCGCCCGCGACCGCCTGGCCGAGCAGCTCGCCACCGTCACTAGCGAGCGCGACACCGCCCGTACCGACCTGGCCAGCACCCGCGAACAGCTCGCCACCGTCACCGCCGAGCGCACCGCCGCCCGCGCCGACATCACCCGACTCAACGGCGAGCTGGTCGACGCCGCCCGCGCCCACGACCGCCTCGCCGAGCAGGCCGCCACCATCACCCACGAGCGGGACGCCGCCCGCGCCGACGCCACCCGCCTCGGTGCCGAACTGGCCGAAGCCGGCCGGACCCGCGACGCACTGGCCAACCAGGTCGCCACCGTCACCGATGAGCGGGACACCGACCGCGCCGAGTTGGCCAGTGCCCGCGAGCAGGTGGCCATCGCCGCCGGCCGGCTCGCCGCTGCCAGCGACACCATCACCAAGCTCCACGCCGATCTGGAGACCGCGCGCGCTGCTGCGGCTGAAGCCGATGCCCGATTCGAACGGGACAGGGCAGAGCAGGCCGAAGGCAAGAAGAGGCCGTAGACGATCGGGTGCGACCCGAACCGGGTCTCGCACTCGCCGCCCAGCCGTAGGCCCCGGATCGGCGACGTACTGGCAGAACGAGCGCACCGCGTCCTGACAAGAGCGAACCGTCATCCCGTTTCACGTGCCGGACCGAGCGTAAGTCGCCGTGCCACTCGTCGAGCATCTGCGGCATTCACTTGCCACGGGAACGCGCTGGTCGCTGCGGCGAACGCCCGCACCGTGGCCCGCCGGCCCCTTTGGTCCCCCTCGTCACTGGGGGTGGGGGTGAGCCAACAGAGAAGTCCCTACGGCCCAGATCGGCCGTAGGGGCTTTTCGCGTTCCGGGAGATCAGGACAGGTTAGACCCCGGCTTCATCGCTGATGAAAGATCAAGCATCACGTAGGAGTTCCTCTGCGAGGGCCTTTAGATCTTCAGGAGGCAGCTGAGACCGAAGGTTCGCCGCGATCTGGACAGGCGTGGTACCGAGCCTCCGGATCGCTGCTGTTACAGGAGACAAGCGCTGCTTCGGCAAGTGAGTGTCAGCGGTTGGGTCAGCTTCGCCCTCGACCTCATCCTCTGCCTCCTCAGAATTAACCGCGGTTAATTCTGAGGAGGCGCGGCGCTCCTGCCAAGCAACCAGGGCCGCGACCTGCTCGTCGGCTGAAAGCTTGTGTAGATCGCGTACCTCGCGCAGCGGGATCTCGCCTGACCGCAGCGCAGCCTGGACCGCCGGTGCGAGCTTGAGTAGGTTCAGGCGTTGCGTGACCCAGGGTGGCGTGCGCGACAGCCGCTCCGCAGCGGCTTTCCCGGTGCCGCACTCCTGCACAAGCAACTGCACGGCGCGGGCCTCTTCGATCGGGTCATAGTCCTCCCGATCGAGGTTCTCGGCCGCTGTCGCAGAGACAAACAGCGCCCGAGACTCCGCCAGACCGTTCTTGACCGTGATGTCGAGCGTGGGTACCCCGGCTTCAAGCACTGCGGCTCGGCGTCGACCGCCAGTTACCTGCACATAGGCGGCGATCCCGATGGACTGCTCGTGCTCGGGAAAGATTGCCAGGAACGCAGCACGTGCCACCACCGTGCACGGTTGTAGCTGACCATGGGCCCGGATCGAGTCCGCGATGCTGCTGATCTTCGCCGCTTGCACGTCTCGGGTGTTGAGTGGATTCGCAGCCACCTGGTCAACGCGAACCGAACGGGGCGCGGTGTCAGCGAACGCCGGTACTCGCGCGTCGAGCGGCGGCTCGTCGGCCAGCTCCGCCAGGTTGACTCGTTTGCCCGCCACGTCACACCTCGGCCAGCGAGACACGCACTGGTGCGGTGTTCGGTGCGGTTCCTCCGTAGCCGAGCTCAAGGGCTAGGCGGAGGAAATCCTCCCGGGCTTCCATCGACACGCGGTTCTTCGGGTACTGAGTGACCACCAGGCCGTCCGCGCTTGCGCGAGTGTGAATCTTGTACCTGCGCACCACCGTGTTGCAAAGTGGCCATCCCTTGCGCGTGATGTACTGAGCGGTCTGCTGCAGATCCGGCATCCCGTCCCGGGGATCCCATCCGTTGACAACGACGCGGTAGGGCACCCCACGGGGGGTGATGACCGCGTCGATGGTCCGGGCGGTGGGGTCGTACGCCAATGGCTCGGGCAGCATGGGCACCAGCACGTCATCGCACTCGTCCAGTGCGGCCTGGAGAATCCGTTCGTCCTCCAAGGAACCTGGGGTGTCGACGAAAATGTGCTCCTTGCCGAGGTGACGTAGCTTGCGCAGGTCCCGGGGATCGTCCACTTGAGCAAAATCGAAGGGCAGGCCACCCTGGCGCTCGACCCGCGCTGACCACCACACAGACGATGCCTGAGGGTCGGTCGAGACGACCATGACCGGGCTGTCTGGATCGCCGGCTGATTCAACCGTGGCACGCAGAATCGGCTCCGGGTTCACCAGTACGTCGTAGGTGACGGCTGCCAGATTCATGGAGAGCGTCGTCTTGCCGACGCCGCCCTTCTGGTTCGCTACAACATGGATTTTCGTGGGCATGCGAGCCCCTCCGTCTCCGTCTGCTTCCCGGGACTCCCCCGGTACTTCGGATGTCGGTCATGTTAGATCCTCGCGACCTGCACAAACTTCAGCCCTCTCCGGATTAACCGCGGTTAATCCGGAGAGGGCTGAAGTTTGTGGCATGAAATGTCCTTAATGCCTGACATGTCCGTAATACACGTTCGGTGGCCAAACTTGACGATGAAGCTCGCTTCCTGGCGGCCTGATGTCGTAACCGTCGTCTGGTCGATGCCGAAGTAGCTGTTCGCAAACCAGTTCAGTTCTGAACGTCCGGCTATATCGAGGCCGTGTGGCGGTTTGGTACCAACGTTGGTACCTCGGTACCAGTCGGAGTCGACACCAGCGGCGTGACCGGGTGGGCGTCGTTATCGCTGGCTACGATGCGCCCATGACGTCGACCGGCCCGACCCGCGCGCATGTACTTGTCGACGAGTTGATCGGCTCGCCGGCGTCGACGGGGGACCAGGGTGGTGGAGGTGCTGCACGCGTACGCGAGATGGTCACCGAGGTCAGTCAGCCGCTGGACATCAAGGCCCACCTGGACGGCGCGGACACCATTGTCGACGCGCTGCCGTGGGTGAGCGGGCTTACTGAGGCCCAGGCCAAACGGGCTCGGGGTCGGGCATCGGCGCTGGCGCACCAGATCGCCGCCCTGCTCGCCGGCGGGTGGACCCAGGACGAGGTCCATGACGCCCTAACCGACGCCGGCACCGCAGCGGCCGCGCCCGACGCCGCAGCGCAGGAACGGCTCTGGCGAGGCGCGCTCAAACGGGCCAAGCACGCCCGCCAGGCAAGGTAGCTGGCCCGACGTTCGGCTGGTGCCCCCGCGCGCCGTCGCGGCCGTACGGCCGACCAAGGGGAAGTATCCGGGGCATGACTGACCGTGCAGCCCTGGTGGACATCGACGGCCTTCTCGCCGACATGTCAGCGTTCTCCAGCGTCCTGGTGACCGACGACGATCGGACGCGAAAGTGGCATCAGTTCTTCGACCACCTTGGAGAGGCCACCCCGATGCCTGCCGGGATCGCGCTGGTGCACGCCCTGGTCGTTGCTGACATCAAGGTGCGCTACACCACAACCCGGCCCCCGTGGACAGATCAGGCGACGTACGTCTGGCTCGCCGCGCAGGGACTGCCCATCGGCTACGTGTACACCCGCGATCGAGCCGAGGGTTCCCGGCGGCGGTCAACCCCGCTCGACGTGAAGCTGTCGCACATCACGATCCTGAGGAAGCAGCGGCCCGGCCGGCGCCTGGTGGCGTTCGTCGACGATGAACCCGACATCGTCGCGGGACTGCGCGAGCGTGGTGTGCCCGCGTACCTGCCCAGTGACCTGGCGTCGGTCGAGTTGGCGGCGCTCGACGTACCTGAGCGGGCGGTGGCTGGGAGGCAGTAGTTTGAAGCCGGTCGGGTTCAGCCTGGACCTGACCCCGGCCCCTTTGTAGGGAATGGGCTGCGGCTGACCTGGCCGTGATGATGTCCTTATGGCGATCGATGACGACACCAGCCGGGCAAGGCATCTGGCGGGGCTGACGCACCAGGTCGGGCGGGCATCCGGACGGGATCCTTGGCGGAAGACCCTTCTCTGGATCACTAGAGGACGACTTGGTCGACGCACCGGTTGGCCCGTGGTGCCTCAACTGGCCACGCCGTGGCAGGACACCATCTCGGGGGAGCGGGCCGGCTGGCGCCAGCGGGCGGCGAACCTCGGTGACGAGTTCGCGTTCGCCGTTGACTACATGATCTGCCGGCGCTGCCGTCTGGGTTGGGTCGAGCAGCCGTTCACCCTGCCGCAGTACGAGCGGTGTGGGCTCGCGTCGGCGGGGCTGGCGGCGCTCCGCACGGAGTACCCCGGCCTGGCGTGGCACACCCTCGGTGGCCACCTCCGTGACTCGCGTCCGTTCTGGGCTGCGGTCGGCGCCGACATTCCTGGTGGATACGAGCAGCGTGACCTGTGCCCGCACTTCGACGGCGACTGATCAACCAGCGCGACCCACACGCCTCCCCGATCATCACTGCCAGCACTATGACCGCGAAAATCGCCGTGACGCCGCCACTAGGACGACCGCCGAGAGGTACCGGGTGGGGCCGCGACGCCCTGGCCGACGCCGGCGGCGCGGTGGCCGCACCGGATGCTGCGGCGCAGGAGCGGCTCTGGCGTGGTGCGCTCAAGCGGGCCAAACACGCCCGCAACGCGTAGATCCCCTTCTGTACCTACCGGTCGAACATGATCAGCACGATCAGCAGCGTGGCGAGAAGGACCGCAACTGTGCCTGCCAGGGCAAAGACCAGAGAGTGATACAGCCTCGGTGGTGTCGGCGGGGTGTCGGAGATCGTTACCGGGTTGTCGGAGTCGGGTCCGACAACCCCCGGCGACACCGTGGGTGGTGTCGGGGTGGTGTCGGAGATCGTTACCGAGTTGTCGGAGTCGAGTCCGACAGTCTCCGTCTGCACCGCTGGGACGTCCGAGTCGGTCTCGGCCAGTGTCTGCGCGAGCTGCCAGAACGAGGCGTCGAGCGAGGAGATGGTCCGGGCCGCGGCGATGAGATGCCACAGGGTGTCGGGGTCAGCGCGCAGCACCTTGACGAGGGGGGCGACGTGCCGGTCGTCGGGGACCTGGCGGGCGGTGAGGATGTCCTGGACGACGGTGGGTTCGATATCCGCCCTGGTCGCCAGCTCCGCCGGGGTCAGGGCGGTGAACTCGGCGTAGGTGCACAGGTAGCGGGCCAAGGCGCGGCGTGGTGGTGGTGCCTGCGTGGCGATGGCGTGGGCGAGGTAGCCGAGACGCACACGCCGGTGTGGCAGCGCGGGCAGGTCGAGGATCGGCTGCGTGCGCAGCTCCGGGGCGGTGATCAGTTCGAGAGCCGCCGCTTGGCGGGCGTACTCCTCACGGACGGTCGTGGTTTCGACGGCCTCCGCCCTGACCCTCAACAGTTCCTCGCGTGTGGTGTGGAACTGCTTCTCCAACTCGTCGGCGCGTTGCGACTGCTCCAGTCGGCCACGCTCAGCGAGGTTCAGGGCTTCCAGCAGACGGATGTGGTCCTCGTGCCGTTCCTGCTTGAGTCGCGCGACTCTTGCTTGGAGGTGGGAGAGCACGGGCGAGGTTTCCGGCACCTCGGGGAGGGCCGGTGTGCCCGGCGGCGGGGTGATCAGGCCGAGGTAGCCCGGTGGTGTCTGTCCGTACGCGTGTCGGTAGAACCCGGCGGCCTGGGCCCGGATGCCGGCGTCGTCGCAGCCATCGGGCAGACAGCCGATGATCATCTCGGTGGTGTCCCAGCGCGGGCCGCTGCGGTAGCGGCCACCGAGCTGTTCGGACAGCGATCTCCGATCGACCCCGACCGGCAGGATCCCGCGTTTCGTGGCGACTCGCAGCACCTCGGCCTGCCCGTACGGCCCGAAGTGGGTGTCGACCAGGCGCCGTGCGTACAGCGTGTACTCCGCAGCGTCAGGGCTTGCGCATCGCTGGCGGATCTTGTCCTCGGGGGTCTTCCTGGAGCGTCTACGCGAGGGGTTGTCGTCGGGACCGGTGCTCATGCCGTCGTCGTCCTTGATGGCCGGGGGAACCCGACAACGCCAGATGTCGGGAATTCGCCGTGCGCTCTTTCCCGACACGTGGTTCATCGGTGAGAGTTCACTTGGCCGGCGTTGACTGTGCGCTCGGTCAGGGTTGCTCCGCGTTGCTCGGTTTGGCCGCCAGATCAACGCGGAGCACCCGCTCAGTTACGACACGTGAGAGGACTATTGCAGATGCTTCCTCGGGGCTCGCGTTGGCAAACCGCCGCCATTCTTGTCGCCCTGGCAGCTCTCTTCGTCGCACCAGCAGTGCGACGGGCACGCCGCCGCCGTCCGGCCTACCAACCGCGGCGCCAGGCGCGGTGACCGGACCCCCTCCCGGTCAGCCGGCCCCCCCAGTGACCACGGCGTACGGCTGGTTGCGGGGATGGGGCATGCTTGCCCGCTGTGACGAAGCATCTGCGGTTGGTGCTCGCAATGGTCGGCGGGCTGGGTCTGGTTGCCATCGTGTTGAGTCGGGTTCCGGGGTCGTGGTGGACGGCTCGGTGGGACACCGTGGTGGCGAACTGGCCGCTGCTGGTGCTGACCGTGGTGAGCCTGGTCTGCCTGGGAGTTGGCGGTCCAGCGGGGTGGCGTGCGGCCGTGGCGCTGGTACGACGCCGGCGAGGCCCGGTCGAACCGCCGTCGGCGGCGCCGCAGCCACCGGACCGGTCGCTGCGGCCGATTCCCACCTGGACGATCTCGGCCGGCGCGCTGCTGGTCGCGCTGGTCACCTGGGGAGCGGTCTGGTGGCTACAGATGGGTGTACCGGCCGGCGGCGCGGCGGTCGAGCGAGCCCAGCTACGGGTGGAGACAATCCGCACCGGACTGTCAATCGGAGCCGGGGTGGCCGCCGCGCTCGCCCTGGTACTCGCGTTGCGCCGGCAGCAGGTGGCCGAGCGGACCCAGCAGGCCACCGAGTACGACGCCGGCGAGAAGCGGGTCACTGAGCTGTACGTGAAGGCCGCCGACCAACTCGGCTCGGACAAGGCCCCGGTCCGCCTCGCCGGCCTCTACGCCCTCGAACGCCTCGCCCAGGACAACCCGGCACACCGACAGAGCATCACCGAGGTCATCTGCGCCTACCTGCGCATGCCCTACACACCGCCCGATGACCAGGCGCCCCCTGCCTTAGACGACCCGGACGCGCAGCCCGCTACGCGCGGCACGGACGAACTCGCACCCCCCGGCGATCAAGCGGCAGCCGTGGACAAGTCCAGCAAGGCCACCACCGACCCGCGCGAGGAACGCCAGGTCCGCCTCGCCGCCCAACGCATCCTCGCCCGCCACCTCAGGCCCACCAGCCCAGACGGGACACCGAACCCCGCCTACTGGGGCCACCGGATCACGCTCGATCTCACCGAAGCCACCCTCATCGACGCCAACTTCAACGACTGCATGCTCCACCAGGCGACCTTCCAAAACACCACCTTCAGCGGCGTCGCCGGGTTTGGCGGGGCGATGTTCAGCGGCGTCGCCGGGTTTGGCGGGGCGATGTTCAGCGGCGTCGCCGGGTTCGACGGGGCGATGTTCAGCGGCGTCGCCGGGTTTGGCGGGGCGATGTTCAGCGGCGTCGCCGGGTTCGACGGGGCGACGTTCAGCGGCGTCGCCGGGTTTGGCGGGGCGATGTTCAGCGGCGTCGCCGGGTTCGACGGGGCGACGTTCAGCGGCGTCGCCGAGTTCCGCGGGGCGACGTTCAGCGGCGACGCCGAGTTCCGCGGGGCGACGTTCAGCGGCGACGCCGAGTTCCGCGGGGCGACGTTCAGCGACGACGCCTGGTTCAGCGAGGCGACGTTCAGCGACGACGCCAGGTTCGACGGGGCGACGTTCAGCGACGACGCCGAGTTCCGCGGGGCGACGTTCAGCGGCGTCGCCTGGTTCGGCGAGGCGACGTTCAGCGGCGTCGCCTGGTTCAGCGAGGCGACGTTCAGCGGCGACGCCAGGTTCGGCGGGGCGATGTTCAGCGGTGGCGCCGGGTTCCGCGGGGCGATGTTCAGCGGTGGCGCCGGGTTCCGCGGGGCGATGTTCAGCGACGACGCCTGGTTCGGCGAGGCGATGTTCAGCGGTGGCGCCGGGTTCCGCGGGGCGATGTTCAGCGGCGTCGCCTGGTTCGGCGAGGCGACGTTCAGCGGCGTCGCCTGGTTCGACGAGGCGACGTTCAGCGGCGACGCCAGGTTCGACGAGGCGACGTTCAGCGACGACGCCAGGTTCGACGAGGCGACGTTCAGCGGCGACGCCAGGTTCGACGAGGCGACGTTCAGCGACGTCGCCTGGTTCGGCGGGGCGACGTTCGATCCTGGTAGGGGGCAGGCGTGGCCCGAGGGATGGCGACTCGACGGGGCCCAGAGGCTGATTAAGGATCCTGACCAGGCTGCCTCTCCTTCGACGAGCGAGGGATCTCCCGAAGTCGAGGGACTGAAATCGTGAGTGTCCTGTCTCGGCGAACCGGAGCCACGCGGCCGGGCCTTCGGCGCTGTGGCGGGGGGTGTCCCCTATGGGGTTGGTCAAGTCCCTGAAGGGGGGGCGACGTCGAGCTGGTCGACGAACCACCCGTTCTGACCCCGGCCGCCCACAAGGACTCTTGTCGCCAGCCGGCGTTGTCGGGGTGTGAGGTCCGACCGATCCGGATTCGGGTGGCAGCGCCGGCTACGGTTGTCCACCCGCGACAGAGTTGGAAGTGGCACCAGCCGTGCCGGTGGCGGATGTCGGGTGGCCAGCGCCAGAGCCTGGACGAGCCGCACCCCGCCCAGCATCGACCGGACATTGTCATGCTCGGGGGTGCTGGCAGCCGCGGCGTTCGTTGGCTGGGCACAACCTCGGACACGAAGACAGCCCGGAGTGGGCTTATCCGGGTCAGCTTCGGGCTGACCCCGGGAACAGCAGGCGGGTGGCCACTAGGCACGAGGCTCGCTGCTATGCGTTGACTTGGTGTCGTCCGCAGGATCACGAGTGAGCGCCAGCAGCGGCGTCCAAGGCCAGAGAATTGGAAGGTGGCATGTTCAATTAAATTGAGCCATATAATTCATATTCCATTTTGTGGACGCCGTCTTGGACGGCTGCTCGTCCCAATGATTGGTAGATCAATCTCCTGATGACATGCTGATCCAGATGAGTGGGGGAGGTTTGATTGCTTGGGCTGTTCGGGTAAGAACGTTCCGTCCTGTTTCAGGATGTTCCACGTTCCGCCGTTCTGCGTCAACCTCCCCAAAGCTGCAGGTCAGCGCTTGGTCCGTTTCAGGGTGTTTCAGCTTTGCTGATTCTCTCGTTTGCGCTTGCATCTCCCTTCCTCTTGGGCGACGCTGGGATCCGAAGAGCAGATCTGTCGGTCAGGGAACCGAATGATCTGAACCGACCCGACAACGGAATCTGACCCTGTTCCAACACAGCTTCGCGAGTTCCAACACAGCTTCGCGAGCAGGAAGGGACGTAATCATGGCTGCCGAGCGATCTCACGTGCCAGCCCGTGGCCGCGCGTTGCTGTCCTCGCAGCCTGCTGTTAGGCGAGACGGACCCATCCTGGATGCCCTCACGATTTCCCTCCCAGCGTTGAAGGTAGCCTTGATCGATACCCCGGGCGCAGGCGAGAGCCCTCCGTTCTTGCTAGCCAGGCGTATTGCTGCTGCCTGGCATGCGAGGCAAGCTCCAGGAATGTCGGGCCGTGATCACTGGCGCACAGTCACGCGCTACAACTCCCCTGGTGCATGGCCTCGGCCGCAGCTAGCCTCGGGAAGTTGTGCCTCTGATCTGCAGTGCTGGTTGAGGTTTTTTGTGCTTGAGTCATCGCTTCACGGGTGCGCGACTAATCCCTGCCAAAGGTGTCGTTCAGCGCAGCTGCTGGCGTGGACGAGTATGGACGGGCGATTGCGGCTTGCAACAACCGACCGCTGGGTCGGTGCGTACTTCCCGTCGGACACGGTTGCGAACGGCCACGACCACGCACCGTGTCATGAGCGCCGGCCAGCAGCGGGACAGGTGCCCCTTGTGCTGTTCGTGGATTTGACTTCGAGCATTTCATCGGACACTGTTGCGAACGGCCACGACCACGCACCGTGTTATGAGCGCCGGCCAGCAGCGGGACGGGTGCCCCTTGCGCTGCTTGTGGATTTGACTTCGAGCATTTCAGGCGAGGGAAAGACGTCCACGCTGCTGAAGTTGTTTAGCGAGCCTGATCGGGATCACCGCAGTCGGTGGTGGAGCCCGGCCAAGCCCGGCACCCGAGTGGCTATATGGCAGGCGGGGACACAGCGTTGGCTCGCACTGTGCTCGCCTCTGCGCAGGAACCAGACGGTCCCCGCTAGCGCCGATCAGCTCACGTGGTCCATCCATTCGTGTGATTCGCTGTCCCAAGCAAGGGCCTATCCTGGCTATGAGGTATTCCACTCAAGGGAGAATCGGGACGCGAGGGTACGTTCTGCGAGCCTACGGGGGCTTCTAATGACGAGGACACCGGCGCGGGGATCGACAGGGCCCGGCAGGATGCCGAGTGCGGGTGGCTGGCAAGCCCGAAGGTTCGGGCCATTGAGGAGTAGGCCACGTTCGTCTGGGCCGGGCAGCCAAAGGCTCGTAGTGCCGCGAGGTGTTTTGCCTCGGTTGCCAGGAGGCACGAGCTCTTTCCATGAGTGCCTGGCGCGATCCAGGGCGCGGCGAGCGCGTGATGCGGTGGGTGTCCTCCAGCACCGCGATGCTGCGACTCCTTCCGATCCTCGCCTCGGTCCGTCAACCACTGGAGTTGCTGATGGTTCGTTGTGAGCGCTGCTGCAGGCTTGGCACCTGACCTGTCCTTTGGCTGACTCGCCTGCCCTGGATGGAAGAACTCCGACAGCGGATCCGCCCCCTGGCCCAGATCGACTCGATCAACTTGGGCTGATTGGGGGGATTCTTTGTGTGTGGCAGAAGGGCCCGTCCTTAGGTTTGGGGTCGGGGCAGGTAGCGATAGATAGAGCGGTACTGCAGGTTCAACAAATGTTCTGAGGGACAGGAAGTCTCGCGGGACCATATGCTTCCCGGAATTTCTTCGTTTGTCATGCGTCGGGCGGGTATCCCGGGAGAATGAAGAGGCTCGCCGTCTAACCAGCGGTGGGCCTTTTCGCCATTTCATGGTGAGCTTAGCGCGATGACCGCAGGCTGTTGATCATCGCTGTGTAGGACTGCCGCGTGAGCGCCGGAACGCCCTGTGTAAGTAGCAAGGCGGGTGTCTGACATTACTATCGACGATCTTGAATTATTGTTTCAGGCTGTTCCGTCATGACCCGCAGACGTCGAGCGCCGAAACGGGCAGCTCTCTCCGTACGCGCTGACCGTTTCAACGTGTCTCGGAAACGCGTCCGCAGTGTCCTCTTATTCCATTTCGACCTGATCCTGGAACGGGTCACCCGGCGCCCGGAAGTGGATTTCCGAGCGCTTGTGACACACTGAGAGTTGCGACGCAGGGCTGGTTACCCGGCGTCTTTTCCCAAGATCTGGAGCCGGGGTTTCCCCGGCTCCAGAGGTACCACCGGGACTCCGGAAGACCGGGCCCGCCCGACGCACGACGCCCGGCTCCGCCGGGAGAAACGGAGTGACGGAGATGAGTGTCTCCGGTGTATCCCCGCTCGTCCTCACCGCGAGGACGACGGCCTTCGTGTCCACCATCGTGGCCTTGGCGGCGGTCTTCACCGACCTGCTCGACCGGGGCTACGACCTACCTACCTCGCTCTTCGCGGCGACCACGGTGGGCGTCCTGGCGTCGGTGATCGCCGCCTACCTCCTGGGTCGGATCGAGTTCGCCATCGGAGTCGGTGGCCCTCGGCCGCCGAACCAGGCGTAGCCCGGAGTACTGGGCGGGGGGGGGGGGGGGGGGGGGGGGGGGAGGGGGGAGGGGAGAGGGGGGGGGGGGGGGGGGGGGGGGGGGGGGAGGAGGGGGGGGGGGGTTGGTGGTTTTGGGCAGCATAAGCGGAACAGGGGATTCCGCCTGTGGTGGCATCGCAGCGCGGGA
>NZ_JBVJHT010000035.1:0-42316 GCF_055586685.1 Micromonospora sp. NPDC049529
TCCCCCCCCCCCCCCCCCCCCCCCCCCCCCCCCCCCCCCCCCCCCCCCCCCCCCCCCCCCCCCCCCCCCCCCCCCCCCCCCCCCCCCCCGCCGATCAGCAGTACAGGTTGTTCCCGGCGGGTACGCCGAGGACGCCGACGAACTGCTGGTACCTGGTGACGCGGCTCTGCACCTGGGCGGGGTTCCCGCCGTTGCACTCGATCGAGCCGTTGATGCTGCGGATGGTCTCGCCGAATCCGGCGCCGTTGACCATCGCGTTGTGGGCGGTCATGGTGCCCGGCCCGTTCTGGGTCATCCAGTACCAGATGGCGGTCTTCCAGGCCACCGACGCGTCGTTCTGCACCAGCCAGGGGTTGGTCAGCAGCGGCAGCCCCAGGGCGTTCCCGGCGGCGTTGTAGTTGAAGTTCCAGCTCAGCTGGATCGGTCCGCGCCCGTAGTAGGCGGCCTGCCCGGCGGGGCAGCCGTAGGACTGGCCCCAGTCGCAGTAGTGCGGGTAGTTGTCGGTGTTCTGCTCCACGATGTGGACCAGCCCGCCGGTCTCGTGGTACGCGTTCGCCAGGAAGGCCGCCGCCTCCTGCCGCTGGACGGTGGCGCTGCCGGTGCCTACGAACGCCGGGTAGGCGCTGAGGGCGGCGACGAGTCCGGAGTACGTGTAGAACGAGTTGCGGCTCGGGAACATCTGGTTGAACTGCGCCTCGCTGACCACGAAGCCGCCGGGGTTGGTCGGGGGCGGGCCGCTGGTGGGCGGTTGTCCACCGCAGGTGTAGGGCTCCCAGTACCAGGTGCTGATGACGGGGTCGTAGCCCGGGTTCTCGTGCTCGGCAATGTAGTACTGGCCGTTGGTGTAGCGCACGATGGCCCCGGCGGCGTACCAGGTGCCGGCGGTCCAGTTCGGGTGGTTGCAGCTTCCTCCGGGCGGTGGCGTGCCGCCGCCTCCGCAGGCGCCGAGGTCCTGCCAGACGCCGGTGGTGCCCGGCGGCGCCTCGTACTGGGTCCACCATTTCGCCTGGTAGTTGCGGCCGCCGTGGGAGACCTGGGCGCCTCCCGTGTAGACGGCCGAGGACTGCCACGGTGCCGCGCAGGCCGCGGCCGACGCCGCAGTCGACGGGATGACCACCACCAGTGCGCCGGCGGCGGCTACCACCGCGAGCATGACCAGGGCACGCAGTCTCGACATGTACTCACTCCTTCCCGGACACGACGGGCCGACGACCCGAGCATGTATCGACGGAAGTGACTGTAACATCATCTGTATACAATCTTTACTATTATGGCCGACGGGCCCGCACCCGACCGCGCGACTCGGCCCGAGGGCGTGGCTCAGCCTGTCGGCTGCTCCTGGAGGCGCAGTCCGATGCGCAGCGCCTCCACGGTCAGCTCCAGCAGCTCCTGCCGTTGCTCGGTGCCACCGGGAACCCGGCGCAGCAGTTCGGCCCGGACCCGCGACAGCGCCCCCTCGGCGAGCGGCTGCACCGCCGTCACCGCGTCGGCGAGGACCCGCAACGCGTCGGTGAGCGGCGTGTCGGGCCGGCTCGCCGCCCTGGCCGCGAGCACCGCCCGGACGCCGAGCACCACGAACGCACCGTCCGGCCGCCGGATCAGTACACCGCTGTTGGTGAGCGCGTGCATCAGGTCCGGATTGGTCCGCAGCACGCTGCCGATCGTCGTCGCCGGCAGGATGAACTGTCCGAGTACCAGGTCGGGGTCGAGCAGGGCCCGGATGGCCTCCAGCGGAAGTCCCTGACTCTGCAACTGGGCCACGCTGCGCATCCGCACCAGGTGCGACCGGTCGTAGTACGGGGTGCGGCCGATCCGCGCCGGTGGCTGCAACAGCCCCCTGGTGTGGTACGAGCGGATGGTGCGTGGAGTGAGACGGACCTCGGCCGCGAAACGATCAATAGTCATCAACTCTGGCCACTACCTTCGATCGTCGTGGCGGTGATTCCGGAGCCCCGAACGGAAACACCGCCGACAGTTGTCACAGTCGCACGACCTCCTCGCCGGCCGGGCCGGGGGAGAAAAGCGGAAGGACCCTCCGAGAGGGCGAACGCCTCTGCCGTACTTCGACGCATGGGAGGTCACCTGATCCCACCCGCCGACCGCATCCGACCGGAGCAGTTGGGGTGAGGCATTTCGATGACATTTATCCATCCTCCCTGAATCACGATTGTGGCAGTGTCGCGATAAGCAGAACATAAGGTGTTCATCAATGCTTTGGCTGTCGGCGCGGACCCGCTGGACCCCGCCCGGGCACGCCCGACGGCACGGACCACCCAGGCCCTGCGCCAACCCGGCCCCGACCAGGCATCCCGCGCCCACGACCACGGGTCCGGCCGACCCCGCGTCGCTTTTGGGCACAGCAGGCAGTTAGCGAGTTTTACCATGGTGTTCACACTTTAATGGCGGCTGGTCGGCACATTCATGACGGCAACCACGGTGTCCGTTCCCGACGATCCGCGTGCAGCCGAAACGGGTCGACACCAATTTGTACCGAGTTGACCGTTCTTGCCGCCCCGCCCGCCGACCAGATTGGGAGCCCACCCGGATCAGCGGTGACGCCAACAGGTCGGACTTCCCGGCCCAGCTCGTGAATCAGCTTGTCGTACGACGGCGAACGTCGACAGCACGACGCCGATCCGACAGTAATCGGATTGACAAAAGCGCCACTGACCGATCGTCGTATCCCCGGGAAGATGATCAGAGGAGCCCGAAAAAGGACGAATATTCAGCAATATCAATGTCATCTGGAAGGAAACGCTTCCGTTTATGTGACCGACCACACGAACTGTCGATCCTTATCGGTGTCCACGTAATCCAGGACTCCAGGGAGGTCCAAGGATGAACGTTTCCGCAAGTTCCGGACAAAAGACCAGAGGACTCCGCACTCTCCTGCTGCAGGGGACGCTGGCCGTAGCGATGATCTTCGCCGCCACGGCCGTCGCCAGCCCCGCGCAGGCGGCGGAGAGCACGCAGAAGGTCGCCCCGGCCACCGGCAGCCAGGCCGGCGTCCTCGCGCCGTCCGTCGCCCCGGCCGGCGCCAAGGTGCTCGGCACCGACGCGGTCGTCAAGCCGAACTGGGCCTTCAGCTACACCGTCTACTACACCCCGCCGAACTTCGTCGAGGCGTACGTCACCGTCACCTCGGGATACGTCAACTTCGGCGTCTTCTGCGCGGGCTGGGGCTGGGTGGACGTCGGCTGGGTCGGAGTCGGCAGCTGGTACCTGTGGGTGAACTGCGGCAGCTACACGGCGACCCAGTTCCGGTTCCTCGCCTCCGACTGAACGAGCCGGCGGTTCGGTAACCGTCGACAGCAGGGTGCGGCTCTCCGGATCGTCGGGGAGCCGCGCCTGTGCGCGTACCGGCGGGACGGCCCGCCCCGGCAGAACCAGGCGGGGCGGGCCGGACGGCGTACCGCCCCGGTGTTCAGCTCGTGGCCAGCGCCTCGGTCGGGGCCAGCCAGGCGGCCCGCACCGCCGGGTAGACCCCGGCGAGCACGCCGGTGACGACCGCGATCCCGATGCCACCGAGCAGCGCCTGCGGCGGCAGCACGGCGGGCCAGCCCTCGCGCACCGCGTACGCGGCCGTCACCGCCGTGCCGATCAGCAGGCCAAGCCCGCCACCGATCCCGGTGAGCAGCACCGACTCCGCCAGGAACTGCCCGGCGACGTGCCGGCGACTGGCTCCGAGGGCCCGGCGCAGGCCGATCTCCCGACGGCGTTCCAGCACCGAAATGATCATCGTGTTGGCCACCCCGATCCCACCGACCAGCAACGCGACCGCGCCGAGTCCGAGAAACAGCGAGGAGTACGCCCGTTCGACCAGCCGCTGCGCGGCCAGCGCGTCGGACGGCCGGGAGACGAGCACCTCGTCGGGACGCTGCGGATTGGCGGTACGGCCCAGCACTGCCCGCACGTCGTCGACCGCCGCGTCGTCCGTCCGTACGAAGATCTTCTCCGGCAGGCCGTCGAAGCCGAGATACCGTTGCGCCGCCGGCCAGCCGACGAGTACCGAGTTGTCGATCTCGGGGGCCAGCGGCAGGGACGTGAGCACCCCGATCGTGGTGAACCAGCGGTTGCCGATCCAGACCGGTGGCGCGGGTTGGCCGGCGCGGGGCTCGATGCCGAGCAGTTCACCGGCCCGGGCACCGAGCACGACAACCGGGTACGCCTCGGTCGCGGCGTCCAGGAAGACACCGGCGCGCATCGACGTCTCCAACACCGACAGCAGGTCCAGCCGGGCGGCGGCGACCGCCAACCCGTTGGTCTCCCGCTCCGGTATCCGGTCGGATCGCCGTACGGTGGCCGAGGTGTAGCCGACCGCGCTGACACCGCGCACCGGGCCGATGTGCCGGATCATCGGGACCGACTCGGCCGGCAGGGTGGCCGGCGCCCTGGTGACCAGGTTCTGTCCGGGCGTGACGGTGAGCAGGTTCGGCCCGAGCGCCGCCAGCCCGGCCCGTACCGCGGCCTGGTTGGACGCCGGGATGCCGATCACCGCGATCAGGGCGGCGATGCCGATGGCGATGCCCAGCGCCGCGAGCACGGTCCGGGCCGGACGGGCCCGGATCCCCACCGTGCCGAGCCGGAGCAGGTCGGCCAGGGGCAGCCGGGTGCCCGGTGGAAGCTCGACGCTCATCCGGACTCCTCACCGTGCACCACCCGGTCGGCGCGGATCTCGCCGTCGAGCATCTCCACCCGACGGGGCAGCCGCCCGGCGATCGCCATGTCGTGCGTGATCACCACGATCGTGGTCCCCTCGGCGTTGAGTTCCCGCAGCAGCCCGAGCACCTCGCCGCCGACCGCGGAGTCCAGGTTCCCGGTCGGCTCGTCGGCCAGCACGATGCTGGGACGGTTCACCACCGCCCGCGCGATGGCGACCCGCTGGCGTTCCCCACCGGAGAGTTCGGTCGGCAGGTGGTCGGCCCGGTGCGACAGCCCGACCCGGTCCAGCGCCTCGTCCGCCCGCGCCCGTCGTCGCCGGGCCGGCACCCCCCGGTACACCTGTGCCGCCATCAGGTTCTCCCGCGCGGTCATCCCGTCGGTCAGGTGGAACGCCTGGAACACGAACCCGATCCAGGACGCCCGTACCGCCGACAGCCGGCGGTCGCCCAGCCGGTCGGTCTCGTGGCCGTTGATCCGTACCGTGCCGGTGGTCGCCCGGTCGAGGGTGCCCATCAGGTGCAGCATGGTCGACTTCCCGGAGCCGGACGGACCGACGACGGCGAGCATCTCGCCCGGGTGCACGCTCAGGTTCGCGCGCCGCAACGCGCGGACACCGCCCGGGTACGTCTTCGAGACGTCCACGAGTTCGATCACCGGTGTCATCCGGCACTCACCACCCGCATGCCCTCGGTCAGCCCGGCACCGGAGACCTCGACCAGACCGTCGGCGAACAGACCGAGTTCCACCGCGACGTAGCGCTGGTCACCGTCGGCCGCCTCGATCCCGTAGCCGCCCTCGCGGAGCGCGAGCAGGGCCTGGACCGGTACGGCGAGCACGTCGTCGCGACGGGCACCGGTGAACCGTACGGTCACCGGACCGGCGTCCGTGCCGGCCGCCACCGCCGCGTCGTCGAAGCTGGCCGTCACCTCCAACTTCGGCTGCTTGCCGTCGTCGCCGTTGGCGCTGCCGACCGAGTCGACGGTGACCGTGGCGGACCGCCCGCCGGGCAGGTCGACGGCGGCCTTCGCGCCGGGGCGGGCGAACCCGCGCTGGGACTCGTCCAGCTCGACCGTGACCAGCCGCCCGATCCCGGTGACGGTGAGCACCGGCCCCTGGGCGGAGCCGCCGAGCTGCGCGGTGACCTCGTCGACCCGTACGGCGGCCGGCAGGACCACGACGTCGCCGGCGTCGATCCGGCCGGTCTCCGGCAGCTTCAGCGCCCGCTGCCAGCGCTTGATCGCACGGGTGGTGCTGGCCCGGAACGTGCTGTCCAGCTTGCCCACCTCGTAGCCGAGAGCGTGCAGGTTCCGCTTCAGGACGAGCACGTCCGGTCCGGCGGTGACACCGGGGGCGAGGGTCCGGTACATCGGGGTGTCACCGATGATCATCACGACCGGGGTGGCGTCCACCGCGTAGAGGCGACCGCCCCGGTCGACCACCGTGCCCGGCCGGGGCAGCCAGGTGAGGGTGCCGGCCTTGCGGCCGGCCACCGGGTGGGGTGCGCCGTAGCCGACGGTACCGCTCGCCGCGATGCGTTCGACCAGGTCCGTCATGGCGACGGTGGCGGTCGCCCGGGGCGTGTCGGCGCGTACCGGGTCGACCGGCACCCGGGGCAGCCGGCTGAACGCGACCACGCCCCCGGTACCGAGGACGACCACGGTGACGACACCGCCGAGCAGCCAGCGCTGCCGCCGTCGGCGGACCCGCGCCGGCCCGGTGGGGTACGACGGCCCGGCCGGGTCGGGCGGTTCGGCGGGGTCCGCGGCCGGTGTTCCGCTCACGACCCGGTACCCGACGTGCTCCGGCCGTACCCGGCCTCGCGCTGACACTCGCGCAGCTTGGCCAGGACGGTCGGATCGTTGATGTTGACGCCCGACGGGATCGCCCGCGCCGCGTTGCCGCCGCCGCTGTGCGGGTCGGGGTCGGGGTAGTCCAGACCGGCGGTGCGCATGCACTTCGCGAGAATCCGCTCCTGCTCCAGCGCCTCGGGGCTAAGCGGCTGCGGGTTGCCCCCGTCGGGCAGGTGCCGACGGCACTGCTGCAACGCGGCCGCTCGCCGCTGCTGCTGGTCCGGCGCCTCGGTCTCGTCGACCTCGTCGGACTGCGAACCCGAGTTGCCGTTCAGGGCATGTGATTCCGCTTCCGCTTCGAGATCGATTCCGTTGTCCTTCATGCACAGGTTGAACTCGTCCCGATCGGCGGCCGGGGCTAATGTTGGCGTTGCCGAGCCGGATAGCGAGGCCACCTCGCGAGCGGGTTCCCCACCGGTGCAACCGCCGGCTACCAGGACCGCCGTCAACATGGCGGGCACCATCCATTGTCGTCGCATGATTTCTCCCAGTCAGGAGGATGTCGATTGTCACCGACAGGTTTACGCGCCGACTGATATTGGTGGCGTAAGCGCTACTGCTTATCTCCTACTTACGACTGTTTCATGCACAATGGGGGCCGCAAGCGGAGATAGGAGTCGGATGCGCGTACTGATCGTGGAGGACGAGGACGTACTCGCCGAGGCGACCGCCGAAGGGCTGCGCCAACAGGCGATGGCGGTCGACACCTGCGGGGACGGCGCGGCCGCCCTGGAATTGATCAGCATCAACCGGTACGACGTGGTCGTCCTCGACCGCGACCTGCCCGTCGTCCACGGGGACGACGTCTGCCAGGCGATCGTCGCCTCCGGCGGCGAGGCCAGGGTGATCATGCTGACCGCCTCGGTCGAGCTGGACGACCGGGTGTACGGACTCAATATCGGCGCGGACGACTACCTGACCAAGCCATTCGCCCTCGCCGAACTCATTGCCCGGGTCCAGGCCCTGGGCCGGCGTGCCCGCCCCGCACTTCCCCCGGTGTTGCGCCGGGCCGGTATCGAACTCGACGTACCCCGGCACCAGGTGTTCCGGGACGGCCGGTTCATCGCACTCTCCCGGAAGGAGTTCGCCGTACTGGAAGTCCTGATGCGGGCCGAGGGAGCCGCGGTCAGCGCCGAGGAACTATTGGAGAAGGCATGGGACGAGCACATCGATCCATTCACCAACGCGGTCCGGGTGACGATGATGACGCTACGCAAGAAACTCGGCAGCCCGTCGGTGATCGAGACCCTGGCCGGAGTCGGTTACCGGCTGGGCGCCTGACCCTGCCGCTGCTGCTCTCGCGCCGGCTCACCTTCAAGGGACACCTGGCCCTGCTCTGCGGCGGGATGTTCCTGCTCAGCGCGACCGTCCTGCTCGCGATCAACTACCTGCTGGTCCGCGCCGCCCTCCCGCCGGCCGTGGCCGAGGGCACCGCCGCCGGCCACACCGGACCCACCTCGATCGTCCGCCCGATCGAGGCCGAAACCGTCGCCGACTACCGGATCGACGTACTGAACACGCTGCTCGCCCAGTCGAGCGTCACGCTGGCCATCACCCTCCTGCTGGCGCTGCTGGTGGGCTGGATCGTGGCCAGTCGGATGCTCCGGCCGGTACGCGCGATCGCGGAGACCGCGCGGCGGCTCGGCGCCGACAACCTCGACCAACGGATCCGGATGCAGGGCCCCCGCGACGAGCTGACCGACCTCGCCGACACCTTCGACAAGATGCTGGACCGGCTCTCGGCCTCGTTCGACAGTCAGCGCCGGTTCGTGGCGAACGCCTCGCACGAACTGCGTACGCCGCTGGCCGCGCAACGCACGCTGGTCGAGGTCGCCATGGGGCGCGACGGCACCGACCCGTCCGTACGCGACCTGTGCGGGCGGCTGCTCGCGATGAACGTACGCATCGAGTCCATGATCGAGGGGCTGCTCGTGCTCGCCCGCAGCGACCGTGGGCTGGACGCCCGCGAGCCGGTCCGGCTCGACCAGGTGGCGGCCTCGGTGATCAACGCGCAACGCGGCCCGGCCGCCCGCGCCGGGCTGCGCATCCACAGCGAGTTGGCGCCGCAGCTGGTCGACGGGGAACGGGTGCTGCTGGAACGGCTGGTGACCAACCTGGTCGACAACGCCATCAAGTACAACCACCCGGGCGGCCAGGTCTGGCTGCGGGTCGGCGGCGGGACGGCACTGCGGGTCGGCAACACCGGCCCCTCGGTACCGGTCACCTCCACCTCGGAGCTGTTCGAACCGTTCCGGCAGCTGCGGCGCGGTCGGGACGGCTCCGGGCACGGGGTCGGTCTCGGGCTGTCGATCGTCGCCTCGATCGCCTGGGCGCACCGGGGCTCGGTCCACGCCGACGCCCGCGACGGCGGTGGCCTCGACGTCGTGGTCCAGCTCCCCCGGTCCGCGTCGGCGCCCGCCGCCCGACCGGACGACGGCCCCCGCCGGGCCACCGGATCCGCACCCGACCGGGACAGGTAGGAACCGACCCGCCACCCCGGCGGCCGATGAGCATTTTTGAAGAAGTATTCGGCGCCGGGGTGGTGCACCGTCCTACTGTGTCTCATCCGGCCGGGATGGGCAGCGGCTCGAAGGCGGGGCAGATGTACCGTCCGATTCTTGATCCGGTGGCCCACTCGGTGGCGTGGAGCGCGGCCGTGGCGGGTCTGCCGATCCTGACCCTCTTCGTCCTGCTCGGAGTGGTCCGGGTCAGGGCCTGGATCGCCGCGTGGGGCGCGCTCGTCGTCGCGCTCACGGTGGCCTGCCTGGCGTACGCGATGCCCGCCGGTCAGGCGGTGCTGGTCGCCGGCCAGGGGGCGGCCTTCGCCATCTTCCCGCTGGCCTGGACGTTCGTCACGGCCATCTGGATCTACCAGATGACGGTGGCGGTCGGCTCCTTCGACGTGCTGCGGCGCTCCTTCGCCCGGGTGAGCGACGACCGGCGGGTCCAGGCGCTGATCATCGCGTTCTGCTTCGGCTCCCTGCTGGAGGGCCTGGCCGGTCAGGGAACCCCGGTCGCCATCACCACCGTGATGCTGCTCGCGCTCGGCTTCCGGCCGATGATCGCGGCGATCGTCGCGTTGGTCGCCAACACCGTACCGGCCGCGTTCGGGCCGCTGGGGCTGCCGATCACCACCCTCGCCCGGGTCACCGACCTGCCGGCCACGGAGTTGGGGGCGATGGCGGGCCGCCAGGTGCCGGTGATCGCGGTGTTCGTACCGCTGCTCCTGATCTGGCTGGTCGACGGACGCCGCGGGCTGCGCGAGACCTGGCACCTCGCGGTGACCTGCGGGCTCACCTTCGGCCTGGCGCAGTTCCTGACCTCGAACTACCTGTCGATGGCCCTGGCCGACATCGTCGCCGCCCTGGTCAGCGCGGTGGCCGTGGCGGTCGCGGTACGCCGCTGGCCGCCGCGACGCGAACCCGCCGAACACCCCGACCGCACCGAGCGGGAACCGGACGGTGGCTCGCGGCCGTCGCCGGACACCCCGGTCGGTTCGCGGACGTCGCCGGACACCCCGGTCGGTGCCGGCGGATTACGGCCGGGGGCCGACGCCCGCCCGTCGGCGTCGACGGCCGTGCTCGCCGCACGCCCCGGCGTGGACGGGGCCGATTCGCCGGCCGACGTCTGGCGCGCCTACTCGCCGTACGTCACGATCGTCGTGATCTTCGCGCTCTCCCAGGTACCCGCGGTCTCCGGGCTGCTGAACCTGGTGACCGTGACCTTCCACTGGCCGGGTCTGCACCTGGAGACCGGCTCCGGGGCGCCGTCGACGATTCCGCTCTTCCGCCTCAACTGGTTGTCCTCGACCGGAACCCTGCTGGTGCTGGCCGGTCTGATCACCATGGCGCTGCTGCGCGTCGCGCCGCGTACGGCGGTGCGGGCCTACCGGGACACCCTGGTCGACCTGCGCTGGGCGATCCTCACTGTCTGCGGGCTGCTGGCGCTGGCCTTCGTCATGAACGCCAGCGGGCAGACGACCACGCTGGGAACCTGGCTGGCCGCGGCGGGCGGGTTCTTCGCCCTCCTCTCCCCCGTACTCGGCTGGCTCGGTGTCGCGCTCACCGGATCCGACACGTCCTCCAACTCGCTGTTCGGCGCTCTCCAGGTGAGCGCGGCGCAGCAGACCGGCCTCGACCCGGTGCTGGTGGCCGCCGCCAACGCCTCCGGTGGCGTGGTCGGCAAGATGATCTCCCTACAGAACCTCACCATCGCCGCGAGCGCGGTCGGGCTGCACGGCCGGGAGGGCGACCTGTTCCGCCGGACCTTCGGCTGGAGCCTCCTGCTGATCGCCGCGATGGCGCTGCTGGTCGGTCTCCAGGCGACCCCGGTCCTGTCCTGGATGGTGCCCTGACGGCGGTGGCGGTGGGCCAACCGCCGGGAGTGCTCCGCCGCCACGTGTCCTCGGCGACACACCAACACGACATCTGGTGTTCAGCAACCACGCTCCCCCCATATATAGTCCGTGACGCAACTGGTTCGGCCGGGCATCCAACCCGGCCGAGGCAAGAGGGAACCCGGTGCGAATCCGGGACTGCCCCGCAGCGGTGAGTGGGAACGACAGCCGTCACACAGCACTGGGAGACGCCCGGCCGACGCCGGGCACGCCCCCGGGAAGCGACGGCCGGTAGGGGGTCACGGGTTCCGTGGCCGCGCCCACGAGTCCGAAGACCTGCCAGTCGTGCCGCGCCCGGCCAACGGTGCGCGGCGGTCCGAGGCCGCGCGGGACGGCTGACGGCTGCGACGCACCCTCGGGTGCGTCTCCGCCTGCCTGCGCGCACTTCCGGACCTCGTCGGCGACGAGTACGAGGAGCGACAGGTGACGGTCACACAGGTGGTGGCGGATGGTACGACGACGGACGGCGGTTCACCGAGCGCGGGGCAGCGGCGTACCCCGATGCGGGTGCGCGAGCGCGACGGCGCACTGGAGCCGGTCGACGTGAACAAGATCGTCCGGGCGGTGCAGCGCTGGGCGGACGACCTGGACGACATCGACCCGACGCGGGTGGCGACCCGGACGATCAGCGGTCTCTACGACGGGGCGACCACCGCCGAACTGGACCGGTTGTCGATCCAGACCGCCGCCGAGATGATCGGCGAGGAGCCCCAGTACTCCCGGCTCGCCGCCCGGCTGCTCGCCGGCTACGTCGACAAGGAGGTACGCGAACGGGGCATCGCCTCGTTCAGCCAGGCGATCCGGCTCGGCCACGAACTCGGGCTGATCGGTGACGAGACGGCGCGGTTCGTCGCGGTCAACGCCCGCAAGCTCGACGACGCCATCGACCCCACCGCCGACCTGCGGTTCGAGTACTTCGGGCTGCGTACGGTGCACGACCGTTACCTGCTGCGCCACCCGACCGACCGGCTGGTGCTGGAGACACCGCAGTACTGGCTGCTCCGGGTCGCCTGCGGCCTGTCGCAGACCCCCGGCGAGGCGATCGGGTTCTACCGGCTGATGTCAACGCTTGCCTACCTGCCGAGTTCCCCGACGCTGTTCAACTCCGGCACCGCGCACACCCAGATGTCGTCCTGTTTCCTGGTCGACTCGCCCCGCGACGAACTCGACTCGATCTACGACCGGTACGCCCAGGTGGCGAAGCTGTCGAAGTTCGCCGGTGGGATCGGCATCGCCTGGTCGCGGGTCCGGTCCCGGGGCGCGCTGATCCGGGGCACGAACGGCCTGTCGAACGGGATCGTGCCGTGGCTGCGGACCCTGGACGCGAGCGTGGCGGCGGTCAACCAGGGCGGCCGGCGCAAGGGGGCGGCGTGCGTCTACCTGGAACCGTGGCACCCGGACATCGAGGAGTTCCTCGAACTGCGGGACAACACCGGTGAGGACGCCCGGCGTACGCACAACCTGAACCTGGCGAACTGGATCCCGGACGAGTTCATGCGGCGGGTCGAGGCCGACGAGGTCTGGTCGCTGTTCGACCCGGCCGAGGTGCCCGAACTGCCCGACCTGTGGGGGGACGAGTTCGACGCCGCGTACCGGTCCGCCGAGGCCGCCGGCCGGTTCGTCCGCCAGGTCAGGGCACGCGACCTGTACGGGCGGATGATGCGCACCCTGGCCCAGACCGGCAACGGGTGGATGACGTTCAAGGACCCGTCGAACCGGCTGTGCAACCAGACCGCTGAACCGGGCAACGTGGTGCACCTGTCGAACCTCTGCACCGAGATCGTCGAGGTCTCCGGCGACGGCGAGACGGCGGTCTGCAACCTCGGTTCGGTCAACCTGGCCGCGCACCTGGCCGGTGACGACGTCGACTGGGACCGGTTGCGCGAGACGGTTCGCACCGCCGTGGTCTTCCTCGACCGGGTGATCGACATCAACTACTACCCGAGCGCCGAGGCGGCGGCGAGCAACCCACGCTGGCGCCCGGTCGGGCTCGGGCTGATGGGGCTACAGGACGTCTTCTTCGCGCTCCGGCTGCCGTTCGACTCGCCCCGGGCGCGGGAGTTGTCGACCAGGATCTCCGAGGAGATCTACCTGACCGCCCTGGAAACCTCCGCCGGGCTCGCGCAACGGTTCGGCCCGCACCCGGCGTACGAGCAGACGCGGGCCGCCCGGGGGCAACTCCAACCCGACCTGTGGGGCGTGACCCCGACCCAGACCGAGCGCTGGGCCGCCGTACGGGACCGGGTCGCGGCGTACGGGCTGCGCAACTCGCTGCTGGTCGCGATCGCCCCGACGGCCACCATCGCCTCCATCGCCGGCTGCTACGAGTGCATCGAGCCGCAGGTGTCGAACCTGTTCAAGCGGGAGACCCTCTCCGGCGAGTTCCTCCAGATCAACACCGCTCTGGTCCGGGAGCTCAAGGCCCTGGGCCGGTGGACCGAGCAGGTCCGGACCGAGATCCGCCGCGCCGAGGGCTCGGTCCAGGGCATCGCGGCGCTGCCGGCCGACGTACGGGAGCTGTTCCGGACCGCGTGGGAACTGCCGCAGCGCTCCCTGATCGACCTCGCCGCCGCCCGCTCCCCCTACGTCGACCAGAGCCAGTCGCTGAACCTGTTCATGAGCGCACCGAACATCGGCAAGCTCTCCTCGATGTACCTGTACGCCTGGAAGTCGGGGCTGAAGACCACCTACTACCTGCGCTCCCGCCCCGCCACCCGGATCCAGCAGGCCACCGTCGCGACCAACCGGCCGGTGCCGGTCGCCGACGACGAGGCACTCGCCTGCTCCCTGGAGAACCCCGAGTCGTGCGACGCGTGCCAGTAACCCCGACCCCCGTCACCAGTGAACAGTTAGGCAGCCCGATGACCAGCAAGAACGGCATGTTGCTCGACCCCGGCATGGACCTGACCCTGCGGCCGATGCGCTACCCGCACTTCTTCGACCGGTTCCGCGACGCGATCAGGAACACCTGGACCGTCGAGGAGGTGGACCTGCACTCCGACCTGGCCGACCTGGATCGGCTGACCCCGGCCGAGCGACACCTGGTCGGCCGGCTGGTCGCGTTCTTCGCCACCGGCGACACCATCGTCGCCAACAACCTGGTGCTCAACCTCTACCAGCACGTCAACTCCCCGGAGGGCCGGCTCTACCTGTCCCGGCAGCTGTTCGAGGAGGCCGTGCACGTCCAGTTCTACCTGAACCTGCTCGACACCTACGTACCGGACGAGAACGAACGGTTCGCCGCGTTCGACGCGATCGAGAACATCGCATCGATCCGCCGCAAGGCCGAGTTCTGCTTCCGCTGGATCGACTCCGTGTTCGACCTGCGCGAGCTACGTACCCGCGAGGACCGCCGGGCGTTCCTGCTCAACCTGATCTGCTTCGCCGCCTGCATCGAGGGGCTGTTCTTCTACGGCGCCTTCGCCTACGTCTACTTCCTCCGCTCCCGGGGCCTGCTGCACGGGCTCGCCTCCGGCACCAACTGGGTGTTCCGCGACGAGTCGATGCACATGGCGTTCGCCTTCGACGTCGTCGACACCGTCCGCCGGGAGGAACCCGACCTGTTCGACGACGAGATGCGCCAGCAGGTACGCGACATGCTCGCCGAGGCGGTCGAGTGCGAGGTCCAGTTCGCCGAGGACCTGCTCGACCAGGGCGTCTCCGGATTGTCGCTACCGGACATGCGCGAGTACCTCCAGCACGTCGCCGACCGGCGCCTGGCCCAACTCGACATCGAACCGGTGTACGGCTCGAAGAACCCGTTCGCGTTCATGGAGTTGCAGGACGTCCAGGAGCTGTCGAACTTCTTCGAGCGCCGGGTGTCGGCGTACCAGGTCGGGGTGACCGGGACCGTCCGTTTCGACGACGACTTCTGAGGCGTCCGGGTGGTGGGTGGGCCACCGGCCCCATCCACCACGGCACGGCGACGCCCGACACCGACAGCCGGATGACCGGGGACCGCCGGGAAAGCCGTACGATGGGCGGCAGTGCTGGTTCGCCCCGCTGTCGCGGTGGGGCGTCGTAAGAGGGAACCCGGTGCGAAACCGGGACTGCCCCGCAGCGGTGAGTGGGAACGACCGCCGTCATACGCACTGGACGCGCACGCGTCTGGGAAGCGACGGCCAGTAGGAGACCGGGTCGACCGGTCGCGCCCGCGAGTCCGAAGACCTGCCCGCACCGCGTACGCGTCCGCGTGCGCCGCCGACGCGCTGCGCCGTGCGGTCGCCGCGGTCCCGGCCGACCGGGTCTGGGTCAACCCCGACTGCGGGCTGAAGACCCGAGGGTACGCCAAGGTCGAACAGGCCCTGGCCCACCTCGTCGCCGCTGCCGCCGAGGTACGGCGCACGCTCGCCTGAGCACCGGGTGGGGCGGCGGAGACCGTCGCCCCACCCGCTCCCCACCCGTTTTCCCGTCTCCTGGAGGCCCCATGTCGTCGTTGAACCCCGAGTCCGTCGCCTTCCGCGCCGCGCTCGACGTCGTCCGTGCCGTCGAACCCCGGATCGCCGACGCGATCGCCGCGGAACTGACCGACCAGCGCGAATCCCTCAAACTCATCGCCAGCGAGAACTACGCCTCCCCGGCGGTGCTGCTCGCGATGGGCAACTGGTTCAGCGACAAGTACGCCGAGGGCACCGTCGGGCGCCGGTTCTACGCCGGCTGCCAGAACGTCGACACCGTCGAGTCGATCGCCGCCGAGCACGCCAAGGCGCTCTTCGGGGCCCCGCACGCGTACGTCCAGCCGCACTCCGGCATCGACGCCAACCTCGTCGCGTACTGGGCGATCCTGGCCGACCGGGTCGAGGCACCCGCGCTGAAGGACGCCGGTGTCCGCAACGTCAACGACCTCTCCGACGCCGACTGGGCACGGCTGCGGCAGGCGTTCGGCAACCAGCGGATGCTCGGCATGTCGCTGGACGCGGGTGGGCACCTCACCCACGGCTTCCGGCCCAACATCTCGGGCAAGATGTTCGACCAGCGCAGTTACGGCGTCGACCCGGCGACCGGTCTGATCGACTACGACGGGCTGCGGGAGACGGCGCGGGAGTTCCGTCCGCTGGTCATCGTCGGGGGCTACTCGGCGTACCCCCGGAAGGTGAACTTCCGGATCATGCGGGAGATCGCCGACGAGGTCGGGGCGACGTTCATGGTGGACATGGCCCACTTCGCCGGCCTGGTCGCCGGCAAGGTCTTCACCGGCGACTTCGACCCGATCCCGCACGCCCACATCGTCACCACCACCACGCACAAGTCGTTGCGCGGGCCGCGCGGCGGCATGGTGCTCTGCCAGCCGGAACTCGCCGACCAGGTCGATCGCGGCTGCCCGATGGTCCTCGGTGGCCCGCTCGCGCACGTCATGGGCGCCAAGGCCGTCGCGCTCGCCGAGGCCCGCCGGCCCGAGTTCGCCGACTACGCCCAACGCATCGTCGACAACGCGCGGGCGCTCGCCGACGGTCTGCTGCGACGGGGGGCGACGCTGGTCAGCGGCGGCACCGACAACCACCTCGTGATCATCGACGTCGACCGGTACGGTCTCACCGGCCGCCAGGCCGAGCAGGCGCTGCTCGACTCGGGTGTGGTCACGAACCGCAACTCGATCCCGCAGGACCCGAACGGCGCCTGGTACACCTCCGGCATCCGGATCGGCACCCCCGCCCTCACCACCCGGGGACTCGGCCCGGCGCAGATGGACACGATCGCCGACCTCATGCACACCGTACTGCGCCAGACCACCCCGGCCGCCGGTGCCGACGGCACCCCGTCGAAGGCGAGGTACACCCTCGACGCCGCCGTCGCCGAGCGGGTGTCCGCGCAGGCCACCGAACTGCTCGCCGACTTCCCCCTCTACGGTCGGGTCGACCTCGGCTGAGTCGCGTACCGCTCTCGCCGCTCGGCCCCGGGGTCGTTCCCCGGGGCCGAGTGGACGCCGCCGGGTGATCGGTACGTCGGCGGTCGGTACGTCGGCGGGAGGTGCAATTCCACCTTCCGCACTCCTTTGATCGGGCCACCCCGCGATTCTCCACATCCGGGAATTGCATCGTTCCCGACATACGGGGGCACGTGTGGTATTCGAGTTGTGCGGTCATTCCATTGACACACGTCACAGCCGTACAGTCATTGCGGGCACCCGACAGGACTCATGCGTCGGCGTCCGACGTCTTCCGCTCCGTCCCCCGGTCACCACGGAAAAGGGCTACAACTGACCGTGGTTCGGTGGCGGGATGTCGCCGATCTCGTACGCGCCGAGGTGGTGGTACTTCCAGTCCACCGGGTCGTGCACACTGTGCGTACGGGCGTTGCGCCAGTGCCGGTGCAGGTCCCACCGTTCGTCGGTGGCACTGGTGCCGCAGAGCGCGAAGAGTTCGCTGCCCGCCTCCACGGCCACCTCGCTGGCGAACGCCTTGGCGCCCGCGACGGCCAACGATCCGGTGACGGCGGCGGTGGCGTCGACCGGCACCAGCCCCACGTTCTCCAGGACCGTCGCCGCGTCGACCAGGAGCGCCTCCGCGGCCCGTACCCGGGTGGCCAGCCGACCGTAGCGGTGCAGGACGTGCGGGTCGCCGGCCACCGAGTCCGCGCCCGCCCGGACCGCCTCGGTGCTGGGACGCGCACGCTCCCGCAGGTAGGAGCGGGTGTCCCGGAGCGCGCCACCGGCGATGCCGGTCTCGATCGCGGCGTGCACGAGCTGGGCCCGGGCGCCGAGCTGCTGTGGGACGGCGTAGGCGGCGGCGTAGTCCAGCACCAGGTCCGGGTCGACCGCGACGCCGTCGAGGGTGGTGGTGCCGCTGATCGTGGCCCGCTGCCCCATCGTGTTCCAGTCCTGGTCGACGCTGAGTCCGGTCGCGTCGCGGGGCACCAGGGACAGGGTCAGCCGACCCTCGTCGGTGAGCGCGCTCACCGCGACCCAGGCCGCCGTCAGCGCGCCGGTGCAGTAGTACTTGCGCCCGTGCAGCCGCAGCCGGCCTCCGTCGTCGGGGGTCAGTCGGGTGCCGAGGTCCTGCGCGTGCCGGCCACCGCGTTCGGCGAGCGCGTTGCCGATCCGTCGGCCGGCCAGCACGTCGGCGAAGAGCCGCTTGCGTACCGCCGGTCCGCCCCAGACGGCGAGGATGTCCACGACCAGGAAATGCCCCTGCGGCACCTGCGCGATCGCCGGGTCGACGCTCGCCAGGATCCGGGTCACCTCGGCCAGCGTCCGTGGCCCGAGACCCGGTCCACCGTGGTCGGTCGGGACGGTGATGCCGAGCAGACCGGAGCTGTCGAGAACGGCGAGCACGTCGCGGGGTACGACCGAGGCACCGGCGCGGTCGCGCTCGATCACATCGGCTGCCAGGGCCTGCGCCACGCGGTGCGCGGCCGCCACCGCCTCGTCGTGAGTGCGGAGGTACGCAACAGCATCGATCACCAGCGCACGGTAGCACCGCGATTTCGGCACCGGCAGGACCGGCCGCAAAATTCGATCATGACGCGCCGAGCGGCCCGATCGGAGGCCGCCGCTGCCGCCGCCACCGTCACACCGCTACCCGGTCGGCGGTGACGAAGAAGCGGTGCGGTGGGTCGTCGTAGCGGGTGAGGTGCCAGCCGGTGTGGGAGGTCGAGCGGCGCAGCGGCGTTTCGGCGAGCGGCTCGTCGGGCCGCAGCGGGCGGCCGTGCCGGGCCGCGAGCGCCGCCCGACCGGACGGATGGAAGAGGGCGAGCCGCCCGCCGGGCCGGGTGATCCGGGCGAGTTCCCGCAGGCCGGCCTCGGGATCGGGCAGGTGGGTGAGCAGCCCCGCGGCGAACACCGCGTCGACGGAGGCGTCGGCGAAAGGAAGGTTCCGGGCGTCGCCCAGGATCAGGTCGGCGGCGGCCCGACGGGCGGGTGGCCCGGCGGCGTCGAGCATCTGCGGCGTGAGGTCGAGACCGACGACGACACCCAGGGGGCCGACGGCAGCGCGCAGCGCCGGCAGGGCGCGACCCGTACCGCAGCCGATGTCGACGACGACACCGCCGCCGGGGAAGTCCGCCTCCGCGACGGCGGCCGCGTACGCCGGCAGGTCGTCGCCGAACCTCGTGTCCCAGGTGGCGGCACGGGTGGCGAAGAACGCCCGCGACTCGCTCAGGTACCAGCGGTCCTGCGACACGAGCCGGTCGGTGAGTTTGCGGATCACCGGCCAGGTCGGGTCGTGCAGATCGATGACGATGTCGCACTCGGGGCCGCCTCGACCGTTGACGGCCGGGCCGACCGGCGGGGTACGGAGCCAGACGACCACGGTCCACCTCCCGGTCGGCGGTCGCGCACGCCAGCCGGAGCCGTGACCGAGGACGACGGTGTCCGGGCTGCCTCCCGCCCACCGACCGCCCTCGTCGGTGAAGGGTGTGCCATCGGTCAGCCGGGTGCAGTGACGTCCGCCGGCCCGGAGTCGGTCGGCGAGACGGTCGGCGACAACGGCCGTGTGCGGGGCGCCGCCGTCGACCACGACCGACACGGTGCCCGCCGGGAGGGCGTCGGCGACGTGGCCGAGGACCTCGGCCCACCGTCGGCGCTGTTCGTCGGTCAGGGTCTGCCACGCCGGTGGCGCCAGCGGTTCACCAGCCATGACCCCATGATGCAGATGCGGCGGGAGATTGGGAACAGCAGGCCGAGGATACGGCCCAATCAGCCCAATAAGGCTCGCAGGTGCGGCCCACTAAAGTGGTTAACGTGACGCTGTTTCGGATCCGTACGGGTCACGGTGGCGAGCCCACGCTGACCGCCGGTAGCAGAGGGAGGACCAGCTCATGAGAGCACGACGGTTCCGCACCGCCCTGGCCGCGCTCACCGCACTGGCGGCGTTGGGTCTCGCCGGCTGCGACGCCGACACCGCCAGCCCGCAAGCGAGCAGCGGCAGCCAGGGCGTCACCGGCACGATCACGGTCTTCGCGGCGGCGTCGCTGACCGAGTCGTTCACCGCCATCGGCAAGGACTTCGAGGCGGCCAACCCCGGCGCGAAGGTGATGTTCAGCTTCGCCGGCAGCTCCGCCCTGGCCACCCAGATCAACCAGGGGGCACCGGCGGACGTGTTCGCCTCCGCCGCCCCGGCGAACATGAAGACCGTCACCGACGCCGGCAACGGTGCCGGCACCCCGACCACCTTCGTGAGGAACCAGCTCGTCATCGCCGTGCCGAAGGGCAACCCGAACGGCGTGACCGGGCTGGCCGACCTCACCAAGCCGGACGCGAAGGTCGCCCTCTGCGCCGAGCAGGTGCCCTGCGGCGCGGCGGCGAAGAAGGCCCTCACCGCCGCAGGCGTCACCCTGACCCCGGTGACGCTGGAGCAGGACGTCAAGGGCGCGCTGTCCAAGGTGAAGCTCGGCGAGGTCGACGCGGCCCTGGTCTACCTGACCGACGCGAAGGCATCCACCGCCGACGTGGACGGCATCGAGTTCCCCGAGTCGGCCGGCGCGATCAACGACTACCCGATCAGCGCGCTGAAGAGCGCCCCGAACAGGGCCGGTGCGCAGGCGTTCATCGCGTACGTGCTGTCGGACGCCGGTAGGTCCGTGCTGACCCAGGCCGGCTTCCAGGCCCCGTAGGACGTGTCCCCCTCCGACGGAACCGACGTGGCGCAACGGCCGGCGGTGGTCGCTGCGCCACGTCGTCGACGGCAACGCGTCCCGGTCGCGTTGCTCGTCCCCGCCGCCATCGGCCTGCTCTTCCTGGTCCTGCCGCTGGCCGGACTGCTGGTCCGGACGCCGTGGAGCACCCTGCCGCAGCGGCTGGCCGAACCGGGCGTACTGACCGCGCTGCGGCTGTCGTTGCAGACCGCCACCCTCGCCACGCTGCTCTGCCTCGCGTTCGGCGTACCCCTGGCCTGGTTGCTGGCGAGGATCGAGTTCCCCGGCCGCCGGGTCGTACGCGCACTCGTCACCGTGCCGCTCGTCCTGCCGCCCGTGGTCGGCGGCGTGGCGCTGCTGCTCGTCTTCGGGCGGCGGGGCCTGCTCGGCGGCTGGCTCGACTCCACCTTCGGCATCACACTGCCGTTCACCACCACCGGCGTCGTCCTCGCCGAGGCGTTCGTCGCCATGCCGTTCCTGATCATCGCCGTGGAGGGCGCGCTACGCGGCGCGGACACCCGCTACGAGGAAGCCGCCACCACCCTCGGCGCCGGCCGGTGGACCACGTTCACCCACGTCACCCTCCCGCTCGTCGCCCCCGGCATCGCCGCCGGTGCGGTCCTGTGCTGGGCCCGCGCCCTCGGCGAGTTCGGCGCCACCATCACCTTCGCCGGCAACTTCCCCGGCCGCACCCAGACCATGCCGCTCGCCGTCTACCTCGCCCTGGAGACCGACCTGGAATCGGCCATCGTGCTCAGCCTGATCCTGCTCACCGTCTCCGTCGCCATCCTGGCGAGCCTCCGCGACCGCTGGATCACCAGCCCATGACCACCACCACTGCCAGTTCCCTGCTCGACGCCCACCTCGTCGTCGACCGGGGCACCTTCCGCCTCGACCTGGGGCTGCGGGTCGCCGCGGGCGAGGTCGTCGCGCTACTCGGACCCAACGGCGCCGGCAAGACCACCGCCCTGCGTACGCTCGCCGGCCTCGCCCCGCTCACCGCCGGACACATCACCCTCGGCGGCACCGACCTCGACCGGCCCGAGCACCGCACCTGGCTGCCCACCGAGCGCCGGCCGATCGGCGTCGTGTTCCAGGACTATCTGCTCTTCCCACACCTCAGCGCGGTGGACAACGTCGCGTTCGGACCGCGCCGGCACGGCGTCGACCGGCGGACCGCCCGGGAACAGGCCACCGGCTGGCTGGAACGGATGGGACTGGGCGAGCACGCCCGACGCAAACCACGGCAGCTCTCCGGCGGGCAGGCCCAACGGGTCGCGCTCGCCCGCGCCCTCGCGGTCCGTCCCGCGCTGCTGCTGCTCGACGAACCCCTCGCCGCGCTCGACGCCCGTACCCGGTTGGACACCCGCGCCGAGCTGCAACGTCACCTCGGCGAGCACACCGGCGCGACGCTGCTGGTCACCCACGACCCGCTCGACGCCCTGGTGCTCGCCGACCGGCTCGTCATCGTCGAGGACGGCCGGGTGGTGCAGGAGGGCAACGCCGCCACCATCACCGCCCGGCCGCGTACGGACTACGTCGCCCGCCTCGTCGGACTCAACCTCTACCGGGGCCACGCCGACGGCCTGACCGTCCTGGTCGGCGACGCGTTCCCGCTGACGACCGCCGACCGGCAGCACGGGGACGTCTTCGTCGCCTTCCCGCCCGCCGCGGTGGCCCTGCACCCCCACCGGCCCGACGGCAGCCCTCGCAACACCTGGCCGGCCACCGTCACCGGCATCCAGCGGCACGGCGACAACCTGCGCATCCAGCTCGACGGTCCGATCGCGGCCGCCGCCGACGTCACTCCGCTGGCCGCCGCCCAGTTCCACCTCGCCCCCGGCCAGGCGGTCTGGGCCGCGGTCAAGGCCACCGAGACCCGCGTCTACCCCGCGAGCGCCCCGTAACCGACCCCGTCGGGGGCCATGCGGGTGAACTTCTCGTTCAACCCGGTGTGCGGCTGTTCTCGTAGGCCACGGGGTCAGGCGCTCTCGTGGTCCTCGGGGCCGGCGACGCGCAGGTGCGCACCCGCCTGTTTCGCGGCCTGTTCGAGGCGCTGGACGGCGTCGTCGGAAAGACCCCGCTCCCGCGCGGTCCAGGAGATCCACGCCTCGGCGACGTCCGGGAAGACCCGCGCGATGTCCGGGTTGTCGATCGGGTCGGTGGCGTGCGCCGGCAGGCCGAGAACGGCCATCACCCGACGCGGACCGATGTGGAACGGGTCGCAGCCGGCCTGTTCGACGAAGTACGTGACGAGCAGGTCGACGGCCTGACTCGTGACGTCGTTCGCGGGCAGCCCGGAGGCGGCCTCGGATGCCAGGAACGTCCGCTTCAGGAGTCCGATCTCCACGGTGCCGGGAAAGGGATCCGGTGGCGCGGCGACGTCGCTCAACGCGCGGGCCCGCGCCAGGGTCAGCGCGCGCATCTTCCGGTACGCCGCCGGCACCGGCTTGGGTTGGTACTCCCGGTTCTCGGTCAACTCGTCCGAGGTGGCGATCGCCTCCTCGAACAGCCGCCGCGCGAGCGCGGGGTCGAGTGGCTCGCTGACCAGGCCGTCCTCGCCCTTCTCGGCGTGCCGCAGCACCTCCATCAACGAGTCCAGGTGGGTGCTGAGGGTCAGCTCCCGGAACAGTCCGTCACCGAGAGTACGGTCGATCATCGCCAGGATGGCGTGCTCGTCCTCCCCGTCGTAGGAGAACGCGCAGACCACGATCGCGGTCTCGTCGAACGGGTCGTGCGCCCACCAGCAGCCGTCCACCCGTACCCGGCCGATGGTGGGCGCCCACGGCGGCTCCGGCACGCCCTCTGCGGCGAGCCGGTCGGCGTTCAGCCGGGCGAGTTCGCGCTGGGTGTCGATCGTGCTCATCGCCTCGAAGCCGCGCAACGCCGCCAACGCCGTCGGCGTCCTGCGCTGGCCCAGCTCGTGGATCACCATGGCGTCCGACTGGACCGCGGTGGCCAGGGACAACGAAATGCCCTCCGCGCTCTGGTGGGCGAGCAACTGGGTCATTCCCTGCTCCACCGACCACGGCGAACTCTCCGCCATTATGGAGAAGTTCCATTCCAGGAAGTTCGCGTCCGCGGCGGCACGACTGGCGCTCTGATCGCTGTCACCCATGCGCTGATTCTCGCAGCCGACGGGCCATCATACCCGCTGCCCCGGCCGAGGCGCGGCACAAGAAATATGCGGCCGGCCGGTTGGGTTCCGTGATCGGCGCCGGGAACTTTCCCCGCCCGTCGGACGACCAGTCCTGCGTTGATCCCGTACGGCGGGCCGGCCCGGTGGCGGGACACGGGGGCGGGATCCTCGCCGTCCGGGCGAAGGTGGGGTCGGAGGTCACCCGTGGGCTGGTACGAACAACCGCGACGGCAGCGGGTCACCGGCGCCCGGCTCGCCCTGCTCGTGGGCGGGTTCCTGGTCAACGTCGGCACCTTCGCGGTGTACCCGTACCTGGCCGTCCTGTTGCGCGAGCGGATGGGCGTCGGGATGGCGCAGGTCGGAATCGTCCTCGGGGCGGCCACGCTGGTGCAGTTCGCCAGCGCGCCGTTCACCGCCGCGTTCGCCGAGCGGGTCGGGCTGAAGCGGGCACTGCTGCTGGCCACGTTCCTGTACGTCCTCGGCGCGGTGGCGTACCTGGCCGGGGGCGGCAGTCCGGCGCTGACCGTACTGGGCCTCTTCCTCAGCTGCGGCGCCGGCGCGCTCTACTCGCCCGCGTACCGGGGGTATCTGGTCCACGCGGCGCCGCCGCAGCGGCGCCCGGCGCTGGTGTCGGCGGGCAACGCCGCCAGCAACCTCGGCATCGCCCTCGGGCCGGTGGTCGGGGCGTTCTTCGTCCATGATCCGGGCCGGTTGTTCGCCGCGAACACGGTGTTGTACGTCGTCCTGGCGGTCGGCCACCTTCTCCTGCGGCCGGAGCGGCCGACCGGGGACGAGCCGGCCGTCGAGCCGTTCCGGCGGGTGCTGCACGGCCTGGCCGGGATGCCGTTCGCGATCACCGCGCTCACCCTCTACCTGCACATGCAGTTCTACCAGTACCTGTCGGTGTACGCCGAGGGTCGCCTGCCCGCCTCGGTCTACGGGGTGGCCATGATGGTCTACTCGCTCGGCCTGGTCGCCGTGCAGCCGCTGGTGGCGCCCTGGGTCGAACGGATCCGGTACCCGGTGGCGATGGCGATCGGCTTCGCCTGCATGGCGTCGGGCATGGTCGCCTTCGCCGGTGGTCGACCGGTCACGGTCGCGGCCGGTGTGCTGGCCCTGAGCATCGGCAACGCGGTCCTGTTCCTCAAGAACGACCTGGAGGCGTTGGCGGGGTCGACCCGCTCCGCCACCGTGACCTTCGGCCAGCAGCGACTGGCCGTCGGTGTCGGCTCGTTCCTCAGCGGCGTGGTCGGCGGCAGCCTGTACGGGCTGTTCGAGCGGGTGGACCTGCTGCCGGGCTTCTGGTTGGCGGTAGCCGCGCAGTGTGTCCTGCTCCCCCCGCTGGTACTGCTGGCCGGCCGCCGGGTGGGCGGGGCGGACCGGCGGGTGACGGCCGGCTCCGGGGTCGCGGGGACCGGCACGGCGGTGCGCGATGTGGTCAGGAGGTTGACGTCGTCGGCTTCTCGTAGACGGTGACATGGGTGCCGGCGCCCCGGTACGGCTCCCGGTGCCAGCCGCCCCACCGGTGGCGGCGTTCCAGCCCGGCGAGACGGGCCATCAGGTCGAGTTCGGTCGGCCAGGCGTAGCGCATGGAGACCGGGGCGAGCCGGATCCCGTCATTGGTGATCAGCACGTGCTGGCCGTCGAAGCGCTGCTGCACGGGGTCGTGCCGGACGGTGACGAGCCGGACGTGGTCATGGTCGACCCGGTGCGCGTCCACGCTCTGGTTGCGCTGGTAGCGGGCCAGGTCCGGGACCAGGCACTCAAGCACGAACCGACCACCGGGCAGCAGGCGCCGGGCGACGTTGGCGAAGCAGCGCACCTGGTCGTCCTGGGTCATCAGGAAGAAGAACGTGGTGAACACGACGAAGACCATCGCGAACCGGTCGTCGGTGCCGGGATCGACGTCCACCATGTCGCCGATGGTGACCGGAATCCGATCCCCGCCGGGCTTGGCCCGCATCCGCGCCACCATCGCCGCCGACGCGTCGATCCCCCGCAGGTCGATGCCGCGCTCGGCCAGGGGAATGGTCACCCGACCGGTGCCCACCGCCAACTCCAGCACCGGTCCGGCCGGTCCCTCCCGGATCAGGTCGGCCAGGCACCGGACCGCGTCGTCGGGGTCGAGATCGGCGTGCCACTCGTCGTAGACGTCGGCGTTGCGGTCGCCGTACGTCTCCGGTCCGTAGTTCTCCATCGCGGTAATCCTCCCGGGCTGTCAGCTGAGTGGACGCATGTCGTGGGTGATCGTTCCGGCGGCGGCCAGCGCGTGGTACAGGCCGAGTTCGGCGGTGGCGCCCTCGGCGAGCACCAGCGCGGTGCATCCGCGCTGGTCGGCGAGGTGGACGATCCGGTCACCGGGCCGGGCGGTGGGGAAGAGCTCGGGATTGCCCGGGAACAGGCCGAGCCGCTGCACGCCCCGCCAGCCGACGAGTGTGCCCGGAGCCGCCGGGTGGAGGAAGATCATGCCGTAGCCGCGCCGGGGCACGACCGGCTCGTCCAGCAGCCGTGGCCGCCGACCCAGGGCGGTGTCGACGATGGCCGCGTACACGTTGACGTCCAGCGCCCGGCACATCATCTCGCCGATCACGGCACCGGCGATGCGGCCGTTGACCTCCACCACCTCGGGCCCGTCGGGGGTGAGGGCGAACTCGGTGTGGGCCACTCCCGCCCGGAACCCCACCGTCGCGAGGACCCGGCCGATCCACTTCTCGAACGAGGCGAGGTCGGCGTCGGGGAAGGCGACCGGGAACGCGACGGCCTCCTCCCGGCGTACCGGTTCCGGGGTGTGCACGTGCACGGCGACGCCGAGCAGCTTCGTGTCGCCCTGCCAGCTGACCGTCTCGGCGCTGTACACCGGTCCGGGAAAGTACGGCTCGGCCACCAGATGGCCGCCGAGCAGCGCGGCCCCTTCCACCTCGCGCGCGGCCCGCCGGAGTTCGTCGTCGTCGCGGATCAGCCAGACCGAGCGGGACGAGGTCCCGGCGGAGTCCTTCACGATGCACGGGTAGCCGAGCGCCGACACGGCTCGCTCGACCGCGTCGGCCCGCGGTGCGACGCCGATCGCGCCGGCCCGGCTCAGCCCGGCCCGGTGCAGGAGGTCGCGGACCACGGCCTTGTCGCGCAGGGTACGGATCGTGTCGCGGCCGAGGGACGGCAGGCCGAACCGGTCGGCGAGTTCCGCGCCCGGCCGGGCCCAGGTGTCGGTCGAGTTGACGAGTCCGGCCAGGTCGGCAATGCCGGCGAGGACCCGGGCACAGGCCTCGGTGTCGAACGTGTCCACCTCGATCACGTCGAGGTCGTCCGGGCCGAGCCGGTCCAGCTCGTGCGCGTAGAACGACCGGTCGCCGGTGAGCAGACAGAGCCGGTGCCCGGCCTCGCCGGCCGCGTCGCGCAACCGGGCCAGTCCGAAGGTGAGTGCTTCGAGCAGCACGATGGTCACGACCCGGCCCCCCGTACGTCGAGCGGGCGGGTGCCCAGGACCAGCAGCCGGTCGGCGTGGTTGTCGTACGGCGTGCCGTCGAACCCGCCGAAGCACCGGATCTCGTCGAACCCGGCGGCGGCCAGCATGGACCGGATCTCGGCGGCGCTGTAGACGAACTGTTCGAAGTGTCCACGGCGGACCGTGTCCCCCCGTACCAGGGTCCAGTCGCTGCGGAACCGGGTCCAGTCGTCGAGGATGGTGTCGCGCATGAACAGCGTGCCGTCGTCGACGTCGATGACCTTCGGGGTGCCGGCCCAGCGGGCGAAGATCTCCTTGCCGAACAGGTCGAGCAGGAGACGCCCACCGGGCACCAGGCTCCGGCGGGCGTTGCGCAGCACGCGCAGGTTCTCCGCCGGGTCGGCGAAGTACCCGAACGACGTGTACATGCTGATCACCAGGTCGTACGAGGTCGGTTCGACGAACTCGCGCATGTCGGCGCGGACCAGGCGGATGTCGACGGCCGCGGTCTCGCCGGCCCGACGGGCCCGATCGAGCATCGGCTCGCTGAGATCGACCCCGGTGACCAGGGCACCCCGGCGGGCCAGCGGCACCGCGTACGTCCCGGGACCGCAGCCGAGGTCGAGCACCCGGACGCCGTCGGGCAGGTCGAGCAGCGGCGAGGTGTCGACCCGGTGCGCCGCTTCCGCCCGGCGTCCGGGTGCGAACAGGGCACCGGCGAAGTCGACCCAGAAGGCGTCGTCTGCGAACCATTCCACCCGGGACCTCCATTGTCGTCGGTCGTTGCCGTGACGTCGGCCGAAACCGTGATCCGTACGCCGCGACACGCACAACAGGTCGTCGGTCCCGCCGGAAAAGTTCCCGCCGGTCGTCGTCCCGCCGGGGTCCGATCGGATTGACGAGCGTCGTTCGGGTCGGAACTAACCCGTGGCCGCGCACGACTCATCTATGGCCGGTCGGTAGCGACCGGAGTGACGTCTCCCCCGACGACACGACATTGAGGGAGGTCCGCCATGCCACCACCGGTCACGTCGATCGCCGCCGCCGCGCTGCACGCCCACATCACCGACGCGGTCAAGGCACCGACTCTGATCCGACTCTCCGACAACGTGGTCCTCGCCCGCTTCGAGACGTTGAAGATCTACGCCGCGCTCGGCGCGGTACGGGCCCTGCTGGACGCGGGCGCGGTGCGGCCGGGTGACACCGTGGTCGACAGTTCGAGCGGGATCTACGCGCTGGCGCTGGCGCAGGTCTGTCACCGCTACGGGTTGCGCTGTCACATCGTCGCGTCGACCACGGTCACCCCGACCATCCGGTCCCAACTGGAGATCCTCGGCGCGACGGTGGACCAGATGCCGCCCGAGGATGACCTGCGGCTGGACCAGCATCGCCGGGTCGCACGCGTACGGGAGCTGCTGCGGACCAATCCCGGCATGCACTGGATGCGGCAGTACCACGACCCGGTGCACTACCTGGGGTACGCCGAACTGGCCGACCTGGTACGCGTGGCGTTGCCCAGCGCACGGCTCACCGTGGTCGCCAGCGTCGGTACCGGTGCGTCCAGCGCCGGTCTGATCGGGCCACTGCGCGTCCACGACCCGTCGGCCCGGCTGGTCGGCGTCCAGCCGTACGGCAGCGTGACCTTCGGCAGCGAGCGGTTCCCGGACCCGGAGGCCATCATCGCCGGCATCGGCAGCGCCATTCCCTTCGACAACGTCCGCCACGACCTCTACGACCAGGTGCACTGGCTCTCCTTCCGGCACGCCATGGCCGGAACGGTCGACCTGTTGCGCGGGCACGCGATCTTCGCCGGGCTCTCCACCGGCGCGGCCTATCTCGCGGCGAACTGGGAGGCGCGGCGACATCCCGAGCGGATCCACGTGGTCATCGGCGCCGACACCGGCCACCGGTACGTGGAGCGGGTCTTCGCCCGCCACCGCGACGCCCCGGATCCCGCCGCCCTCGAACCGACCGAGATCGTCTCGCTCGACGACCTCGCACCGCCGTGGTCGACCATGGCGTGGGCCCGGCGCGCCCAGCCTGCGCCGCCGAGCCACCGGTCGGCGCCGCCGGTCATCGGGCCGGTCGACGGCACGGGTGGCTGAGGCGTGGTCGGGTCGCCGGTGCCCGGATGCTCGACAACGGACCCGTCCCGGTTCCGGGCAGGCCGGCGACGGACCCGACCCGGCGGCCGGGGCGCTGCGGCATCGACGATTTAGCGTGATCGCCCGGAACTACCCGGCAACCGGGAACGACTCTCACTGCGATGGTCGGTTCGCACCGGCTTTCACCGCGATGGTTGGGTACCGCGTTCAGTGGAGGGAGCGAGACAGGGTGCACGGTGTCGGGTAACGGCACGAGTGTCGGGGACATCGCCGAGGTCGACGCCACGGTCCCGGCGGCACCGCCGCGCGGGCCCGGGTCACGTCGGCGGACCGGGTACGTGACGGCGCTGTTCCTGCTGCTCGTTCTCCTGCTGCTGAGCGTCGTCGTGGTACTGGTGGCGCAGGGTTCGATGGCCATACCGATCGGCGAGGTGCTGCGGATCCTCGCCGGTCAGGGCACCGACTCCGAGATCAACCGCACCATCGTCCTGGACGCCCGCCTGCCCAAGGTCGCCGCCGGGCTGCTGGCCGGCTCGGCTCTCGCGGTCGGTGGGGCCCAGATGCAGACCCTCTTCCGCAACCCACTGGCCGACCCGTTCGTGCTCGGGGTCAGCTCCGGCGCGATCCTGGGTGCCGCCATCGTCATCCTGGGCACCGGCGGCGTGGGTTGGCTGGCCGGTCTCGGTGTGGTCAGCCAGCTCGGGGTGACCGGCGCCGCCGTCGCCGGTGCCGCCGTGGTCTTGCTCATCGCCCTGGGTATCGCCCGTCGGGTCGGTGATCCGGTGGTGGTCCTGGTCGTCGGGGTGATGCTCGGCTACCTGGCCGGGGCCCTGGTCGACGTGCTCGTCTACTACACCGACCCGGACCGGTTGCAGGCGCTGGCCACCTTCACCCGGGGATCGGTCCGGAACGTGACCTGGCACGAACTGCGGGTCATCGCCGTCGCCTGCGCCGCCGTCCTCGGGCTGTCGATCTTTCTCGCCCAGCCCCTGAACGCCCTCCTGCTCGGCGAGCGGTACGCCGGCAGTCTGGGGGTCAACGTCCGTCGGGTCCACCTCCTCTGCCTGACCAGCGTGGCCGTGCTCTCCGGGGTGACCACCGCCTACTGTGGTGCGATCGGTTTCGTCGGTCTCGCCGCACCCCACCTGGCGCGCGGGCTCCTGCGCACCGCCGACCACCGGCTGGTCCTCCCGGCCAGCGCCCTCATCGGGGCGGTCATCGTGCTCGTCGCCGAGTACCTGGCCGGCGGGAACGGGCTGACCAGCACCTCACTGCCGCTCAACTCGGTGACCGCGTTCGTCGGTGCGCCGGTCATCCTCTGGGTGCTCCTGTCCGGGCGGGTGAGGCGCGGATGACCGACACGCCCCCACCGGCCCTGCAGGCGCTCGGGGTGGACGCGGGCTACCGACGGCGGCGTCGACACCCCGCCGTCACCGTGCTGCGCGACGTCCACCTGACCGCCCGCCCCGGCGAGCTGATCACGTTGATCGGCCCCAACGGCGCGGGAAAGTCGACCCTGTTGCGTACGCTCGTCGGCGCCCAGGCCCCGCTGGCCGGCCGGATCCTGCTGGACGGGCACGACCTCGCGACCCTCTCGGCCCGCCGCCGCGCCCAACGGCTCGCCGTCGTGCTGACCGAGCCCGTCGACGTGGGACTGATGAGCGTCGAGGCGGTGGTGCGGCTGGGCCGGATGCCGTTCCGGTCCTGGTCCGGTCGGGACGCGGCACGCGACCGCGCGGCGGTCGACCGGGCACTGGCCGACGCCGGTGTCGAGGACCTGCGCCACCGCTCGCTGCGCGACCTGTCCGACGGTGAACGGCAGCGGGTCATGGTGGCGCGGGCGCTGGCCCAGGAGCCGGCCGTGCTGGTGCTGGACGAACCCACGGCCTTCCTCGACGTCGCCCGTCGGATCGAACTCGCGGCGATGCTGACCAGGCTCACCGCGACCACGGGCGCGGCGATCATCCTGTCCACCCACGACCTCGGTTTCGCGCTGCGCCGCGCCGACCAGGTGTGGCTGGTCAACGCCGACGCGACCATCGAGGCCAGCGCACCGGAGGACCTCGCCTACGACGGTGCCATCGCCCGTACCTTCGCCGGGGAGAACATGTCCTTCGACGACGCCGCGGCCACCGTCGTCGTCGCCGACAACGGCGTACCGGAGGCGATGGTGCACGTGGTCGCCGACGGGCGGCTGCGCCAGTGGGCCGAGCACGCCGTACGACGGGCCGGCTGGACCCCCACCGCCGACACCTCCGGGCCCGTCCTGCGGGTCGAACCCGGTACGCCGTGCCGTTGGCGGGTCGACGGGGCGCAGCTACCGGACACCACCGGTGTGGGCTTCGACGCCCTCGTCACCCACCTGCGCCGCTGCCCCAGACCGGCTCCCCGCAGCACCCGGACACGACAGCGGCAGCCCGTCGACTGACACCGCCACCCGCCGGGCCGCGAATGCGGAGGCGGCGTCCGGCGTACGCGTGGCCGCCAGTAGGTCGGCGACCCGCACCAGCCAGCCCATGGACGAACAGGAGAGCACCACCGTGAAGAACCTCAACCGTTCGGCCGCCGCCCTGCTGGCCCTGACGCTCACCCTCACCGGGTGCGACGCCTCCGGCCCCGGCGCCGCCGGGGACCGGGCGGGCGCCGACGGCTGCGTCACCGACTATGTCGAGGGGCGGGACTACTTCCCGGACAAGAGCACCGTGGACGAGTCCGATCTGTGGGACATCACGTACCACGGCTCGTACAAGACCATCACGTTGACCGACACCGAGAGCAGCGGCGGTGACGGGCTGACGTACGTGCTCCACCAGTGCGGTACGCCGAAGCCGGCGGCCAGCGGCGACCTGGCCGACGCGCTGTTCGTGCAGGTCCCGGTCACCAACGTGGCGGTCACCTCGTTCAACGCGCTGGCCATGGTGGACCGGCTGGGCCGCAACGACACCATCACCGCGCTCAGCGGTCAACTCCTGGGCAACGGCAAGAAGGACGAGTGGTACGCCGGAGTGATCAAGGACGCGGGCGAGCCGATGTCGATCGGCGAGTACACCGATCTGAACCGCGAGGTGGTCCTCGGCCTGAAGAACCAGATCATCCTGATGTCCGGGTTCGGGCAGGGATTCGACGACATCACCAACGCCCGCGCCGCCGGCCTGCCCGCGGTGAGCGTCTCCAACCGGATGGAACGCCACGCCCTGGCCTCGGCCGAATGGATCAAGATGGTGGCGGCCTTCTACAACGCGGAGGCGGCGGCCAACGCCGAGTTCGACACCATCAGGTCCCGGTTCGGTGAGGTCGTGACGACCGTCTCCGGCAAGGTCGACAACCGCAGGGTCGGATACCTCTGCATCACCCCCGAACGGGCCTGCGAGTTCGTCTACGCACACGGCGACGAGACCCTGGTCGGGCGCCTCTTCGCCCAGCTCGGCGTGAGCAACGTCTTCGCCCGCGACAACGGCGCGCCCAACGGTCGACCGTACGACTTCGAGGAGGGCGTCGGCACCGGCGCCGCCGCGGACTTCTTCGCCGTCTACGACCCGATGAAGATGACCCTGGACACGCTCGGGGCGGACCAGCGGATGCAGCAGTTCCAGCCGTTCAGGACGGGCAGCTTCGTGGCCGGGGTCGACCGGAACTTCGAGGAGTGCCGCGCCAAGACGTACCTGGACGTGGACGTGCTCATCCGGGACTTCGCGCTCGGCCTCGCCCCCGAGCTGTTCCCCGGCGTACGGGGCACCTGCTTCGCCCGCTCCTCCTGACCGGGCCGGCGCGGGCACCGGGCAGCGGCTCGGTCGACGGGGACGGGTGTGCCCTACGACGCAGAACGGAGGGCTCCATGCAGTGACCACCAACCGGGGCATAACGTGCAGGGTATGACCGATCTGATGCCTGCGGTGGGGTACCGCCGGAACCTCCCGATCAGCGACCCGGAGAGCCTCGTCGACGCCGAGCTTCCGGTGCCCGTACCGGGACCGAACGACCTGCTGGTGCGGGTCGAGGCGGTGTCGGTGAACCCGGCCGACGCCAAGGTCCGGACGAACGTCGACCCGGGCGACGGATTGAAGGTGCTCGGCTTCGACGCGGCCGGTGTGGTGGTCGCGGTGGGGTCCGGGGTCACCCGGTTCACGGTCGGTGACGAGGTCTACTACGCCGGGTCGATCGGCCGTTCCGGCAGCAATGCCCGGTTCCAGGCGGTGGACGAGCACGTGGTCGGGCACAAGCCGGAAACGCTTTCCTTCGCCGAGGCGGCGGCTCTGCCGCTGACCACCATCACCGCCTGGGAGACCCTGTTCGACTCGTTCGCCCTGACCGAGGGGAGCACCGGCACGCTGCTGGTGCTCGGGGCGGCCGGCGGTGTCGGCTCGATGGTGATCCAGCTGGCGCGGGTCCTCACCGACCTCACCGTCGTCGCCACCGCCTCCCGGCCCGAGTCCCGCCGGTGGGCGGAGGATCTCGGTGCCCACCACGTGGTCGACCACCGGGACCTGGTCGCCTCGGTCCGCGCGGTCGCCCCGGCCGGGGTCGACTACCTGATCAGCCCGTTCACGGCCGGCAACATCGAGCGGTACGCCGAGATCGTCCGTCCCCGGGGCCACATCGTCGCCATCGACGAGCCGGAGGGCCTGGAGCTGCTGCCACTCAAGGCCAAGAGCATCAGCTGGCACTGGGAGTTCATGTTCAGCCGGCCGCTGTTCCTGCCGACCGACCCGACCCAGCACGACCTGCTGGAGCAGACCGCGCGCCTGGTCGACCAGGGCCGGATCCGGACGACGCTGACGACCCGGCTCGGTCCGATCGACGCGGCGAGCCTGCGTCACGCGCACGAACTGGTGGAAAGCTCCGCGACCATCGGCAAGGTGGTGGTCGCCGGCTGGCCGACAGCCGTGCGGTAGTCGAGGTGCTCGACCCGTACGGTCGCTGTTCACCAGCCGCAGGCCCATTGTCACCGGTCTTTGCGTCGGCCGGCTTCCGTCCGCTCAGCTCTTCCCTCCGGGACGTGGATCGATAGCATTCGGTCGGTCGGGCGGCGCGCGGAGGGCAGATGTCGGATGTCTGGGACGGCATAAGGTCCCATTGGGAAAGTGTCCGACACGCCGTCGAGAGCGGCAACGGGGCGAACGGGAGCCCGGTCCAGGGTGCCACCGTGGTCGGGACCGGCAGGCCCGGTCTCGCGATCAACCCGATCACCATCACCGGCATCCCCGGCGCCGGCAAGACCGTCTTCTACCAGGCGCTGGCCCAGAGTCTGCGCAGTGGAGACCCGGACAGCACCCGAAGCCGGGACATCGAGAAGCACATGATCCGGCTGATGTCCGGCAGCTGGCGGAATCGGGCCGCGGTCACGGTGATTCCCGGCCAGGACTCCCAGGAGCGGGAACGGGCCATGGACGACACGATGCGTGGCGACGCGTCACCGCACGGGCTCGTCTACTTCACCTGCTGGGGGCACAACAAGATCTGGCAGCGCAGCGACCAGCGCGAAGTCGCGGAACGCCTCGGTGAGGGTGGGCGCGTGGTGGACGAGGACGCGGTCCGTGGCTGGCACCTCAACAAGGAGCTGATGGACTTCCGGGCGTTGACCGACGACATCATCGACAGCCGGGTGGCGAAACGACTGCGCTGGCTGATCGTCGCCGTGTCCAAGGTGGACCTGTACTGGGACCGGCTCGACGAGGCCCGTGACTACTACATCCCGGGACCGCAGGATCGCCGGTCGCCCTTCGGCGAGCTCCTGCGCGACCTGGAGATCGAGACGTCGTTGCGGCTGGCCGTCCTGCCGATGGGCTCCCGGGTGATCCGTCACCAGTTCCTGCCCGGCCTGCCGTCCAGGACGTCGCAGTTGGACGACGCGCAGCTCGGCGTCCTTCGGGCCAACTTCAGCGGCAGCCTGAACGGGTTCATCACCTCCGGCCAGGACGGCCGGAGGTGACCGCTCTGGACAGCGGGGCGGCGTTCTTCGGCCTGCTCGACCTCTCCGAGCGGCGGCTGAACGCCGTCGAACACCTGCGGACCAGGTTGAGGTGGCTGCGCGGGCTCTGGGCCGGGCTGGCCCTCGTCGCGCTGCTGGTGCCGTTCGGGGTCCTGACGGGCGTACGCGACTCGGGGCCGGCCTCCACCGGCTGGCTCGTCGGCGCGGCGGTGGCGGCGGCGGGTGTCTTCGCGTTGTGGCTGTTCGTCCTGCGCCCGGCCGACCTGCGGCTCGCGGCGGACGAGCGGCGCATGGTCGCCGACGTGAACCGGCTCCGTGAGGTGTACGCCCACTTCGCCCGGCGCGAGGAGTGGGAGGAGGAGTTGATCCGTTCCGTCCGGCAGCGACTCTCCGCGTTCCCCATCCAGGTGAGAGGGCAGAGGTAGATCGTGAGAGGTTGGATACGGATTTCCGCCTTCGTCGCCATCCCGGCGCTGCTGGTGACGGCGATCGGCGCGGTGCTGGCCCAACGCCGACCCGGTCATTTCAAGGACACCTTCGAGAGTCAGTGGGACGCGATTCTCGGCTCCGTCACGCTGTTGATCATCGGAGTGATCGGGCTCGTCTTCGGACTGAGTCTCTGCCTGGCCGTGCTGGGCGCGTACCAGGCCGACAACGTACGCAGAGGGTCGGTGCTGGCGACGCTCGGCCTCGTCGTCGCCCTCGTGGGCGCGACGCTGTTGTGGATGGTGTTGGTGCCGTGACGCGGTGCGGCCCGGCCGGGCGCGGCGGGCCGACGCGGTTCAGCGGGTCGCGTCCGGGTGCCCCGGCATGCTGGAGCCGCCGCCGCTGCTGCCCGAGGAGCCGCCGGCCACGCCGGACGAGTCGTCCTCGGTGACGATGTCCGGCCGGATGTCGGTGCCCTCCGGCGCCGGCACCTCGGTGTCGGCCGACACCTGGGGCAGTGGCGCCCGGCCGGCCTCGTCCTCGGCGTGCTCCGGGTCGACCGGAGACTCACCCTCGCGTACCCGATATCCCACGATCCGCCCCCTGCCCGTTGGGTCCCGACCCGCCCGCCTACCCGCGCCGGTACCGCCGAAACGCGCCGGCCGACCCCGGTCGGTACCGGTATCCACCACGAATCGCGCGGCGCCCATTCCGTGCCCGGTGTCCGAATTCCGGCAGCGCCCATTCTGTGCCCGGTGTCCGAATTCCGGTGGATCACGCCGTGGGGGTGGCGGTTCCGGCGGAGGTCACACCGTCGAGCCTCGCCCGGACGGATCTCGCGGTGGGATGAGCCGGATCCCGGATGGTGGCCAGGGCCAGCTCCCAGGTGGTACGGGCGGCGTCGTGATCGCCCGCGGCCTGCTGGGTGTCGCCCAGGTGGTGCAGCACCATTGCCTCGTAGTTGCGGTCGCCCATCAGTCGTGACTCATGGATGGCCTGCTGGTAGTGCGTCACCGCCTCGGCGTACTCGCCGAGGTGGTGGTGGGCGTGGCCGAGGGTGTGGGCCGCGCCGGCGGCGCCGACCACGTCCCCGACCTCCCGCAGTACGGGCAGCGCCTGCCGGCAGTAGCGCAGCGCCTGTCGATGCTCGCCGAGCCGGGTGTGCGCCCAGCCCAGTGCGGCGAGGGCGCGGGCCGCACCCTTCCGGTCGCCGGTCGTCTCGCTGAGCACGAGCGCCTGTTGCGCGTGGTGCAGCGCCTCCTGCGGCCGGCCCTGGCGGATGACCGTGTGGGTCAGGTTCTGGCAGGTGCGGCTCTGCCCGCGCACGTCGCCCAGCTCGACGAAGAGCCTCAGCGCCTCGACGAGATGCCGGTGCGCCTGGTCGAGCTGGCCGCACTGGGCGGAGGCGATCGCCAGGCCGTTGAGATTGCGCGCGTACGCTGCGACGTCGCCGTCGCGCAGCGCGGCCCGGGTCGCGGTTGTCTGGAGCGCGAGCATGGTTTCCGGGGACGCGCGGCGTTGCAGGTACGAGTTGATCGACCAGGCCAGTTGCCAGGCGTGCCGGTCGAATCCGTGTTCGCCCGCCTGGGCGACGGCCGCGAGGATGACCGGTTCCTCCGCGGTGAACCAGGCGAAGGCGTGGGACAGGTCCACCAGCGGTTCGGGGGTCACCCCGTCCTGCGGGGCCGGCAGGGTGATCGGATCCCGATGGGGCATCAGCAGGCCGTCGCCGGTGTGGGCGGTGTGCAGATAGTGGTCGAAGAGGCGGTGCAGGGCGTCCCGGCGGGTGCCGGGATCGTCCTCGACGAGTTCGGCGGCGTACGCGCGAAGGAGATCGTGGCAGGTGTAGCGGCCGGGGATCTGCTCGGTGAGCAGGTGGGCGTGACCGAGGTCGGCCAGCAGCGGGCGGACCTGCCGCACCGACAGGCCGGCCAGGCTCGCCGCGGCGGGGGCGGTGACGTCCGGGCCGGGGTGCACGCTCAGCAGCCGGAAGAGCCGGGCCGCGTCCGGGGACAGAGCCCGGTACGACCAGGAGAAGACGGTACGGGCGTTGATCGCCGCTTCCGGCCCGCTGAACGCGTCGAGGGTGCCGTGGGTGGCGCGCAGTTGGGCCGCGACCGCGGCCAGTGTGAAGCCGGGACGGGTGGCGACGCGGGCGGTCACGATCGCCAGCGCCAGTGGTAGACCCGCGCAGAGCGCGATGATCTCGTCGGCGGCGTCGGGCTCCGCGACGAGGCGGTGCGCGCCGATGCGACGGGCCACGAAGTCGTGGGCCTCCGCCTCCGACAACAGACCCAGGGGCAGGGGGTGTGCCCCGTTGGTGGCGACCAGGCCGGCGAGGTCGTTGCGGCTGGTGACGATCACCAGGCAGCCGGGGGCGCCCGGTAGCAGGGGGCGGACCTGGTCGGCGTCGCGGGCGTTGTCCAGCAGGACGAGCATGCGTCGGCCGGCGATCCGGCTGCGGTAGAGGGCGGCCTGCGCGTCGAGCCCGACGGGAATGTCCCGACGGGGTACGCCCAGGGCGGTGACCAGGTGCTGCAACGCCTCGCCGGGCTGCGTCACCTGGCCGGTCGGGTCGAATCCACGCAGGTTGAGATAGAGCTGACCGTCGGGATACTGGGCGGCGACCTGGTGGGCCAGGTGCACCGCGAAGGTGGTCTTGCCGACGCCGGCCATGCCCCCGATCGCGCTGATCACCCCTGTGCCGGTCGATGTCGCCTCGGTCGGTAGCGCCAGCGCCCAGGCGAGTTCGGTCCGGCGGCCGGTGAAGGTGGGCAGATCCGCCGGAAGTTGGGCCGGGGGCAGGACGGTCGCGATCGGGGTGGTCGGTTCCCCGTCCCCGGTCGGCGGGTCCTCGGCCGGCCGGGTCTGGTCGGGCGGTCTCCCCGGCGTCCCGGCGCGGGTGGTCTGCCGGAGCGCGGCCTCGTGGGCCGCCACCAGTTCGGGACCGGGATCCAGGCCGAGTTCCTCGGCCAGCCGGTCGCGCAGCCTCCGGTAGATGTCGAGGGCCTCGGCCTGATGTCCCGCCGTGGCCAGTGCGCGCAGGAGCCGGGCCTGGAGTGGTTCGTCGAACGGAGCCTGGTCGGCTGCCTGCCGTACCGCCGCCAGGAGTCGATCGGAGGCGACGGTGGTGCCGGCGAGGTCCGCCGCCTCCCGGGCCGTGTCCAGGTACTCCCGGTCGAGTGCGGTGAACACGGGGTGGTTGCGCACCCGTGGGTCGATTCCGCCGGGGCCGGTGCCCTGCCACATTTCGAGGGCCCGGGTGAACAGTTGGACCGCCCCGGCCACCTGACCGTGGCCGGCGGTCGTCCGGGCCTGGTGGACGAGTTGCCGGAACCTCAGCAGGTCCAGCGTGTCGGCGTCGACGTCGAGTCGGTAGCCACCGGCCGAACGGATCAGCCACCGGCCGGGGGAACGCGTGGTCAACCGTGGTTCGAGGGCGCGGCGGAGAAAACCCACGTTTCGGTGCACCGTGTTGACCGCGCTACCCGGCGGTTGCTCACCCCACACCACGTCCACGATCTCGGCCAGGCTGACCGGTTGGCCCGCCCGCGCGAGAAGCAGTGCCAGCATGGTCCGCTGCTGCGGGCCGCCCAGGTCGATCTCCCGATCGTGCCGGAGCACCCGTACGGGGCCGAGCAGGGTGAACCACAATCGTTCCTCAGACAGCTGAGCTGCCCTCCCTCCCGCGCCTCCCCGCAATCGGGGATCACGGGTCCGAGGGCAGCGTATGTCATTTATGCCTCCCGAACCGGCGCCGGGCACCGCTGGTGGCGTCGCCGACGGGTGGGCCGCCGACAAGTTTTCGTCCACCGTTTGTCAACAAGCGGCGCCGTACGTTGTCTTCGAACCTGACGGTTCGCCGGTGGCGGCCTGCGGGTCCGGCGCGGCCCGGGCGGTCGCGGACGCGGACCTGCCGCACCTGGAGCGGCTCGACCTCGTCGACGTCGCCGACAGCCGGGCCGTCACCACCCCCACACGAGCACTGAACGGGTAGGAACATGTCGAGACCGATCGTCTTCATCCACGGGCTCTGGCTGCACGCCACCTCCTGGCAGCCATGGATCGACCATTTCGCGGCGAACGGCTACCCGGGCCTCGCTCCCGGCTGGCCGGGTGACGGGGAGACCGTCGAGGCCACCCGCGCGAACCCCGACGCCCTCGCCGGGCACGGGATCGACGATGTGGTCGCCCACTACGCGGCCGTCATCGAGGGGCTGCCGACCAAGCCGATCCTCGTCGGGCACTCGTTCGGCGGCATGATCGCGCAGAAGCTGCTCGGTCTCGACCTCGGCGTCGCCGCGATCGCCATCGACGCCGCCCAGATCAAGGGCGTGCTGCCGCTTCCGCTGTCGGCGCTGCGCTCCGGCTTCCCGGTGCTCGGCAACCCGGCCAACAAGAACAGGGCCGTCTCGCTGACCGCCGAACAGTTCCGGTACGCCTTCGGCAACGCCGTCTCCGAGCAGGAGTCGCTGGCGCTGTACGACCGCTGGTCGATTCCCGCCCCCGGCAAGCCGCTGTTCGAGGCGGCCGCGGCGAACTTCAACCCGCACTCGCCCGCCAAGGTGAACACCGGCAACGAGTCGCGCGGGCCGCTGCTGCTGATCGCCGGTGGCAAGGACCACACCGTGCCGGAGGCGGTGGTGCGCGCCACCCTCAAGCAGTACCGCCACTCGCACGCGGTAACCGACATCATCGATTTTCCGGACAAAGCACACTCCCTGACGATCGACTCCGGATGGCGTGAGGTCGCGGACACGTCGCTGTCGTGGCTGAAGGGACAGGACCTGTGAGGGGCATCTCCACCGCGCGGGCATGGGGGCTGGCCGGTGCGGCCGCGGTACTCGTCGCCGGGGCACTGGTCGCCCCCACCACCTTCGCCGCCGCCGGGGGCCGGGACAACAGCGGTCCGGGGCATTCCGCGACCGCCGACAGCCGGCTGCCCCAGGGCTTCACCGAGCAGCGCACGCGCGTCGGCGAGATCGGCATCAACTACGTACGCGGTGGCCACGGCCCGACCCTGGTGCTCCTGCACGGGTACCCGGAGACCTGGTACGAGTGGCACGAGATCATGCCGGAGCTCGCTAAGCGCTACACGGTCGTGGCGCCGGACCTGCGCGGTGCCGGCAAGAGCGACGCCCCGGCCGGGGGCTACGACAAGAAGACGATGGCCGCGGACGTGTACGGCCTGCTGAGCAAGATCGGCCTGAACCGGGACATCCGGCTCGTCGGCCACGACATCGGCACCATGGTCGCGTACGCGTACGCCGCGGCGCATCCGACCGAGGTGAGGAAGCTGGTGCTGAGCGAGGCACCGATCCCCGACGAGGGGATCTACTCCTTCCCGGCACTGACGGCCGACGGTCCGGGACCGTGGCAGTTCGGCTTCTTCCTCCTGCGCAACGGCCTGCCCGAGCAGGTCGTCGACGGCCGGGAAGAGCAGTGGGTGCAGGGCTTCACCGACCACATCGAGGTGGTCAAGGACGGTGTCGACGAGACCGACGTCAAGGTCTTCGCCAAGTACCTGAAGGACGACGCCCACCTCCGGGCATCCTTCGAGTGGTTCCGCGCCTTCCCGACCGACATCGCCGACAACGCGGTGAACAAGAAGACGCCGTTGCCGATGCCCGTGCTCGCCATCGGCGCGAGCAACAGCCTCAAGGACGTCGTCGAAACGCAGGTGCAGCAGTACGCGACGAACGTCACCGGCGTGGTCATCGCGAACTCCGGTCACTGGATCTACGAGGAACACCCGGAAGAGATGACCGCACGTCTGCTCGCCTTCCTCCGATAGACACGCGGGTGCCGCGCCGTCATGCGTCGGCCGCGGCACCCCGCCTCCACGAACGGATCACCCATGGATCTTCAGCTCTCCGGCCGGACCGCGCTGGTCACCGGCGCCAGCAGGGGTATCGGGCTGGCGATCGTCCGGGCGCTCGTCGCCGAGGGCGCGATCGTCGTCGCGGCGGCCCGTACGACCACGCCGGAACTCGCCGCGCTCGCCGACACGGGACGCGTACACCCGGTCAACGTCGACCTGGGCACCCCGGACGGGCCGGCCGCGCTGGTCGAGGCCGGCACCGCCCTGGTCGGCGGCCGGCTGGACATCCTCGTCAACAACGTCGGAGCCGTACGTCCACGAGTCGGCGGCTTCCTGTCGGTGACCGACGACGACTGGCTGGACACGTTCACCATCAACTTCCTCGCCGCGGTCCGCACCACCCGTGCGGCGCTGCCCGCGCTGCTGCGCGGTGGCGGGTCAATCGTGACGATCAACTCGGTCAACTCATCGCTACCGGATCCGCTGGTCATCGACTACAGCGCGGCCAAGGCGGCTCTGGCGAACTTCTCCAAGTCGCTGTCGAAGGAGGTCGGCCCGCGCGGGGTGCGGGTCAACACGATCAGCCCCGGCCCGGTCGAGACCGACCTGTGGCTGGGTGCGGGCGGGGTCGCCGAGACGGTCGGCGGCGCGAACGACCTCCCACCCGCGCAGGTCGCCAAGGGCGCGGTCAGCGGCACGGCAACCGGACGGTTCACCCGGCCGGAGGAGGTGGCGGACCTGGTGCTGCTCCTGGCCGGCGGGCGGGCCACGAATGTCACCGGTGCCGACATCATCATCGACGGCGGCCTCATCACCACGCTCTGACGCGGTGGATCGACCCTTCGGAAGGAGCGGTCGACGGGGGACCGCGACGGGGGGAACCGGACGCGGGGGGGGGGGGGGGGGGGGGGGGGGGGGGGGGGGGGGGGGGGGGGGGGGGGGGGGGGGGGGGGGGGGGGGGGGGGGGGGGGGGGGG
>NZ_JBVJHT010000036.1:0-36638 GCF_055586685.1 Micromonospora sp. NPDC049529
CGATGGTACTGCACTCGGGAGGGTGTGGGAGAGTAGGACGCCGCCGGACAATTTTCAGTTAGGGCCATCCTTCGGGATGGCCCTAACTTGTTTCTAGCCCCTCTTTGACGGGCGACTCCAGAGACCCCTGTGACCGGTGCGACGAGACTGGCACAAGCTCACCCCGTACGGGTGACGTGGGCGAGGCGGCAACGGGGAGCCTGCCTGGCAGGGAAGGGAGGTTCATCCTGGCCGGGTGGGGCGCCCTCCCACCGCGCTCGACGCGACAGGGGGCCGCAGTGAAGCAGTTCGTCACTATCCTGGCCGGCAACGCCTTCGTGGTGAGCGATGGTCGCGGCGACATCGAGCCGTCGCCGCTCGTACCGACCGGGATGTTCTCGTTCGACCTCCGCTTCCTGTCCGAATGGAAACTGACCGTCAACGGTGAGCGACTGCACGCCCTTTCCGTCGACGACCTCCAGTACTACGAATCCCGGTACTTCCTCGTCCCCGGCGAACCAACGCACTACCTCGACGCCAAGGTCTCCGTGATCCGTCACCGCGTCCTCAGCGGTGCGCTCCAGGAGGAGTTGACCGTACTCAACCACCGGGGCGAGACGGTGGAGTTCACCGTACGGCTGGACATGGCAGCCGACTTCGTCGACGTGTTCGAGCTCAAGCAGGCCCTGGACGTGAAGCGCACCACCTCCGTGCTGGTCGAGGACGACGGCCTGCGGCTGCGCTACGTCCGGGGCGGCTACATCCGGGAATCGATCATCACGTCGAGCGCCCCGGCCGACATCGACGAGCACGGCATGACCTTCCGGCTCCGGCTCGAACCACACGGCCAGTGGAGCACCTCGCTGCGCGTGTCCGCGTACCTGCCCGGCGGCCACCGCGGGGAGGACATCCGCCAGCTCCTGTTGACCCACCGCGCCTCGGTCAACCCCGAGACGGAGCGTGACCTCGAATCCTGGCTCGCCAACGCGCCGCAACTCGGCTGCGACGACGCCGCCCTGGCAACCGCGTACCGCAGGGGGTTGAGCGATCTCGCGGCTCTCCAGTTCGGCGCCCTCGCCAGCGGCGCGAACCTGATCGCCGCCGGCACGCCCTGGTTCATGACCTTCTACGGCCGGGACAGCATGCTCACCTGCATCCAGGCGATGGCGTTCACGCCGCAGCTGGCGATCGGCACCCTGAACACCTTCGCGGCGACCCAGGCCACCGTGCTCGACGACTTCCGGGAAAAGGAACCCGGCAAGATCCTGCACGAGTTCCGGTACGGGGAGTCGTCGGCGTTCGAGGACCAGCCCCACTCGCCGTACTACGGGGCCGCCGACTCGACGCCGCTGTTCGTGATCCTGCTCGACGAGTACGAGCGCTGGACCGGCGACGTCGAACTCGTCCGGCGGCTCGAACACGAGGCACGGGCCGCGCTGCACTGGATCGACACCTACGGGGACCTGCTGGGCAACGGCTACATCTCGTACGAGCGGCGCAACACCGCGAGCGGGCTGGAGAACCAGTGCTGGAAGGACTCCCCCGACGCCATCTCGTACCGGGACGGGCGGCTGCCGTCGTTTCCCCGGGCCACCTGCGAACTCCAGGGGTACGCGTACGACGCGAAGATGCGCGGGGCCCGGCTGGCCCGGCGGATCTGGCACGACCCGATCTACGCCGACCGGCTGGAGGCGGAGGCGGCCGACCTGAAGGCCCGCTTCAACCGCGACTTCTGGGTCTCCGACGGTGAGTACTACGCGTTGGCGTTGGATGCCGACGGCGGTCAGGTCGACGCGCTCTCGTCCAACATGGGTCACCTGCTCTGGAGCGGGATCGTCGACCCGTCGCGGGCGGGCAGGGTGGCCGAACACCTGCTCGGGCCCCGGCTCTTCTCCGGCTGGGGCGTACGCACCCTCGCTGCAGGGGAGGAGCGGTACAACCCCACCGGCTACCACACCGGTGCGATCTGGCCGTTCGACAACTCGTTCATCGCCCTGGGCCTGCGTCGGTACGGCTTCGACGCGGAGGCCGGCCGGATCGCCTCGGCGATCATCGACGCCTCGCAGTACTTCGACGGGCGGTTGCCCCAGCTCTTCGCCGGTTATGACCGGGGACTGACCAAGTACCCGGTGCAGTACCCGACCAGCTGGAGCCCGCACGCCTGGTCGGCCGGGACGCCGCTGATGCTGATCCGGGTGCTGCTCGGTCTGGAGCCGCACGACGACCATCTGGTGGTCGACCCCGCCCTACCGAGGGGAATGGGCCGGATCGAGCTGCTCGACGTACCCGGCCGGTGGGGGCGGCTCGACGCGTTCGGCCGGGACCGGGTGGAGAGTCAGCGGCGGCGATCGGGCCGGGGTGGGCGGCGGGGCGGCGGCAACGTCGTCGCGCCCTGAACGGGGCCGAAGCGGCGGCGAGCGGCACAACTGTGTGGGGTGGGAACGTGCCGCGGTCCGCGTACGCGTACACGTACACGTAAAAAAGCGGCCGGTCCGGGAGGTTGTCCCGGACCGGCCGTCGTTGTGCGTGTGGTCAGCCGCCCAGGCTCGCGGCGGCCGAGGCGATCGCCGACGAGAAGTAGCTCACCTGGGTGTAGACGCCCGGGTAGTTGGGGCGGGCGCAGCCGTTGCCCCAGCTCACGATGCCCACCTGAACCCAGGCGTTGTTGGCGCCCCGGCGGAACATCGGGCCGCCCGAGTCACCCTGGCAGGTGTCGGTGCCACCGGCGGCGTAGCCGGCGCAGATCTCCTCGGCGACGACGACATCGCCACCGTACTGGGAGTCACAGGTGCTGTCGGCGACGAACGGAACGGTCGCCTTCAGCAGGTACCGCTGCTGCGGTCCGTTCTCCCGCGCCGAACCCCAACCGGCGACGGTGAACGTGCCGTTGTCGTACGCGGTGCTGGTGGCGATCGGCAGGGTGGCCAGGGTGGTGACCGGCGTGGCCAGCCGGATCAGCGCCCAGTCCTTGCCGGTGCCGTTGTAACCCGGCGCCCGGTAGACGTAGTTGGAGCGGACCGTGATCCGGCTGGACGACTGGAGGTCGACCACGCCGAGGGTCGCCGTGATGCTGGTGTTGGTGCCGGTGGCGCCGACGCAGTGCGCGGCGGTGAGGACCAGCCGGGCGCTGTAGAGGGAGCCGCCGCAGCCCATCGAGAGCCGGACCATGAACGGGAACTCGCCCTGGGCGGCGCGGGTGCCGCCGACGACCAGCGGAGTCACGCCGCCGTCCGAGGCAGCGGAGGCGGGTGCGACCAGTGCGAGACTGCCGACGGTCACCGCGGTCAACGCGGCGGCCGCCAGGCCGGTGAGCTTGCGCCAGCGAATCATGGGATCCCTCTCCAAGCAAAGGATTGGCGTGCCTTGTGGGCGCGCTCAGATCACGTTGCCGGCAGCGTATGGAAGCCGAGAGACGTATCGCAATGCCTCGATGTCATCCCGGTTGTGTCATACCTTCGAGGATGGGTTCCGGGGTCAGCTCGGCTTCTTGGCGCAGACGTACCGGGGCTCGGCGTCGTACCGCCAGGTGAACTTCTCCCGCTTCAGCTCCTTGCCATCCTTGACGAAGACCCGGAACGCGTCCTGGGTGAAGCCGTCGATACCGCTGGTGGCGATGCACGACGGACCGGGATCGAGGTGGATCAGCTTCGGCTTGGTGATGTTGCGGCGCGGGCCGTACACCGTCTTGACGCTGTCGTACACCTTGGTGCCCCAGATCGACACGGTGATCGTGTCGTTGGTCCACGAGGTGTCGATCAGCACGCCGTGCGGGCTGTCGTTGCGGAACTTGAAGTCCAGGTCCGGGTAGAAGATCGTCGACTCGATCACCGCCGGGTACCGGTCGAACCAGTACGAGTGCGGCTTGTGCTCGACGTCCTCAAGACCGGCGTAGTACGTGGCGTTGAAGATGGTGGTGGTGAACTGCGACGCCCCGCCGCCGACCCCCGGCACCAGTTTGCCGTCCAGGATCACCGGTGCGTCCTTGTAGCCCTGTGCGTAGCCGCGCTCACCGGTGTGCTTGTTCAGGGAGAACGTCTCGCCGGGCTTGACCACCGCGCCGTCCACCTCCTTGGCGATCGTCACGATGTTGTGACTGCGCGGGGAGGAGAGCCCACCGGTGAACTTGGTGGTGAAGGTGGAGACCTGTTCCTTGATCCCCAACTTGGTCATCGCGTCGGTGCTGGTCTTCGGCTCGACCGGCTTCAGCACGCCCTTGACCTCACGCCCGTCGGCGCGCGGCAGCACCGCCAGCAGGTCCCGGCTCAGCGCCGCGGTGTCCACCGCGTGCCCCGGGCTGCTCGCCACCACCTGGGGCTTGCCGCCCTGGAGAGCGACGGTGGCCTCCTTCGGCTTGACCTCGACCTTCGCCAGTTGGGTGGTCAGCGCGGCCTGGAGCTTCTTCTCGTCCACCACCGGCGCGATCTTGCCGGTCTTGTCGGCGTTCAGCAGCAGGCTCTTGGCGATCGCGGCCGGCGGGATGCTGAACGAGCCCTTGTCGGTGGTCACCGTGACCGGCGCGGCGACGGCCGGCTGGGCCAGTTCCGCGACGAGCTTGTCGACCTCTTCCTTCGTGGTGGCCGGTTGGGCCTCCACCAGCGGTACGACCACCGGCTGGCCGCTCAGCCAGCCGGTGCGCAGCGCCTGCGCCGACTGCTCCGGGTCCAGGTCCTGGCCCGGCGTCGGGTAGTTCGGCTTCGGCGTGGTGCCCTGGAAGACGATCGACGGCGGCGTCATCGGCCGACCGGTGCGGCCGACGGTCTTGCGCAGTTCGGCGTCGAGCAGACCGGCGTCGACGGTGATCACGGGCTCGACGGTGCGGGACTTGAAGAGCAGGTCGACCGGGCCCGGACCGGCGCCGACCGTCGCGTCCACGGTGGCGGTCACGTCCACGGCGAGGCCGACGTCGATCGGCTTGAACTCCGCCGTCTGGTCGCCGACCTTCACGGTCACCGGTGCGGAGAAGGTGTCCGCCCGCCGCTCCAACTCGGTCCGGAGTAGTGCCGCCGCCGTCTCCCGGGACTTGCCGCCCAGGTTCACGCCGAGCACCTCGGTGCCGCGCGGCACCTCGCCGCTGTACGCGTACCCGGCGGTGCCACCGATCGCGGCCAGGACGGCGGCGACCAGGCCGCCGGCAACGAGCGCCGTGCGCCGCCCACGGCGGGACGTCGGCTCCGCCGGGGGTACGTCGTCACCGTGCTCGGGGGTGCCGAAGGTCATCAGGTCCGGTTGCTGCGGCTCGGGCGCCGGCCCGGTCACGGGCCCGCTGACCTGCCGCGGCACCGCCGTGATCTCGGTGGTCGGCGTCTCGCCGGCGGGTGGTCTCTTCGCGCCGTACAGGCTCACAGGGCAACCTCGATCAGGGGATGGGCGGGGGTGGGGTCGGTGCAAGCCCGCGTGTTGACACGACCCGGAGGCCTAACGGTAGCCAAGCGCGGCACCGGATGTCAGCCCGCGGGGGCCTGCGGCGGATTCGCCCGCGCGAATCTCTCACGCTACTGGACCATTCACGCGTGCCTGACGGCCGAAAGGACGAAAATGATCCGGTACGAGCCGGCAGTGGATGCCCCGGGGCGTCGGATCAGCCGGCGGTGTCGGAAATCGCCTGCCGGAACACCCGGGACCGGTGCGCGTAGTTGTCGAACCGGCCGTAGCTCGGCGCCGCCGGGGAGAGCAGCACCACGCCACCGGCGGGGGTGCGCGCGCGGCCGAGGCGTACCGCCTCCACCAGGTCGTCCGCGCCGATGGTGGTGATCCCCGGCAGGTCCTTGACCGTTTCGAGGATGCGCGGCCCACTGTCCGGTACGCCGATCAGGGTGGCCTCGACGGCCTGCGCGGCGAGGAAGTCGCGCAGCGGCGCGTAGTCGACCCCCCGGTCCTCGCCGCCGACGATGACGGTGAGCGGGCGGTGGGCGAACGCCTCGATGGCGTGAATGGCCGACTGCGGGATGGTGGAGAGCGAGTCGTCGACGAAGGTGATGCCGGACGGGTCCTCGATCGGGGTCAGCCGGTGTTCCAGCGCGGGAAAGGTGGCGGCCGCGTCGGCGATCCGGTCGGACTCCGCCACCAGGTCCACACCGACCGACTCCAGTACGCCGAGCGCCACGCAGAGGTTCCACTCGTTGTGCCGCCCGACCAGCGGAAACGCGGAGCGGGGAAAGAGCGGCTGGTCGGCCAGGTGCATCCAGCGGCTGCCGTCCGGGCCGGGCGCCACGTGGGTGGTCTCCGGCCGTCCGGCGGGCAGCAGCGGCAGTCCGGGGCGGGCGGCGAGCTCTGCGGTGAGCTGCTCGTCGTTGGCGTTGAACACCACCCGGCCGGGGCCGTGCTCGACGATGTTGAGCTTGTGCCGGTAGTACTCGGACTCGCTGCCGGCCCAGTCCAGGTGCTCCGGGACCAGTGCGGTGAGGGCCACCACCTGCGGCGAGACCAGCAGGTCCGCGCACTGGTACATGGACAGCTCCAGCACGTACCGGTCGGCCGGGGGCAGTTCGAGGACGGCGGTGCCGATGTTGCCGCCGATCTCGTTGGGGTGCCCGAGGGCGGTCAGCAGGTGGCTGATCAGGACCGTGGTGGTGCTCTTGCCCTTGCTGCCGGTCACCCCGATGGTGGCCGGTGCGTGGTCGGCCATCCAGAGGGCGGTGCCACCGGTCACCGTCACGCCCCGCTCGCGCAGCCGCATCATCCACGGATGGGTCTCGCCGATCACCGGGGACCGGACCACGACGTCCGCGCGCAGCAGCAGGTCGAGCGCTTCCGGACCGGTGTGCAGCGGGGCGAGTTCGGCGAGCCGGCCCTCCCAGGGACGGGCCAGGAAGGTCTCCCGGTCCTGCACCGCGACCAGGTCGGCCGGGCCGACCGGGGCGATCGTGTTGACCGCGGCGACCCCCTCCCGGCCGGTGCCCCAGACGGCGACGCGTCGACCACGTAGATCAGTGAGGTGCACCAGAACTCCTTCGCCCGCGAACCTCGGCGGCTGCGGCCCGCGGCTCGCGTCCATACTTTAGTCCGCCGGGCCCGCTCTGCCGGCCACGGCGCCGACAACGCCCCGACCAGGTACGCCGACCGGGAACGTACCCGGCCGGCGTACCCGTTCCGGTCGCGTCGAGCCGCGGGACCCGGTGCGGCGGTCAGAGCCGGGCGAGTGCCGCCTTCAGCGGGTCGAGTCCGAGCGAGCCGAGGTTGAGCGCGTCGCGGTGGAACTGCTTCAGGTCGAAGTCGGGTCCCTTGCGCGCCTTGGCGTCGTCGCGGGCCTGGAGCCAGATCCGCTCGCCGACCTTGTACGCCGGCGCCTGTCCCGGCCAGCCGAGGTAGCGGTTGAGTTCGAAGCGCAGGTTCTCGTCCGGCACCCGGCAGTGGGCGCGCATGAACTCCCAGCCGAGTTCCGGGGTCCACCGCTGCCCGGGGTGGAAGCCGAACGGGTTGTCCCTCGGGATCTCCAGTTCGAGGTGCATGCCGATGTCGACGATCACCCGGGCGGCCCGGAAGGCCTGGCCGTCGAGCATGCCGAGCTTGTCGCCCGGGTCGTCGAGGTAGCCCAGGTCGTCCATCAGCCGCTCGGAGTAGAGCGCCCAGCCCTCGCCGTGCCCGGAGGACCAGGAGAGCAGCCGCTGCCAGCGGTTGAGCAGTTCGGCACGGGCGTGGGTCTGCCCGACCTGGAGGTGGTGACCGGGTGCGCCCTCGTGGTAGACCGTGGTCACCTCACGCCAGGTGGAGAACTCGTCGATCCCCTGCGGCACCGCCCACCACATCCGGCCGGGGCGGGAGAAGTCCTCGCTGGGGCCGGTGTAGTAGATCCCGCCGTCGCTGGTCGGGGCGAGGCGGCACTCGATCCGGCGTACCTGCTCGGGGATGTCGAAGTGGGTGCCGTGCAGGTCGGCGATGGCCTTGTCGGCCAGTGCCTGCATCCAGTCGCGGAACGCTTCCTTGCCCTGGATCCGGCGGGCCGGGTCGGCGTCGAGCGCGGCAACCGCCTCGTCGACGGTCGCGCCGGGGCTGACGATCCGGGCCGCCACCGCGCGCATCTCGGCTTCGAGCCGGGCCAGTTCGTCGAAGCCCCAGGCGTACGTCTCGTCGAGGTCGATCTTCGCGCCGAGGAAGTACTGCGAGGCGAGCTGGTACCGCTCCCGTCCGGCGGCCTGCTTCTCCCGCCCGCGCGGCGCGAGTTCCGTACGCAGGAACTGGCCGAATTCGGCGGTCGCCGCGGTTGCCGCCGCCGCGCCCCGACGCAGTTCGGCGGCGAGTGCGCCGTCGGCGCCGAGCCGGTCGACCAGGCTGTGGAAGAAGTTGTCCTGCTTCGGGTCGGTCCAGATGTCGCACTGCTTGGCGACCTCGATCATCTGGGCTCGGGGGCTGACGTGTCCGGCGTCGGCGGAGCTGACCAGCGTGGTCCGGTAGTCGGCCAGCGCGGCGGCGAAGGTGTTGAGCCGGGCGGCGATGTTCCCGAGCGCCTCCGGGCCCTCGGTCGGCATCAGGTCGAAGACCTGGCGCATCTCGTGCAGGCCGCTGGTGATCACGTTGATCTCGCTGGCCGTCTCGCCGGCGTCGTACCGGGCGAGTTCCAGGCCGAGGCGTTCCTGCATCGCCTCTTTTGCGCTGCGTTCGGCCATCGAGGCCGGTTCGATCACGTCGAGTGCGGCGAGCGTGCGTCGGTTGAAGTCGGCCTGGGCGGCGTAGCCGGCCGGCGAGAGGTCGCCGAGCTGGTCGTCGTGGCCGGTGATGCCGACGAAGGTGGCGCTGAGCGGGTTCAGGGGCGCCCAGTCGGCGACATAGCGGTTGGCGAGGTCATCGATTTGTCCCACGGCACGACCCTACGTGACCGACCTGTCCGCTGGTCGAGCCATTTGCGCTGCCGGTGACGGTCGTCCCCGAGCAGGCCACCGGTCCCGGATTGGCCTGCTCGCAGCCGCGGAACCCGCGCGACTTATGTCGGACGGCTGGGGCAGAGTGTCAGGGGTGAACGCCCCTTCCGCTCCTGACAGCAACGTACGCGCCTGGCTGCCGGGTTTTCTCGCCGTCGCCGTGATCTGGGGAGCGAGCTTCCTCTTCATCAAGATCGGGGTACGTGAGCTGCACCCGCTCTACGTCACCCTCGGCCGGGCCGGCGCGGGCGCGTTGACCCTGCTCGTGGCGCTGGCCGTGCTGCGTGACCGGCTGCCCCGCGACCCGGTGCTGTGGCTGCACCTGACGGTGGTCGCGACCGTCGGGGTCGCCATCCCGTTCACCCTCTTCGGGTACGGCGAACAGCGGGTCTCCTCGATCCTGGCGGGCATCTGGAACGCCACCACTCCGCTGGTCGTACTGCCGATCGCGGTGCTGGTGTTCCGTACCGAGCGGATGACCGCGCGCCGGGCGATCGGCCTGGTTCTCGGCTTCGTCGGCGTGCTGGTGGTGCTCGGCGCATGGCAGGGCCTGGGCGGGGCCGAGTTCACCGGCCAGCTCTTCTGCTTCGGCGCGGCCGTCTGTTACGGGCTCTCCATTCCGTACCTGAAGCGGTTCGTCTCGGGCCGACCGGAGTCGGGCCTGGCACTCACGGCCGGTCAGCTGCTGGTGGCGACCGTGCTGCTGGCGATCGTCGCGCCGCTGGTGGCCGGTGCGCCGCCGGCACCGACCAGCCTCTCCCCGGACGTGATCGCCAGCGTGCTCGCGCTGGGCTCACTCGGCACCGGGCTCGCCTTCGTGATCAACCTGCGGACGATCCGGCTGGCCGGGGCGAGCACCGCCTCGACCGTGACCTACCTGATCCCGATCTTCGCGGTCCTGGTCGGCGTGCTCGCGCTGGACGAACACCTGGCCTGGTACCAGCCGGTGGGCGCGGTGATCGTGCTGATCGGGGTCGCGGTGTCGCAGCGCCTGCTCTTCCGGGGCCGCCCCGGACCGCTCCGGACCGCTCCGGGTCCGGACCGCCCGATCGCCCCCGCCGACCCGGCCCCCGTCACCGCCGAGCCAGCCGCCGTCACCGCCGAGCCGGTCGCCGCCGAGCTGAGTCGGACGCCGTAACCGTTCAGCCGGCGTGAGCGGCGGTCCAGGCCAGCAACTCGTCGGCGGCCCAGGTGTTGACCACCCGGTCGACCGGCACCCCGCACCGGGCCGCCCGCTCGCAGCCGAAACGTTGCCAGTCGAGCTGGCCCGGCGCGTGCGCGTCGGTGTCGATCGCGAACTCGCAGCCCGCCTCGACCGCCACCCGGATCAGCCGCTTCGGCGGGTCCTGCCGCTCCGGCCGGGAGTTGATCTCCACGGCCTTGCCGTACTCGGCGCAGGCGGCGAAGACCGCCTCGGCGTCGAAGTCGCTCGGCGGGCGGGTCCGGGCCCGGTGACCCCGGTCCCCCGGCCCGGTCACCCCCGGCGGCCGACCGGCCACCATCCGGCCGGTGCAGTGCCCCAGGATGTCCAGGTGCGGGTTGGCGATCGCGGCCAGCATCCGCCGGGTCATCTTCGCCCGCTCGTCCGAGAGCCCGCTGTGCACCGAACCGACCACCACGTCCAACTCGGCCAGCAACTCCTCCTCCTGGTCGAGCGAGCCGTCGGCCAGGATGTCCACCTCGATCCCGGTGAGCAGCCGGAACCCCTCGGGCAGCGCGGCGTTGATCGCCGCCACGTGATCGAGCTGTTTGCGCAACCGGGCCGCCGTCAGGCCCCGGGCCACCTTCAACCGGGGCGAGTGGTCGGTCAGCACGAGATACTCGTGCCCCAGGTCGACCGCGGTCAGCGCCATCTCCTCGATCGGCGAACCGCCGTCGGACCAGTCGGAGTGGGTGTGACAGTCGCCGCGCAACGCGTTGCGCAGCGCGGCCGTCGCCTCGTCCAGGTCGACGCCCTCGGTCGCGGTCAGCCGCCGCAGGTAGACCGGCTCCTCGCCGGCCAGCGACTCGGTCACACACCGGGCGGTGACGTCACCGACCCCGCTCAGCTCCGTCAACGTGCCCGCCCGCGCCCGCGTGGCCAGCTCGTCGGCGGGCAGCGCGGCCAGCGTCGTCGCCGCCGAGCGGAACGCCCGTACCCGGTAGGTGGCCTCGTTCGCCCGCTCCAGCAGGAAGGCGATCCGGCGCAGGTCGGCGAGCGCGTCCCGAGCTGTCATCAGCTCACCGTAACCGGCCCACCGGCCGCCCGCCCGGCTCCGCGCCCGCGTCGTAGCCTTGCAGATCATGAGGACGATCGACTGGGTGGACGGCGCCGTCGAGATCATCGACCAGACCGCGCTGCCGGACCGGCTCACCGTACGGCGACTGCCCGGTGTCGAGGAGTTGGTGGCGGCGATCCAGACCCTCGCCGTACGCGGGGCACCCGCGCTCGGCGTCGCCGGGGCGCTCGGGGTGGCGCTCGCCGCCCGGCGGTACGACGGTGACCCGGTGGCGACGGCTGCCGCCGTACGGCTGGTGGAAAACGCCCGCCCGACGGCGGTGAACCTGGCCCGGGGTGCCCGCCGGGCGGCACAGCGGCTGCCGGAGGGCCCGGACGCGGTCCTCGCCACCGCGCTGGCCGTACGCGACGAGGAGATCGCCGCCTCCGCCGCGATGGCCGGGCTCGGTGCCGACCTGCTGGCCGAACTCTGCCCGCCCCGCCCCCGGCTGCTCACCCACTGCAACACCGGTGCGCTGGCGGCCGTCGTCGGCGGCACCGCGCTCGGCGCGGTGATCGAACTGCACCGGCGCGGCGGGCTCGGCGCGGTGGTGGCGAGCGAGACCCGACCGCTGTTGCAGGGGGCCCGGCTGACCAGTTGGGAACTGGGCCGGGCCGGGATCGAGTGCCGGGTCGCGGCCGACGGCGCCGGTCCGTTCCTGATGGCCCGGGGCGAGATCGACGCGGTGATCCTGGGCGCAGACCGGATCTGTGCCAACGGCGACACCGTCAACAAGATCGGTAGTTACGCGCACGCGCTCGGCGCCCACCGGGCCGGCATCCCGTTCGTCGTCGTCGCACCGGAATCCACTGTGGACCACGGCACGGCGACCGGGGCCGACGTCGAGATCGAGGACCGGGGCCCGGACGAGGTGCTCACCTTCCGGGGGAACCGGACCGCCCCGGACACCACCGGCGCGGTGAACCCGGCCTTCGACGTCACCCCGTACGACCTGATCACCGCGATCGTCACCGACCGGCGGGTGGTCCGACCGGCGCGGGGCGAACGGGTCTGACCGCGGTCACCGTACGACGGTTCGGGGCGACCGCGACCACCCAGCCGCCGGCCCGGCCCAGTTCCAGCAGGTCGTCGATCCGGGCCGGCAGCTCCCGCGCGGTCCCCGGCCGGTACGGCCAGGCGGCCCGCACCGCCGACGCCGGGGCCAGCCAGTCGCGCAGCGCGGTGATCGGGTCGTCGGCGTCGACCGCCGCCCGCGCCTCGTGCAGGGCGTCCAGGACCCGGTCCAGGGCCGCGCCGACCGCCGCCGCGTTCCCGCCGCACATCGCCGCCACCAGGTCCGGTCGGGTCGCCGCGACCCGGGTACCGTCCCGGAACGAGCCGGCGGCGAGCGTGCCGGCCAACGGCTCGTCGGCCACCCCGGCGGCCAGTGCCGCCGCCAGCAGGTGCGGTACGTGACTCACCGCCGCCACCGCCCGGTCGTGCTCGGCGGCGGTGGTCGGGACCACCCGCGCGCCCAGCGGGGTCAGCAGCGCCGCCAGTTCCAGCCAGTCGGCCAGCGAGGTCCCGCGCGGTTCGAGGCAGAGCACCCAGGCGCAGCCGGCGAAGAGCGCCGGATCGGCCGCACCGAAACCGGAGGTCTCCCGACCGGCCATCGGGTGCCCGCCGACGAACCCGGCCAGCCGCTGCGGCTGCCGGTGCAACCGTTCCTCGACCAGGGCCGCGACCGGGCCCTTGACCGAGGTGACGTCGGTGACCAGCCCGGCGTAGCCGGCGTCGCGCAGCTGGTCGAGCACCCCGCCGACGGCGGGCAGCGGAACCGCGAGGACCACCAGTTCCGCGCGGGCGACGGTGTCCCGGATCGTCGGCGTGACCTGCCACCGGTCGCTCGCCGGGGCCTGGGCGGCGGCGGTCCTGGCCGTGGCCCGGGTGGCCGGGTCGGCGTCGTAGCCGAGCACCCGGTGGCCGGTCGCGGCCAGCGCGCGCAGCACGGAGCCGCCGATGAGTCCGAGGCCGATAACCGCGACGTTCACGCCGGTGACTCTCGCACACCCGCCCGCCCGTCAGGGGGCAAGGCTCGCCCGGCACCGGGTGCCGTGGCTCAGTGTGCCGCCGGTCGGGTGCTGTGGTTCACGGTGCCGGTGGGCAGTTGTGCTTCCGGTGCCAGGTGGTCACCTCGGTCACCGGCGACCGGTTCGTCCGGTCCCGCCACGCGTTCAGGTAGGGCGCCGGCTTGATCACACCCCGGCGGATCCACCAGTCCTCGGTCCGGTCGCACGGCGGTGAGATGCCGAAGTGCAGGTGGCACACGTTGTTCGCGTTGCCGGTCTTGCCGACCCGGCCGACCTGCTGGCCGGCGCGGACTCGTACCCCGGCGTCCATGCCGGCGGCGAGCTCGGACAGGTGCGAGCCGTAGTAGCGGACCCCGTCGTCGCCGAGCAGCGACACCGCCTTGCCGCCGTTGAGTGGCCCCTGCGGGCCGCTCTTGGTGTACCGGTCCTCACGGGTCACCTCAAGGATCTCCCCGTCGGTCACGGCCACCACGGGGGTGCCGCAGGAGGCGAAGATGTCGGTGGCCGCGTACGTGGCGTGGGTGGTGCCGTAGGACGCGGCGGCGGAGTTGACCGGGAAGACGTACCTGGGGGCGGTCGGGCTGGCCGAGGGCGTGCCGGACGGGGTGGCCGGCGGCGTCACCGGGGGCGGGGCCGTGGCCGCGCTGGTCGGGGCGCTCACCGGGTCGGTCGGCGACGACCAGACCGCCGGGCGGCTCTGCGCGCAGCCGGCGGCGGCCACCGCCGTCAGCAGCAGGACCATCGGGTACGCGCATCGGCGCCCGGTCGGGCGTCGCGTACCCGTTTCGTCCCGTGACATCCCGCCATCCTGGCAGAACGCGTGCGCTCGTGTGGCGCCGGTTGCCGGCCCGTGGACGCGCGGCGCCTCCCGGTGCCGCGCGCCCGCAGCGGCCGGCTCTGTCGGCTCCAGCGGGTACGCTGCGAGGCGGCGGTGTGGCTCCACCGTGACCGGTCGGGGCTCGGCGCGACCGAGCGGAGGAGCGAGGGTGATGGCCGAACAGCCGACGTCACGCACCTGGCCGGAGGCGGGCCAGCCGGCGCGTACGCCGTCGGGTCTGTTCCCGTCCGGCCTGCCGTCGCGGCCGACCTACCGTGAACCCCATCCGGTACGCGGATCGGCGCTCGCCGCCGGTGCCGGCTCGGCGGCGGCCTGGTTGGTCCTGTTCGGGCTGCTCGGCGATGACCTGCGCGGTTACGTCTGGTGGACGGTGCTGGCCGGTGGGTTGGCCTGGCTGGCGGCCCTGTTGCTGGTCCGGTTCGGTGACCGGGGCGCCGCCATCGGTGTGGCGATGGTCACCGCGTTGGCGTGGTCGATTGCCGCGCTCGCGGTCGCGGTCCGCTGGAGAACCACCGGTTGGCCGCTCTGGTGACACTGGGCTGTCGGATCACTCCCCTCGGTACGCGATCTAGGGCGGTGGGTACTGGCTCGGTGGCGCACCGCGACCGGGCTTGACGAACGCCGTGATACTGGGCACCCTCGCCACTATGGCCTGGACAGAGCAGCGGCTCGACCCTGAGCGCACGCGTCGGCGGATACAGCTCCTCGCGGAGCTGGCCGGGGCGAAGTCGGTGCGGGAGCGGACGCAGCCGCGCCGGGTCCGGGTCGACCGGTTGCGCGAGTTGATCGCCACCCGTCGCCGACTGGCCGGCTGACCACACCCGGATCCGCTCGATTACGTCCCCCTCGTTCGGGGAGTTGCGCGTCGCCGCCCAGACCCGACCGGATACCGTCACGCGTGACAGGCAGTCGACAGTGGTGGGCGGCGGTACAGCCGTGAGTTGTTGGGGGGACCGGTGTCGTACTTCGCGGCGGCCGTGGTGCGGGGCTCGACCGGCTGGAGCGCAGCCGAACTCGACCTCGGTGGTGCCGCAGACATAGACGAGGTCGCGGACCTGCTGCGCGAGGTCGACGTGGATGCCGACACCTCGCTGCTCTTCGTCGAATCCGACGACGCCTACCTGGCCATCCTGCGCCTGGACGACGGCGAGGACCTGCGGATCTTCGGCTCCGACTCGGCCTTCGCCGAGGAGTCCCGGCTCGGCGCCCTGCTGCTCGGTGACATCAAGGCACCCGCGTTGGAGATCGACGACGTGGTCGAGCCGGCCACGGCCGCCCTGGCCTCGTCGACCGACGAGGAGAGCGAGCAGCCGGCCGCCGACCCGGACGCCGACCCGATCGGGGACGCCGACCTCCTCGCCAACCTGGGCATCTCGGCCCACCGCCTGCTCGCCCTCTGCGCCCGGGAACGGATGCTTCCGGCCGACGTCACGGCCGAACTGTGCCAGGTGATCGGCTGCGGCGACGTGGTCGACGAACTGCGCGAGGCGTGAACGGTCCGGACGGCGTAGACCCGGCGGACTCCGGTCCGACGGACTCCGGTCCGACGGACTCCGGTCCGACGGACTCCGGTCCGACGGGATCCGGTCCGCCCGCCGTCGTGGGGCGGCGGCAACGCCACGAGGCGTGGATGCGTCGGGCACTGGCGGTGGCCGCCGCCGACGGTCCACCGGGTGCGGCGGGTGACCCGTCCGACGACGTGCCGGTCGGCGCGGTGCTCTACGGCCCGGACGGGGTCGAACTCGCCGTCGGCCGCAACGAGCGCGAACGTAGCGGTGACCCGACCGCGCACGCCGAGATCCTGGTCCTGCGCCGGGCGGCGGAACAACGCGGCGCCTGGCGGCTGGACGGCTGCACCCTGGTGGTGACCCTCGAACCGTGCACCATGTGCGCGGGCGCACTGGTGCTGGCCCGGATCTCGACCCTGGTCTTCGGGGCATGGGAGCCGAAGACCGGCGCGGTCGGCTCGCTCTGGGACGTCGTACGCGACCGCCGGCTCAACCATCGTCCCGAGGTGTACGGCGGGGTGCTGGCGGCCGAGTCCGCCGAGTTGCTCCGCGCCTTCTTCCGCTGACCGTGCCAGCGACCCGCGCACGGGTCACACCCGCTGTGCACAACGCTGTGGATAACTGTGGATAGTTCCTGCCACCGTTGTGCACACCCTGTGGAAAACCGTGGACTGACTGTGGATAGCCGCTGTGGATAAGGCGCGGCGCCGGCCCGTTACGCGACCGTCACGCGGTGGCGGACTCCGGGCGGAGCAGGGTCTGCCCGACTGCCTTGGCACCGTCGGTCCAGGGGGTCGGGCGCAGCGTCGCCGGGTCGAGTCGGACGATCGCCCGCCGCCCCTGTGCGTGCACGGTGGCACCATCGGTGGAGAGCAGGCGGAAGCCGTACTCGGCGCTGGTGGTGCCGAAGCTCTCGAACCAGAAGTGGACCAGGATCGGGCCGGTGCCGCGGATCGGGACGCGGTAACTGATGGACAGCTCGCGTACGGCGTGGAAGATGTCCGGGGCGGTCATCCGGCCGTTCTCGAAGGAGAACCCGCGCTCGGCCCAGTACGGCGTCAGCGCCCGTTCCAACAGCAGGGCGTACTTGGCGTTGTGGACGATGCCCATCATGTCGAGGTCGTCGAAGTGCACCCAGACCGGCTCGGCGTGACCGAACGGGACGTCGGGTGGGGTGATCGTGCCGTTGGCACCGGTCATGTCGATCATCCTTCGGGTAGCAGATCCGGGTCGGGGCAGAGGGCACGCAGCCGGTCGAGCACCGCTCGCCGGGAGTACTGGTAACTGGGTTGGGCGGGCGTCAACCGGGACTGCAACGCGGCGGCGAGGCCGAGCGCCTCGATCTCGTACGCCAGCAGGCCGACGTCTGTCTGCGCGGCCAGCTCACCGGCGGCCACCGCCTCGGTGGCGAGCCGCCGGACCAGGACCAGCCAGTCGTCGAGGGATTCGGCCAGCCGGTCGCGGACCGGGCCGGGATGCGTGTTGTACTCGAACTCGGCGTTGGCGAAGAAGCAGGCGCCGGGGAGCGTTCCGTTGCCGTAGTAGGCCAGCCGGCGCTCGTGCAGGGCCCAGAGTCGGCGTACGCCCCGGGGTGCCCGCAGGGCCGGCCGGATCACCTCGTCGATCATCAGCTCGCGGGCCCGGTCGACGGTGGCGAGTTGCAGCTCCTCCTTGGAGCGCCAGTGCGTGAACAGGCCGGACTTGCTCACCCCGAGCCGGTCGGCGAGCTGGCCGAGGGAGAGCCCGTCGAGTCCGGCCTCGGTGGCCAGGGCCACGGCGGCGTCGAGCACCATCGTCCGGGTGCGTTCGCCTCGGACCACCCGCCCGTCCACCGTCATGATCGCGAGCCTACAACTATCCGACCGATCGGTCGGATAGTTTCACGGGCGCGGCAGCGTGACGCTCACCACCAGGCCACCGCCCTCGCGCGGCCGGGCATCGACGCTGCCACCATGTGCCCGCGCCACCGCCCGCACGATCGACAGACCCAGGCCGAACCCGCGCCCACCGCCGACCCGCTCCCCGTGCAGCCGCCGGAACGGCTGGAAGATCGTCTCGATCTCGTACCCCGGCACCACCGGCCCGGTGTTGCTCACCACCAGCGTCGGCCGCCCGTCGACCAACCCGGTACGCACCGACACCCAGCCCCCGGCCGGCAGGTTGTGCCGCAGCGCGTTCTCCACCAGATTCGAGGTCAACCGCTCCAGCAGCACCGCGTCCCCGACCGTACGGGCCGGCCCGAACTCCCGGACCGCAGCCCGCGCCAGCACCCCGGTCGGCTCCGCGTCCGGCTCCCGCGACGCGTGCTGGCCCAGGACGTACGCGGCCACCTCGGCCAGGTCGATCGACGTACGGTCGGTCAGCTCGTTCTCCGAGTCGGCGAGCGTGAGCAGCCCCTCGATCAGCCGCTCGTGCCGCTCGTTCACCGCCAGCAGCGCCTCGCCGAGCTGTCGTACGTCGGCCGAGGCGTCCGGCCGGGTCACCGCCAACTCCACCAGCGCCCGGTTCAACGCCAGCGGCGTACGCAACTCGTGCGAGGCGTTGGCCACGAACCGCCGCTGCCCGTCGAAGGAACGGTCCAACCGTTCCAGCATCAGGTCGAACGTGTCCGCGAGCTTGCGTACCTCGTCCTGCGGCCCGGTCAGCGCGATCCGCTCGTGCAGCCCACGCCCGGCGGTGTTCGCGCCCGCGATCCGCCGGGCGGTGCCGGTGATCTGGTGCAGCGGCTGCAACGCCCGGCCGGCGATCAACCAGCCGAAGGCGATCGCCGCCGCCGAGACCAGCGCCAGCGCGATGCCGCCCTGGGTGAGCAGCGAGTCCAGCGTGTCCTGCTGCGCGTCCTCCTGGAGCTTCTGCACGAACCGGCGCAGCGACTCCGCGTTCTGCCCGACGGGCGCGTTGGCGGGCACCTCGTAAACCATGTCCGGCTTCTTCAGCGTCACCCCCATCGGCGCCGGCGTCCGCTGCTGCACCAGCACGTAGGTGACCGCCAGCAGGACCATGCCGGCGAGCAGGAACAGCCCGCCGTAGACCACGGTGAGCCGAGCCCGGATCGTCGCTCGCTGCATCAAACTACGGATCATGGAATCTGGTACCCCACTCCCGGTACCGTCTCGACCACCTGCGGGTCGCCGAGCTTGCGGCGCAGCTTCATCACGGTCACCCGGACCACGTTCGTGAACGGGTCGATGTGCTCGTCCCAGGCTCGCTCCAGCAGATCCTCGGCGGAAACCACCGACCCGTCGGCCCGCATCAGCTCGGCCAGCACCGCGAACTCCTTGCGGGACAGCGCGACGTACCGGCCGTCGCGGTAGACCTCGTGCCGGCCGGGGTCGACCACGATCCCGGCCCGGCTCAGTTTCGGCGGCGCCGCCGGACGGGCCCGCCGGGTCAGCGCGTGCACCCGGGCCGAGAGCTCCACCAGCGCGAACGGCTTGGTCAGGTAGTCGTCGGCACCGAGCGACAACCCGGCCACCCGCTCCCGTACCGCGGCGGCGGCGGTCAGCATCAGCACCCGGCTCGCCCCGCCCCCGGCCACGATCGACCGGCACACGTCGTCGCCGTGCACCACCGGCAGATCCCGGTCGAGCACCACCACGTCGTACTCGTTCACGCCCAGGCGTTCGAGGGCGGACCCACCGTCGTACGCGATATCGACGGCGAACGCCTCCCGCCGCAACCACTCGGCGATCGCGTCCGCCAACAGGCTCTCGTCCTCGACCACCAGCACTCGCATCGGTCCATGGTGACTCGGTCCCGGATAACGCCACCGTTAACGCCGACGGTTACGCCCCGGATACCGCCCTTCCGGTCGACTCGTCGGCAACGGTCACCCCGCTCCGGCCCCACCGCACCCGCATCCGGAGCCGAGCACGGTGACCGGCCCCCGATCGAAGGTCGGCGACCGACGTCGACCCCCGAGAGAGAGGAACGGGCCCATGCGTCGACCACCGGTCACCGGTTCACTCGTCCTGCCCGCGTTACTCGCCCTGGCGCTCGCCGGCTGCGGCACGACCGTCGAGAGCGAAGGAGTGGCCACCGCCGGTGGCGCGGCCAGTGGCGGACCGAGCGCCTCGGCCAGCGCCGCCGCCCTCGACGACGCCGACCGCCAGCTGAAGTTCGCCCAGTGCATGCGGGAGAACGGGGTCGACATGCCCGACCCCGACCCGGCCGCACCGGGCCGGGTCCGGATCGGCGGTGGCGACGGCGACCAGGGCAAGACCCAGGCGGCGCTGGAGAAGTGCCGCGACCTGCTGCCCAACGGTGGCCAGGCGCGCAAGCTCGACCCCGAGCAGGCGGAGAGCATGCGCAAAATGGCCCAGTGCATGCGGGAGAACGGCTTCCCGGACTTCCCCGATCCCGGTCCCGACGGCACGCTCAAGCTCGACAAGAGCCTGCTCGGCGGCAAGGGCCTGGACGACCCGACGCTCAAGGCCGCGATGGACAAGTGCGAGCAGTACAAGCCGAAGATGGCCGGGGGCGGCAAGTGACCGACCGCCCCACCACCACCGAACCAGCCGTCGAACCTCCCGTCCGGCGTCGCCGTCGCCGCTCGCGTACCGGCGCGGCACTGGTCACCGCCGCCGCCGTGGTCGCCGTCGGTGCCGGCGGCGCCGCCGCGATCGGCTTCGGCGGCCGCGATTCCGGTACGGCCACCGCCAGCACCCAACCACCGGCAACCGCCCAGGTCACCCGGCAGACCCTGGTCGACGCGCAGACCGTCGACGGAGAACTCGGGTACGGCGCCACGCGTACCGCCACCGCCCGGCGCGGCGGCACCGTCACCTGGCTCGCCCCGACCGGTACCACCGTCAAACGCGGCCAGCCCCTGTACGCCGTCGACAACGCGAAGGTGGTGCTGCTGCACGGCGGGCTGCCCGCGTACCGGACGCTGCGGTCCGGGGTGGAGGGGACCGACGTGAAACAGTTCGAGCAGAACCTGGCCGCGCTTGGTTACACCGGCTTCACCGTCGACGACGAGTACACCGGCAGCACCGCCGAGGCGGTCCGGGACTGGCAGGACGACCTCGGACGGGACGACACCGGACGGGTCGAACCGGCCGACATCGTCTACGCCGCCGCCGACGTACGCGTCGAGGGGCTCCAGGCGGAGACCGGCGACACCGTCCAGCCCGGCGCGGCCGTGCTCACGTACAGCGGCACGAACCGGCTCGTCACCGTCGACCTGGACATCGACGACCAGCGACTGGCACGCAAGGGTGCCAAGGTCGGCCTGACCCTGCCCGACGGCAAACAACTCGACGGCACGATCACCACCGTCGAGACCGTGATCGAGACAGCGGCCGGCGGGGCGACCGGCGACAGTGAACCGGAGACGATCATCGAGGTGACCGTGGCGGTCACCGACCCGAAGGCACTCGCCGCGTTCGACCAGGCGTCGGTCAGGGTCGCCTTCACCGCCGACGAACGCGCCGACGTACTCACCGTGCCGGTGGCGGCCCTGCTTGCCCTCGCCGAAGGCGGGTACGGCGTGGAGGTGGTCGACGCCGGGCGTACCCGGATCGTCGCGGTCCGGACCGGCCTGTTCGCCAACGGCAGGGTGGAGGTCTCCGGCGACGGGCTGACCGAGGGCCTGACCGTCGGGGTGCCGGCATGACCGCCGGTACGGGCGCACCGCCCGTGGTCGCGCTGGACAACGTCACCAAGGTCTACCCCGGCGGGGTGGCCGCGCTGCGCGGCGTGACCCTGACCATCGGGCGCGGCGAACTCGTGGCGATCGTCGGCCCGTCCGGCTCCGGCAAGTCGACCATGCTGCACCTGATCGGCACCCTCGACCAGCCATCCTCCGGTGCCGTACGCATCGACGGCTACGACACCGCCACACTCAACGACCGGCAACTGTCCGCACTGCGGTCCAGCCGGATCGGCTTCGTGTTCCAGCAGTTCCACCTCGCGCCCGGCGTACCGGTGGTGGAGAACGTCGCCGACGGGCTGCTGTATGCCGGCGTACCCCTGGGGGAGCGGCGCCGACGCGCGGCGGCCGCGCTGGGCCGGGTCGGCCTGGACCACCGACTCGACCACCGGCCGCACGAACTCTCCGGCGGCGAACGGCAACGCGTCGCCATCGCCCGCGCGGTCGTCGGCGACCCGCCGCTGCTGCTCGCCGACGAACCCACCGGCAACCTCGACTCCGTCTCCGGCGCCGGGGTGCTTGAGTTGCTGCACGAACTGAACCGGGCCGGCACCACCGTCATCGTGATCACCCACGACCGGGAGATCGCCGCCAGCCTGCCCCGCCAGGTACGCATGCGCGACGGCCAACTCGTCGCGGACCTCAGTGGGGCCGCCGACCTGACAGGCGTCGCCGCCGGTGGAGTCGGGTCCGGTGGAGTCGGGTCCGGAGTCGGGTCCGGTGGAGTCGGGTTCGGTGGCGTCGCCGCCGGTGAGGTCGGGTGAGCCGGGTGTCGCGTTCGCCGGCTGACCCGGCTGCCCCGCCCGGCCCGGCCGGACTGCCCGCTCGGCCGGCCCGGCTCGTGCCGGCGCGGCTGCGTCCCCGGGACATCGTCCGGGTCGGCGGGGTCGGCCTGCGGACCCGACCGCTGCGGGCGTTCCTCTCCGCGCTCGGCATCGCCATCGGTATCGCCGCCATGGTCGCCGTCGTCGGCATCTCGTCCTCGTCGCGGGCCGAACTCGACCGCACCCTTGCCGCCCTCGGCACCAACCTGCTCACCGTCTCACCCGGCAAGTCCCTCTTCGGCGACGACGCCCAACTGCCGATCGAATCGGTGGCGATGATCGCCCGGATCGGGCCGGTCGAGCGGGTTGCCGCGACCGCGCAACTTCCCGACGCCAAGGTGTTCCGCAGCGACCGGATCCCGGCCGCCCAGACCGGCGGCATCGGCGTACGGGCCGCCAACCTCGAACTACTCGACACCGTCGGCGCCGCAACGCTGCGCGGAACGTGGCTCAACCCGGCCACCGCCCGCTACCCGGCCGTCGTGCTCGGCGCCACCGCCGCCCAGCGCCTCGGCCTCACCACCGCCGGTACGGACACCCAGATCCGGGTCGGTGACCGCTGGTTCACCGTCATCGGCATCCTCGCCCCGGTGCCCCTGGCCCCCGAACTGGACCTCAGTGCGTTGGTCGGTTGGGAAGCCGCGACCACGTACCTCGGATTCGACGGCCACCCGACCACCGTCTACAGCCGCTCGGCCGAACCCTCCGTCGAGGCCGTACGCGCGGTCCTCGGTGGCACCGCCAACCCGGCCGCACCGAACGAGGTGGAGGTGTCCCGCCCGTCCGACGCGCTCGCCGCCGCCCAGGCCACCGACCAGGCGTTCACCGGGCTGCTGCTCGGCCTCGGCGCGGTCGCGTTGCTGGTCGGCGGGGTCGGGGTGGCGAACACGATGGTCATCTCGGTGCTCGAACGCCGCCCCGAGATCGGGCTGCGCCGCTCGCTCGGCGCGACCCGGGGCCAGATCCGTACCCAGTTCCTCACCGAGTCACTGCTGCTGTCCGCGCTCGGCGGGACGGGCGGAGTCCTGCTCGGCATCGCCGTCACCGCCGGCTACGCCCTGCTCCAGTCCTGGCCCACCGTCGTACCCGCCTGGGCCACCCTCGGTGGTGTCGGGGCGACCCTGCTCATCGGCGCCCTCGCCGGCCTCTACCCCGCCATCCGCGCCGCCCACCTGCCGCCCACGGAGGCCCTCGCCACCCCGTAACCCTCCCTCCCTCCCTCCCCCTCCCCGCGCCGCCGCCCCCTCTCTCCTCGTTGATCTAGGGCAAATACGTGCTAGTTGATCTCCATCAACCACCATTCGCCCTAGATCAACGAGTGGATTGGCGGGCGGCGGTGATGGTGGCGAGGATTTTTTGGGGGGAGTGGTAGAGGTCGGTGGAGGTGAAGTAGCGAATGGCCCAGCCGCGTTGGGAGAGCCAGTTGTGGCGGGTGCGATCGGCGCGGAGCCGGCGTGGGTCGAGGTGGCTGGAGCCGTCGTACTCAACCGCTATCAGGTGGTCGGGATCGCCAAGATCGACTCGATGTCGTACGTGCCCGAAGTCGTCGAGTACGGGAAGCTGGGGGACGAAGCCATCGAGTTTGCCGTCGTGCAGGACCAGGCGGAGCTGGCTCTCCTGTCGACACTCCGGACGCGGGTCGGCCAGCGGGATCAGTTCCCGGGCCTGGCGTACGCCCCGCAGGCCGCGGTGCCGGAGCACCTCCAGCGACAGTTGTTCCGGGTCGCAGGCGCCAGCGAAAAGCGCGGCGTCCAACACCGGCAGGGCGTCTCGTCGCGGCAGCAGTCGGGCGAGGTCGACGGCGCAACGCGTGGGTGGGGCGCAGGGAAGCCCGAAGAGTTCGATCGGCGGACCGATCGGCAGCACCACCTGATGTGCGGTGATGCCGGGGCGCTGCGGAAACGGCGTTCCGGCCGGAAGCAGGAGGTGAATGGTGCTGGCTCGGGCCACACCGAATCCGTAGAGCTGGGCGGCGGTGTGCGCGCCGAGCACGGCGAGCGGTGGCGCCGCGCGCAGAGCGGCCCGCGCTCGGTCGAGAAGAAGGCCGGGTAGATCCGAGAGCCCGAGGTAGACACCGTGATGAGGGCGAAGCAGGCGCCGCCGGGATGTCCGCCACCGAACAGCTTCCCTGCTCAGCCCCTGGCGTCGCAGCTCGCGATAGGTGAGAGGGTGCGGGTTGGAGTGGCGGAAGAGTTCCAAGGGCAGACGCATCGCCTCGGCGTAGAGATCCATGGCCCGGCAGAGTGCTCTGCCCCCCACTCACCCGCGAGCCCTCAAACCTCAGCCTGTGGATAACCCCGCCCCATGTGGACAACCCCCACCACCCCACCAAACCTGCTATGCCCACCCACCGCCCCTCACCCCGCCCGCCCTCACCCCGCCCGCCCTCACCCCGCCCGCCCTCACCCGCCCACCCTCCCCTGCCCGCCCTCACTCACCCACCCGCGATCTAGGGCAAATGGTGGTGATTAGAGATTCACTAGCACGTATTTGCCCTAGATCGCGGGCGGAGGGGAGGGAGGGGAGGGAGGGGAGGGAGGGTTAGGCGATGGCGGTGTCGAGGGCGATCTCGACCATCTGGCCGAAGGTCTGCTCGCGCTCCTGCGAGGTGGTCTTCTCGCCGGTCTTGATGTGGTCGCTGACGGTCAGCACGGTCAGGGCACGGGCCTTGAAGCGGGCCGCGATCGTGTAGAGCGCCGCAGACTCCATCTCGACGGCGAGCACGCCGTACTGGGCGAGGGTGTCGTAGAGGTCCGGACGGTCGGTGTAGAAGGCGTCCGCCGCCAGCACCGGTCCGACCCGCATGCTGATGCCGCGCCGCTCGGCCACGTCCACCGCCGTACGCAGCAGCCCGAAGTCGGCGACCGGGGCGTAGTCGACCAGCCCGTCGAAACGTACCCGGTTCATGTTCGAGTCGGTCGAGGACCCGCTCGCCGCCAGCACGTCACGCAGTTGCAGGTCCTCGCTGAGCGCCCCGCAGGACCCGACCCGGATCAGCGTCCGTACGCCGTAGTCGTTGATCAGTTCGTGGGCGTAGATCGAGGCGGACGGCATGCCCATGCCGGAGCCCTGGACGGACACCTCGACCCCGGACCACGTGCCGGTGTAGCCGTACATGCCCCGGACCGAGGAGTAGCACTTGGCATCCTCCAGGTAGGTCTCCGCGATCCACTTGGCCCGCAGGGGGTCGCCCGGCATCAGGACCCGCTCGGCGATGTCGCCCGGCTTCGCGCCGATGTGCGTACTCATGGCAGATGATCCTGCCAGGTCCGGCTGAGCCATACCGCCGTGACGGGCCCGCCGGGCGTCCGGTACCCTTCTCGGCGGTGGCGTGTCCGAGTGGCCTAAGGAGCACGCCTCGAAAGCGTGTGAGGGTTTACGCCCTCCGCGGGTTCAAATCCCGCCGCCACCGCCAACAAGCAGGCAGAACGCCCGGCACGTCCGCAAGGACGAACCGGGCGTTTCGCCGTTGCGGGATCACTGGTCTCAGGCGCCTCAGTCACTGCCGAATGAGTGGGGCCACCAACTCGCCAGGCAGGCCACAGCTCTGGCGCCCTGCTCGTAATTTCGGTCGGCCGTCTTCGCCGTAGTGGAGACCCGGCCCAGACAGTAGCTCGCGGAACGTCCGGTAGGCGCTCCATGATCGCGGAGAGTTTGGCTCGCTATGACCGGCCAAACTCTCCGTGATCATGAAAGGCTGATCGGCCGGGCAGGTGCCGCGGGTGCCGTCTGGATGAAGACCGAGCCGTCTTTTCATTCGTCGTGGTTCGGCGCTGTTCCCGGTGTCCATCGGACAGCCCATGCCTGGGTCGGTTCATGTCGGCGGCTGGCCGGGTGACTTGCCCTCAGCAGAGGCCGAAGCCCTCGTCGAAGAGTTTCTGGGCGTAGGCGGCGTACCCGGCGACGGTTTTGCGTACGACCCGGCCGTCGTGCAGGAACAGGAAGGCGCGGTCGCCCTCTCGGGCGAGCAGGCCGTCGAACCGGTACGTCCCCTGTGGAGCGGTCAGCGCGGTGGCCGCCGGGTACCGGGCGTGCACGGTGTTGACCGAGGTGCCGACGGTGACGCCCTCCGGGGTGTGCATGGGCGGGCTCACCCACATCAGCACGAGCCGTTCCCGGTCGAAGACCGGGCCGACCGTGTCGAGGCCGCTGATCTGGGCGGTGCACTCGGCGGGTTCGGCTTCGAGTTGCAGTACGCCCCGGGCGGCCAGTTCTCCCTCGGTGTCGCCGAAGGCGATGTTGCGTACCCCGGACAGGTGGACCACGTCGGGCCCGAATGTCTCCGCGACCCGGTTGTCGGGCGCGGTTGGGGTGCTGCCGCTGGTGGTCGCGATGAGCGCCGCCAGCAAACAGCCGATCAGTACCGTTTTGCGGGCTTTCATATATCCCCTCCGGGAGCACAACGGAGCGGACGGCAGAAGGTTGCTGCCTCTATCCACATCCTGTGGATAGAACATGTGTACGACCGATCAGGTTACGCCCCAGTGCTGGTCCTGTTGGACCGTCGCAACCCCGGTCCGCACGGCCCGTGCGATGTCGTTGACGGAGCGTACGTAGCCGACCGCCGCTCCGGGCTGCGGCGACATGGTTCCGTGCGTGACGTGGTTGCGCAGCCGCCCCAGGCTGGTGATCGCCTGGTACGTAACCGGGGAGATCACCCCGTGGTCGAGCAGCAGTTGGGCCAGCGCGCCGCCCTGCCGCCGTACGGCCGCTTCGGCCCGGTCCACGAACTCGCCGGTCCGTACGTCGTCCAGCGCCCCGGACATCGCGTCCTCCAGTGCTGACCAGGCGGCGTCCACCGCGTACGCCGGGTTCTGCTCGGCTCGCAGTGCGATGTCCCGGAAGCCACGGTCGAGCTGGGCGGAGGAGCCGGCGCTCGACCCGTTGCCTCCCGTGCCGTGACCCGGCGCCGTCCGGGGTCGGGGCGTTCCGCCGGTCGGCGGACCCGCCGGTGCGCCGACCGGTGAGCCCGTCGGTTCGGGAAGTACCTCCGGTGGCGGGTCGAACGTGGCCCACGGGTCGCCCGGCCCCGGCCGGACTCGGGTCCGGGCCGGGTCGCTGGTCCGGGCCGTGTCACTGGCTCGGGCGGCCTCGCTGGAGCGGGCGGCCTCGGCTGCCACCGCCTCGCCGACCTGGCGGTCGGCCTCGCCGAACTCGGCCCCGAAACTGCCGGCCGAGACCGACCGTAGCTGGCTCACCCGTGCCTGCAGCGGCCGGCGGAAGATCATGAGTGCCGCCACCACGGCGGTCGGCCAGGCCAGGTGTCCGGTCATCTCCGCGATGAAATTCTGCCAACCCACCGGCCGGATTCTTCCGCCATTCGACCCGATCCGTCGATAGCCGGGCGACGATGCGTGGTGAGGCGAGGGCCCACCCATCCGGGTAGGCCCTCGCGTCGATCACGTCCGACCCACGGCGTGGTCAGCCGTCGATGCTGCGCTGCTCGGAGCTCTGGCAGCTCGACTGGATCGGGTTGTCGGCCCCGTCGACCAGGCAGACCTTGAGCCCGATGACCTCGCCTGCCGCGACGTTGTTCGGGAAGATCGTGTACGGGTCGTAGATCACCGAACTGAACTGGCCGCCACCGTTGTACCTGGTACCGAGGTACTTCCCGTGCAGCCACGCCCAGACCTGCACCCCGTGACCGTCCGCGGCGGTGTCGCGGATCACGAGGTAGTCGTCGTTGTTGCCGCCGCCCGGCGCGCCGGGCCCGTAGTCGACGAAGTCGACCGCACCGCCACCCGTGGAATAGTGGACGTAGGCCGTCCAGTCGTCGTTGCCGGCGGCCGCCGCAGGGTTCGTGGTGGCGAGGATCCCGATCAGCGCGGCCGTCAACGGCAGCAGTACCCGTCTGGCAAGGGTTCGTGTCATGTCGTCCGTACTCCTCTGCTCCGCCTGCTTCGGCCCCCCGTTGGTGCCGAGGGTCAGAGCGTCGCAGGGTGAGCTTGCCGAGACCTTGGGTGAACCTTGAACCGCGTGGTCAGGCGGGGAAGAAAGATCATGTGCGACCGAGGCGAAAGCCTTCCGATCCTTGGTGTGTCCGGTCGCGCTGTGATGGGCATCATGGGCTGGTCCAACTCCGCTATGTCTGTGCGGTACCAACATATGACCGATCAAGTTCGACAGGACATTGCGCAGCGGCTAGGTAGGCTCTTGTGGGGAGATTCGCCTGGCGAGTAAGAGGAACGGGCCGGTCCTTTTTCAAGGATCGGCCCGGTTCCGTTAAATGGCATCACGCGACTTCACGGCCTGGGCTTTTCTTCAATCCTTCCTACCTGGCCCCCTCTCGTCTTCTTGAAAACTCCCATCTCCACTGCGCTGTAGATGGGACCGTTTTTAGTTCTCGCTACGGGTGCCGGAAAGTTTGGTCCGCGTGATAGCTGCTGAGCGCGCTGCCGCGAGATCCCTAGGAGCTTCCCTATCTCGGAGAGAGTCATCACGGCGGTTAGTTGTTCGGGCACGCCAATCGGATGCACTCGAACTGAAATAGGGGCGACGGCGCCCATTGCCTCTTGTGCCCTCTCAACATACTCTGCTGCCGTTGTCAGAATCGCAGGGATGGTGGCGCCCTCTAGAGTGCGAACTACGTAGAAGGTATCCCCGGTTGATCTTCTCCCTGTGAGCAAGTGAACGTCAAATCCATCGGGCCAGGCTTTTAGGGTTGCGGCGATTGAGGGCGTTCTGCTGTACTCGATCTTCAGAACCCAACTATGCATGCGACTCTCCGAATTCCGATGCTTCGTCTGATGGTGGACGACATTAAAGCCGTTAGGTGGCTAGCCAGTAGCTGAGGAAGCCGTAAAAGATTGGTGTTAGGCCGACGCATAGCAGGACATCGCCGCCGCTTCGGTAGAACACGACGGTCGACAGCCCGACCGTCGCTGCGATGATGACGAAGCCTCGGACTGTGATGGGGCGTAGAAGCCGAGCCTGATCAGGCCCTGCGAGTGCTTCCTTAAGGTGCTGAGGTTCGGCTATCTTCATAGAAGCTCCTTGCGCGGTAGAGGGTAAGGGGCATGGCGGTGCCCGAGGAGTGGTCTCGGGCACCGTTTTTATTCTGTGGCTCCCAAGTGTTTGTCGACGGACTGGATGTGCGTTTTGGTAGCCTAGGTGCTCGTGTGACTACGTAAAAACCCTTGTCATTGACAAGGAGAGCGATTGTCAATGACAAGGGTTTACGGATTCTTGGTGTGGCGAAGTCCTGAGGGGGCCTTGGGGGCGACCTGCCCGTCGTGATTTGCATGAGCCGGAAATTAAGCGCAAATCCGGACAAAAGTGATCGCCCGTGCCACTGAGACGAGGCAAGTGACGACGACTGAGACCGAGCTTGCTCCGCAAACGACATCGGACCGGTCCCCTGAGGGGCCGGTCCGAGCGTTCCGCCTGGTGGTGCTGGCGGAGGATACGAGATTCGAACTCGTGAGGGTGTAAACCCAACACGCTTTCCAAGCGTGCGCCCTAGGCCTCTAGGCGAATCCTCCGTCGGACAGACTACAGGTTCCGCCGGAATCTTCTAACCCAGTACCTTCCCTGAAGATCGACGCCCGGGGCGGGTACACTCTGCCGTACCCCCCCGTGTGGCGTCATCCTGTGAACCTCCCCAGGGCCGGAAGGCAGCAAGGATAAGCGGGCTCTGGCGGGTGCACGGGGGGCCTTTACGTCCCGGTCCCGGTGTTCCGGCCCTGGTAGGGCTGCTCCAGCCGCACCCGATGACGTGCCGGACCCCAACACCAGCGGGCCTCGTGAACACCCCGGAACGCCAACAATCGCCCAACCTGTCCGTCCGTGGCGGGGCGAGGTGGCCGTACGGGGTGGTGCAGCGGAGAATGGCTCGGTCGAGAGGAGGCGGGACGAGTGGCACTCGCGCTCTACCGCAAGTACCGGCCGCGCACCTTCGCCGAGGTGATCGGGCAGGAACACGTCACCGAGCCGCTGTCGCAGGCACTGCGTACGGGTAGGTTGAACCACGCGTACCTCTTCTCCGGGCCACGTGGCTGCGGCAAGACCTCCAGTGCCCGGATCCTGGCCCGCTCGCTCAACTGCGAGCAGGGGCCGACCCCGGAGCCCTGTGGCGTCTGCGACTCGTGCCGGTCGCTCTCCGGGGACGGTGCCGGGTCGATCGACGTGATCGAGATCGACGCGGCCAGCCACGGTGGTGTCGACGACGCCCGTGAGCTGCGGGAGCGGGCCTTCTTCGCGCCGGCCAACAGCCGGTTCAAGATCTACGTGATCGACGAGGCGCACATGGTCTCGTCGGCCGGCTTCAACGCCCTGCTGAAGCTGGTCGAGGAGCCGCCGGAGTTCGTCAAGTTCATCTTCGCGACGACCGAGCCGGAGAAGGTCCTCGGCACGATCAAGTCGCGTACCCATCATTATCCGTTCCGGTTGATCCCGCCGGGCGTGCTGCGGCCGTACCTGGAGCAGTTGACCGAGGCCGAGGGCGTCCAGGTCGAGCCGGCGGTCTTCCCGCTGGTGGTCCGGGCCGGTGGCGGCAGTGCCCGGGACTCGCTCTCGGTCCTGGACCAGTTGATCGCGGGTGCCGGGCCGGAGGGGGTCAGTTACGCCCGTGCGGTCGCCCTGCTCGGGGTGACCGACGCCGCGTTGATCGACGAGATGTGCGACGCGCTGGCCGCCGGTGACGGCGCCGCCGCGTACGGGACCGTCGACCGGGTGGCGGAGGCGGGGCACGACCCCCGCCGGTTCGCCACCGACCTGCTGGAACGGCTCCGTGACCTGATCGTCCTGCAACAGGTGCCGGATGCGGCGGCGAAGGGCCTGATCGACGGCCCGTCCGACCAGATCGAGCGGATGACCGCGCAGGCGCAGAAGCTCGGCCCGGCGACGCTGTCCCGGTGCGCCGACATCGTGCACAACGGCCTGGTCGAGATGCGCGGCACCACCGCGCCCCGGCTGCTGCTGGAGCTGGTCTGTGCCCGGATGCTGCTGCCCGGTGCCGAGGATTCGACCGGCGGGCTGTTGCAGCGGTTGGAGCGGATGGAACGCCGGCTCACGCACGTCGGCGATCCCGGTCCGTCGGCTGCCGCCGGTCCCGCCCCGGTCGCCGATCCTGCCCCGGTACGCCCGGCGCCCGCCGCCCCGGCCGGTCGGGCACCGGAACCCACCGCGTACGCGTCGACCGGGTCCGATCCGGCGCCCACCGGATCCGAGTCGGTGTCGACCGCTCCGCCCCGGCGGGCGGTGTCGCCGTCGGCGGTGATGCCGGACCCGGTCACTCCCGATCCGGTGGTCCCCGGTTCGGGCACGCCCGGTGTGTTGGACGCCGCGACCGTACGCCGGCAGTGGGCCGACGTCGTCGGCATGATCAATCGCACCCACAAGCGCATCGCCGCCCTGGTACGTGACGCCGTGGTCCGGGACCTCGACGGCAACACCCTGGTGCTGACGGTCAAGTCGCCGGTGCTCGCCCAGATGCTCGTCAGCAACGTCGAGGTGGTCACCGAGGCGATCTACCAGGAGTTCGGCCAGCGCTGGCAGATCCGCTGCGAGGTCGCCGGTGACCAGCGGTCGGCGGGCGCCTCGGCCGGCCCGCGCCCGGCCCCGGCTGCGCCGACCGCTGCTGCTCCGGGTGCCGCTGCTGCTCCGGCTGCTCCGGCTCCGGCCAGGGATGCCGCGCCGCGTGACGTACCGGCGCGGGAGGTGGCGGCGCCTCGGGAGGCGGCTGCGGCGGGTGCTCGGCCGGCGGCCGGGGCACCGGGGGATGGCGCGGCGGTCCGCGAGAACACTGCGGCGGACGCGCCGCCATGGGACACGACAACCGGCGGCGCCGCTGGTGCGCCGGTCCGGAAGACCGCGCCGGCGACAGAAAGCGCGCCGGCCAGGGAGAGCGCGTCGGCGAGAGAAAGCGCGTCGGCCAGGGAGAGCGCGGCGGCCGGGCGTACCGGTGCTGCTTCGGCAGGAGCCGGTGCGGCCGTTGTGGTGAACGGGGCGGGCGACACCGACTGGCCGGAGGCGGCCCGTCCGGGTGGGGCGGCCGTCGCGCCGCCGACCGCCGGAGGGAGTGACTGGCCGGAGGCGGCCCGTCCCGGTGGGGCGAACGCGGTTCCGGCCCCGTCGACGGGTGCCCGGCCGGATTCCGTACCGGTGGCTCGGGTGGAGAGTGCTCCGGCGGCGCCCGCAGGCGGTTCCGTACCCGGTGGTCCGGTCGGGACCGCGCAGCCGAGCGCCGGTCTCGCGGCCGCCCGCGCGGCGGCGGCCGGTCGTGGCCCCAAGCCCCAGGCGACGGTACGTACGGCGGACCGGGACTGGGCCGGTGATCCACCCTACGACCCGGACTACGACGGCCCGGCTCGGACGGCCGGCGGCGGTTACGAGGGTTTCGATCCGGGTGACGAGCCGGGTGACGAGGTGGTCGACGAGCGGACCGCCCGGCAGACCAGCGAGCAGCAGGCGATGGAGTTGCTGCGCCAACAGCTCGGTGCCGAACGGATCGGCGACATCGACAACACGAAGTAGCCGCCGGGTCGGAGAGTCGTCCGTTCGGTTGCCGGGAGGCGACCGCGATCAATATGCCGACCGTCCATAATCGACCTGACCGAAAATGGGGTTAGCGGAGCCGGCGCGGATCTCTTAAGATCAGCCGCCCCCTCTCGAATGGTCAGGACCAGTGCGGCGAGAACTGTCGGTACCGGAGCGACTCGGCCTTTTCGGTCTGTCGGTAGCCCCGGTGGCGATGGTCTGGCCGTGGCTGACCGGCACCACCGGGTTGGCCGCGCCGTGTCCGTTACGTTGGCTGACCGGTGTGCCCTGTCCCGGTTGTGGTCTCACCACGGCCGCGGTCGCGCTGGTGCACGGTGACTTCGTCGCCGCGTTCCGGGCGAATCCGGTGATCTTCGGCCTCGCCGCGCTGGCGGTGGCCGTGGGTCCGGTGCTCGGGCTCCGGGCGGTCGGTGTGCTTCCCGCACCGGTCGCCTGGTCGGCTCGGGCCCGCCGACGGATGGGTCGGGGGGTGGCCCTGCTCGCCCTGGCGAGCTGGGTTTTCCAGATGATTCGGCTCGGCGTCCTCGGCGTCGGCTGAGCACCCCTTCTTTCCCTAGGAGTACCCCTTGATGTTCGCCAACTGGGGCACGCGCGTGGGCGCGTACCTCATCGACGTCCTGATCATTCTGCCGCTCTCGGTGCTCGCCGCGGTGCTCGGCGGACCGGTGACCGATCCGGGCCCGCTCTACTACGTGTTCGAGCTGCTCGCCCTCGCGCTGTGGGGGTACAACCGGTGGTTCCAGACCGGCAAGACCGGCCGGAGCTGGGGCAAGAAGGCCCTCGGCATCTCGCTGGTGGCCGAGGCCACCGGGCAGCCGATCGGCGCCGGTAAGGCGTTCCTGCGCGATATCGCGCACATCATCGACGGCATCATCTGCTACATCGGCTACCTCTTCCCGATCTGGGACGCCAAGCGGCAGACCCTCGCCGACAAGATCTTGAAGACGGTGGTCGTGAAGGGCTGAAACACCACGGCCGGTCGCGGGCGGGTCCAACCGTCCGCGACCGGCCGCACTAGGCTGGGTACGACCGCTATTTGTTCGACCGAGGAGTCGCCGTGCGTCCGGGTGGACAGCCCAATATGCAGCAGATGTTGAAGCAGGCGCAGAAGATGCAGCAGCAGCTCGCGGTGGCGCAGGCGGAACTGGCCGAGGCGGAGCTGACCGGCACCGCCGGCGGTGGCCTGGTCACCGTCACGATCACCGGCGCAGGCGAGATCACCGCCATCAAGATCGACCCGAAGGCGGTCGACCCGGAGGACGTCGAGACGCTGGAGGACCTGGTGCTGGCGGCCGTACACAACGCCAGCGAGGCGGTCCGGAAACTGACCGAGGAGAAGATGGGCCCGGTCACCGGCGGCATGGGCGGCCTCGGCCTGCCCGGTTTCTGAGTCACCCGAGATGTACGAGGGTGCGATCCAGGATCTGATCGACGAGTTGGGGCGGCTGCCGGGCGTGGGCCCGAAGAGCGCCCAGCGGATCGCGTTCCACGTGCTGTCGGCCGATCCGGCCGACGTCACCCGGTTGGCCACGGCCCTCCGGAAGGTCAAGGAGCTGGTGCGTTTCTGCACCAGTTGCTTCAACGTGGCGGAGTCCGAGCAGTGCCGGATCTGCCGGGACCCGAGGCGCGGTGCCGAGGTGCTCTGCGTGGTCGAGGAGCCCAAGGACGTGGTGGCGATCGAGCGCACCGGGGAGTTCCGGGGCCGGTACCACGTACTCGGCGGGGCGATCAATCCGCTGGAGGGGATCGGCCCGGACAGCCTGCGGATCCGCGAGCTGATGGCCCGCCTCGCCGACGGCGAGACGAAGGAACTGATCCTGGCGACCGACCCGAACACCGAGGGCGAGGCCACCGCCACCTACCTGGCGCTGCTGGTGAAGCCGATGGGCATCTCGGTGACCCGGCTGGCCAGTGGTCTGCCGGTCGGCGGCGACCTGGAGTACGCCGACGAGATCACCCTCGGCCGCGCCTTCGCCGGGCGCCGTACGGTCTGACCGCCCGGCGGAACCCGGCGCGACCCTGCCCGGACCCGCCCGATCCACCTGCCCGCCGGCCGGCCGACTCGTTCGCCGGTCGGCGGCGCCGCTTTCACGGCAGCCCCAACGGCACCACCGCCCCCGGTCGGGGCGGCGGCTGACCGGACACTCAGCCTCGATCCGGCCCACCAGCCGGGTTCCCACTCGGTCTCGTCGATGACGGGCGCACGTCCGGTCTGGACGTCGATGTGACACAGGTGGTTGAAGTGCGCCGTCTGCCGTTATAGATCGTCTTCTAGGTGTCGGCTTGGTAGAGATTCCAAAGCAGCCGTTCCGTTCGAGGTCCTGAGGCCATTAGCCTGCCGCACACGGACCGTGCCAAAACCCCGGCGTTGGTCATGCGCATGACAGAGGTGAGAGATGCAGGCGAGAGGGCTCAGGTCGGCGATCGCCGTCGCGGCCGTTGCCGTGATGGCCGCCGGCGCGGCGGGATGTGCGGCAAGTGACCGGGAAGAGGGCGGGGAGGGCACCGCATCGGGCGGGACCTTCGTCTTCGCCGGTGCCGGTGACCCCAAGAACTTCGACCCGATCTTCAACGATGACGGTGAGTCGTTCCGGCCGGTCCGGCAGATGTTCGAGACGCTGGTGACCCACAAGCCGGGCACCGCGGACGTGGTCGGTGGCCTGGCCGAGAGCTGGGAGCACGACGCGACGGGCAAGATCTGGACGTTCAAGCTGCGTACGGGCGTGAAGTTCCACGACGGCACCCCCTTCAACGCTGCCGCGGTCTGCTACAACTTCGACCGCTGGTACAACATGAAGGGCGCCGCCGCCCAGAGCCAGATGCTCTACTACCAGGACGTCTTCGGTGGCTTCGCGACCAACGAGGCGGAGACGGCCGGCAAGTCGATCTACGACAAGTGCGAGGCCAAGGACGACGGCACCGCGGTCGTCTCGCTGAACACGTACAAGGGGGCCTTCCCCGGCGCGTTCGCCCTCACCTCGCTCTCCATCGCCAGCCCGGAAGCGCTGAAGAAGTACGACGCCGACAAGGTGACGCAGAGCGGCGACTCGTTCGAGTACAGCGCCTTCGCGAACACCAACCCGGTCGGCACCGGCCCGTTCACCTTCGGCGGCTGGGACAAGGCCAAGAACGAGATCACCCTGAACCGCTACGCGGACTACTGGGGTGACAAGGCCAAGGTCGACAAGGTGATCATCAAGGTCATCAAGGACGAGACCACCCGTAAGCAGGAGCTGCGCGCGGGCACCGTCCAGGGCATCGACTTCCCGGCGCCGGCCGACCGCAAGGCGCTGGAGACCGAGGGCTTCCAGGTCCTCAACCGCCCGGCCTTCAACATCCTCTACCTGGGCATCAACCAGAAGAACAACCCGAAGCTCGCGGACCTGCGGGTGCGTCAGGCGATCGCCTACGCGCTCAACCGTGAGCAGCTGGTCCAGACCAAGGCGCCCGGTGGGTCCAGTGTGGCCAGCCAGTTCATGCCGGACACCGTGCTCGGCTACGCGCCGGACGCGCAGAAGTACGAGTTCAACCCCGACAAGGCCAAGCAGCTGCTCAAGGACGCTGGCGCCGAGGGTCTGACGCTCAACTTCTACTACCCGCCGGACGTCTCCCGGCCGTACATGCCGAACCCGCAGGAGATCTTCACCGTTCTCGCCAACGACCTCCAGGGCGTCGGCATCAAGGTCAACGGTGTGCCTCGCCCGTGGAACGGTGGCTTCAAGGACGACGTGCAGCAGTTCGGCAAGCACGACCTGCACATCCTCGGCTGGACCGGCGACTACAACGACCCGGGCAACTTCGTCGGCACGTTCTTCGGCCGGGGCAAGGCCGAGTTCGGCGACGAGAAGATGACCGACATGTTCGCCGCCATCACCGCCGCCGACGCGACCGTCGACGAGGCCGGCAAGAAGACCGCGTGGGAGCAGGTCAACCGGGACATCGCCAGCAAGTGGCTGCCGGCCATCCCGATCTGGCACGCCCCGCCGGCGATCGTCGTCACCAAGGACGTCAAGGGTCTGGTTGCCAGCCCGCTGACGGCTGAGGAGTTCAACACGGTCTCCGTGTCGGCCAGCTGACCAAGCGGTTACCACCGCGCGCAGAGGGGGGGGGGGGGGGGGGGGGGGGGGGGGGGGGGGGGGGGGGGGGGGGGGGGGGGGGGGGGGGGGGGGGGGGGGGGGGGGGGGGGGGGGGGGGGG
>NZ_JBVJHT010000037.1:0-27492 GCF_055586685.1 Micromonospora sp. NPDC049529
GCCCGCGAGGCGGCTTAGGAGGGCACCCCCACCCGGGCTCCGCCACGGCGTTTTTTTCCTTTCTTTCCATTTGCCCCCCCCCCCCCCCCCCCCCCCCCCCCAAAACCCCCCCCCCCCCCCCCCCCCCCCCGCCGCCCCCCCCTCCCCCCCCCCCCCCCCCCCCCCCCCCCCCCGCCGAGGTCCTCCCAGCGGGCCGCGTACCCGTCGATCGCGGCCTGGTCGAACGCCGGGTACGGATGCGGCGCGAGAACGTCCTCGGCGAGGACGTTCCCGTACGCCTGGGTGAGGTCGAGGTCGAGCGGAGGCAGCGCTCGCAGCCTGCGCAGCGTGCTGCCCAGGTAGTCGGCGAGCGGCGTCAGCTCGTTAGCGGCCGCCTCGGCATCGGCCGTGGCTGTCATGTATTGCGCCCGCCGAACGCCTCCGAGTTGACGAAGTCGGCCAGCCACTGCCGGAACTCCCCGCCCAGGTCGTCGCGCTGGCTGGCGAGTTGGACCACCGCCTGGAGGTAGCCCAGCGGCATGCCGGTGTCGAACCGGGTGCCCCGGTAGACGATGGCGTGTACGGGAGTGCCCTCGTTCAGCAGCGTCGCCATCGCGTCGGTGAGCTGGATCTCGCCGCCGCTGCCCGGCCCGGTACGCCGGATCGCCTCGAAGATCTTGCCCGGCAGGATGTACCGGCCGAGTACGGCGAGGTTGCTCGGCGCGTCCTCCGGCGCCGGCTTCTCCACCAGGCCGGTCACCCGGACCACCTCGCCGAGGTCGGTCAGCTCCGGCTCGGCCGGGGCGACCGAGGCGATGCCGTACCGCTTGGTGTCCTCCGGCGGCACCTCCATGAACGCCAGCACGATGCCGTCGGTCCGGGCCTGGAGGTCGAGCATGGCCGGCAGCAGCGGCTCGGCCAGGTCCACGAACTCGTCACCGAGCAGCACCGCGAACGGCTCCTCGGTGCCCACGTGCGACTCGGCGCAGCCGACCGCGTGGCCGAGCCCGAGCGGCTCGTGCTGCCGGGAGGTGAAGATCTCGACCAGCTGGCTGGGCTTGCGTACCGCTTCGAGCCGCTTCAGGTCGCCCTTCTTCTCCAGGTGCGCCTCCAGTGACGGCGAACGGTCGAAGTGATCCACCATGGAGGTCTTGCCCCGGCCGGTGACCAGCAGTACATCGCGGATACCGGCGGCGGCGGCCTCCTCGATGATGTACTGCAGCACCGGTCGGTCGACCACCGGCAGCAGTTCCTTGGGGACCGCCTTCGTGGCGGGCAGGAACCGGGTGGCGAGACCGGCGGCGGGGATCACCGCTTTGACGGCCCGTCCGGGGGTCGCGTTGGAGGTCGTTCCTGAGGACGCTGAGTGCTCCGACATGCCGCGAGACTATCGGCCACGGCCCTGGCGCGGCGGGTGCGGCCCGGAAGACGCGCCGCCACCGCCCGGACCAGGGTGCCCGCCGGCCCGGGGCAGCCCGTCGTCCGGCGTCGCCGCCGCGGCCGGCACGGGGATCTCCTGCACCACCGGGCCGTCGCCGGCCGCCGCCACCCGGTGGGTGTCCCGCCCGCCCCCCTTCGCCGCGTACAACGCGCCGTCGGCCGCGTCGAGCAGCCGGGCGGCCGTGGTGGCGTGCTGCGGATAGACGGCGATGCCGATGGATACGGTGACCGGGACGAGCGCGCGGGGCGTCACCGACACCGATCCCGGCGACGGGGGGATCACGATCGGCGTGTCCCGGACCGCCGCGCCGAGCCGCTCGGCCACGGTCACCGCACCGCGCGCGTCGGTCTCCGGCAGCAGCAGGACGAACTCCTCGCCGCCCTGCCGGAACGCGAGGTCGACCTCGCGGATCACACCCCGGATCCGGCGGGCGAACTCGGTCAGCACCACGTCCCCGGCCGCGTGCCCGTACGTGTCGTTGACCTCCTTGAAGCGGTCCAGGTCCAGCACCAGCAGGCTGATCGTGCGACCGAACCGGCTTGCCCGCTCGACCTCCCGACGCACCGACTCCTTCAGGTAGCGGTAGTTCCACAGCCCGGTCAGCGGGTCGGTCAGCGACAGCCGCTGCGCCTCCTCGTGCACCCGTACGTTGTCCACCGCCACCGCCGCGTGGCAGGCGAAGCTGCGCAGGGTGACCAGGTCGGTGTCGTCGAAGTCGTCGGAGCCGTGCCGGTCGTAGAGGACCAGTACGCCGAGGGTGGCGGCGGCCGGGGCCGGAACGAGCGGGTCGGCCGGGTGCTGCGGCGGCGGGCCGGCCGAGCCGGGCGCGGCGAAAGGCACCGCCAGGTACGTCCGGCAGTCCGGCTCGTACCCGGACCGGTGCGGCCCGTCCCGGTCGATCCGGCCGCGCAGCGGCTCCCCGGTGGCGGCGACCAGACCGAGTACGCCGGCACCGAGCCGCACCCGGACCGCTGCCGGATCCACCGCCGGTGCACCGTCGAGCCCTTCGGCGCACTGGCCGACCAGGGTGCCGTCGTCCGGGTCGAGTAGGAGCAGCAGACCGGCCCGGGCCCCGGTGGCGACCAGCGCGGTCTGCAGGATGACCTGGAGGATCCGGTGCAGGTCGTGGGTGCTGGCCAGGGTGTCGCCGAGCAGGGCGAGGTGGCCCCGGAGCTGGTCCCGGCTGGTGGTCAGGGCGTGTACGTAGGACTGGGTCTCCCGGGTCATCCGGTTGAACGTCCGGGCCAGCCGCCCGATCTCGTCCGGCCGGTTCACCGGCACCCTGGCCGTCAGGTCCCCGTCGGCGACCCGGTCGACGGCGAATGCCAGCTCGGTCAGCGGGCGGGTGGTCGAGCGCGCCAGCCGCCAGGCCGCCAGTACGGCCAGCAGCCCGGCGAGCAGCACCGCCCCGGCGAGGATGGCGTAGATCGCCTGCGGCGGGTTCGGTGGTACGGAGAGCACCAGCGGCAGGGGCTGCCCGGGTGAGGGGCCGACCCGCCGGACGTACCGGCCGGTGTCGGTCTCGCCGACCGCGTCCCCGGCCAGCCGACGCGCGGCGACCAGCACCGCGTCCCGGCTTCCGCTGTGCTCGGTGCTCTGCATGGCGGTGCCGGGCGCCGGCTCGCCCCGGCAGAGGGTGACGGCGGTGCCGGTGGCCGCCGCGAGCCGGGCGACGAATCCGGGATCGAGGCGTTGGGCCGCCCAGACCGTGCCGATCGCACCGCCGGCGGGGTCGCGCAGTTCCACCCGTACCGCCAGGGCCTGGATCGGGGCGCTGGCCGGGTAGCCGCCGGCGCAGTCCGCCCACGGCGGGGCCGGCGCGGCCGGGGTGAGCAGGGTGGTGCCGCCGACCGGGTCGGTGACCATGACCGCGACGGCGAGGCCCCGGGCGATCACCTGCCGGGCGGCGTCGGCCCGCAGGGACGGCTCGCCGGCCACCGCGACGGCGTCGGCCGCCGCGTAGAGCTGCTGGCAGAGGGCACTGACCGAGGTACGTACGGTGGTGGCGGCGAGGTCGAGCCGCTCCCGGGACCGGTGGTCGTTGACCACGGCGACGGTCCGACCGGCGAAGAACGCGCCGAGCAGGACCGGGCCGAGTACGACGGCGAGGAAGGCGGTCGTCAGCCGTCCACGCAGCGTCACTTTTTCCCCCGGGAAGTTCCGCGTTCCTTGCTGGGATGCTGGACAGCCCGACATAGGCAACTGGAGTTACCGCAGGAGTGTTACGTGCCGGATTTTCCGGATGGAGCTGAAGTGACCGACGAGGCGCACGGGGAGCGGGAGGTACACGGGGAGAAGGTCGCCCTCCGGGCCGTCCTGCTCGCCCGCCGCCGGGCGCTGCCGGCCCCGGACCGGGCCGCCGCCGCCGGGTTGCTCCGGGCCGCGCTGACCGACCTGGTACGCCGCACCGCACCGCGCCGGATCACCGCGTACGTGCCGGTCGGCTCCGAACCCGGCGGCCCGGACCTGCCCGACCACCTGCTCGCCGCGCTCGAACTCGGCACGCTCGGTCACGGCGCCCGTGATGAGCGTGGTGAGCTGCTGCTGCCGGTGCTTCGGGCCGATCTGGACCTGGACTGGGCCCGCTACCCGGGCCCGGGGCCGGACGGCGGGGCGCTGGTGGCCGCCGGGCGGGGGCTGCGCGAGCCGTCCGGCGAGCGGCTCGGTACCGGTGCGGTCGGCACCGCGACGCTGGTGATCGTGCCCGCGCTGGCAGTGGATCTACGCGGTATCCGGCTCGGCCGGGGCGGCGGTTCGTACGACCGGGCGCTGGCACGGGTCGCGCCGGGCGCGTTGACCGTCGCCCTGTTGCACGACGGCGAACTGGTCGACCGGGTGCCGGCGCAGCCGCACGACCGACCGGTCCACGCCGTGATCACTCCGTCCGACGGGTTCCGCCCGATCCCTCCCGGCTGAGGGGTTCCGGTGCCGGCGTCACGCCGGACACTCCAGGTGGACGAAAATGGGTCCGATGACGCACCATTGGCACTCGGATACGACGAGTGCCAAACGAAAAGCAAGATCCGGAGGAGACCGTGCCCACGTACCAGTACGCCTGCACCGCGTGCGGCCACCAGCTTGAGGCGGTGCAGTCGTTCACCGACGCGCCGCTGACCGAGTGCCCGGCCTGCGAGGGGCGGCTGCGCAAGGTGTTCAACTCGGTCGGCATCGTCTTCAAGGGCTCGGGCTTCTACCGCACCGACTCCCGTGCCAGCGGGTCGGACACCGTCGCCGGTGGCAGCTCGACCCCGGCCAAGTCGGAGTCCTCGACCAAGTCGGACTCCTCGACCGGGTCCGGTTCGGGCTCGTCCGGGTCCACCTCGTCCGGCAACGGCGGGTCGAGCAACGGCTCCGGTAACGGGTCGGGCGGCGGCGGGTCGACCGGCGCGTCGAAGTCGACGGCGGGCACGAGCAGCTCCGGCGGCGGCTCCTCGTCCGGCAGCGCCGCATAGCAGATCCACACCCCCGTACCGGGGTTTTCCACAACCTGCCGAGTTGTCCACAGCGGTGAACCGGGCGCCCACGCGCCCGGTTTCCGTACGCCTAGCCTCCTGCCCACCGGAGTACGCCCGCACCGGGGCGACCGGGTCGAACGGGAGGCAGACTGATGGCGACCCACCCCCGGCCGGTACGGCGACCCCCGTCGCTCTCCCCGTCCCGCTGGCCGACCCTGCCCCGGCCCGGCACCGCACTCCGCCTGACCCTGGCCGCCCTGCTGCTCGCCCTCGCCGCCGGGGCGCTCTACGCCCGCGAGCCGCAACCGCCCTGCCCCGGGGCAACCGCCGGACCGGACGGGCCGCCTCCGGCCGGCTCACCCGACCTGCCCGGCAACCCGTCGTCGGCGGCCGATGCTTCGTCAGCTCTCCCACCGGCGGCAGGTTCCGCGTTGCCGGCCGGCGCCCGGCTGCCGTTGCCGGCGGGCACGGTCGGGGTGCCGATCCGGCTGGCCGAGCCGGCCTCCCTCGCCGTCGTACGGCCGGGGGCCCGGGTGGACCTGCTCGCCGCCGGCCCCGGTGCCCGGCCGACCGGACCGGCCCTGGTCGCCGCCCGCGCGATGGTCCTGGACGTGCTCGCGGCCGACTCCACGGCGGACGGAACGGGTGCCCTCTACCTGGCCCTGCCGCCGGCCGAGGCGCACCGCGCGATCGCCCTGCCCGAGGAGACCCGGTTCGCGATCATGGTCCGGGAGTGACCACACCGACCGGGGCGGGACGATGTCCCGCCGGAGCCGGAGCTACCGTCGCACCGAGCGGGGCGGGACCTTCCGGGGTCGTTTCCGGAACGTCGAAGTCGACGTCGCGCCCGATCGACTCCCAGGCGTCGAACTCGGCCCGAGCCCGGTCGAGGCTGGCGCCGACGGCGGCGAGCGCGTCGTTGCCGAGCACCAGCCGCAGCGGGGTCGGCTCGGCGGCGAGCGCGGTGAGGATCGCCGTCGCGGCCCTGGCCGGGTCGCCGGCCTGCCGACCGTCGGCGGCGAGATGGTTGGCCGCCACCACACCCACCGTGTCGGCGTAGGCGTCCATCGGGGCCGAGCGCAGGGAGGCGGGGCCGTTGAGCCCGGTCCGGAAGGCGCCGGGCTCGACGATCAACACCTTGATCCCGTACGGCGCGACCTCGGCGGCCAGCGCCTCGGAGAGCCCCTCCAGCGCGAACTTGGTCGCCGAGTAGGCGGAGACACCGGCGAACGACAGCCGGCCGCCCATGCTGCTGAGCTGGACGATGCTGCCCGACCCCTGGCGGCGCATGTGCGGCAGCACCGCCCGGGTGAGCGCGGCCGGGCCGAAGAAGTGCAGGTCCATCAGGTCGCGCAACTCCCGGTCGGTGGTCTCCTCCACCGCCCCGATCAGGGCCCGACCAGCATTGTTGACCAGTACGTCGATCCGGCCGTGCCAGAGGACGACCTGGGCCACGACGGCGGCGATCCGGTTCGGGTCGGTGACGTCCAGTTCGAGCGCGCTGGCCCGGTCCGGGTACGCCGCGACGAGATCCGCCAGGGTCTCCGGGCGACGGGCGGTCGCCACGACGGTGTCGCCCGCGGCCAGTGCCGCCTCGGCGATCGACCGGCCGAACCCCGAACCGGTGCCGGTGATCAACCAGACCCGGCCGGTCGGTGGTCGGGTGGACGGGGGTTCGATGGACATCCGGGCCTCCAGCGACGATGCGAACGGGCCCAGTTTTGCCTGCCTGGACGGGGTCGGTCCAAGACAGAAGATCACTTGCTCGATAAGGCCGCTTTATGATGGCGGGATGGATCTGCGCCAGCTCCGCTACCTCGTGGCGATCGACGAGAGCGGAAACCTGGGTCGGGCCGCCCAACGGCTCTACGTCAGCCAACCCGCTCTGTCGTACGCGCTGCGGAACCTGGAGACCGAACTCGGGGTACGCCTGTTCGACCGGCACGCCGGCGGGGTGACCGCCACCGCCGCCGGTCGGGACGTGCTCGCCGAGGCCCGCCGTACCCTGCGGCAGGCGACGCGGGTGACGGCCGCCGCCGAACGGCACCGGCGCGGCCAGTCCGGCGTCCTGCGGGTGGGTTTCGAGGCGAGCGGCGCGGGCGAGCTGACCACCCGGTCCCGGGCCGAGTTCGCCCGCCGCCACCCGGACGCGACCGTCGAGCCCAAACGCTTCGACTGGGGCGAGGAGGCGGCCGCCCTGCACGACGGCCGGGTCGACGTCGCCTTCGTCTGGCTCCCCAACGACCTGGCCGGAATGCACGTCGAGGTGGTGCACACCGAGGCCCGACTGGTCGCCGTCGCCCGGAACCATCCGCTCGCCGGCCGGGACGGCGTGTCGATCCTGGAGACCAACGACGAACCGTTGATGTGGACCGAGCGGGCGCCGCGTGAGTGGGTGGACTGGTGGGCGGTGAACCCCCGACCCGACGGCTCGACGCCACGGTGGGGCCCGGTCAACGACAACGTCGAGGAGATGCTCGAAGTGGTCGCCGAGGGCTCGGCGATCTGTTTCGCACCGGCCAGCATGTCCCGCTACTACGCCCGCCCGGACCTCGTCTGGATCCCGCTGACCGACGTCGACCCGCTCCGCATCGCGCTCGCCTGGCGGATCGAGACACCGCTGGTACGCGGATTCGTCGAGGTCGTACGCGAACTCGTGGCCGCGCCCTCCCCCGGACCCGCCTGACACCGGCCGGTCTACGGCGCTGTCGTCATCCCCGTCGCGACGTGGCACGATCGGTCGGGTGAGCAGCCGACCCGCCGCTGAGCAGCACCTACGCGACCTCGCACAGCTGCGCCGTGTCCGCGACCGGATCGACCGGGAGTACGCGCAGCCGCTGGACGTGGAGGCGCTGGCGCGTGGGGTGAACATGTCGGCCGGACACCTCAGCCGCCAGTTCCGGCTCGCGTACGGCGAATCGCCGTACAGCTACTTGATGACGCGGCGGATCGAGCGTGCGATGGCGCTGCTGCGTCGGGGCGACCTCAGTGTCACCGAGGTCTGTTTCGCGGTCGGTTGTGCCTCACTGGGCACCTTCAGCACCCGCTTCACCGAGCTGGTCGGCGTGCCACCCAGCGCCTACCGGCAGCGGGCGACGCGGGCGACGGCGGGGATGCCGTCGTGCGTGACGAAACAGGTGACCAGACCGATCAGGAATCGAGAAGCGCCGGCCCCGAGCCGGACCTAGCCTGACGTGCATGAACATCACCATTCACTCAAGCTTTCTGCCGCACACCGACCCGGACGCCTCGCTGACCTTCTACCGCGACACGCTCGGCTTCGAGATCCGCAACGATGTCGGGTACGAGGGGATGCGGTGGATCACCGTCGGCCCCGCCGACCAGCCGGACACGGCCATCGTCCTGCACCCACCGACCGCCAACCCCGGCCTGACCGAGGATGAGCGCCGTACCATCCTCGAACTGATGGCCAAGGGCAGCTACTTCGGCGCCAACCTGGCCACCTCCGATCTCGACGGCACCTTCGCGAAGCTGGTGGCCGGCGGCGCCGAGGTCGTCCAGGAGCCGACCGAGCAGCCGTACGGCGTCCGCGACTGCGCCTTCCGCGATCCTGCCGGCAACCTGCTCCGGATCCAGCAACTGCGCTGAGCCGTCCGACGATCACGGCCGTGACCTGCACGGACGGCGGCGTGGAGGAGCCCGCGTCCGGTGCCGGTGGCAGCCGCCCGGTGGCCACCGGCGCCGACCACGCCGGCAACCGTCCTCGCACCACGTCCGCGCCGGTTCGATGATCGAAGGCGAGGCCGGGGTCCCCAGGATGGGTATTCTCGACGCCTCGGCCGGGCGAACGGGGTCGCACCACCCCTGTGAACAGCCGACCGTTGCCGCGATCGCGCCGACGGAGAGGAACCGGCGTACCGCTCGAAGCTGGTCGGATCGAGCCGGGCGACGCTGCCGAAGAACCGCGAAGGCGGGCCCGCGTGACAGATGGAGACACGATGAGCATGGCCACGAGGACGGACGCGCAGTCGGCTGCGTCGCACATCGCCGACAACCACGACCTGATCCGCGTGTACGGCGCACGCGAGAACAACCTCAAGGACGTCAACGTCGAGCTGCCGAAGCGCCGGTTGACGGTGTTCACCGGTGTCTCCGGCTCGGGCAAGAGCTCGTTGGTGTTCGGCACGATCGCCGCGGAGTCGCAGCGGATGATCAACGAGACGTACAGCGCCTTCGTGCAGGGCTTCATGCCGACGTTGGGTCGGCCCGAGGTTGACGTACTCGAAGGGCTGACCACCGCGATCATCGTCGACCAGCAGCGGATGGGTGCCGATCCCCGCTCCACCGTCGGCACCGCCACCGACGCCAACGCGATGCTGCGCATCCTCTTCAGCCGGCTCGGACAGCCGCACATCGGCTCGCCGAACGCGTACTCCTTCAACGTCCCGTCGGTCCGGGCGACCGGTGCGATCACGGTCGAACGCGGTGCCGGCAGCAAGGCCGTGAAGCAGACCTACACCCGTACCGGCGGCATGTGTCCGCGCTGCGAGGGCCGGGGCACGGTCTCCGACATCGACCTCACCCAGCTCTACGACAGCTCCAAGTCGATCTCCGAGGGGGCGATCACCGTCCCCGGCTACACCGGGGACGGCTGGATGGTGCGGATCATCAGCGGGTCGGGTTTCTTCGACCCGGACAAGCCGATCCGCGACTTCACCGAGACCGAGCTGCACGACTTCCTCCACCACGAGCCGGTCAAGGTGAAGGTCAACGGGGTCAACCTCACCTACGAGGGACTGATCCCCCGGGTGCGCAGTTCGTTCCTCGCCAAGGACCGGGAGGCGATGCAGCCGCACATCCGGGCGTTCGTGGACCGGGCGGTCACCTTCACCACCTGCCCCGACTGCGACGGGACCCGGCTCAGCGAGGGGGCCCGGTCGTCCCGGATCGGCGGGATCAGCATCGCCGACGCGTGCGCGATGCAGATCAGCGACCTGGCCGGATGGGTCCGTGGCCTCGACGAGCCGTCGGTGGCGCCGCTGCTGGCCACGCTGCACCACACCCTCAACTCGTTCGTCGAGATCGGGCTGGGCTACCTCTCGCTCGACCGTCCGTCGGGCACCCTGTCCGGTGGTGAGGCGCAGCGGGTCAAGATGATCCGCCACCTCGGTTCCTCGCTCACCGACGTCACGTACGTCTTCGACGAGCCCACCACCGGCCTGCACCCCCACGACATCCAACGGATGAACAACCTGCTGCTACGGCTGCGCGACAAGGGCAACACGGTGCTCGTCGTGGAGCACAAGCCGGAGACGATCGCGATCGCCGACCACGTGGTCGACCTCGGCCCCGGCGCCGGCACGGCCGGCGGCTCGGTCTGCTTCGAGGGCACCGTCGAGGGGCTGCGGGCCAGCGGCACCCTCACCGGCCGTCACCTGGATGACCGGGCCGTGCTCAAGAAGACGCTGCGCAAGCCCACCGGGGCGCTGGAGATCCGCGGCGCGACGTCACACAACCTGCGCGACGTCGACGTCGACATCCCGCTCGGCGTGCTTGTCGTCATCACCGGCGTCGCCGGATCCGGCAAGAGTTCGCTGGTGCACGGTTCGATCCCCGCCGGTGCCGGGGTGGTCTCGATCGACCAGGGCGCGATCCGGGGCTCGCGGCGGAGCAACCCGGCGACGTACACCGGGCTGCTCGATCCGATCCGCAAGGCGTTCGCGAAGGCGAACGGCGTGAAGCCGGCGCTGTTCAGCGCCAACTCCGAGGGCGCCTGCCCCACCTGCAACGGCGCCGGTGTCATCTACACCGACCTGGCGATGATGGCCGGCGTCGCCACCGTCTGCGAGGAGTGCGAGGGGAAGCGGTTCCAGGCGTCGGTGCTGGAGTACCACCTCGGCGGCCGGGACATCAGCGAGGTGCTCGCGATGTCGGTGACCGAGGCGGAGGAGTTCTTCCGCGTCGGCGACGCCCGTACGCCGGCCGCGCACGCCGTTCTCGACCGGCTCGCCGACGTCGGGCTCGGCTATCTCAGCCTCGGCCAGCCGCTCACCACGCTCTCCGGCGGCGAGCGGCAGCGGCTCAAGCTCGCCACCCAGATGGCCGAGAAGGGCGGCGTCTACATCCTCGACGAGCCGACCACCGGCCTGCACCTCGCCGACGTCGAGCAACTGCTCGGCCTGCTCGACCGGCTCGTCGACTCCGGCAAGTCGGTCATCGTCATCGAGCACCACCAGGCGGTCATGGCGCACGCCGACTGGATCATCGACCTCGGCCCCGGCGCCGGTCACGACGGCGGGCGGATCGTCTTCGAGGGCACCCCCGCCGACCTCGTCGGCGCCCGCTCCACCCTCACCGGCGAACACCTAGCGGCGTACGTCGGCGCCTGACCGAGGCTCTCCCGGACAGCGGCTGCTCGGTCCGACCCGTCCTAGTCCCAGTGCGGCGGGCGGTCGGCGAGCAGCCGCTCGTCGTTGGAGCTCGATCGTTCGCCCCAGCCCCGGTCGGTGTCGTCGACCGACTGTTCCGGAATCACCACGAAGTTGTCGTCGGAAAAATCGACCGTACGCTCGCCGTCCAGGCCCGCGCCGGCCGGCCGGGGCTCGTCCACGCTTCTCACGCTCAGTAGCGTACCCACCCGCGACGCCCGGCCCGGCGTGCGCCGGGGCGTATCTCGATCGCTCGGGTAGCGTCGAATGCCGTGACCTCCCCCAGCGACGATCCCATCGACGACAGCTTCTGGCGGCGGCCGGTCGAGCCCGCGACAGGCTCGCCCGACACACCTCCGGCAGACCTCCCCGGCACCGCCCCGGCCCCGGAAGCGCACCGCGACGTCACGTCGTCCCCGCCGGCACCGGCGCCTCCGCCTCCGCCGGCGTACGTCGGGCCGCCGCCGGGCACCGCATACGGACCACCGCCGATGGCACCGGTGACGAACAGCTATCCCGGCCCGCCCCTGACCCCCGGAGCGAACGCCAGTCCCGGCCAGCCGGTGGCAGCCGGGTCGAACGGGTATCCCGGTCCGCCGCAGAGCCCCGTACCGCCGCCGGGGTGGCGACCGCCGGTACACGTACAACCGGCGCCGCCGCGCCCGCTGCCGGCCCAGGACGTACCCGCGCTGGAGGCGCAGGAGGCGAGCGCGCGGACGCTGACGTACGGCGTCGGGCTGATCACCGGGGCGATCCTGCTCGTGGTGATGTGTCTGCTCTGCTCCCGCCTGCTGTTCTGAGACCGGTATTCCGGGCCGGGGTCACGCGCGGTCGGTGGGCGCGGGCTAGAGGACCCCGTTCCAGACCACCTGGGCACCCGAGTCGCCGGTCAGGTAGACGTAGACGGCGCTGAGCACGCCCAGCACGATCACCAGACCGGTGACCACCGGCGCCAGCCAGCCGGGCAGGTTGGCGCCCCGACCGCCGGTGACGTAGAGCAGCAGCCCGGAGACGATGCCCAGCCCGAGGACGAACCAGAAAAGCAGGTCGCCGTACTCCTGGTGTTCGGCGAGTTGGGCGAGGATCGGCGGCGGGTAGCCCTTGGCGGTCAGCGCCTCCAGCAACTCCTCGCCGGAGAGCTTCGCGAACAGCGCGGCTGCCGGTGCGGCCACGGCCAGGAAGGCCACCGCCCAACCGATCCTGGCGCGGAACCGGGGCAGGATCCCGTACCCGATCGCCAGCAGCACCAGCAGCGGCACGAAGACCACCGCCGCGTGCACGACCAACGGATGTACGGGAAGGCCCATGATTTCCAGGAACACGACAACCCCCTCCAGCGGCCGACCACACCGCGAGCAACGGTACGTATAGATCGGGAACGCTTCCCTCAACAGTCGTACACGAAGCCAGAGCCGGTACGGTTCACCCCGGTTCCCAACTCGCCGCCGACCAGGGCCGGACGCTGTGCCGCAGACCACCGTGCGAGGCGCAGGCTTGCTGGCCCCGTACACCCGTGCTGTTATTGCGATATGACGGGCGAGGAGATGCTCCGGTCGAGGGGCCTGCGGGTCACCCGACCGCGCCTCGCCGTGCTTGAGGTGCTCGCCGGTGGCGGCCACCTGGAGGTCGACGAGATCCTGCGACAGGTCCGCCAGCGTCTCGACTCGGTATCCACCCAGGCGGTCTACGACGTCCTCGGCGCGCTGTCGCGGGCCGGCCTGTCCCGTCGGATCGAGCCGGCCGGCAGTCCCGCGCTGTACGAGGCGCGGGCCGGTGACAACCACCACCATGTCGTCTGTCGGAGTTGCGGTGTGGTCGGCGATGTCGACTGCGTACGCGGCTCGGCCCCCTGCCTCGACCCGGACGACGCCGGCGGCTTCGATGTCGACGAGGCCGAAGTGACTTTCTGGGGTCTATGCCCGAATTGCCAGCAGCATCGGAGCACCGACCAGTAGGACTCGACGGGTAAGCCCCGCAGGTGGTGGCACTCTTGGCTGATGACCCCGGAGTTGGGCAGCATTCCGGAGCCGGATGACGACCTCGGGCTGTTCGGTCCCGGCTCGGTCACCTGGAAGGTGCACCGGGAGCCGATCCTGCTCGTCGCCGGACTCCGCTCCCTCTACCTCCAGGCGCTGCACCCGCTGGCGGTCGCCGGAGTGGCCCAGAACAGCAGTTTCAAGTCCGACCCGTGGGGTCGGCTGGTTCGCACCTCCCGCTACGTCGGCACCACGATCTACGGCACCACGGCCGAGGCGGAGGCAGCCGGGCGGCGGCTGACCGCCCTGCACGCTCGGATGCGGGCCCGGGACCCCGAGACCGGGGAGGAGTTCCGGATCGATGCCCCGGACCTGCTGCGTTGGGTGCACGTGGCCGAGGTGGAGTCGTTCCTCAGTACCGCTCGGCGGGCCGGGCTGCGGTTGTCCGACGCCGAGACCGACACCTACTACGCCGAGCAGCGGCGGGCCGCCGCCCTGGTCGGCCTCGACCCGGACACCGTGCCCGGTACGGCTGCCGCCGTCGCCGACTACTACCGCCGGATTCGGCCCGAGCTGCGGATGACCCGGGACGCCGCCGAGACGGCGTTCTTCCTCACCGTGCCGCCGATTCCCTGGAAGCTGAGTCGGCCGGCCCGGTTGGGGCTCAGCCTGGGTCCGCCCCGGTTTGCCTACTTCGGGCTCGCCGGCATCGCGTTCGGCCTGCTGCCGTCCTGGGCCCGGCGGCTCTACGGCGGTCTCGGTCTGCCGACCACGGACCGGTCGGCCGAACTCAGTGCCCGGACGCTGCGGCTGGCGTTGAACGCGATTCCGCGCCGGTACATCGAGGGACCGATCTACCAGGCGGCGCAGGCGCGGGCCGCCCGACTGAGCCGTCGCGGGACCTAGTTGTCGCCCGGTCCGGCCGGCGTGACCGGGAGCAGGGTGCGCTCGACGGCCGCCCACGGGTCCTTGGCCGGTGCGCCCGCCCCACCGGGGCAGGAACGCCGGAAGTCGCACCAGGCGCATCCGGGCCCCGGGGCGACCGGGAACGCCTCGTCCGGGTCGGCGCCGTCGGTGATCGCCCGTTCGGCGGCCATGATGTCGCGGGCGGTGTCCTCGGCCCGGCTCACCTGACGGGCGAGCGACTCCGGGGTGTGGTCGTACGCGGCGATAGTCCCGCTGGGCAGGTGGTGCAGTTCGACCCGGCGGCACGGGCGGCGGAACACCCGCTCGGCCGCGTACGCGTAGAGGGCGAGGGCCTGCGAGCCGCGCGCGTCGTCGACGTCGAGGCCCGTACGTCCGGTCTTGTAGTCGACTATCGCCAGTTCCGGGCCGTCGGCGCCGGTGCGGGCGTCGATCCGGTCGGCCCGGCCGTTGAACGCCAGCACCGAGGTCTTGACCGCGACCACCCGTTCCACCCCGAGCGGGTCGACACCCGGCTCCAGGGTGTCCACATAGGATTCGAGCCATTGCAGGGCCCGGCGGTACGCGGTCCGTTCCTGCTCGTCGTCGCGGTACCCTTCGCTGACCCAGGTGCCCTTGAGTAGCACCGGCAGCGCCTCCGGTCGGCGTTTCGCCTCGGGCAGGGCATACCAGTTGCGCAGGGTGGTGTGCACGCTCGAACCGAGCGAGTTGTGCGCCCACGGCGGTCCCTTGACCGGTGTGGGCCGGTCGAGGTACGAGTAGCGGTAGCGGCGGGGGCAGTCGGTGTAGCTGCCGAGCTTGCTCGGTGTGCAGACGAAGAGCCGCTCCGGCATTCCTTCGAAGCCCAACTGCTCCGGCTCGTTGCCGCGCGGGCGTGGGGTCCGTTTACCGGGGGAGGTTGGTCTGCGCACGGAGCCGATCCTGCCACCCGCCACCGACAGTCCGGTCGATGCCCGCTCGGCACGCGCGTCGTCCCGTCCCCGGACCACCCGGCGCGGCGGTCAGGACGTCTGCTGGAAGACCTTGACGAAGGCGCCGACCGCGTCGGCGATGAGCTGGACCGCGATGGCGGCGAGCAGCAGACCCGCGATCCGGGTGAGCACCTCGATGCCGCTGGGCCTCAGCACCCGGACGATGCCGCCGGAGAAGCGCAGGGTGAGCCAGACCGCGACCATCACCGCGACGATGCCGACCGCGATGGCGAGTTGGTCGGAGAAGCCGTCGGCGCCCTGGACGAAGAGCATGGTCGCGACGATCGCGCCCGGCCCGGCGAGCAGCGGGGTTCCCAGCGGCACCAGCGCGATGTTGGAGGTGGTCTGCTGGCCGGGGTCGTCGGCCTTGCCGGTCAGCAGTTCGAGTGCGACCAGGACCAGCAGCAGTCCGCCCGCGCCCTGGAGGGCGGGCAGGGACACGTGCAGGTAGTCGAGGATCGTCTGGCCGGCGACCGCGAAGATCACGATCACCCCGAGGGCGAGCGTCACCGCCTGCCGCGCCGCCCGGTTCCGTTCGCGGGCGGCGAGCGGGCCGGTCAGGGCGAGGAAGATCGGCACCATCCCCGGCGGGTCCATGATGACCAGCAGGGTGACGAACACCTCCACGAAGAGCTTGAGATCCACGCGGACACGGTAGTTGGCCGGCCGCGTTATCCCACGTCGATGTGCGCGAGGCCACCGCAGTCATCGCCACTGATCAGGACGAACCAGCCGGCGGGCCGCCGATCAGGACGAAGCAACCACGGGTACGCCGGACGCCGCCGCCACGATCCGCTCGTACGCCGGCACCGATGTGGTGAACGCGCCCAGCCGGACCGTCTTGTGCTCGCCGTGGAAGTCCGACGAACCCGTCACCACCAGCCCGAGTTCGGCCGCGAGCCGCCGTACGTGCGCCTGCTCGGCCGGCGAGTGGTCCTCGTGGTCGGCCTCCAGCCCGAAGAGTCCGGCGGCGGCCAGCTCGACGATCAACGAGTCCGGCACCACCTCGCCGCGCCGGGTGGCCCGGGGGTGGGCGAAGACCGTCACTCCGCCCGCCTCGCGGACGAGCCGGATCGCCCGGAAGACGTCGAGATCGTCCTTCGGAGCCGCGTAGCGCCAGCCGAGCCACCTCGGTTCGAACGCCTCGCTGGTGCTGCGGACCAGACCGGCCCGGATCAGTGCCTGCGCGATGTGCGGCCGGCCGACCGTGCCGCCGGCCGCCCGAGCCTGGATGTCGGCCCAGTCCACGTTGATCCCGTCGGCCCGCAGCGAGTCGACGATCCGCTCGGCGCGGACCTCGCGGGCGGCCCGAATCCGGATCAGCTCGGCGACGAGTTCCGGGGACGTCGGATCGAAGAGGTAGGCGAGCAGATGCAGGGCGATCGACGGCTCGGTGCCGTACCAGCGGCAGGAGAGTTCGGCTCCGCGTACGAGGCTCAGCCCCGGCGGTAGCGCGGCGACCGCCGGTGCCCAGCCGATGGTGGTGTCGTGGTCGGTGATGGCCACCGTGTCGAGGCCGGCGCGGGACGCGGCGCGCATCAGCTCGGCCGGGGTGAGTGTGCCGTCGCTGGCGGTCGAATGGACGTGCAGGTCGATCCGGGCGTCCGGACCGGGCGTGGGCAGGGGTTTCGGTGCGGACGAAATCACTGGTACCAGGCTACCGGCAGGCCGGACGTCCGGGCTCGGCCGGCCGAGCCGGCACCCGCCGGCCTCCGATCGGTCGGCCGATCCGGTGACCGGCGTCACGCGCTGGCGCCGCTCACCACCAGCAGCCGGTCGTTCGTCCCGGTTTCCGGCACCGGCAGCCGGTCGACCATCGGGTCCGGGCCCGGCGCCCGGTCCGGGGACACCCGGAGCAGACGGCCATGTTCCCCGGCGTGCAGCAGCAGCCCGCCGGTGGTCCAGGCCACCGGTCCGGCCAGTCTCGGCCCGGCCGCCCGGACCACCGGCGCCGCTCCGAAGGCGGTGGTCAGGTCGATCACCAGGGCCAGTTCGGCCGGCGCGTTCCCGGCCCCGGCGGTGTCGCCGAACCAGTCCGTGGACACCCCGTTGGCGACCAGCCAGCGACCGTCCGGGGAGACCGTGCCCCGGCCGCCGGGGACGAGCGGCAGCGCGCAGGTCACCCTGGTCCTGGCGAGTTGCCGGGCCGCGTCGAGCAGGGCCAGACAGGGCCGCTCGCCGTCCACCGCCGGCAGCTGTCCGACCACGGTACGGCCCTCCGGCAGCGTGCCGTAGACGGTGACCGCCGGATCCCGCCCGGAGACCTCGTACCCGCCCCGGTCCGGCCACCACAGGTCGTACCGCTCGTCCGGGCCGGCGTCCCGGAGCAGCACCGCGGCACCGGCGAAGCCGGCCGGCGCGACCCGGTCCGGTGCGTCGGTACGCCGGACAGGACCGAGCCGACCCCGGTCGACCGGGGCGACGAGAACCTGTTCGCCGTCCCGCCAGGCGACCCGCCGCCCGTCCGGCGCCACCGTCACCGCCGCCACCCCGGCCAGCAGCGGCGACGGCGGGCCGGCGCCGGGGACGTACCAGAGGGTGGTTTTGCCGGGCGGCAGTGCACCCACCACCAGCCAGCCGCCGGGGGTCCGGCTCGCCTGCGCCACCGGCCCGACCGCGGCGAGGTCGACCAGTTCGCCGCCGGCCGTACGGAGACCGGCCGGCACCACGACGTCGACCGGCAGGGTCGGGTCACCGGGCCGGTCGGGTCCCGACGGGTCCCGGATCGGCAGCGCGCCGACCCCGGCCAGCACGCCGACCAGCGCCACGCTCACGGCAGCCGTGGCGCTACGCCGCCGCCGGACCCGCCGCCGTACGGCCGCAGCCAGTTCGTCGGCACGAACCCGGTGGCGGTACGCGGCCACCGGTGGTGGGTCGACGGCTCCGGGTGCGGTGCCGGCCCGCTCGGCCAGGCACTCTCGCAGCACCTGTTCCAGCCTGCCAGTGGTCACACAGCTTGAACGCCCCGGCCTGGACCGCGGGTTGTCGTCGCGGCGGTGCTCGGCCGGACCGGCGCCCGGAGTTCAGCCGGTCGGCGGCTGTGGGGTGGCGGTGGTGGTGAGTCTCGGCACGAACTGCCACTGGGCGCTCACCCCGGCCGGCAGCGGCACCACCCGTTGAGCACCGTCGGTGCCGCACCGGACCACGCCCCGGTCGTCGGCCGTCAGCAGGGTCCGGTTGTCCGCCCAGGCCGGCGGGACCGTGGTCCGGACCGGGCAGGCGACGGTTTCCCGGCGCCCGTCGACCGCCGGTGTCAGATCGACCAGTTGGATCTCCATCAGCCGACTCTCGGCGAGCCAGCCGCCGTCCGGGGTGGTCCGGTCCCCGGTGGTGGCGCGTTCCAGGTCCAACCCGCAGATGTCGGTCCGCTCGACGGTCAGGCCGGTGCCGGACGCCCGCAGGTCGGCCAGGCAGGAGGGCTGGTCACCGATGGCGCGGACGAGCCCGCGCGGAGTGTTGCCGTTGCTCCCGTAGACCGCCGTGACGTCGGTGTTCCAGATCGGCTGTTGGGGCCGCTCGGGATCCAGCACGGCGAAACCGCCGGAGTCGGCGGTCACCACCACCGACCGGTCGAGGAAGGCCACCGGCGAGACACCGGCCGGTACGTCGACCTTCGTCCGTACGGCGAGCCCGCTGGCACTGACCCGGGCCAGGTAGAGCGCGGTGTCGATGACGAACGCGAGCTGGTCCCCGGCGGGGTTCAGGACCCACCGGTCCCGGTTGCCGCTGAGCGAGATCGAGCTGCCGTCGGTGCGGAGGAACCGGATCCCGCCGGTTCCTCCGTACACCCAGCCGGTGGGGACCCGGTAGATCCGGGTCACCGGGCCGACGCCGGTCAGCGGCAGTGTGCGGCCGTCGGTGGTCCAGAGCCGGTCGGAGGCCCACAGGTCGAGGCCGATGCCGGTGTCGGTGGTGGGGCGCGGCTCCACCGGTGGGCTGGTGGGCGCGCCGTCGGGCTGGCCGTTGAAGGCGATCACGGACTCGCCCCGGGTGCCGTTGCCGCCGGAGAGGTTCCGCAGCGAGACGATCCCGCCGATGGTGACCAGCAGCGCGAGCGCGGCGGCGACCGAGGAGGCGGCGGTCCGGCGGCGGCGGGCCGCCCGCCCCCGGCGGATGGCGGCCGAGGCCGGGTCCCTGAGCGGGGGCGGAGACTGGACCTTCTCGGCGAACATGTTTCGCAGCGAGTCCTCGAGCATGGTCACCGACCCTCGCCGAGGGCCGCCGGCCCCGCCGGCGCCGGAGCCCCGGGTACGGCCGGCACCGGCCGTCGGGCCGGTGCGGTACGCGGCACGCCCGGCACCCGACGCGGTGCGGGCGCGGGTGTGGTGCCCCGTGCGCCGTCCCGACCGGCGCGCGACCCGGTGCCGCTGCGTTCCGCACCGGCTGGACCCCGAGCGGCCGCCCCGGCGGTACGGGCGGTGAGTGCCGCTTCCGTTCCGAGTGCCGGGTCCGCTCCGAGCCGTTCCTCGCCGAGCCGGCGGCGCAGCGTGTTGAGTGCCCGGAAGGTCTGGCTCTTCACCGTGCCGGGCGAGATGTTGAGCATCGCGGCGGTCTGCGCCTCGGTCATGTCCTCGTAGAAGCGGAGCACCAGGACGGCCCGTTGTCGAGCCGGCAGCGTCCGAAGGTGCCGCCAGAGGGCGTCACGTTCCAGCTGCTCCTCGATCAGGTCCGGCGCCGGCCGCTCGGGCAGCACCTCGGTCGGGCGCTCCCCGTGCCAGCGCCGCCGCCACCAGCTCGTCGCGGTGTTGACCAGGACCCGCCGGGCGTACGGCTCGACCGCCTCGATCTCGCCGAGCCGCTTCCAGGCCAGGTACGTCTTGGTCAGCGCGGTCTGCAACAGGTCCTCGGCCGTCGCCCAGTCCCCCGCCAGCAGGTACGCGGTACGCAGCAGGGCGGCGGATCGGGCCGCGACGAACTCGCGGAACTCGTCTTCCAGGTCTGCCCTGGCCGCCACCTGTCGCCTCCCCGAAGCTGAACCAACCGTCAGGTTGTCACAGCCGTGGTGGTCGAGTCGACCGCGATCGGGTGCGGGTCGCCTCCGATGTTCGGTTGGAAGTCCCGCACCCGTCGCAGTGGATCAACTACGCAGGGTCATGCGCCGTCGTCGGCCTTGGCCTCGTCGGCTTCCTTGCCGAGCCGCGCCTCGACCGCCTGCGGCTCGTACATCTCCTCGACCACACGCAGGTACAGCTCGTTCGGGTTCGGTAGGTATTTGACCTCGCGCAACGCCTGGTCCTGACCGGCCGACTCCAGTACGAAGGTGCCGTAGTTGAGGGTCCGGCCCAGCGGCGACTGCTCGTACTTCATGTCGGTGACCCGGGCCAGCGGCATCATCGCGACCCGCCGGGTGATGATCCCGTTGACCACCATCACCCGCTTGTTGGTCAGGATGAACCGGTCGAAGAACCAGTCCGCGACCTTCCACGCCACGTAGCCCATGACACCGAGCCAGATCAGCGCCGCGATCAGCGTGAGCCCGGCGATCTGCTGCCCGGCCAGGAAGCCGGAGAGATAGCCGAGCACGAACGTGGCGGCGAGCCCGATCAGGATCGGCGTGGCCAGGTAGATCTTGTGCCGCTTCCACTCGCCCCGGTACCGCTCGGTGGGGAAGAGGTAACGCGCCACCAGGGCGGTCGGCTCGTCCTCCAGCGGCAGCACCCGTCGCGGACCGAGCGGCATGCCCGACGCGTCGACCCGGAGCCCGGCCAACTCCTCTTCGGAGATTTCCGGGGGTCGGTAGCCGGCGTCCGGGTCACGGTCCCAGCTCCGGCCGGAACGTGACTCGTCGTCGTAGCCGGGACCATCCGGGTACGGCGGTCCGTCCGGATAGGAGGGACCGCCCGCGTAGGGTGGGCCGTCACCGAGGTCGTCGTCGGGTCGGGCCCGCGGAATCGGCTCGGTGTCCCGCTCGCGACGCCAGCGTTCGACGTCGTCGGGGTCGGGGGGTGGCCCGGACGGGTTACCCATGCCCGGCTACGCGAAGAGGCTGGCGAAGAAGTCGCTGAAGCCCTGCGCGATGTCCATTACGCCGCCGCCCAACGACTTGAAGACGTCGGCGGCGGAGTCAGGTCGGAACGCGATGAAGAAAATCAGGAAGGCGATTCCGCCCCAGGTGAGGACCTTCTTGACCATGACGGGCCATCCCCTCATCGGCGCCGAGTGGCGTCACCGCAGCAGTACGTAGCGTATCAGTCAGGCGTCGTAGCGTGAATTCCAAGTTTGTGCCACTTTCGAACCGGCCCGAGCCGGCCACTAGACCAACCCGTGCAGGTACGGAGACGGCGCGCCGTACACCAGCTCGGGTGGAGTCCACTCGGTCAAGTCGTGTAGCACGACATCTTCCGCGAGGAGGTAGCCCGCGCTCGACGGCCAGGTTATCGCATATAACCACCGTCCCCGAGCTTCGCCGACGTACGCGCTTCGGTCTGTCGGGGATTTGACCGACCAAAGTGGAGTCGGATGCCCGTCGGCCCGGACCTTCGCATGTGGCGGGTGCTCGGCGTGACCCGGCAGCTCATCGGCCATCACGTCGGCGAGCAGGGCGCCGGGGTCGAGCCCGGCGATGCCGGCGAACCGGGTGCCGAGACCGACGCCGGGCTCCTCCGCCACCAGGACCAGGTCGGCCGGTCCGCCGCCCAGCGGAGCCGGTCCGCTGCACGCCACGGCGGTGGCTCGCACACCCGTACGATCGTCACCGGCCCAGACCGCGCCGGTCATCACCCAACCGGTCGGCAGCGGCCACGGACACCACAGCGGTATCGGGAAAGCGTTCACCGGCTCGGGCGTGTCCCTGATCCGGGTGGTCGCGCTCGCCACGATCTCCGGCCCGACCTGTCCGGCCGTGTGCAGTGGCGGCACCGGGCCGCAGTCGGCGCAGCGCCAGTCGGTGTGCATCAGGTCCGGCGGCGACACCGCGCCACCGCACCTCGGACAACTCACCGCAAGACTCACACGAACTACAGTCCACGGCACAGCACCCCGTAGTCAAGCGAACCGGCCTTTTCGGTCAACTTGCCTCGGAGCGGCGGTCCGCCGGGCGAGCCGGACGACTACGGCGACGGCGGCGGACCGGCGTGCTCCCGGATCCACGCGTGCATGGCGATCCCGCTGGCCACCCCCGCGTTGATCGAGCGGGTGGACCCGTACTGGGCGATCGAGAGAAGTTGGTCGCAGGCGGCACGGGCCGGATCGGACAGGCCCGGCCCCTCCTGCCCGAAGAGCAGGACGCACCGGGGCGGCAGCGCGACCGTCTCCAGCGGGCGCGAACCGGGCAGGTTGTCGATCCCGATGACCACCAGGTCGGCCGCCCGGGCCCAGCCGACGAACCCTTCGATCGTCTCGTGGTGCCGGACATGCTGGTACCGGTCGGTCACCATGGCACCCCGCCGGTTCCACCGACGCCGCCCGACCACGTGCACCTCGGCGGCGAGGAAGGCGTTGGCGTTGCGGACCACGGTGCCGATGTTGAAGTCGTGCTGCCAGTTCTCGATCGCCACGTGGAAGGTGTGCCGGCGCCGGTCCAGGTCGTCGACGACCGCCTCCTGCCGCCAGTACCGGTAGCGGTCCACCACGTTGCGCCGGTCGCCGTGGGCGAGCAGTTCGGGGTCGTACCGGGGATCGGTCGGTAGGTCGCCCGACCACGGGCCGACGCCGACCTCCGACTCGTCGCCCTCCGGGGCCGCACCTTCCACGATCTGCAGAGGGTACGCACCCGTCCGGCGGTCCAGCTCAGCGCAGGCCCAGCGCGGTACCGAGCCGGCCGAGGAAGCCACCGGCACCGTCGGGCAGCCACTCCCCCGAGGTGCCGAGGTGCCGGTCGACCGGATGGGCCGCCCGGCGTACGCGGGCGGCCACCGACTGCACCCACTGCCGGTACGCCGCGGAGTCGGCCGGGTCCGCCCGATCGGTGAGCAGTTCGACCGCCGCATGGCAGGAGACCAGTAGCCCGGCCAGCCGGTCGTGCCGGTCGGCCCACTGGCGGTCGGCCCGCTGCCCGGCGCCCGGCGCGGCCGGATACCCGTCGACGGGTACGCCGCCGAACGCGTCCGACCGCCACGGCGGGCGGGTTCCGGCGTAGAGCGGGGTGTCGTCGGGTTCGGCGTAGATGGCCGCCACCACGGCCCGGACCAGATCACTGTCGAAGGCCCGCCCGGCGGCGATGCCCTCCAGTCCGGCCAGCCCTTCGAGCACCGCGTGGCGCGGGCTCGCCGGCTGGGGCGAGGTCGCCGCCACCAGCACCCGACCCGGCAGCCGGATGAGCAGTTTCCATTCGTCGGTGGAGTAGGCCAGGGTGGGCGCCTGCCCGGTCCGACGACCGGCGACCGGCGGCTCACCCGGCACGGAGTGGCTCATGGGGGACCTCCCGGCGCCAGCATATGACCGCAGGAGCAGAGGTACGGGGTGTTGCCACACGAAGAACGGGGGGCAGGCGGACCGTCACTGCCGGGGCCTGTCATCGGGCAGGGTCGGGCCCCGGATCAGAAACGGGGCCGGACGCAATGAGCGGCGGGGCCCTCCCCGGCACCCGCCGCCCACGCTCTGATACGAGAGATTCTGCCCGATGACAGCCGTACGCAGAAGAGTCGAAACAGAGACAGAGGTCACAGTTACTTTTTCGCAACACTACTTTACGTGAGAGTTGATGTTGCGGTGACCGATGGTCATCCGGGCAATTACCCCTCCCCAGCAGCGTGATCACCGGATCACCGCAGGTCGTTAGACCCACCAACCTGGAAGCGCTCCCGTCACGGTGAGTATTCAGTTAATCTTCTTTAATCGAGCTCTCTTTTCCACCCATGAACCGATGAGCATCGATGGAGCCGGGTCCGGGTACGGGACGACCGATCGACCCCCCTCGTTCGGGTGAGTCGACGTGACCCTGGCCACGCTGGGCGTTTCGGTGTGGGGGGACCGGGAATGTCCGTACGGGTGAAGAGGTTCTTGCAGGCGTAGGTCTCAACCCGTGAACGGAGAGTTCAATGGCGACCGTTGAGCTGACTTCAGCCAACTTCGACGAGGTGACCAGCTCGGAGGGCACCGTTCTGGTGGACTTCTGGGCAGATTGGTGTGGCCCCTGTAAGCGGTTCGCCCCGGTCTACGAAAACTCGTCCGAGAAGCACCCGGACATCGTCTTCGGCAAGGTCGACACCGAGGCTCAGCAGGAGATCGCCGCCAAGTTCGAGATCCGCTCGATCCCCACGATCATGGCGGTCCGCGACGGCGTCATCGTCTTCTCCCAGCCCGGCGCGCTGCCCGAGACCGCTCTTGAGTCGCTGATCGAGCAGGTCCAGCAGCTCGACATGGACGACGTCCGCAAGCAGCTCGCCAGCCACGAACACTGACCCACCCGCACCAACTCCCCGGCCGGACACGCACCACGTGTCCGGCCGGTGCCGTCTCCCGCCCTCCCCTTCTCCCGGGCTACCGGGGGGTGGGGCCGTAGCGTTGTTCGCGGACGGACTGGGGCAGGGAGCAGGCGGCGGTGCCGCCGGGCATGCGGTGCCGGTTGCGGGCCACCCAGCGGTACGCGGGCCAGGCGAGCGCGCGTACCGGGGGGAGGCGGAGCAGTCGGCCGAGCGCCCCCCAGAGCCGCCCGCTCTCGCCGAGCAGCCGGGCGATGGCATCGGGACCGGCCGCCCGGACCCCGTCCGCACCGATCCACTGGACGGCCGCGTCGCAGTCCGCGACGGTCAGGCCGAGCGCGTCGATGTCGGTGAACTGCCAGGGCAGCACCTTGGCGCGGGTCGGGATGCGCCGACCGACGAACTCCGCACAGGTCGTGCAGAACGCGCAGTCGCCGTCGTACAGGAAGATGGACCGGTCCATTCGTCCATCTTCCTCCAGCCGTGGCGGGGCGGGCCAGGTCATGTCATGACGATCATGCCGGGCCGGGGCGGACCGGAAGCCCGCCTACCCCACCGCCGCCAGGTAACCGGCGAGCGTGGCGTCCAGTACCTCCCGCCCGGGACGGGCCCACACCCCGGCGTGGAACACCTCGACCTCGATCGGTCCGGTGAAACCGGCACCGTCCACCGCCTCGGCGAACCGGCGCAGGTCCACGCAGCCCTCGCCGGGCAGGCCACGCCCGAGCAGCACCCCCTCCGGAAGCGGGGTGATCCAGTCGGCGAGTTGGAAGCAGGCGATCCGCCCCTCCCGGCCAGCCCGGTCGATCTGCGTCCACACCCGGTCGTCCCACCACAGGTGGTAGGTGTCGACCACCACCCCGACCGCCTCCGCCGGGTACGGCGACGCCAGGTCGAGCGCCTGCCCGAGACTGGCCACCACACATCGGTCGGAGCAGAACATCGGATGCAGCGGCTCGATCGCCAGCCGGACCCCGGCGTCGAGCGCGTACGGCACCAGCGCGCCGATCGAGTCGCCCACGTGCGCCCGTGCCCCGTCCAGGTCCCGGCTGTCCTCGGGCAGTCCGCCGGAGACCAGCACCAGCACCGGGGCGCCGAGCGTGGCCGCCTCGTCGATCGCCCGCCGGTTCTCGTCGTACCAGTCGGGGGTGTTGAAGAAACCGCCCCGGCACAGTGAGGTGACCGCGAGCCCGGCGCCGCGGACCAGCGCCGCGGTCTTCGCCACGCCGTAGGCGCGGGTCTCCTCCCGCCAGAGGCCGACCTGGCCGACCCCGGCGTCGACGCAGCCGGCGACCAGGTCCTCCATCGGCCAGTATTTCGTGGTCGCCTGGTTCAGCGAGAACCGGTCGCGCACGGATCCGCTCACCGGGAGGGCTCGCCGGACAGCTCGGGGATCCCGATCCGGACGCCGTCGCGGGCCGAGCGCAGCCCCAGCTCCGCGAGTTGGACGCCGCGTGCGCCGGCCCACAGGTCCCAGGTGTACGGCTGGTCCTCGACCACGTGACGCAGGAACAGCTCCCACTGCGCCTTGAAGCCGTTGTCGAACTCCTCGTTGTCCGGCACGACCTGCCACTGGGACCGGAAGTCCTCGGTGGCCGGCAGGTCCGGGTTCCAGACCGGCTTGGGCGTGGTCGACCGGTGCTGGATCCGGCAGTTGCGCAGCCCGGCGACGGCGCTGCCCTCGGTGCCGTCGACCTGGAACTCGACCAGTTCGTCGCGGTAGACCCGCACTCCCCAGGAGGAGTTGATCTGGGCAACGATCGGGGTCGACTGGCCCGGCCGGTCGATCTCGAAGATGCCGTACGCGGCGTCGTCGGCGGTCGCGTCGTACGGCTCGCCGGCCTCGTCCCAGCGGGTCGGGATGTGTGTCGCCACGTGCGCCGTCACGGCGGTGACCTGGCCGAAGATCTGCTCCAGCACGTAGTGCCAGTGCGGGAACATGTCCACCACGATGCCGCCGCCGTCGGCCGACCGGTAGTTCCAGGACGGGCGCTGCGCCGGCTGCCAGTCGCCCTCGAAGACCCAGTAGCCGAACTCGCCCCGGATGGACAGGATGCGGCCGAAGAAACCGCCCTTGACCAGCCGGTCGAGCTTGCGCAGGCCGGGCAGGAAGAGCTTGTCCTGCACCACGCCGTGCTTGATGCCGGCGGCATCGGCGAGCCGGGCCAGTTCGACCGCGCCGGAGAGGTCCTCGGCGGTCGGCTTTTCGGTGTAGATGTGCTTGCCGGCCTCGATCGCCAGCCGGAGCGCCTTCTCCCGCTGGGCGGTGACCTGGGAGTCGAAGTAGATCTGTACGTCCGGCCGGGCCAGCGCAGCGGTGAGGTCGGTGGTCCACTCGGTCAGGCCGTGCCGCTGCGCGATCTCCCGGAGCTTGTTCTCGCTGCGGCCGACCAGCACCGGCTCGGGCCAGAGCCGGGTGCCGTCGCGCAGCGGCAGGCCGCCCTGTTCGCGGATCGCGAGCAGCGAGCGGACCAGGTGCTGCCGGTAGCCCATGCGGCCGGTCACGCCGTTGAGCACGATCCCGATCGTGGTACGGGCCATGCCGTTGCCTCCTCAGGCTGTCGCGGTCGATCCAGCTAGCTGTTCGATCCGGGGGTTCGGGTACGGGACACGCCGGCAAAGCGGCAGGTAAGCGCTTTCCTGCGCACGTTACTGGTCCGGACCCGGATTCGGCAAGGGCTTTCCTCGTGCCCGGACCGGCTCGCGCTATCCTCACCTCCAGCCGGCTTCAGGGCGGCCGGGGAGAGGTCGGATCGATGGCCACCTTGGCAGACGTGGCGCGCCGCGCGGGGGTCTCCCCCGCCACCGCGTCCCGGATCATCAACGGCAGTGCGAAACCGGTCACCGACACGCTGCGGGAGCGGGTGTTGGCGGCGGTCGAGGAACTCCAGTACGTCCCGAACGCGCACGCCCAACTACTCGCCCGCAACCACCGCTCCGCCGTCGGCGTCATCGTCCACGACGTCTCCGACCCCTACTTCGCCGAAATCACCCG
>NZ_JBVJHT010000038.1:0-17792 GCF_055586685.1 Micromonospora sp. NPDC049529
TACAACCCCGGTGTAACCCGGCGGTTCCTGTCCGGTGCCCCGCTGACTCCGAAAAAGTTACCGGATGACCGGTTCAGAGCCAAATCGATCAAGGTATCTGTGTACCCGCGGGCCCCCGGCGGGGCGACGCCGCACGTACCTGCCCGCCGACCCGCGTCCGCCGGCCCTCGGGATCCGTACGGGCCCTGGCGCTCAGGGGTGATTTGTCGCTAGGTGCGTATCGAAGATTCGTTGTTTCCGATCCGTGAGGTCGGGGTACCTGGCCCGCCGTGGCGATGAAAGCGCTTTCAGAGTCGAAGGCGGGCCCCAGGGCGGTGACCATCTACGAGGTCGCCCGCCGGGCCGGCGTCTCGATCGCCACCGTGTCGCGCGCGCTTCGCAGCCCCGAACTGGTCACCGCAGCCACCCGGGAACGCGTGAAGCAGGCCGTCGACGAGCTCAACTACACCCCCAACCGGCTCGGCCGCTCGCTCGCCGAAGGCCGGCACGCCGCCAACGGCATCGTCTTCCCCGACCTGACCGGCCCCTACTACGCCGAGGTCGTCCTCGGCTACGAGGAGGTGGCCTCCGAACTCGGCCGCAGTGTCCTCATCCTGGCCACCCACGGGCGGCGGGACGCCGAGGCGGCCGTGGTCGAGCTCGCCGGGCGGGTCGACGGGCTGGCCGTCATGGGCAACACCGTCGACGACGCTCTCGTACGGACGATCGCCGCCACCGGCACCCCGCTGGTGCTGCTGGCCCGCCCGCCGGTCGAGGGCATCGACACCATCCGCACCCGCAACGAGCGCACGGCCGCCGAGCTGACCGCCCACCTCGCCGCACACGGGCACCGGCGGATCGTCTTCCTCGGTGACCCGGCCGCCTCCCCGGACACGGCCGGCCGCTACGCCGGGATCGTCCGGGCGCTGCGATCCCACGGGCTCCCCGCCCCCGGCTGTATCCCGTGCGCCTACGACGTCGAGGCCGGCGAGCGGGCCGGCGCCGAACTGGCCGGACACGCAACCGACGCGGTCGTCTGCGCCAACGACGAGATCGCGCTCGGCGTACACCTCGCGGCCGAGGCGGCCGGCTGGTCCGTACCCGATGACCTTGCCGTGACCGGGTGGGACGACGTGCTCGCCGCCCGGTTCGCGGGCCTGACCACCGTCTCCCAACCGATGCGCGAACTCGGCGCGACCGCGGCCCGCTGGCTGCACGGACGCATCGCCGAACGGGAGGCCGGCACCCGGCGTGCCGCGGCGCGACGACGAACCCTTCCCACGCGGCTCGTCATCCGGCGCAGCTGCGGGCCACACCCATTGGAAACCCCGAATCCCCTCGGAGGTACGACATGAGGAGAAAACACCTGCGGTTCGCCGCCGTCACCACGGTCGCGTTGGCCGCGTCGGTCGCACTGGCCGGCTGCGGCCGCGACGCGGGCGGCGGCGACGAGCAGGCGCGCGGCGTCAGCGCGGGCAGGGCGAGCGGCGACATCACCGTCTGGGCGATGGGTGCCGAGGGCGAGAAACTCGCCGACTTCGCGAAGGAGTTCTCCACCGAGAACCCCGACGCGAAGGTCACCGTGACCGCGGTGCCGTGGGACGCCGCGCATCAGAAGATCGCCAGCGCGATCGCCGCGAAGCAGACCCCCGACGTGTCGATGATCGGCACCACCTGGCAGGGCGAGTTCGCCAAGACCGGTGCCCTCGACCCGACACCCGACGTCGTCGAGCGGGACAGCTTCTTCCCCGGTGCCTGGGACACCACCATGGTCGGCGACACCTCGTACGGCGTGCCCTGGTACGTCGAGACCCGGCTGATCTACTACCGCAAGGACCTGGCGGCGCAGGCCGGTTTCCCCGACGGCCCGAAGTCGTGGGACGACCTCAGGGCGATGGCCCGGGGCATGCAGGAGAAGGCCGGCGCCACGTGGGGCATGAACCTCCAGCCCGGCAAGACCGGCAGCTGGCAGTCGGTCATGCCGTTCGCCTGGTCCAACGGCGCCACCGTCGCCACCGAGGACGCGCTGACCTTCGACAGCCCCGAGTTCACCGAGGCGCTCGCCTACTACCAGTCCTTCTTCACCGACGGCCTGTCCCCGACCGAGCTGCCCGAGGGCTCGTTGGAGCCGGGCTTCGTCAAGGGTGAGATCGGCGCGTTCATCTCCGGACCGTGGCACGTCGGCATCCTCAACGAGCAGGGCGGCGCCGGCTTCGCGAACCGGTACGCGGTGGCGCCGATGCCGATGAAGAAGTCCTCGACCTCGTTCATCGGCGGCAGCAACCTCGCGGTTTTCAAGGATGCCGGCAACCGCGACGGCGGTTGGAAGTTCGTCCAGTGGCTGAGCCGGCCCGAGGTGCAGGTCCGGTGGTACCAGGCGGTCAAGGACCTGCCGGCGGTGCAGTCGGCCTGGGACGACCCGACGCTCTCCGGTGACCCGGTCCTCGCGGCGTTCGGCCGGCAGCTCGACGACGCGAAGGCGCCGCCGGCGATCCCGACCTGGGAGCAGATCGCGGCCGCGTTCGACATCGAGGTCGAGAAGCTCGCCAAGTCGAACACCGACCCGGCGACGACGGCCAAGGCCATCCAGGAGAAGGCCGGCGCCATCGGAACCGGGAGCTGACGGTGACCGGCGCCCCTGCGGCGACGGCACCCGCACGGCCGACCGGGACAACCGGGGTGCCCCGTGCGACCGGCCCGGACCGGCCCGCCCGGTCGGTCCGGCGGCGGCAGCGGCTACGTCGCGCGCTGACCGGCTGGGCCTTCTCCGCGCCCTTCACCGCGCTCTTCCTCGTCTTCATGGCGGTGCCGGTGCTGGTGTCGCTGCTCATGAGCTTCACCGACCTGCGCTCCACCGACCTGCGCAACCCGTTCGCCGTCAACATCGTCGGCCTCGACAACTACACGCGGCTGTTCGGCGACGAACTGTTCCTGCGCTCCTCGCTCAACACACTCGTGTTCGTCGTGGTCGGCGTGCCGCTCACGATCGTGATCGCGCTGGCCGCGGCGGTGGCCCTCAACTCGGGGCTGGTCCGTTTCCGGGCGCTGTTCCGGGTCGGCTTCTACCTGCCCGTGGTGACCAGCATCGTGGCGATCGCGGTGGTCTGGCGTTTTCTCCTCGACCCGGAGGTGGGCCTGGTCAACAACCTGCTCCGGCTGGTCGGGGTCGACGGGCCGAGCTGGCTGTTCGACCCGCAGCTGGCGCTGCCGTCGCTGATCGTCATGGCGACCTGGCGCAACTTCGGCTTCCTCATGGTGATCTTCCTGGCCGGCCTGCAGACCGTACCGGCCGAACTCTACGAGGCGGCGACGCTTGACGGCGCGACCCGCTGGCAGCAGTTGCGCAGCGTCACCCTGCCGCTGCTGCGCCCGACGCTGCTCTTCGGTGGCGTGGTCACCGGAATCGGCTACCTCCAGCTGTTCGAGGAGCCGTTCGTCATGACCCAGGGCGGTCCGCTGTCGTCGACCCTGTCGGTCAGCTACCACATCTACAACCAGTTCGGGTTCGGCAACTACGGCTACGCGGCCGCCGGCAGCTACGTGCTCTTCGTGGCGATCGTCGCGCTGTCGCTGGTGCAGTTCCGCCTGCTCGGATCGAGGGACTGACCACGATGACCACGACACACACCCCCCGAGGGCAACGACAGCGGGACCGGGTCGCGCGTACCGTGCTCCACGTCGTACTGGGCCTCGGCCTGCTCACCGTCGTCGGACCGTTCGTCTGGATGGCGCTGTCGGCGGTCAAGCCCGAGGCGGAGATCCGGCGGGTGCCGCCCACGTGGTGGCCGGAGACGGCCACGCTCGACAACTTCCGCGAGCTGTTCTCCCGGCTCGACTTCCCGCTCTACTTCTTCAACTCGGCACTCGTCGCGACGGCCGTGACCGTGGGCAACCTGCTCTTCTGCTCACTGCTCGGCTACGCGCTCGCCAAGCTCAGGTATCCGGGAAAACGACTGCTGTTCCTGGTCGTGCTCGGCATGCTCATGGTGCCCGGCATGGTGACCTTCGTGCCGCAGTTCGTGCTGGTCAGCAACATGGGCCTGACCAACACGTACGCCGGACTGATCCTGCCGTTCCTCGCCGGCCCGTTCGGCGTGTTCCTGATGCGGCAGTTCCTCCAGTCGATCCCCGACGACCTCATCGAGGCGGCCCGGATCGACGGGGCCGGCGAGTTCCGCATCTTCTGGCGGATCGTGCTGCCGCTGTGCCGACCGGCGCTGGCCACCCTCGGGATCCTCACGTTCCTCGCGTCCTGGAACAACTTCCTCTGGCCACTCGTGGTCGCCACCACGGAGGACAGGTACACGCTGCCGGTGGCCCTCGCGCTCTACAGCGTCGGCCAGAACCGTACCGACTTCGGCCTGCTGCTCGCGGGCGCGGTCGTGGTCGTACTGCCGGTGCTGGTCGTGTTCCTGTTCCTCCAGCGGCACTTCCTGCGCGGCATCGCGACCACCGGACTCAAGTAGGCCGACCCACGCCGACCACGCACGTAAGGAGACCCATGAGACGTCTGCTCGCTCCCCTCATCTCGATCACGCTGCTGCTCGCCAGCGGTACCGCCGCCGTCGCGGCCCCCGACGCGCGCGGTGCCGACCGGGCACTGCTCGGCTACGCCAGGGACACCTGGCGCTCGATGGTCGCCATGACCGACCCGGGCACCGGTCTGGTCGCCGACAACATCACCGGTGACCTCGCCGTCGGCGGCCGCTCCACCTACACGTCGCCGACCAACATCGGCGGTTACCTGTGGTCGGCGGTCGTCGCCCGCGAACTCGGGATCATCTCCCGCAAGGAGGCGCGCGACCGCGTCGCGAAGACCCTCGACACGCTCGCCGGGCTCGACCACCACACCCCCAGCGGCATGTACTACAACTGGTACGACCCCCGAGACGGCTCGGTCGTCACGGTCTGGCCCGACGACGGCAGCCGGATCTACCCGTTCCTGTCGAGCGTCGACAACGGATGGCTCGCCGCCGCGCTCAACGTGGTCAAGGGCGGCGTACCGGAGCTGCGGGACAGGGCCGACAGCATCCTGCGGAAGATGAACTTCGGCTTCTACTACAACCCGGCCGCGACCACCCCGTTCGGTGCCAGCGGGCTGATCGCCGGCGGCTTCTGGGACGCCCCACCGCCGGGCTGTTCGTTGCAGCGTGACGGCGTCTGGTTCACCTGCAACCACTACGACATCACCGTCACCGAGCCGCGCATCGCGACGTACCTCGGCATCGCCGCCGGGCAGATCCCACCCTCGGCCTACTACCACACCATGCGTACGCTGCCCGCCGGCTGCGACTGGAGCTGGCACGAGATGCAGCCGGTCGGCTTCGACACGGTGCACGAGGGCGTGCCGGTCTACGAGGGCGCCTACCGCTACCGGGGCATCCAGTTCGTGCCGAGCTGGGGCGGGGACATGTTCGAGGCGCTCATGCCGGACCTGTTCGTACCCGAGGCGCGGTGGGCGCCCAACAGCTGGGGCCGCAACCACCCGGCGACCGTCGCCGGGCAGATCGAACACGGCCTGGACGACGCCGGTTACGGCTACTGGGGCTTCTCCCCCGCGAGTGACCCGGCCGGCGGGTACCTGGCCTGGGGTGTCGACGCGATGGGAATGGACACCGACGGCTACCCGTCCGACGTGGAGAAGTCGACGTACGACGCCGGCTTCGGCGACTGCCGCCCGGCCGGTCCCGCGCCCGAGTACGGCGACGGCGTGGTGACCCCGCACGCGGCGTTCCTCGCCCTGCCGTACGCCAAGGGCCCGGTCGTCGACAACCTGGCCCGGCTGCGGGCCGACTTCGACTCCTACGGCCCCGGCGGCTTCTACGACGCGATCGCGGTCGGCAGCGGCACCGTGGCGAAGCGCTACCTCTCGCTCGACCAGGCGATGATCATGGGCGCGCTCGGCAACGAACTCGCCGACGACCTGCTCCGCCGCGCGTTCGTCTCGCCGCAGTTCGAACACCGGATCCGCCCCCTGATCGCGAAGGAGACGTTCAACGTGCCCGCACACCAGGATCTGCCGCAGCTGCGGGGGTCGCGCTCATGACGGTCGGCGACATCGGCACGCAGGCGCGGGCACAGTGGGTCGAGCTGATGGGCGGTGGCGGGGCGCAGGACCGCGCGCCCGGCGAGGCCGTCGAGGCCGACCTGCCCGCGCCCACCGGGCTCGTCGCGGTCGGCGGCCGTGGTCAGGTCACCCTCCGCTGGGACCCGGTCGAGGGCGCCATCGGGTACGCGGTGCACCGCGCGACCAGTTCCACCGGCCCGTTCACCGTGGTCGACCACGGCGGCGGTGACGTCCTCGCGGTGCCGCACGGCCCGTACGCGGACACGACGATCGAGCCCGCCCGCGAATACTGGTACGCCGTCGCGCCGCTGGCGACGGTGACCGCGATGGGCCCGCTCTGTGTTCCGGTGAGGGGCGGTGCGCTCGACGCGGCGGAGACCGTACGCCCGCTTCTGCTGGAGGTCGCGGCGGACGCCGACGGCGGCCCGCTGCCGCGGCCGTGGCGCTTCATGGTCGGGTCGGAGCACCTCTCCCATCTGCTCAGCACCGAGCGCACCGGGGGCCGGGAGATCGGGTCGGAGCTGCGCGAGGCGTTGCGCCGCACCCATGACACGCTCGGCGTGCGAACGGTGCGCGCCCACGGCATCCTCTGCGACGACCTCGGCGTGTACCGGGAGGTCGACGGCGAACCGGTACACGACTTCACCGGTGTCGACCGGGTCTACGACACGGTCCGGGCGCTCGGGATGCGGCCGATCGTCGAGCTCGGCTTCATGCCGCGCGACCTGGCGACGGATCCGGACAGGACGGTCTTCGCCTACCGGGGCATCATCTCGCCGCCGAAGGACTGGACCCGCTGGGCCGACCTGGTACGGGCGCTCGTCGCGCACCTGGTCGACCGCTACGGGCTCGACGAGGTACGCGACAACTGGGCGTTCGAGGTCTGGAACGAGGCGAACCTGTCCGTGTTCTGGTCCGGCACTCCCGCCGACTACTGGCGCCTGTACGAGGTGACCGCGCGGGCGGTCAAGGACGTCGACGGCGGCCTGCGGGTCGGTGGACCGGCGACGGCCGCCGTCGGCTGGGTCGACGAGCAACTGCTCGTCGACAACCCGGTCGACTTCCTGTCCACCCACATCTACGGCAGTCCGCCACTGGATCTGCGTGGTCTGGCCGACCGCCGGGGACGGCCCGAGCTGCCGCTGTGGTGGACCGAGTGGGGCGTCACCGCGACCCACGGCAACGAGATCAACGACCGGGTGTTCGCGGCGACGTTCCTGCTGCGCGGGATGCGGTCGGCGGCCGGTCGGATCGAGTCCCTGGCGCCGTGGGTGGCCTCGGACCACTTCGAGGAGTTGGGGCGGCCGGCGCGGTTCCTGCACGGCGGGTTCGGACTGCTGACCGTCGGCAACCTGGCGAAGCCGAAGTTCTGGGCGCTGACGCTGGCCGAACGGCTCGGCGACACCGCGTTGCCGGGCGCGCTCTCCGGCGACGGCGCCGACAGCCTGGTCGAGTCGTGGACCGCGCGCGGCGACGACGGCACGGTCGGCGTACTGCTCTGGAACGGCACCCTCGACCATTCCCGCAGCGAGGGCGATCCCACGCTCGACCGGACCGTCCGGGTACGGGTCACCGGGCTCGCCGATCGGACGTACGACCTGCGGGTGTGGCGGGTCGACGACACCCACGGCAACGTCGCCGGTCGGTGGCGGGAGATGGGCGGCGGTGACTGGCCGACCGACGAGCAGTGGGCCGCCCTGGCCGCCGACGACCGGCTCGATCCGACCTCGACGGAGACGGTGGAGCCGGCCGACGGCATCGTGGAGGTGACGCTGGACCTGCCGAACCCGTCGATAGCGATGGTGGAGCTGGTCCCGCGCTGAGCTACCGAAGTGTCAGGGGGCGGAACCTCGCACCCTGCAACCGCGCGCCCCGGCGGGGTGGATCGGGCCGGTCAGAGTCCCTGGCCGATCTCGACCAGGTACCCGTCGGGGTCGCGCAGGTAGCAGCGGATCTCCGTACCGTGGTCCTTCGGTTCGGTGAGGAAGTCCGCGCCGCGGGCCTTCCACTCCGTGTAGAGCTTCCGGATGTCGGTGACCCGGACGTTCATCGCACAGCTCAACGTGTCGGAGTCGGCCGGTGCCTTCGCCTGCACCGTCGGCTTGTCGTCCGTGGGGCCGCCCTCGACGTTGATGATGATGTAGCTGTTGAAGAACTTCATGATCAGCGGGCTGCTCTCGTGGACGCAGGTGGCGCCGAACACCCGCTCGTAGAACTCTCGCGACCGGTCCAGGTCCCGGACGATCAGCAGGGTCGCGAGGAACATTCCGTCCGTCGGTTTGAAATAGTCCGGTGCCGCGTTGGCCAAGGCCATTCTTTCCCCCTACACCGCTGGCAGAGACGCTTCGGGCGGCCAGCGGCATTCCCCGGAAACTCGGAGCGAAACGTCACGGCGACCGGACGCGCCGGGCCGCGATCACCGACATCGCGGCCCGGCAGCAGACCCACCCGTCGCCGGGGACGGTACGCGGCCCCCGATCAGCAGGGAGTGAAGTAGAGGTTCCGGTAGCCGGACAGGGTCCCCCAGCTGCCCGAGGGCTGGCCGCAGCCGGACCACTGCTGCCCGATCAGCTGGGTCTTGGCCGGGTCGGAGTAGTAGGCGTACACGATGAGGCTCTCACCGGGCGGGATCGCCTGCGCGGGGGTCGCGGCGGCGGCCAGCAGTCCGGTGGCGAGGAGGGCGGCCACGAGGCCACGTCGAAGCATGGGGTCCCCTTCGTTCGCGGTGATCGATCAAAGGTCATCCTCGCCACTCGCCGTCGACTCCGTCAACGACCGACGTCGATCCCGTCGGTCGGCTCTCCGACCGTCTCGGCCAGGGCTCCGCCCCGTCCCGCGAACAGTCCGGCGCGTCCCCACGATCGTGGAGAGCTCGGCTCGCCAGCACCGGCCGAACTCTCCAGAATCATGAAAGGCAGGAGTGCCGGTACCAGGCGTCGTGAGGGCCCCTGACAAAGGTGGGGGATGGCAGTCGCCGGCTATCCGGAGGCGGCTGCCGACTGCGCCGGCCGGCGCGATGCCTGGTACAGGGAATGGATGCCGAGGTAGAGGAAGGGAAGGAGTAGAAGCAGGTCAGCCACGTGTGCGATGGACGCCTCCCGGGTGATCCGGCTGAGCGGGAACGCGAGGCCACCCAGGACGACGAGGACACCGATCGCCACGGGGGCTGCCCGCAGCCGGAGCAGCATCACCCCGAGCGCCACGAGCACCAGGGGGAAGAGCGGGCCGCAGGCCCAGTAGAGGGCGTTCGCGGCGAGCGGGAATTCGTTGAGCCGCTCGACGGCCGCCGTGTGCGAGATGCCGAACATCTCCTCGTGGATGGACTGGATCGAGAACGCCAGACCTCCGGTCGCGCCGAAAACGGTCAGGGGCAGGGCGGTCGCGACATAGCGCGGGGCGCGGGGCCGTAGCTGTTCGTAGAGCGCGATGAGGCCGATCAGCCAGCACGTGATCCCCAGGGCCGTCAAGGTGCCGCTGGTGACGCCTTGACTGTCGTGGAGCCAGAAGAAGCCGGCGGCAAAGTTGAGCGCCGGGCCGAGAATGAGAAACACCATGCGTACGACGTTGTGGTCGCCCGGCGCCGGGCAAATCCGCTGATCGTGGCAGCGCCGCTACCTCGGCCGCGGTACACCGGAGAGCCCACCGCGGTACACGAGGAACGTTGCCCTGGCCCGAGGCCGTCCGTCCGGCACGTCAGCGGTCACCCGGCCTGTGCGGACCACACTGACCCGGGTCGGTTGCCCGGCGGTGCGCTACCGCGGTCGTCGTAGCCCGGCAAGCCCGCCGCGGTAGGCGAACACCACGAGCTGGGCCCGGTCCCGGGCGCCGAGCTTGGTCATCGCCCGGTTCGCGTGCGTCTTCGCGGTGGCCGCGCTCATGCCGAGCTGCATGCCCACCTCCGCGTTGGAGAGCCCGTCCGCGACCAGCGTCACCACCTCGCGTTCACGGGCGGTCAGCGTGTGCAGGCCGGGCACCTGCGGGCCGTCGGCATAGGCGGCGATCAGCCGCCGGGTCACCTCCGGCGCCCGGCTGCACCGCCACGACCGCCAACCGGTACGCGGTGACCACCCCGGCCGCAGCCGCGATCCCGGCGTCCACCGCCCAGCGACGTCCTCGACCACCGCCGAGCGACACAGCGGCCACGGTCCCGCCTCCCATCCGGCCACTGTACGTAGCCGGGCACCGGGGTGCGTACCACGAACGCGGTACTCCGGCCGCCCGACCCGCCACTCAGGGCTTACCGGGTGGGTTCGGCGGCCAGCAGCGTGCAGATGCGGGTCGAGGTCCAGGCCGAATTCGAACAGGGGTCGATGTTCCGCTCGACGGGCGGCACCGCCGGTACTTCAGTCTCCTCATGACCGTCGCGGTTGGGCGTTCTGCTCGTCGCGCCAGGCGAGCCAGCGGCGCAGCTCGTCCAGGTTGAAGTCCGGCCCGCGTGTCATCAGGGTGAACATGCCGGCGCCGCGCTCGCGCATCTGCGCTCCGATGGTCCACGGGTCGCCCTCTACGAACACCGCTCGTTCGATCGTGGCCGGATCGCGCTGCAGCTCGTCGCAGTAACTGTCAAGTTGACGGGACTTCTCGCTGAAGACGTCGTCATCGGCGAAGGTGTGCCAGATGTCGGCGTACCGAGCCACCAGTCGCAGAGCCTTCGGTCCGTCGGCGGCCACCAGGATCGGCACCTTCCGGATCGGACGCGGGTTAAGAAGGGCAAATCGGCGTTCGATGCGCTCCAAAGCCTCGGCCAGTTGCTGCACACGCTGAGCCGGTGAGCCGAACTCGAAGCCATACTCCTGGGCCTCCCACTCCCGGAAGCCTGCGCCGAGGCCGAGGATCAACCGGCCATCGCTGACGTGATCGACCGTGCGTGCCATGTCGGCGAGCAGGTCGGGGTTGCGGTAAGCGACACAGCTGACCAGTGCGCCGATCGCGGCCTGGTTGGTCGACTCGGCCCATGCTCCGAGCATGGTCCAACACTCGAAGTGCTTGCCGGACGTGTCCTTGCCGAGTGGGAAGAAATGGTCCCAGTTGAAAATCGCGTCGACCCCGAGCGCGTCAGCTTCCCCGGCGGCCCGCCGGATGGCCGCATAATCGGCCCGCGACGGTGGAATCTGGATCGCGACTCGGATCGTGCCCGGTGTGGTTATCACGATCGAGAATCCTAGATCTGGAGCGAGCCCGACCTCACGTGTCCTAGACGATCTATTCCAAGAGGTGCGGGCGGCGACCTCGACAACGACCGTCTCCTGACCCACCCCGACGGGCTGATCCTGATCGTGGACAAGGGCTACCGCGACACCGCGACCGAGCGACTACTGGCCGAACGCGGCGTGAGCATGATCCGACCCGCATACAGAACAGAACAATTACGACCCGGGCGGACGCTGCTACGCGCGCTGCGCCAGAACATCGAGTCGGTCAACCAAACCCTCAAAGGACAGCTCGACCTGGAGCAACACGGCGGACGCACCCCAGCCGGCGTGGCCGTACGCGTCCTGCAACGCGTCCTCGCATTGACCGCCGTGATCTGGCACGACTGGCACACAGACCAGCCAGTCCTACGATCCCTGACCGCGTACGACCACGGACCCCTTGGAATAGATCATCTAGCCTAACCCGGCTGAAGGCAGGGGTCGACGACCTGGTACGACGGGCTCTGCGCCGTACGTCCGTCACCGTCGGTCGCCCGCACACTCCAGGTGAGTGTGGAGGCGCGCAGCTGTCCCACGGTCACCCGCGCGGACGACCCGTCCACCGTCATGGCCCGGCTCGACGCGGTACCCCCGGCGGGCGTCCAGCGCACCTGCGCGGTGCTGATCGCGGCACTGCCGGTGGCCCGTACGACCAGGCTGTAGCTGCCCTGACCGCAGCGCACGTGGGCGCTCGCCGTCACGGTGAACGGCGCGGCCAGCCGCGCGGCGGCGGACGGGCGGGGCGCGGTCGGCCGGGGCACCGTCGGCGGCTGGGTCGATGCGGTCGCCGGGCCCGGAACAGCGGCCGGTCCGGCGTCGACCGGTGGGACGTCCCGCATTGCCGGGTCGGCGGACGCGCCGCCGGTGTCGGCCGGGCCGGTCACCGGCACCGACGGGTCCGCGGGGCCGGTGGTGGTGGCGACCGACGGGTTCGCCGGCCCGCCGACCGGTGCGGCGGCTCCCGCACGGTCGGCCGGTACACCGGAGGTCGCCGTCGTCTCCTCGGTGCCCGGCCGGCCGGTCCCGATCGCCCAGATACCGGTCGCGACGAGGAGCACCAGCACCCCGGCGGTCGCGGCCAGCCGTCGGCGGCGCCGATCGCGGCTGGCCGTCGAGGTCGGACGGACGGGATGCGCTCCGGCACCTCGCACCGCCCCGCCACCGGCGGCGGCCGGCGCGGCGGCCGAATCGTCAGCCCGCTCCTCGGCGGATCCCTTGCCCGGCCCGATGGTTGAGCCGCCAGCCGGCTCGACCGTCGGTCCGTCCCCCGTCGGTCCGTCCCCGGGCCCGGCGGTCGCCCCCGAAGGTGACGAGCCGTCCGCCGCTCCGGTCGGCGCCGCAGACGCCGATGGCGCGGTGGCAGAAGGTGCGGTGGCTGAAGGTGCAGTCGACTCGGCGGTGGACGGCTCGACCTCGACCCGGCCGCCGGCCGCGTCGGCGGGCAGGCCGCCACCCGACACGTCCTCGGCCGACGCGTCGCCACCGGACGCGTTGCCGTCGGAGGCAGCGCCGTCGGAGGTGTCGGTCGGGCCTTCGTGCGCATCGGCCTCGGCCAGGCTGGTCCACACCCTGTCGGCGACGACGAGGAACCCCGGTGCGGTGTAGGCGGACAGCAGCGCCGCCGGGTTGAGCTGTTCTCGCCGGACAATCCCGCAGCCGGCGCAGTTGTCGATGTGCCGGGAGACCCGCTTGCGCAGGGTCGGGGTGAGCCGGCCCTGCCAGCCGTCGAGCACGTCGGCCAGGGCCGGGCAGTCCCGTGCCCCGCTGCGGGCGACGAGCAACGCGCCGAGCGCCCGTTCGAGCTGCGACCGGGCCCGGGAAAGGCGGGCGTGCGCGTGGTTGGCGGGCACCCCGAGGGCCGCGCCGATCTCGACGGCGGACAGGTCGTGGCGGATCGCCAGGTGGACCACCTCGCGGTCGCCGGGACTGAGGGCGGCGGCCGCGGTGTGTACGAGGTCGCGTACCTGGTCGGCGTTGACGCCGGTGCCGGGATCGGCGGTGTCGGCCACCGGCTCGTCCGCCTCGTCCAGGGGTGAGGATCGGGACCGCTCCCGCAGCTGCCGAAGGCACTCGGTACGCACGATCGCGTACAGCCAGGGGCGGAGCCGGTCGGGGTCGCGGAGCTGGTCGATGCGCTGGCCGGCGGTGAGGAACGCGTCCTGGACGGCGTCCGCGGCGGCCTCCGGCTCCCGCAGCATCACCCGGGCGTACGTGTAGAGCCGGTCGGCGTAGCGCCGGTACAGGCCCTCCAGCCCGGAACGATCGCCCCGGCGCATCGCCTCGACGAGCGTCCTGTCGTCCGGTGCCGCCCCGTCCATCCGTGCCCCCAACTCCTCACCAAACCCATGCGGTAGCCGGTCCAGTAGAACGAAGAAAAAACTTTCCGGGGTCTTTCTGTTGGCATGTTGACCCGCCGGCTCTCCTACCGGTGTCACCGCACCGCCGACACCGAGGAGAGGCTCATGACTCTGACACGTACCACCCAGCGACCGGTCGCCGGCCCACGCCGGTTCCTGGTCACCACCGCCGTCGTGGCGGCGCTCGCCGGAGGGCTCCTCACCGGCACCGGAGTGGACGCCGCAGCGGCGCCGGCACCGAGCGGCCCGGCCGGCACCACCCGTACGGAACCACTGGTCTTCCGGGTCGACCAGGGGCTCGCCGCACCCCGCCTGGCGATCGATCCCGTCGGCCGGCTCGGCACCGATCGGGAGATCGGCGTGGTCGCCGGACCCGACGGCACGCCGGCCGGCCTGGTACTCGACGAGGTGATGGTGCGGACGGCCGACCAGACCGAGTTGGACGCCTTCCTGACCCGCTGGGGCGGGCAGGTGCTCGACTCGTTCGCGCCGGACGCGCAGGGGCAGGACCATCTGGTACGGGTGGACGCCGACCGCGCCGACCCGGCCGGACTCGTCGCCGACCTGCTCGCCGCCGAACCGGGTCAGTCCGGTGCGTACCGGGTCGGCGACGAGCGGGCGCTGCGGTTGCTGGCGCTGGCGGCGGCCGAGTGGCGGGCGGGAACCGAACTCGTCCTCGACTGGCTGGTGGAGCCGTCCGGCATCGTCGACGGCGAGGTGTTCGAGGCTCCCGGCATCGGGAAGAACGTCTTCGACTGGTCGTTCATGCGTGCCGGCGGTGCGATGGACACCGGCGTCGCCCCGGCCTGGCAGTTGCTGGAGTCCAAGGGCAAGCTCACCAAGCAGGTGAAGTACCTGGTACTCGATGGCGGGTTCCAGTCCAACCCCGACTTCCCGAGCAAGGTCTCCCTGCACAAGGCGGAGTGGGGCCAGGCCAACACCAACGACTGCACCAACGGTACGCCCTGCCCGTGGCACGGCACCGACGTGACGCTCGCCGGGATGGGCCGGGTCGACAACGACTACGGCACCGCCGGCCCGGCCGGGCCGGTGGTCGAGGAACTGGTCGCCGTCCGCAACGGCATCGACTACTGGACGGTGCTGCGCCGGTTGGAGAAGGCCGCCGAGTCGACCCACCCGGACGTGGTCAACCTCAGCTTCACCCGCGACGTGACGCTCGGCACGTCCTGGGCCCGTACCTGGACCGACCGGCGGATGAAGCACGTCCGGGACACCGGAGCGCTGATCGTCGCCGCCGCCGGCAACAACGGCACGAACGTCGACGGCGACACGCTCTGGGTGCCGTGCGAGAGCACGCACGTCCTCTGCGTGGGTGGCATGAACACGGACGCGACGGTGTCGGGTGGATCGAACTTCGGCACCAAGGACCTCACCACCTCGGTGGAGATCTACGGCCCGATGTGCGTGCAGGGCCTCGTCGATCCGGGCGAGCCAGCCAACAACGCGACGAAGACCACCTGCGGTACCAGCGTCGCCGCGCCGTTCGTCGGCGGTGTCGCCGCCCTGGTGATGGCCGCCGACCCGAGCCTGACCTCCGCCGAGGTCCGCGACATCCTCAACAACACCGCCCATGTCGGTGGGCTCGGCGCCAAGGTGGCCGGCAGCCAGCGCCGGATCAACGCCCTGGCCGCCGTCGCCGAGGCGCTGGGGGTCGAGGTCGACAAGCCCTCGGTGACCATCAGCACGCCAAAGACCCAGCAGCAGTTCGGTGTGAACCAGAGCGTGGACCTGTGGGGCACGGCGACCGACTTCCTCGGCCAGGAAATCCCGCTCACCTGGACCAGCAACATCGACGGTGAGCTGGGCGACGACTCGATGACGGTGGTGCCGTCGCTGTCGGCCGGTACCCACCTCATCACGGCCAGCGCCACCGACAGCCTGGGACGCACCGGTTCGGCGACGGTGACCGTCAAGGTGGTGGACAGCCCGACGACGGTGGCCATCATCTCGCCACCGTTGGGGCTGACGCTCGCCGCCGGTCAGTCGGTCAGCCTGGTCGGCACCTCGATCGACCCCGACGTCTTCGGACCGGTGCTCGACGGGGAGGCATCCTGGAAGGTCCGCCGGGGCAACACGGTGGTCCTCCAGAAGACCGGTCACCAGACCCTGCTACCGGCGGGGTCGGTCACCCCGGGGTCGTACACGGTGGAGTTCACGGCCGGCGGCGCCGTCGCGCAGCGCACCTTCACGGTGACGTCGGTGCCGGCCGGGCAGTCCCGGCCGACCGCCACCATCAGCCAGCCGGCGGCGGCACTGAAGCTGTCCACGATCGGTGCCGGGCCGATGTCGGTCGGGTTCGTCGGTGCGGGCACCGACGCCGAGGACGGCGCGCTCGCCGGGACCCGCTACCGGTGGACCGCGTACGGCGACGGCGGTGTCAAGAAGGTGCTCTGCCAGGGCAGCGCGGTGCCCACCGGTGGCCCGATCGACGACAAGGTCGTGCCGAACAGTTGCGCGGGTTTCACCGGACAGTTGGGCCTGCTGCCCAGCGGGACCACCACGACCACGTACTCGGTGTGGCTGGAGGTCTTCGACTCGACCGGGCTGGTCGGCGTGGATTCCGTGCCGGTCGAGATCCAGCAGGTCACGCCCTGACCGTTGAACCGTCCAGCACCGACGACACCAGATATCCAGTCAGTTCCGACATACGAACCAGGGGAGAGAAACCATGAAGAACGGGATGACATCAAGCCGGTGGGCGCGTTGGACGGTCGCCGGGGGCGCGGCGTTGAGTGCGGTCCTGCTCGGCCAGCTGGCGCTCGTCGGCCCGGTCGCCGCGGTGCCCGGCCTGACGCTCCGGACGACGTTCGGACCGAGTGACAGCGTCGCCAAGACGCAGAGCTCGGTCTGCCCGGCGGGCACCAGGGTCATCGGCGGCGGTGGCGCGATCACCGGGTCGAGCCCCGGCCAGATCGGCATGGACATCATGCTGCCGCTGGTCGACGCCAACCTCTACTCGGTGACCGGCCGCGAGGACAGCAACGGCGTCGCCGGCAACTGGGCGGTCACCGCCAGCGCGCTCTGCGCCCCACCGCCCTCCGGCCTTCAGGTGATCACCGGTCACTCGGCGGTCAACTCCGTCAACCCGAAGTTCCTGGAGCTGTTCTGCCCGGCGGGCAAGCGCGCGATCGGCGGCGGCGGCGCGGCCCTGGCGCTCGGCTCCGGGTCGAGCGAGGTGCTGCTGGAGGACGTACGCGTCAACCAGACCAGCGTCACGGTGGCGGGCGTCGAGGCCGGCAACAACCTGGCGGAGAACTGGTCGCTGGACGTCGCCGTCATCTGCGCCGACCCGCTGGTCGGAGAGCAGCGGGTGATCGTCGACAGCGTCCTCGACTCGACCGTCAACCGGTCGGTCACCGCGACCTGCCCGGCGGGCAAGCGGGTGCACGGGGTGGGCGGTGAGATCGTCGGCGGCAACGGTGAGGTACGCCTGACCGAGATGCGGGCCACCTCGTTGACGACGGTGACCGTACGGGCCGCCGAGGACGAGAACGGCTTCGGCGGCAACTGGAAGGTGCGCGCGTACGCCGTCTGCGCGACCTGACCGAAGTGGTTCGTACCCGTGGTCCCGCACCGGTTCGTCGGCGCGGGACCACGGGTCGTCAGCGGTCTCGGGTCGACCTGCCGGGCCCCGTCACGGCCGGTCCGCGCGGCGGCGGGCGTACACCTCGATCTCGATTTTCATCCGGGGGTCGGCGAGGCCGCAGACGAGCATCGTCGCGGCCGGGCGGACGTCGCCGAACCGGCGGCGCAGGGTGGGCCAGCACGGCTCGAAGTCCGCCCGGTCGGGCAACATGTACCGGACCCGGACCACGTCGTCGAAGCCGCAGCCCGCCTCGGTCAGCGCCGCCTCGATGTTGCGCAGGCACTGTTCGGCCTGCTCCACCACGTCGTCGGAGATCGTCATGCTCGGGTAGTCGAATCCGGTGGTGCCGGAGACGTGGACCTGGTCGCCGTCGACCACCGCGCGGGCGTACCCGATCTGTTCCTCGAAGCTGGAGCCGCCCAGGATCGCTCGTCGTTCGACCATGGCGGGAACGTATGCGGCCAGCGCGAACATGTCCACCACGTAGGTGATACGGGCGGGGGGGGGGGGGGGGGGGGGGGGGGGGGGGGGGGGGGGGGGGGGGGGGGGGGGGGGGGGGGGGGGGGGGGGGGGGGGGGGGGGGGGGGGGG
>NZ_JBVJHT010000039.1:0-5366 GCF_055586685.1 Micromonospora sp. NPDC049529
ATTGTCCGGCGGCGTCCTACTCTCCCACACCCTCCCGAGTGCAGTACCATCGGCGCTGGAGGGCTTAGCTTCCGGGTTCGGAATGTAACCGGGCGTTTCCCCACCGCTATAACCGCCGTAACACTATCGACTTAACAAACAACCTCAACCCTTATAGGGGTGATTGTTCGTTTGTCGGGAATCACACAGTGGACGCGTAGCACCTTAGTAATCAAGTCCTCGGCCTATTAGTACCGGTCAACTCAACCCGTTACCGAGCTTACATCTCCGGCCTATCAACCCAGTAGTCTAGCTGGGGGCCTTACCCCACTCACGTGGGTGGGATACCTCATCTTGAAGCGAGCTTCCCGCTTAGATGCTTTCAGCGGTTATCCCTTCCGAACGTAGCCAACCAGCCGTGCCCCTGGCGGGACAACTGGCACACCAGAGGTTCGTCCGTCCCGGTCCTCTCGTACTAGGGACAGCCCTTCTCAAGTATCCTACGCGCACGGCGGATAGGGACCGAACTGTCTCACGACGTTCTAAACCCAGCTCGCGTACCGCTTTAATGGGCGAACAGCCCAACCCTTGGGACCTGCTACAGCCCCAGGATGCGACGAGCCGACATCGAGGTGCCAAACCATCCCGTCGATATGGACTCTTGGGGAAGATCAGCCTGTTATCCCCGGGGTACCTTTTATCCGTTGAGCGACACCGCTTCCACTCGCAAGTGCCGGATCACTAGTCCCGACTTTCGTCCCTGCTCGACCTGTCAGTCTCACAGTCAAGCTCCCTTGTGTACTTGCACTCAACACCTGATTGCCAACCAGGCTGAGGGAACCTTTGGGCGCCTCCGTTACATTTTAGGAGGCAACCGCCCCAGTTAAACTACCCACCAGACACTGTCCCTGAACCGGATCACGGTCCGAAGTTAGATACCCAAATCAACCAGAGTGGTATTTCAAGATTGCCTCCACCCATACTGGCGTATAGGCTTCACCGGCTCCCACCTATCCTACACAAGCTAATTCGGATACCAATGTCAAGCTATAGTAAAGGTCCCGGGGTCTTTCCGTCCTGCCGCGCGTAACGAGCATCTTTACTCGTAATGCAATTTCGCCGGGCCTGTGGTTGAGACAGTGGGGAAGTCGTTACGCCATTCGTGCAGGTCGGAACTTACCCGACAAGGAATTTCGCTACCTTAGGATGGTTATAGTTACCACCGCCGTTTACTGGCGCTTAAGTTCTCAGCCTCGCCCCGAAGAGCTAACCGGTCCCCTTAACGTTCCAGCACCGGGCAGGCGTCAGTCCATATACATCGAATTACTTCTTCGCATGGACCTGTGTTTTTAGTAAACAGTCGCTTCCCCCTGCTCTCTGCGGCCATACAACGCTCCACCCGCAAGGGGCTTCACGTCTCCGGCCCCCCTTCTCCCTAAGTTACGGGGGCAATTTGCCGAGTTCCTTAACCACAGTTCGCCCGATCGCCTCGGTATTCTCTACCTGACCACCTGTGTCGGTTTGGGGTACGGGCCGCTAAGAACTCGCTAGAGGCTTTTCTCGGCAGCATAGGATCACTGACTTCACCTGAATCGGCTCGGCATCACGTCTCAGCCTCAAGTGTCGCGGATTTGCCTACGACACGGCCTACACGCTTACCCCGGCACAACCACCGGCCGGGCTCAGCTACCTTCCTGCGTCACCCCATCGCTTGACTACTACCCACCAGGTTCCTCGTCTCACCAAAACCAACCCGAAAGCCGGCCTCAGATCAAAGAGTTAGCACAATGAGGTTCACCACGGACGCTCTTTCGCGGGTACGGGAATATCAACCCGTTGTCCATCGACTACGCCTCTCGGCCTCGCCTTAGGTCCCGACTCACCCAGGGCGGATTAGCCTGGCCCTGGAACCCTTGGTCATCCGGCGGAAGGGTTTCTCACCCTTCTTTCGCTACTCATGCCTGCATTCTCACTCGTGCCGCGTCCACAACTGGATCACTCCGCTGCTTCACCCGCGGCACGACGCTCCCCTACCCATCCACACACCTGCACACGCTCTCGAAAGAACACGCGAAGTAAAATGTGAATGCCACAGCTTCGGCGGTGTACTTGAGCCCCGCTACATTGTCGGCGCGGAACCACTTGACCAGTGAGCTATTACGCACTCTTTAAAGGATGGCTGCTTCTAAGCCAACCTCCTGGTTGTCTATGCGACCCCACATCCTTTTCCACTTAGCACACGCTTAGGGGCCTTAGCTGGTGATCTGGGCTGTTTCCCTCTCGACTACGAAGCTTATCCCCCGCAGTCTCACTGCCGCGCTCTCACTTACCGGCATTCGGAGTTTGGCTGATTTCGGTAAGCTTGTGGGCCCCCTAGACCATCCAGTGCTCTACCTCCGGCAAGAAACACGCGACGCTGCACCTAAATGCATTTCGGGGAGAACCAGCTATCACGGAGTTTGATTGGCCTTTCACCCCTAACCACAGGTCATCCCCCAACTTTTCAACGTTGGTGGGTTCGGCCCTCCACGCGGTCTTACCCACGCTTCAGCCTGCCCATGGCTAGATCACTCCGCTTCGGGTCTAGGACACGCGACTGAACGCCCTATTCAGACTCGCTTTCGCTACGGCTACCCCACACGGGTTAACCTCGCCACATGCCACTAACTCGCAGGCTCATTCTTCAAAAGGCACGCCGTCACCCCTAAAGGCTCCGACGGATTGTAGGCGAACGGTTTCAGGTACTATTTCACTCCCCTCCCGGGGTACTTTTCACCATTCCCTCACGGTACTAGTCCGCTATCGGTCACCAGGAAGTATTTAGGCTTACCAGGTGGTCCTGGCAGATTCACGGCAGATTACAGGGGTCCGCCGCTACTCGGGAACATCCACAGAAGACCAGCCACTTTCACCTACCGGACTCTCACCGTCTACGGTTGGCTTTCCCACACCATTCGGCTAGCAACTAGTTTTATAACTTCTCGACCCAATGTCAGTTGAATCAGCAGAGTCCCACAACCCCAACCACGCAACCCCTGACAGGTATCACACGCAGCCGGTTTAGCCTCAATCCGCTTTCGCTCGCCACTACTCACGGAATCACTGTTGTTTTCTCTTCCTACGGGTACTGAGATGTTTCACTTCCCCGCGTTCCCTCCATACACCCTATGTGTTCAGGTGCAGGTGACAGCACATGACTGCTGCCGGGTTCCCCCATTCGGACACCCTGGGATCACAGCTAGGTTGACAGCTCCCCCAGGCCTATCGCGGCCTCCCACGTCCTTCATCGGCTCCTGGTGCCAAGGCATCCACCGTTCGCCCTTGACAACTTGACCACAAAGATGCTCGCGTCCACTGTGCAATTCTCAACAAACGACCAACCCACAACCCACAACCACCACACCAAACCCCACCACCAGAAAAACCCTGGCTCCGGGAATCCGTTTGCGATGACAGGCCATGCCTGGCAACCCGAAACAACAAACACACAGTGTTTGTTCCTTCAGGACCCAACAGGGTGCTCTACATCCACCACCAGCCGCACCACCACACGCTTTCCCACCCCCAAAAGAGGCTGTACTAACGATCAGGCAGCCGTTGCCAGCCGTGAACTCACCAGTGTCTCCGCCATTCGAGCACCCCACCACCACACTCGGATGATGCGGGCTCCTGACCCACCTTCGTGGGCAGGTGCTCCTTAGAAAGGAGGTGATCCAGCCGCACCTTCCGGTACGGCTACCTTGTTACGACTTCGTCCCAATCGCCAGCCCCACCTTCGACGGCTCCCTCCACAAGGGTTGGGCCACCGGCTTCGGGTGTTGCCGACTTTCGTGACGTGACGGGCGGTGTGTACAAGGCCCGGGAACGTATTCACCGCAGCGTTGCTGATCTGCGATTACTAGCGACTCCGACTTCACGGGGTCGAGTTGCAGACCCCGATCCGAACTGAGACCGGCTTTTTGGGATTCGCTCCACCTCACGGTATCGCAGCCCATTGTACCGGCCATTGTAGCATGCGTGAAGCCCTGGACATAAGGGGCATGATGACTTGACGTCATCCCCACCTTCCTCCGAGTTGACCCCGGCAGTCTTCGATGAGTCCCCGCCATAACGCGCTGGCAACATCGAACGAGGGTTGCGCTCGTTGCGGGACTTAACCCAACATCTCACGACACGAGCTGACGACAGCCATGCACCACCTGTGAACGGCCCCGAAGGACCCGACATCTCTGCCGGATTTCCGCCCATGTCAAACCCAGGTAAGGTTCTTCGCGTTGCATCGAATTAATCCGCATGCTCCGCCGCTTGTGCGGGCCCCCGTCAATTCCTTTGAGTTTTAGCCTTGCGGCCGTACTCCCCAGGCGGGGCGCTTAATGCGTTAGCTGCGGCACAGAGAACCGGAGAGGCCCCCCACACCTAGCGCCCAACGTTTACAGCGTGGACTACCAGGGTATCTAATCCTGTTCGCTCCCCACGCTTTCGCTCCTCAGCGTCAGTATCGGCCCAGAGACCCGCCTTCGCCACCGGTGTTCCTCCTGATATCTGCGCATTTCACCGCTACACCAGGAATTCCAGTCTCCCCTACCGAACTCTAGCCTGCCCGTATCGGCTGCAAGCCCGCGGTTGAGCCGCGGGTTTTCACAGTCGACGCGACAAGCCGCCTACGAGCTCTTTACGCCCAATAAATCCGGACAACGCTCGCACCCTACGTCTTACCGCGGCTGCTGGCACGTAGTTGGCCGGTGCTTCTTCTGCAGGTACCGTCACTCTCGCTTCGTCCCTGCTGAAAGAGGTTTACAACCCGAAGGCCGTCATCCCTCACGCGGCGTCGCTGCATCAGGCTTCCGCCCATTGTGCAATATTCCCCACTGCTGCCTCCCGTAGGAGTCTGGGCCGTGTCTCAGTCCCAGTGTGGCCGGTCGCCCTCTCAGGCCGGCTACCCGTCGTCGCCTTGGTAGGCCATTACCCCACCAACAAGCTGATAGGCCGCGAGTCCATCCCAGGCCGAAAAACTTTCCACCACCAGTCATGCGACCAGCAGTCATATCCGGTATTAGCCCCCGTTTCCGAGGGTTATCCCAAAGCCTAGGGCAGGTTACTCACGTGTTACTCACCCGTTCGCCGCTCGAGTACCCCGAAGGGCCTTTCCGCTCGACTTGCATGTGTTAAGCACGCCGCCAGCGTTCGTCCTGAGCCAGGATCAAACTCTCCAACAAAAACTTGTGGAAAAAATGTCCCGGCAACAAAATAAGTTGCCAAAGGAATCCAACCAAACCAGACCCACCCCACGAATGAAGCAGACCAAGCCGGCCGGGGTTAAATCATAATTGGCACTGGCTTATCAAGCACCCTGTTGAGTTCTCAAAGAACAAACACACACCGAACCA
>NZ_JBVJHT010000040.1:0-3546 GCF_055586685.1 Micromonospora sp. NPDC049529
TCGTATGGTAGGAAGCGGGGTTGGGTACGGGCGGGGGCGGACGGAGGAGGGATCCAACGACCCTCTTCTGGGGGGGGGGGGGGGGGGGTTTTGGGGGGGGGGGGGGGGGGGCCCCCCCCCCCCCCCCCACCCGGTCGGAGGTTTCTAGCGGCCGAGGCGTTCGAACTGGTCCGGCGTGAGCTTCTGCGCCGGCCCGTGGTACATGGCGTTGAAGATCATCTTCTCTTCGGCCCGGTTCCAGGTGCGGAACGCGATCTCGCTGCCGAAGGTCACCACGGAGCCGCTGCCCACGCTCCAGGACAGGCCGTTCACAGCGCCGTTGAGGTACTCGCCGCCGATCAACCAGCCGCTGCGCAACTGCTCCCCGCTGGCCGGGTACTTCGACACCACCTGGACCGGGTACTTGTTCGGGTCGGTGAGCTCGTACGCCCGGTCCCCGTCGAACCAGGCCGGGTTGCGCGGGTCCATGCCCCAGGCGACCGGGTTGTCGGCGTCGATCTCCTGGCTGAGCAGGGCGCCGGGGCAGTAGAAAACCGTCTCGTCGCTCGGCAGGACCGATCGCAGCGGCAGTTCGAACAGCTGTTGCGCCGTGTTCGCCCCGCTGCCGAAGGCGACCAGCGTTCCGCCGCCGGTGACGAAGTCACGCAGCTTGGCCCAGCCCTCCTCGCCGACGCCGAACGCCCAGGCCCACTCCGCCGGGTAGTTGTTCCGGTTCAGCCCGTTGGTGATGGAACTCTTGCTCACCCCCTGCGGCAGGACGATCGCGTCGAACCGGCCAGCGAGGTTCTTGTAGTCCTGCGCCTTGACCACGGAGTAGTTCACGCCGTACTGGTCGAAGAGCCACATCAGCCAGCCGGACGGGATGTTGTTGGCCGGCTTGAGCAGGCCGATCCGGGTGCCGGGCTTGAGCTGCACCCCGGCGACCCGCGGCACGGTCGCGATGGCGGAGATCGGGATGCCGGTGTTGCGGGACTGGTTCTGCAGGATCTGCCGGGCCGCGTCGGTCGGCGGGACGACGAAGGTGCCGGGCGGGAAGGTCCGACCACCGTCGACGAACTGCGCCGCCGCCCGGAAGGTGGGGATGCCCTGGCGCTGCAACCGGGACACGATCTGGAAGACGCCGTACGACTCCGGGCCGATCACGTACGCGCCGGTGCTGGGCGGTGCGGCCGGCATCGTGACCGCCGGTGGCTTGATCTCGGTGAGCAGCTTGACGCTGGCCGAGAACGAGCCGGTGACCAGGTTCGCCGTGAAGCCGAGCAGCATCGGCAGGGTCTGCGCGGTCACGTCGTACGGCCGCTGCGGCGGTCCGCCGGGGTACTCCAGCAGGTGCGGGTACTCCTGCACCTCCAGCAGGGTCTTGGCGAACCCGCCGTACGGCTGGTTCAGGTAGATGACGTACGAACCCGCCGGGTACTGCTGGCCCCCGGCCGAGAACGCGGCCTGCGCCTGGTGGACCTCGACCGCGCCCTTGAACAGGATGTCGAGCGCGTCCCGGACCGCCTGCGGGTCCCGCTGCCCGGCCGGGATGACGTACGCGCGCGGGCTGGTCCGGGTGACCGCCTTGACCCCGACCCGGTAGAAGTTGAACAGCCAGTTGTAGCTGTCGTACGCCACCGCCTCGATGCCGGAGTAGAACGCCTGCGAGACGATGTCGACGATCTGCCGCAGCGTCCAGGTGTTCTGGTCGTACGGCTCGATGAAGCTGATCGTCTTTTCCTGGCTGCCGAGCGGGCCGGTGCCGACCTGCGGGTACGCCAGGTTCGAGCAGCTGGCCGCCTCGGTCAGGATGCGCACCGCGTTGTGGTAGACGCAGTACTGCCGCGACGGGGTCCAGTAGTCGTACGTCATGCCCCAGCCGACGCCCTTCATGCCGGCGGCGGTCATCCCGCGCTGCATGGCCATGCCGAGCGCGTCGGTCTGCTGGACCGTGATCGCGTCGATGTTGGGGTCGTACGGCGACAGGTAGGGCGGGGTGAACATCCGGGGAGCGCCGGCGCCGGCCTGGTGCGAGTCCTGGAACACCTGCGGGTGGTACTTGTTCAGGATCGACACGTTCAGGTTGCTCTCGACCTGGGTCAGCATCAACCAGTCGCGGTTGTCGTCGTGCCCGGTGTACTTCTGGTACAGGTCGGGGTAGGTGCGCGCGTAGTTGGTGCCCGCGGTGGCGACGAAGTAGTCGTTGATCAGGACGAGCCCGTCCGGATTCTGCGCCGGCACCAGCAGGATGACCAGGTTGTCGAGGATCTTCTCGATGTACTCGGACGGCTCGGTGGCCAGCCGGTGTGCCCACTCGATGGTGGCCTGCGAGTTGCCGACCTCGTTGGAGTGGATGCCGGCCTGCACGAAGTAGAACGGCTTGCCGGTGCTGGCCAGCTCCTGCGCCTCGGTCGGGGACAGCCCGCGCGGGTCGGCCAACCGGTCGTTGATCTCGATCAGTTTGGTCAGGTTGGCCAGGTTCTGCGGCGAGCTGATCGTGAGCAGCACGTACGGGTTGCCCTCGGTGGTCTTGCCGACCTCCTCGTACCTGACCCGGTCGCTCTGCTCGGCGATGAGCTGGAAGTACGGAACCATCTTGTCCCAGGTGGCGAGCCTGCCGTCGGATCCGATCCGGAAGCCGAAGTACTGCTCGGGCGTGGGAATGGCGGCGGCCCGCGCGGCGGCCAGCGCGTCGAAGTGCGGGGCCGCGACCGGTTGGGCCGAGGCGGCATCGGGGTGGATCACGGTGGCCGCGGCTGCCGCGGCACCGGCCGCCGCCGTGGACCTGAGCAACATGCGACGGGACAGGCCCGGGGTCTCACTGATCGTCATCTGGGTTCGCCTTCCGTGGCCGGTCTGCCGGCCGGCCATCGTCTGGCCCGGAGAGTGCGTCTCTCCGTGCCGCTACCGGTAGGTCCTTCTGCTGGATCCGCGCGTGGTCCCCTGACTCGCCAGGGATGACCGGGTCGCGTCGCCCGGAATCCGGATGCTCCCGTGCCCGCCGGAGAGCGACAGGTGAGCACAGCCATCAGCCCCTGTGTCGAAGGCCGTGGCCGGGGGGAGCGCGACCGCGTTCCGATGTGGAGCGTCTGGTCCGAGGGGTACGGATGATCGGCGTTCGACGGTGGCGGATCGGTTTACGGGCAGCAACGATCATCGCGACCTCCCGGCCGTTTGTTGATCACGTTCCCCCATTGAGTACCAGCCCGGTGGACCCCGGAGCAATAGAGATCAACAAATTTAACCGGCGGGCAACGGTTGTAGTGATCTTGCGACGAGTCGGGATCGGCGGCGTTGCGTCGGGTCGCCGACCACACGCAACCGGTGAGCGTCCCGGTACGTGTTATGGGCGTCCTCGGGCAGAAGCCCGGACGGGGAGGAACGAGTGACGGTGACGACAGAACCGCGCGTCGACGCTTCACCGGCGGTGGGATCAGCCGGTGAAGGGGGCAGGGACACAGCCGGGAAAGTGGAGTTCGATGCGTTCTACCACGCTCATTTCAGGGCGATGACGGTGCATCTGTGTGCGTACACGGGGGATCTGGGGCAGGCCCAGGATCTGGTGCA
>NZ_JBVJHT010000041.1:0-3483 GCF_055586685.1 Micromonospora sp. NPDC049529
ACCATGTGGGGCGTCGTCCGCGAACGGAAATCCGCAGACAACACCCTGTCCGCGCTCAAGTCGATCCGCGCCGCCAGACCGGACGGCGCACCGATCTACGTCATCCTCGACAACCTGTCCGCGCACAAGGGCCACAAGATCCGAGCCTGGGCCACCCGCAACAAGGTCGAGTTGTGCTTCACCCCGACCTACGCATCCTGGGCCAACCCGATCGAAGCCCACTTCGGGCCGCTACGAACATTCGTGATCGCCGCATCCGACCACCAAAGCCACGCTGCGCTGGGCCGCCACCTGCACCAATACCTCCGCTGGCGCAACGCCAACGCCCGCCACCCCGACGTCCTCGCCGCCCAACGCCGTGAACGCGCACGCGTCCGCAGCGAACGCCAACACCGCTGGGGCCACCCGACCACGAAAGCCGCCTAACCAACCCGGCGAACGTTGGTGGTCACGGCACTAGACAAGGCACCCACGCCATGGACCCCGCCCCGCAGATCCACAGGTCTTGACAATTGCTCCCGTTAGGGACGTGAGATATCGTTTAGGTTCTGGCACGCGCGGAACGGCAGATACGGGGAAGAGAGTATGGACGCATTCGCGGCCAGCGCGATCGCCACGGCGATCACCGCGGCGGCGGTGAATTCCGTGGGTACTGAAGCCGGTCGGCAAGCGTGGGAGTCACTCCTTGCTCTGTGGCGTCGCACCGGGAACAGGGACGCGGTAGGTGAGCCCGACTTGCCTGACGCCCAGGACGACGACCAGGTCCGCGTCCTCACTGCAAGGGTGATCGAGGAAAGCCGTCAGGATCCCGTCTTTGCTGCTGGCCTGGAGGCGTGGGCTCGACATCACGGTTTCGATGTGCGGATCGAGCAGGGCGGGGTCCACAACACTGTTGCCGGCAGTGCTCGTGTCAGCGGACTCGTTCAGGGACGGGACTTTTCGGGCCCCATCAGCTTCGGCGGATAACGCTCCGGTGCGAGGAAGATGATTGCGGGTATGACGTCGAAAATGGTTGGCAGGCCGCGCTTCCCGCAACTGAGCACTCCGTCGCTAGAGCGCCTCACGCATGGCCTCTTGGGCTCAGCCTCTTCAATCGCGGTCGGGCTCACCCCTGGCCCGACTGGCTGAAAGTGGTCTGGGGCTGCGATGCTACATAACGAGTTTCACGGTGTTGCCGAGTTCGTAGTCATGGGCAGGGATTTCTCCGGGCCGGTGACGTACGCCCCCACCTACGTCCTTGATGACGACCCGGTGAAACGAGCAAGCCGGGAACTTGTCCGTATGGTAGGAGCCCAGTGGCGTAGAGAAGCGGGGATACGCCGACTACTGGATCCGGTGCCTCTCGGCGTTCGCTGGACCACCGCCTGGGGCGAGCCATACGGCGACCATCCTCACCTGGTAAGGGACAGCTTAAGGGGAACCAGCGGGGACCTGACGTCGTTCACCGAGGATTTCCTTGCCCTGCCGCGCCGCCGGCTTGTAGTCCTCGGTGAGCCCGGATCGGGAAAGTCCGCCTTTGCAGGTCTCCTTCTGCTTGCGCTACTGGCCCAGCGCACTACCGAGGATCCCGTCCCTGTTCTCCTGACGTTGGCCTCATGGGACCCGGCGACGCAAGACTTCGAGGAGTGGCTGGCCCGCCGCATCACCGAGGACTATCCGCGGTTGCATCATCCCCAGATCGGTGGTCCGAATGTGGCGGCCCGAATGGTGGAGGCACAGTGCCTCCTTCCTATCCTGGACGGCTTGGACGAGATCTCACCACCTCGGCGGCGACTCGCACTGCGTGGGCTCAACAGGGCGCTAGCGGGGGACAGCCCGGTCGTTCTTACCTGCCGCACCTCCGAATACGCTGCGTGTCTGCGGGACGCGGATGTGCTCAGGTCGGCGGCCGTGATCCGCTCCCTTCCCGTGGCGCCACACAGCGCCCTTGACTACCTGCGCACTGCGGTGCCTCCACAAAGACACGTGCAGTGGCAGCCGATGTTCACCGCTTTAGCAAACGACCCCAGCGGGCCACTTGCCACGGCCATGTCGACGCCCTTGACGATTAGCCTTATGCGCTCGGTCTACGCCGCTCCGGACGCATCTCCCGCGTACTTGCTGGACCGGCACCGTTTTCCGGACGCCGACGCCATCGAACGCCACCTTCTGGACGGAATCGTCCCGGCGGCCTTCGACGACGTACCAGCCCCGCCGGGCGTACCGTCCCCCGCTGGCCGCTGGGAGGCGGACCGCGCCAGCCGCTGGCTGGCGGAACTGGGCACACATCTCACCAGCCTCGGGACCGAGGATTTCGTATGGTGGCAGTTCTCTTCCCGAGTGGCACCGTGGCAGCGCATCACTGCGGTGTGCTCGGCGGCCTGGCTCGTCGGCTTCCTCACGGCCGCCGCCTGGCTGTCTGGCATGGGGGATCGGTGGTCTGTTTCGTGTCTGTTCGCCTCCCTGGCAGCTCTTGCATGTGGATGGGCTGTTGATTCCGCGACTCTCTCCCCCGGCCGACCGCTTGCAAACTGGGACGCTCTCAACGATCTCGCTCGGGTGATCACCGCTCGCATACGCGGACATCAGATGTCTCGTTGGCGATCTTTGGTGTTCTTCCTGTGCATATCCGTGCTCTGCTGGGCCGGTATCAGCGTGCTGCTGAGTGTGATCACCCTCGTCACGTCCGATTCTTGGCGTTCGCTGCTCTACGCGTCGGCTGGCTGGCTACCGATCTGGCTGGCCATCGGTGTCCTGCTGTGGATGCTGGGGAACCTGACGCTGCCGTTCAACCAAGATGAGGCCATTACCCCGAGACGGGCACTGAACTTGGGACGACAACGGGCGATCGCCTTCGCCTGTGCACTAGCACTACTGGCCGCAGCCTGCCTCACCGTCCTACTCGCGTACGGGCAGTCGCCCCACCGTCTCTGGTGGGTCGGGCTTGGGGCCGCCACCGTGGGCCTGTTCGTCACCGTCGTCGCTGTGCTGCGCACCCAGTGGGGCGCTTACGCGGTGACTCGTGCTCTGCTCGCCATCCGGGGCCACGTCCCTTGGCGGCTGGCGCAGTTCCTCGACGACGCACACCGCGTGGGCGTGCTGCGCCAGGTCGGCAGCGTTTACCAGTTCCGGCACGCACGGCTGCGCGAACGCCTTGCCGAGCAGCACAGTAAAGACCACAGAGCATGAGTGCCGCATGGTTCAACGGAAGGGGTGCCGAAGTCCGCTCGCCGGGCTGCTCAAGTCCGGCGCGACGAAGGAGATCCGGCCCCGCTACGGGCGTAGGGCAACGGCCGACATGCCGGGCAGGATTTAAGCGGCCAAGGGCAACCGAAGCGGAGTGATAGGGGTACTAACCTGCACCACGTCCCGGACCTGAACATTCAAGTTAGAGTGGCGATAGTCGCAGCTCAACAGGTTTGACGACCTTTTCGGCGGGGGCGCAGGTGTATCTCTAGTGCCGTGACCACCAACGTTCGCCGGGTTGGTTAGGCGGCTTTCGTG
>NZ_JBVJHT010000042.1:0-1275 GCF_055586685.1 Micromonospora sp. NPDC049529
GGTCCGGACGCGGTACGGCGTACGGTCCGGCACCGCCGTCGGGTCGCGACCACCACCGGCCTGGCCCTGGCCCTGGTCCTCGTCATCGGCCCGGTGGCCGGGTACGCGACGCTGAACCGAGGCTCCGGCCCACCCCCCGGACCCGCCACCACCACCGAGCCGACCGTCAGCCCGCCCCCGTCGGCGAGGCCCACCCCGTCGGCGACCCCGCCCGCCACCGGCACCCCGGCCCCACCGGACGGCGAGATCAGCAAGACGGACCTGTTCAAGGCGCGGGTGAGCCTGCCGGCGTGGCACCCGGTCGCGCCGCAGTGGTGTGTCACCGGGAACGTCCGGCTCGACGACGACCCGAAACTGAAGCACCCGTCGCTGGTCGCCCTCGCCCACGGCGACGTGGACGACGACGGGGCGGCCGAGACGATCGCCCTGCTGTCCTGTCCGCTCACCGAGGGCGGGACGACGCAGCAGGTGGTGGTCTTCGACCGGGACACCGCCGGAAAGGTCGTCACCCTCGGGCAGGTCGTCCGGGTCGGCGACGAAATAGAGTGGATAGTCGACGTCGAATTCGACCCGGCCGGAGTCGTACGCGTCCAGGTGGGCGACCTTCCCGAATGCTGTCAGGTGCCGAAGGAGTGGGCCCAGAAACAGTGGCGCGGCTACGGCTGGAATGGGAAGGAGTTCACGCAGACGGCCGGCCCGGAGGAATTCGGACCCAATCCGGTCTTCGTCGACCTCCAGACGATCAGCGCCACCGACGTGGCGTTCGTCGAGCGTCCCGAGGACCCGGTCTGGGGACTGCGGTACGCCTCCGTCACCGTCAAGATTCGCAACAACGGGCCCTTCGTGTCGAAGAACGTACGGCTGGAACTCGGGTTCGGCCCCACTGCCGGGATGAGGCACGAGGGAAGCGGGTGGTCGGTGTGCACGAAGACGAGCGATACCTCGCGGTTGTTCGCCTCGACCCTGTTCTGCGAGCTCAAGCCACTGAAGCCGGGTGAGGAGCGGACCGTCGTCCTGGGGCTGGTCAACAGCGCGGGACAGCCGGACACCGGCACCGGGTGGGCGTCCGTGCGCAACTTCGACCGGATCGACGGCGTCGAGCACTACGTTCCCGAGGAGCGCAACGGCAACAACGACCGGGTGGAGTTCAATTTCCGCTGAGCTGTCGAGCCGTATTGCCGGCAGTGGGGGGGGGGGGGGGGGGGGGGGGGGGGGGGGGGGGGGGGGTAGGGGGGGGGGGGGTGGGGGGCGGGGCGGCGTGGGTTTGTGGTGGTG
>NZ_JBVJHT010000043.1:0-1170 GCF_055586685.1 Micromonospora sp. NPDC049529
TCACTGTTCACCGACCAACTGGCCGCCGTCGAAGCCGTCTCCGCGGCCAGGGGGGACGAGTACACGAACCTGGCGTTGCTCACCGACGGCCTACGCGCCGAACGGGAACAGGGCATCACGATCGACGTCGCCTACCGGTACTTCGCCACCCCGAGGCGGAAGTTCATCATCGCCGACACCCCCGGACACATCCAGTACACCCGCAACATGGTCACCGGGGCGTCGACCGCCGACCTGGCGCTGATCCTCGTCGACGCCCGCAAGGGCCTCGTCGAACAGTCCCGCCGACACGCGTTCCTCTGCTCGCTGCTGCGGGTGCCGCACCTGGTGCTGTGCGTGAACAAGATGGACCTCGTCGACTGGTCCCAGGACGTCTTCGAACGCATCAGCGACGAGTTCACCGCGTTCGCCGCGAAACTCGAAGCACCCGATTTGACCGTCGTGCCGATCTCCGCCCTACACGGCGACAACATCGTCACCCGCTCCGAACACACCCCCTGGTACGAAGGCCCCTCACTGCTGCACCACCTCGAACGGGTCCACATCGCCTCCGACCGTAACCTCGTCGACGTCCGGTTCCCCGTCCAGTACGTCATCCGCCCCCAGTCGACCACCATCACCGACTACCGCGGCTACGCCGGACAGGTCGCCTCCGGCGTCCTGAAACCCGGCGACGAGGTCATGGTCCTCCCGTCCGGGTTCACCTCCCGGATCGCCGCCATCGACACCGCCGACGGACCCGTCACCGAAGCGTTCCCACCGATGTCGGTCACCGTCCGCCTCACCGACGAGATCGACATCTCCCGCGGCGACCTGATCTGCCGACCGAACAACGCCCCCACCGTCGCCCAGGACATCGAAGCGATGATCTGCTGGATGGACGAGACCACCCCACTCCGACCCGGCGCGAAATACACCATCAAACACACCACCCGCACCGCCCGGACCGTGATCCGCGAACTCCACTACCGCCTCGACGTCAACTCCCTGCACCGCGACGAACAAGCCACCGAACTCGGCCTCAACGAAATCGGCCGGATCCGCCTCCGCACCACCGTGCCGCTACTCGCCGACGAATACCGCCGCAACCGCACCACCGGCGGCTTCATCCTCATCGACGAAACCACCAACCGCACCATCGCCGCCGGCATGATCGTCGACACCCACTGA
>NZ_JBVJHT010000044.1:0-1041 GCF_055586685.1 Micromonospora sp. NPDC049529
TTCGTGTCGTAGAGCAGGCGGCCGATCAGGGTCGACTTCCCGTCGTCGACACTGCCGGCGGTCGCGAACCGGAGCAGGTCCATCGCCCGACCCTCAACCGGCGGGGTCTCGGTTTCGGTGACCGGGGTGGTGGTACTCATCAGAAGTAGCCTTCCCGTTTGCGGTCTTCCATCGCGGCCTCGCTGACCCGGTCGTCGCCACGGGTCGCCCCGCGTTCGGTGACCCGAGTTGCGGCGACCTCCTCGATCACCAACTCCACACTGTCGGCGTCGGACTTCACCGCCGCGGTGCAGGAGGCGTCACCGACCGTCCGGTACCGGACCCGTTCCACGAACGGCACCTCACCGGCACGGGGAGTGATGAACTCGTTCACCGCGTACAACATGCCGTCGCGTTCGATCACCTCACGCTGATGCGCGTAGTAGATCGACGGCAACGCCAACCGTTCCCGGGCGATGTAGTGCCAGATATCAAGCTCGGTCCAGTTCGACAACGGGAACACCCGGATCGACTCGCCCGGATGATGCCGACCGTTGTACAACGACCACAACTCCGGCCGCTGGTTCTTCGGATCCCACTGCCCGAAATCATCCCGGAAACTGAACACCCGTTCCTTCGCCCGCGCTTTCTCCTCATCCCTGCGGGCACCACCGAACAACGCGTCGAACCGGTACTTCTCCACCGCCGCCAACAACACCGGAGTCTGGATCCGGTTCCGCATCCCATCCGCGGACTCCCGCACCAGGCCCGATTCCAGGGCCTCCGGCACCGACGCCACCACCAACTGCAAACCCAACTCCGTCACCCGCCGGTCCCGATACTCCAGAACCTCGGCGAAGTTGTGCCCCGTGTCGACGTGCATCACCGGAAACGGGATCCTCGCCGGAGCGAACGCCTTCTGCGCCAACCGCAACATCACGATCGAGTCCTTGCCACCCGAGAACAGCAGCACCGGACGCTCCAACTCCGCCACCACCTCACGCATCACAAAAACGCTCTCCGCCTCAAGAGCATCCAGATGCGACACCCGGTACGCCGCCG
>NZ_JBVJHT010000045.1:0-1003 GCF_055586685.1 Micromonospora sp. NPDC049529
CCCTAAGCGAACAACCGGTCAGCCAACCGAACGGCCTACACGAACTTTTGCGCACGGCAACTTGTCTTGTCAGCGGACGAGGTGCAGGGAGGACCACCATGACCGCGTCAACCACCACCGAGCACACCACCGCCACACCCACCCAGGCGGCACCCAAGCTCGACCCGAACGCGCTCACCGACTCCGCCACCAACCTCCTCCTCGCCATGACCGCCCTCCCCACCACACACCCCTCCCGCGCCGCCCTACGCGACAAAGCCATCGAAGCCTGGCTCCCCCTGGCCAACCACCTCGCCCACCGCTACGGCGGACGCGGCGAACCCACCGACGACCTCACCCAAACCGCCGCCATCGGCCTCATCAAAGCCATCGACAAATACGACCCCACCCGAGGCGTCGACTTCGCCGGCTACGCCATCCCCACCATCATCGGCGAACTCAAACGCCACTTCCGCGACCGCACCTGGGACATCCGCGTCCCCCGCCGCCTCCAAGAACTCCGCCTCAGCATCAGCGAAGCCAACAGCACCCTCACCCAAACCCTCGGCCGCTCCCCCACCGTCACCGACATCGCCACCCACCTCAAAGTCACCGAAGAAGAAATCCTCGAAGGCCTCGAAGGCGCCCGCGCCTACAACGCCGTCTCCCTGTCCACCCCCACCGGCGACGGCGAACGCGCCACCGAACTCGGCGACATGCTCGGCGGCGAAGACCCCGACTTCGAACAAGCCGAACTCCGCATCGCCCTCGGCCCCGCCCTCGCCACCCTCGACGAACGCGAACAGAAAATCCTCACCCTCCGCTTCTACGGCAACCTCACCCAATCCCAGATCGCCGACCAGATCGGCGTCTCCCAAATGCACGTCTCCCGACTCCTCACCCGCGCACTCACCAAACTCCGCGGACAACTCAGCGAGACGTACTAACCAGAACTTGGGGGAGGTACCGGCGATACGCCGGAACGTCAGGGGCCGGGCCACATGTGGCCCGGCCCCTGACGCGT